>CAXBCH010000028.1:0-55961 GCA_963974125.1 uncultured Haliea sp. | reverse complement strand
CCTGCCCCAGCTGCGCCCCGTTCAGCCGCCGGGGCCAATCTTCCACAATCGCCGGCATGCCCATGACAAAGCCCTCAATACTGTATGGATACACAGTATTCTAGGCGCGCCCCAGCAAAATCCCAAGGGCCGCGTTTCATCAAATTCGTCCACCCCGCACGCGGGAGATCGTACGGACTGCGGCAGACAATGGGGATAGCGCTGCGCCCAGCGCACGGGAACTCGAACACAAGGGGCAGGTTCCCTCCCGGTCACTGCTGCCCCGGATCGCTGCGCCAATCCTGCCGAGGTCAGTTAACCGCCTGGCGCCACGATTGGCCTGTTGTACCTGCCGTACCTGCAGCCCTCGCTTTGCGCCCAGTTCCGCTGGTTCCGTATCGCATGCGGTGAAGGCCTGCGACCGCGGCCGGCCATGACATCTAAGCCTGAAAGCCGGGGGTTACATCACCGCGTGGCAATGAATACAGGCAACTGCCGGCTGAGCTGACACCCGGGCCAAGCCCTTACTGCCGCTGCTCCTCGGCCCGCCACAGAAACTCCTTGTGCAGTTCAGCGACGATGTCATCCAGCGCCTCCAGGGGGCCGCTGTTGTCCACCACGATATCCGCCAGCGCCAGCCGCTCCTCGCGCGCTAGCTGTGCCGCCATGATGCGCCGCACCTGGGCTTCGTCGTTGGCGTCCCGGTCCATGGTGCGGGCGAGCTGGACTTCCTCCGGTACATCCACCACCACGACCAGCTCCACCAGTTCGCGCTGGCTGCTGGATTCCAGCAGCAGCGGTGAGCTGAGGATGGTATAAGGTGAGCGCGAGGCCGCCAGTTGCGCGCGGATTTCCTCGCCGATCAGCGGGTGGGTCAACTGCTCCAGCCACTGCCGCTGCGCCGGATCGGCGAAGACGATAGCCCGCAGCGCGGCGCGGTCGAGGCTGCCGTCTGCCTGCAGGATGTCCCCGCCAAAGTGGGCGGCGATGGCTTCCAGGGCGGAACGCCCTGGCTCCACCACGACCCGTGCCGCCAGGTCTGCGTCGACCACGGTGATATCCCGTTGCGCAAAGCGGTCAGTGACGGCGCTCTTGCCGCTGCCGATGCCGCCGGTGATGCCAATTATCAGGTTCATTGCGTAGCCGTCGTTGAATGCCAATTGTCAGCGCGCAGCCTCAGGGCTGCAGGGCTGTTGTCCCCAGCCAGGCGGCGAGTATCTGTTCTCCCCACACCAGTCCCAGCCAGCCAGCCGCGGCGAGATAGGGGCCGAAGGGAATCGGTACTTCGCGGCCGCGGCGCTTGATCACCATCAGCGCCAGGCCCACTACCGCGCCGACCACGGATGACAGCAGGATGATCAGGGGCAGTACCTGCCAGCCGAGCCAGGCGCCGAGGGCGGCGAGCAGCTTGAAATCGCCGTAGCCCATGCCCTCCTTGCCGGTGAGCAGCCTGAACAACCAGTACACGCTCCAGAGAATGCCGTAGCCGGCGATGGCCCCGAGCACCGCATCCGCGAGCGGCACAAAGGTACCGCCGAGGTTGAAGGCCAGCCCCAGCCAGAGCAGGGGCAGGGTGATATCGTCGGGCAGCAGCTGGGTATCGTAGTCGATCAGGGTCAGGGCAATCAGCGCCCAGGTCAGCAACACCGCGCCCAGTAGTGGCAGGCCGGGACCGTAGTGCAGGCCCAGCCACAGGGTGAGCAGGCCGGTCAGCAGTTCCACCACCGGATAGCGCGGGGAGATGCGCACCCCGCAGCTGGCGCACTTGCCGCCCAGGGCCAGGTAACTGACGACAGGAATGTTCTGCCAGGGTCGGACCGGAGCCTTGCAGGCGGGACAATGGGAGTTGGGGACGGCAAGACTCAGGGAAGGTTCATCCGCGGGCGCCGGCTGCTCCAGCAGTTCACAGCAGTCCCGGCGCCACTGGGCCTGCAGCATCAGCGGCAGCCGGTAAATGACGACGTTGAGGAAGCTGCCGACCACAAGTCCAAACAGCAGCAGGCAGGTCGCCAGCCACCCGGGGTGCTGGGCAAACACGTCTAGCAAACTGGCTCCTCCGCCGCCAATGGCCTCAGACGACTGAGCCGAGCATGAAGATCGGCAGGTACATGGCGATCATCAGGCCACCCACCAGCACGCCCAGTACCGACATGATAATCGGCTCCATCAGTGAACTGAGGCTGTCCACGGCGTTGTCCACCGCTTCCTCGTAGTGCTGGGCGACCTTGTCCAGCATGTCGTCCAGGGCGCCGGATTCCTCGCCGATGGAGACCATCTGCAACAGCATGTTGGGGAACAGGCCGGTGGCCTTGATCGCCTGGTATAGCGTGGTGCCAGTGGTGACATCGTCGCGGATCTGCATGATTGCCTTGCTGTAGACCGAGTTGCCGGCTGCCCCGGCGGTGGAGTTGAGCGCATCCACCAGCGGTACCCCGGCGGCGAAGGTGGTCGCCAGGGTGCGCGAGAACCGTGCAATCACCGCGTCGTGGACAATGCCGCCGATCACCGGCAGGCGCAGGGCCAGACGGTCCAGGAACTCGGAGAATGCCACCGAACGGTGCTTGAATTCCTTGAGCGCATACCCTATGGCGACCAGGCCCAGCAGAATGATGAACCACCATTCCTGCATGAAGTTGGACAGACCCACGACCATCAGGGTGAAGGCCGGAAGATCCGAGCCGAAACTGCGGAAGGTCTCGGCGAACTGGGGCACGACCTTGATCAGCAGGATGGCTGTCACCACGATGGCGACAATCACCACCGCGGTGGGATAGGTCATGGCCTTCTTGATCTTGGCCTTGAGCTGCTCGGTCTTCTCCTTGTAGGTGGCGACCCGGCTGAGCATGGTTTCCAGGGTACCGGAGGCCTCGCCCGAGGCCACCAGGCTGCAGAACAGGTCGTCAAACTGGCGCGGGTACTTGGCCAGGGACGGCGCCAGGCCCGAGCCGGAGGCGACGTCGTTCTTGATGCTGACCACCAGCTCGCGCATCTTCGGCTTGTCCAGGCCTTCGGCGACGATGTCGAAGCTCTGCACCAGAGGCACCCCGGCCTTCATCATGGTGGCGAGCTGACGGGTAAAAATGGCGATATCCCCGGGCTTGATCGGCTTGCCGCTGTTGAACAGCGGTTTGGCCTTCTTCTTCACCGATTTTGGCTTGATGCCCTGGGTGCGGAGCTGGGCCTTGGCCATGGCCGAGCTTTGCGCCGAGATCTCCCCCTGGGAGTTGCGGCCATTGCGGTCGACACCGCTCCAGATAAACACATTTTTTGCTGTACTCGTAGCCATAGTCGTATCCGTTCAGCGCTCGCGCGTTACCCTGATGCTAGTCCGTTGTCACCCGATTGATTTCTTCCAGGCTGGTAAGTCCGTTGGCAACCTTGAGGAGTGCCGACTGGTGCAGGTCGCGGAAGCCTTCATCGCGGGCCTGCTTGTGAATTTCCATGGCGTTGCCCTGGGCCAGGATCGTCTGGGCAATACTGGGGGTAATGCGCACGACTTCGTAGATACCCACCCGGCCCTTGTAGCCGTCGGTACAGTGGTCGCAGCCCACCGCCTTGCGGATGTCGGCCGTGGCCAGCTGCTCCTCGGTGAAGCCATGCTCCAGCAGCACCTCCCTGGGGATGTCGTCGGCCGGCACGCTGCACTCCTTGCACAGGCGCCGCGCCAGGCGCTGGGCGATGATCAGGTTTACCGAGGTCGCGAGGTTGAAGGAGGGTACGCCCATGTTCAGCAAACGGGTGACCGTTTCCGCCGCACTGTTGGTGTGCAGGGTCGACAGCACCAGGTGGCCGGTCTGGGCGGCCTTGATCGCGATTTCCGCCGTCTCCAGGTCGCGAATCTCCCCCACCATGATGACGTCGGGGTCCTGGCGCAGGAAGGAGCGCAGGGCCTCGGCAAAGCCCAGCCCGACCTTGGGGTTCACGTGAACCTGGTTGACGCCCTCCATATTGATTTCCACCGGGTCTTCCGCGGTGGAGATATTGCGCTCGGGCTGGTTCAGCAGGTTGATGCCGGTGTACAGCGATACGGTTTTACCGGAACCGGTGGGGCCGGTCACCAGAATCATGCCCTGGGGCTTGCTCAGGGCATTGAGATACATTTCCTTCTGGTCTTCCTCATAGCCCAGCGCGTCGATGCCCATCTGCGCGCTGCTGGGATCGAGGATACGCAGCACCACCTTTTCCCCGAACAGGGTGGGCAGGGTGTTGACCCGGAAGTCGATGGCCCGGTTGCGGGACAGCTTCATCTGGATGCGCCCGTCCTGGGGGACGCGGCGCTCGGAAATGTCCATCTGCGACATGATCTTCAGGCGCGCCGCCATGCGCGCGGAAAGATTCTTCGGCGGCTTTACCACCTCCCGCAGGATGCCGTCGGTGCGAAAACGCACCCGGTAGTTTTTCTCGTAGGGTTCGAAGTGGATGTCCGAGGCGCCCTGCTTGATGGCGTCGATCAGCACCTTGTTGATGAAGCGCACGATCGGCGTTTCATCCACGCTGTCGGTATTTTCTTCCTTGCCAAGATCCTCGCCGCCGGAGATGTCGATGTTCTCGAAGTCTTCCGACTCCAGGTCTCCCAGGCCCTCGGCCAGATTGTCCTGGGACTCGACCCAGGCGGCGATAACCTTGCTGAGAGCGCGCTCCTCCACCAGCACCGCGTCGGTGTTGATGCCGGTGTGGAACTTGATTTCATCCAGCGCGGCGAGGTTGGTGGGGTCGGACACGGCTATAAACAGGCGATTGCCGCGGCGGTACAGCGGCAGGGCGTGGTGCTTGGTCACCAGGCTGACATCCACCAGACCCGCGGGCTGGGTGGTGAGATTGAAGGCGTCGATGTCGAGCAGGGGCACGCCGAATTCCATCGAGGCCACTTCGGCGATGCGTTGGCTGTCCAGGTCGAGCTTGTCCACCAGGTACTTCACCAGGGGCACGCGCTCGTAGGCCGCTTCGCGCTGGGCCTCCTTGGCATGCTCGGCGCTGATCAGGCCTTCCACGACCAAGCGCCCGGCCAGGCCGCTCAGCTGCCCTATGGCTCTCTCATTCATCCGGTGTGCATCCCTGACGGTCGCATTATTGTCTGCACGAGTTAACGAATTGCCCTTAGTATAACCACACTGACTTAATGCTAATACCCTGTTTGCGCTGTAAAAGTATGATTTTATGTGGATTTCTGGTAGTTTTTGATGAGGCTGAAGGCTCGGAGGTGGACAATGATCGTCAATACGGCCCGCGCTGTTGCCGCAAATTGTCACATTGAGTCGCTATATGCCCCGTGTGGGTTATCCGAGGTTACCGCAGGGGGCCGAGTCAATAAAGCCGGGTGTTTGTAATACCATGAAAAATATGGAAATTATTTTTTTGCGCGCTCCCTGCTAGAAGTTGGCACGAAGTGTGCCTTACCATGACTGCAAGGCGCTGCCACGGCAGTTGAGCTGATAGACGAGACCCCACTGGGGATAGGAGCAGGAAACATGAAGATGCAAAAGGTCCAACAGGGTTTTACCCTGATCGAACTGATGATCGTGATCGCGATCGTCGGCATTCTGGCTGCGATTGCGCTGCCGGCATACCAGGATTATACGGTGCGGGCGAAGATGTCGGAGCCGATGGCGTATTTGTCTGAGGCGAAAACGACACTGAGTGAGTACTATGCGACGCAAGGCGTTTTCCCGACTGCTGCTCAAGCAGGCCTGAACACCAATCCGAATACCGAAATAGTGGCATCCATTAAGTATAACGACAGTGATGACGGGATAGTTGCTGTCACCTTGAAAGACGACGTCATTCCGGGCCTAACGGGAGCAGGCATCGGCTTCAGCCTGTCTCCGGTAACAGTAACCGGCAGCAGAAGTGTGCAGTGGGTATGCGGAAGTACTGCCAGTGAAGGTACTGACATCAGTCAAACCGTGCCGGCCAAATACCTGCCGTCTACCTGTCGTGGCTAAATAAAGCGAAAGGTCACAGTTCTGATCTATACTCAGAGATAGAGAAAGCCCGGCTAACGCCGGGTTTTTTTTAGCTCCGGGTACGCGAGCTCCTTGCCAACAGGGGTGCCAGTCTCCTAATGAGAACGGTAACAGGCCGCCAGGCCATCGTTTTTTTTGTAGTTACATCCTTGTATTGGCTGGCGAGCGGCGATTATTTTCTATTCGATGACGGCCCCGCAATCACACGCAACGCCGCCATCTCACAGCTGGATCTCGCGAGCGCTGGTGCCTGGCGCGATGCCATTCTCAGCAGCAATTCCGGTCCCACCGGGCGCCCACTGGCGATGTTCAGCCTGGCCGTGAACTCAGCCTGGCAGGACACCCTCTCGGCGATTCCTTTCAAGCTCACCAACCTGCTCATCCACCTGCTTTGCGGTCTCCTGTTACTGGGCTTCCTGCTGCAATTGCAGCGGGCGCAGTCTGCGGCGACGGTTTCGCGCCTTGGTGTTCCCGCCATGGGTCTGGCCGTTGCTCTTTGGCTGTTGGCGCCTCTGCATGTGTCCACGGTGCTGTACCCGGTGCAGCGCATGGCCCAGCTCGCGACCCTGTTCGTGCTGCTGGGGCTGTACCTGTATACCCGCTGGCGCAACCGCTGGGCTGAGCAGGGCGCATCCGTCGCAGAACTCGTGGCTGCGGGGCTGTGGCTGGGCCTGGTTACCGTCGCGGCGGTTATGTCCAAGGAAAACGGCCTGTTGCTGTTGTGGTTGCTGCCACTGGTCGAGTGGCTGTTCCTGCGCGGGTGCTGGGCAGGTGGTGAGCTGCCCTGGCTGCGGTGGCTGGCGCTGCTGGCCCTGTTGCTGCCACTGGTACTGGTGGCAGCCCTGTTGCTGGCGGCGCCGGAGTACATCCTGTCGGGCTATGGGCAGCGGGACTTCAGTTTCAACGAGAGGCTGCTGACCCAGTTGCGTGTGCTGTGGCACTACGTGAGCTGGTTTGTGGTGCCGCTGCCGGGGCAGCTGGGGTTCCTGCACGATGATATCCCGGTGTCGACCGGCTGGTTTGCGCCCGGCACCACCGCGCTTGCCGCTGTCGCCTGGGTGCTGTTGCTGGCGGCCGCCCTCCGCGCTGCTCGTGCCTGCCCGTGGTTGCTGTTCGGCCTGCTGTTTTTCCTCATTGGGCAGAGCATGGAATCCAGTGTGCTGGCCCTGGAAATGGTATTTGAGCACCGCAATTATCTGCCGTCTGTGGGCCTGGCCATGGTTCTGGCAGGGGCGCTGGGCGCGCTGGCCCGCCGCCTGCCCGCGCTGGATCCGCGCTTGTTGCTGTTGGTTATTGGCCTACCGCTGGTGCTCCTGCTGGGGCTGCGCACCCACACTTGGGGTGACGAGCTGCGGCTGGCGCAGTCCAATGCCCGCCACCATCCGGATTCGGCGCGCGGGCAGTATTTTCTGTCCCGGGCCCTGACCAAACGCTATGAGATTGCGCTGGCCCGGGATGGCCAGGCGGAGCTGGATGACCTCGTGGCGGCGCGGGCGGCGCTGCAGCGCATGGCGGCGCTGGAGCCCGATTCCATGGTGGCCCACGCGGCGCTCTACTTGCTGGATGCGCGCTGGTTCCCGGGTAACCCGGAGCAGGCCGCTGCTCTGAAGACACTCCAGGCTAGAGCCGGGAAACCGGTGCTATCGGCAGCGGAAATGAACGGCCTCAACGCAGTGCTGGACCACCTGCTGCGGGACTGCGGCCCGGGCGCGGCCCGGGCGCTGGCCCTGGTGGAGGCGCTGCGCACAACGGGCACCAATGCATTAGACTGGGACGTTGCGCGCTACAGCATTGCTCGTTGTGGCGTCGGTGATTTCGAGCCGTTGCAGCTGCTGGCGGAGCTCGAACAGCAGTACCCCGGCAATACTCGCGTCCAGTACCTGCGTCTCGCCGCGAGTGTGGAGGCCAATGACGTCGCCGCCATGTATGCGGCTGTGGCCCGCATACAGGCCCTGGATACAGGACGCCGGCAGGTGTCGCGGCTGCGCACGCTGGTGGCCGACTGATGCGGCGCGAGGAGTCCGGTTCGATGGCGAACCTCGCCCGGTCGGTATGGCCCTGCCTGTTGCTGGGAGCCTGCCTGGGCTTCACCCTCTGGGCTTACTGGCCCGGGCAGCTGGGCGGCTTCATCCTCGATGACCGCAGCAGCCTGCTGCGACTGCAAACCCTGGCGACGCACCCGCAGTGGTTCTGGGACTATGTATTCGGTGATCGCTCGGGCGGACTGGGGCGCTGGGTCTCCATGTTTACCTTTGCCCTGGAACATGCTTTCGTGGATGGCAGCGCGGCCACCCTCAAGCGCCATTCGATCCTGCTGCATGCACTCACCGGTGCCCTGCTGTTCTGGTTCGCCTACCTGCTGTGCCAGAGCCGGTGCTATCGCCACGCTGCGTGGCTGGCTCTGCTGGCCATGGCCCTGTGGTTGCTGGCGCCGCAGCAGACCAGCACGGTGCTGTATCCGGTGCAGCGCATGGCCATGCTGGCGGCTTTTTTTGTGCTCCTGGCCCTGGTCTTTTACCTCAAGGGGCGCGCGGTTCTCGGCACCAGTCGGGCCGCCTGGGGCTGGTGGGCGCTGTGTGCAGTCAGTCTCGGCCTGGCGCCTTTCGCCAAGGAAAACGGCTTGCTGGCGCTGCCGCTGATCGTGGTGGTCGAAGCCGCTTTCCTGCGTGGCAGGCTTGCTGACGGACGCGTGCAGCCGCTGCTGCGGTCCGGTTCCTGGGCGTTAATTGGTCTTGGGCTGCTGACGGTTGTGGCGTACTTCCTGGTTAACTTCGACAGTGTACAGCGTGGCTACGATGCCCGCAGTTTCACCCTGCAGGAGCGCCTGCTGACCCAGCCCGGGATACTCTGGGACTATGTGTTCCAGTTCTATTGGCCGGATCTTTCGCTGCTGGGCGTGTTCCACGATGATGTTCGCGTATCCGCTTCCCTGCTGGACCCGCCGGCGACGGCCTTCGCCCTGGCTGCCTGGTTGCTGCTGTTGGCGGCTTTGTCGTTTGCTGTATTACGGGGAATCACCTGGGCCACACCGCTACTGGGGCTGGTGCTGTTCTTCCTCGGCGCCCACAGCATGGAGTCCAGCTTCTTCGCTCTGGAGCTGTACTTCGAGCACAGGAATTACCTGCCGTCCGTTGCCCTGGCACTGTTGCCGGCGGTCCTCATAGGTGAGGTTGGGCGTCGCTGGATGCAGCTCTCGGCACCATTATTGGCGTGGGTCGCGGTGCCCGTGCTGTTGCTGGCCTTGAAGACCGTGTCCCAGGTGCAGATCTGGTCGAGTCCGACACTGTTGGCTCTGCATCACTGGCAGGGCCATCCGCAATCGGTGCGCGCCAATACTGACATGGCGACCCGCATGGCGCAGCTGGGGGATTTCGAGGCAGCGCTGGAGTTCTCCCGCGCGGGTTTTCATGCCAGTCTGACACAGAAAGCGGCGCGATTAGAGCGGGAGGGTGACTTCCGCCTGCGCAACATTGCCCTGGCCTGCATGGCACAGGTGCCTTTGCCGCGGGCGGAGTTGGCGAGCCTGGGTCGGACGCATCCCGAGCGGCCCATCGGGGATACCAACACTCTGGAGGTGATTGTCGGTTTGCAAAGCGCAGGCGAATGTCCGCAGTTTGAGTGGCAAGCGCTTGCCGACCACCTCGCAGCAATCTATCTGTCCGAGCCTGAGTCGGGCAGGGCATCGGTTGGTGTCTATACATCGCTGGCAGTATTGATGAATGCGCTGGAGCGAATGCAGGACGGCTCGGACTATGCCGGTCTTGGCCTGCAGCAGGCACCTGACAATACACAGCTGCTGCTCATGAGCCTGCACTTTGCCACGGTACTGGGCGAGACCGGGCGGGTCGATGAACTGAAGAAGCGGTTGCTTGACCTGCAACGGGAGGGCAGGCTGTCGGCGGCTGACGCGGCTAACCTGCAGATCTACCTGTAATCATTTCGTGCTCTGCGCGCGGGTGGTGGGTCCTGCGTCAGCCGCCACAAGCATCCACGGTTCACACCTGTTGCCGAATTGCTCTATAGTCGGGCTGCGGTCTGGGTTGCAGGCGCAGGATAAGGGAATACCGTGCGAAGTGAAATGTCGTTTTCCATCGTCATCCCGGCGAAGAACGAAGAGCAGGGTCTGGGCGAGCTGTTGCCCCGGCTGCGGAAGTTGTACCCAGACCAGCAGATCCTGGTGGTGGACGATGGCTCCACCGATGGCACCCGTCGGGTCTGCGAGTCCGCCGGGGTCGAGGTGCTGGTGCAGCCCTATTCCAAGGGCAACGGGGCCGCCATCAAGGCCGGTGCGCTGGCTGCGGAGGGCGAGTATGTCGTCTTCATGGATGGCGATGGCCAGCACAATCCCGAGGATGTCGAGCGCTTGCTGGCGCTGGTGGGGGAAGGTTACGACCTCGTGGTGGGCGCCCGCAGCGGGCGGGGCATGCAGGCCAGCATTGCCCGCTGGAGCGCCAATGCGTTCTACAATCGGCTCGCCAGCTGGATGGTCAACCGGCGCATCGATGATCTCACCTCCGGTTTCCGGGCCGTTAACCGGCGCAAGTTCCTCGGCTTCCTGTACCTGCTGCCCAATGGCTTCAGTTATCCCACGACCTCGACCATGGCGTTTTTTCGTGCCGGTTATTCGGTGGGATTTGTGCCGATTGACGTCAGCCAGCGGCTCGGCAAGAGTCACATCAATGTGCTCCGGGACGGGGTGCGGTTCTTCCTGATCATCTTCAAGATCGGCACCCTGTATTCGCCGCTCAAGGTGTATTTTCCGGTATCGGTGCTGATGGCGGGGCTCGGGGTTGTCAACTATCTGGGTGCTGCGCTCACCAGCGGCTCCTGGCGTTTCAGCAACATGAGTACGCTGCTGGTGCTCGCGGGCATGATCGTCTTCCTGATCGGGCTGCTGTCAGAGCAGCTCACCAATCTGCAGTACAAGGATGCGGATCACGAGTGAGTGCGGCGGTGCTGACCGCCCGGGGTTACGGAATATGCAGGGCCAGCGTTTCCTTCACCTGCTCCATCACCACATAGCTGGTCGATTCCTGTACACCGGGCAGGGTCAGCAGGGTCTCCCCCAAAAAAGCACGGTAGGCATTCATGTCCGCCACCCGGGCCTTGATCAGGTAGTCGAAATTGCCCGACACCAGGTAGCACTCCTGCACCTCGGGTAATTCAAAGGCGCTCTGCTTGAATTCCTCGAAGATGTCCTGGGAGGTGCGGCTCAGGCGTATCTGCACGAAAACCACCAGCCCGGCGTCGAGAAAATCCGGATTGAGAATCGCCTGGTAGCCGCGGATCACGTCCTCCCGTTCCAGCCGCTTGATCCGCTCCTTGCAGGGGGTGGTGCTGAGGCCTACCTGCCGCGCCAGTTCCGCGTAGCTTGTGCGCGCGTCCTGCTGCAGCAGGCGCAGCAGACGGCGATCGGTGCGATTGAGGGTGTGCAGTTTGCGTTCCATGGTACTCCACCGTCAGTTTGGTTATATCGCGGCGTTGCGGCTGCATATTACGCTTCTATGATGGTTGTTTGCACTGAATATTTCGCGATATAAAGCTGAAAACGCTGTTCTGGGTGCAAAGATACAGAGGAAAAGTTCGAGATTCCCGTCTAGGATGCGCGCTATCACTAACCGCTCTCGGGGAGCACAGTCATGTTGATCGGCGTTCCAAAGGAAATAAAAAATCACGAATATCGCATCGGCCTCACCCCTGCCGGGGTGCGCGAGCTGGTGCACGATGGCCACCGGGTGCTGGTGCAGCAGGACGGCGGTGAGCCGATCGGCTTTGACGACGCCCAGTACCTGGACGCCGGCGCGGAGATTGTCGCCAGCCCGGAGGAGATATTCGCCCGCGCGGAGATGATCATCAAGGTCAAGGAGCCCCAGCCGGCGGAGTGCAAGCTGCTGCGTCCGGGGCAGATCCTGTTCACCTATCTGCACCTGGCGCCGGACCCGGAGCAGGCCCGTGCCCTGCTGGCTTCCGGCGCCACCTGCATTGCCTACGAAACGGTCACCTCGGCGGGCCACGGCCTGCCGCTACTGGCGCCGATGAGCGAGGTGGCCGGCCGCATGGCGATCCAGGCCGGTGCCCACAATCTGGAAAAAGCCCAGGGTGGCAACGGTGTCCTGCTCGGCGGTGTGCCCGGCGTTGAGCCGGCCAAAGTGCTGGTGATTGGCGGCGGCGTGGTCGGCATCAACGCCGCCCGCATGGCCATGGGCATGGGTGCTGACGTGACCCTGCTGGACCGGGATCTCGGCCGCCTGAAGGAACTGGACATGGTCTTCGGCGGACGCCTGAAAACCGTGTACTCGACCAAGGAAGCCGTCGAACGCTATGCGCTGGAGGCGGATCTTGTGGTCGGCGCGGTGTTGATCCCCGGCGCCTCGGCGCCGAAGCTGATTTCCCGCGAGCTGGTGGGGCGCATGAAGAAGGGCGCGGTGATGGTGGATGTCGCCATCGATCAGGGCGGCTGCTTCGAGACCAGCAGGGCCACTACCCACCAGGATCCTACCTACGTGGTCGACGGCGTCGTGCACTACTGCGTGGCCAACATGCCTGGCGGCGTGGCGCGCACTTCCACCATCGCCCTGACCAATGCCACCTTGCCCTACGCGGTGAAACTGGCCCGGGACGGCGTCAGTGCAGCTCTGGAAGCTGACCCGCACCTGCGCCATGGTCTCAATGTCCATGCCGGCATGGTGACGCATCCGGCGGTGGCCGAGGCGCTGGGCCACGAGTACGTGGAGCCGATGGCGGCGCTGGAGCGCAAGCCGCTGTAGGAGCGCACTCTGTGCGCGATTCGCTTGTTGCCGGCGGAGCGGATTGATCGCCCGCTGACGAGGTGAATGGCCGCGCAGCGGCCAGAGAGGGTGGCCTGGGCCACGAGGTGAATGGCCGCGCAGCGGCCAGAGAGGGTGGCCTGGGCCAGCGGACTCCTACAGGACTGGGTGCGGCGTTGGCCTAGCAACCGTATTTCGCCTTCGCCTCCCGCCGCCGGGCGTGCAACACCGGCTCGGTGTAGCCGCTGGGCTGTTCGCGCCCCTTCAGTACCAGGTCCAGTGCCGCCTGAAACGCGACGCTGTCGCTGAAGTCCGGCGCCATGTTGCGGTAGGCCGGGTCGCCGGCATTCTGCTGGTCCACCACCGCCGCCATCCGTTCCAGGGTCTCCATCACCTGCGCTTCGCTGCAGACGCCGTGGTGCAGCCAGTTGGCGATGTGCTGGCTGGAGATGCGCAGGGTGGCGCGGTCTTCCATCAGGCCGACGTCGTTGATGTCCGGCACCTTGGAGCAACCCACGCCCTGTTCGACCCAGCGCACCACGTAGCCGAGGATACCCTGGGCGTTGTTGTCCAGTTCGCGCTGGATATCCTTGGCGCTCAAACCTTCTGCGCCCTTCAAGGGGATACAGAGGATGTCGTCCAGCGAGGCTCGCGGCCGCGACTTCAATTGTTCCTGCCGCGCCGCCACGTTGATCTCGTGGTAGTGGGTGGCGTGCAGGGTGGCGGCTGTCGGTGAGGGTACCCAGGCAGTGCTGGCACCGGCGCGGGGGTGGCCGCTCTTGGCGGCGAGCATGTCTGCCATCAAGTCCGGCATCGCCCACATGCCCTTGCCGATCTGGGCCCGGCCCTGCAGCCCGCAGGCGAGGCCGATGTCGACGTTCCAGTCCTCGTAGGCATTGATCCAGGGTTCCTGCTTCATGGCGCCCTTGGGTGTCATGGCGCCGGCTTCCATGCTGGTGTGGATCTCGTCGCCGGTGCGGTCCAGGAAGCCGGTATTGATGAACGCCACCCGCTCCCGGGCCCGCTCGATGCAGGCCTTGAGGTTGACCGTGGTGCGCCGCTCCTCGTCCATGATGCCCAGCTTGATGGTATTGCGCGCCAGCCCCAGGGCGTCCTCGATACGGTCGAACAGTTCGCAGGTGAAGCTCACTTCCTCCGGGCCGTGCATTTTCGGCTTGACGATGTACACGCTGCCGCGGCGGGAATTGTGCAGGGGGCCGGCGCCGCGCAGGTCGTGCAGGGCGATCATGGCGGTGAACATGCCGTCCATGATGCCTTCGGGAATCTCGTTGTCATCGGCGTCGAGGATGGCGTCGTTGCTCATCAGGTGGCCGACGTTGCGCACGAACATCAGGCTGCGGCCCGGCAGCACCAGCTCGCCACCGTCGGCGCCGGTGAACACCCGGTCAGGATTCAGGCGCCGGGTGAGGGTGTCGCTGCCCTTGCGGAAGGAGTCCTCAAGGTCGCCGCGCATCAGCCCCAGCCAGTTGCGATAGACCACCACCTTGTCGGCGGCATCCACCGCGGCGATGGAGTCCTCGCAGTCCTGGATGGTGGTCAGGGCCGCTTCCAGCACCACATCCTTGACGCCGGCGGCGTCGCTGGCGCCGATGTCGCTCAGGGGGTCGATCTGGATGTCGATGTGCAGGCCGTTGTGGCGCAGCAGGATGTTGCTGGGCGCGTTGCGCTCGCCACTGTAGCCGCGGAACTGGCTCGGGTCCGAAAGGGCGGTAATCTGGCCCTCATCCAGCACCACCTGCAGGCAGCCGTTGACGACCGTATAGGCCTTGGCCTGACTGTGGTCGCCGGTGGACAGGGGGCAGTGGCGATTGAGGAAGTCCCGCGCCCAGGCGATGACTTTCGCGCCACGCACCGGATTGTAGCCGCCGGCGCGTTCAGCGCCGCCGTCCTCGGGGATCACGTCGGTGCCGTAGAGGGCGTCGTAGAGGCTGCCCCAGCGCGCGTTGGCCGCGTTCAGGGCATAGCGTGCATTCATGACCGGCACCACCAGCTGGGGGCCGGCCAGGGTGGCGATCTCCTCATCCACGTTTTCCGTGCTGATGTTGAAATCGGCCGGCTCCGGCAGCAGGTAGCCGATCTCCTGCAAAAAGGCCTTGTAGGCGGCGCGGTCGTAGTCGGGGCCGGGGTGGGCGCGGTGCCAGTCGTCTATCTGCTGCTGGATGGTCTCGCGCCGGGCCAGCAGCTCCCGGTTGCGGGGGCCCAGATCGTGCACAATGGCATCGAGGCCGGTCCAGAACTGTGCTGGCGAGACGCCGGTGCCGGGGGCGATGTCCTGTTCCAGCAGAGTGTGCAATTCGGTGGCAATGCGCAGGCGGCCTTCGGTAGTGCGGTCGGTCATGGTCTGTCCTCATGTTCTGGCCGGGGCCAACAGATGCAGCCCCGCAATCCAAAATAACAGTCTACGGGCTGGGCGCAAGATTTAGCCAATTTATCGTTTTTATCGTGACCATTCTTTATCTGAATGCCTATTCCTTACGGCAACGGCGGCTGGTCGTCCAGCTCCCGGGCCGTATCCGCAATCAGCTTGCGCAGCCAGCGGTTGGCGGGATTGTGTTGCAGCAGCGGGCTCCAGGCCATTTTCAACTGCAGCGGCGGGATCGCCAGCGGCGGCTCCCGCAGCACCACCCGCGGGTTGTTGCGCTTGAGCAGGGCAGCGCGGGTGGGCAGGGTGACGATCAGGTCGTTTTGCTCGGCCAGGGTCATGGCGGCCTGGTAGTGGCGGGTGAACACGCGGATCTGCCGTTTCTTGCCGATCTTCGCCAGTGCCGCGTCCACCCAGCCGAGACGCTGGACATCGTCCGGATCCACGCCGACACCGACACCCATGCCGGTCTTGCTGACCCAGATATGCTTGGCCTGCAGGTAGTTGTCCAGGGTGAAATCCTCCAGCACCGGATTCTCCGGACTCAACAGGCAGGAAAAGCTGTCGTTCCAGAGGTGGATCTGGTGGAAGGACTGGGGCATGGAATCGAAGCGGTTGATCACCATGTCCACCTTGCCGCGCTCGACATCGAGGAAGCTGACATCCGAGGGGGTCATGATATCCAGGGTCAGGCCCGGGGCCAGTACCCGCAGCTTGCCCAGTACCGCCGGCAGCAGGGTGGACTCGGCGTAGTCGCTGGCCATGATGCGGAATACCCGCGACGCCTGTGCGGGCTCGAAAGCGGTGCGTGGCTGCACCGCCTGCTCGATATTCATCAGCACGTCCCGCACCAGCGGTTCCAGCTCCAGGGCGCGTTCGGTCGGGGTCATGCCGTCGGAGGTGCGCACCAGCAGGGGGTCGTCGAACAGGGTGCGCAACCGGCGCAGGCCGTTGCTCATGGCGGGCTGGGACAGGTTCAACTGCTGCGCGGCCTGGGTGACGTTGCGCTCCCGCAGGAGGGCGTCGAGGTAGACCAGCAGGTTGAGGTCGATACGGTTCAATTGCACGGGCAAGGCCTATTCATGGGGTAAATGGCGAGGATGAAGGCAATAGATTGGGCAAATTATACGCGGGTGGCTAGAATTGCCAAGGTGGTGTTGGTGACGCTGTGGACTTGTGGTTGATGTGTGGGAGCTCGCTGGCCCAGGCCACCTTCTCTGGCCGCTGCGCGTCCATTCACCTTGTCAGCGAGCGATCGCCCATGGAGCGATCGCCCACGGAGTGGGCTCCCACAGTTTGGGTTCCCACAGTTTGGGTTCCCACAGTTTGGGTCCCGCAGCCGTTATAATGCGCCCTTTTACCAGACCAGATGCAGCAACAGAAGGAACCTGCCAGCCATGAGCCACTACCGCGCCCCCATCGAAGACATGAGCTTCCTGATCGAGGAACTGCTGGATGTGGGAGGCACCCTGGGTGCGCTGCCGGCGTTTGCCGAGCTGGGCCTGGGTCCGGAGCTCACGTCCGCGCTGCTCGATGAAGGCGCCAAATTTGCCGGCGGGGTCCTTGCGCCCCTGCGCCGGACAGGGGACCAGCAGCCCGCGACCTGTGCGGACGGGGCCATCACCCTCACCCCCGGTTACGGTGATGCCCTGCAGCAGCTGGGCGCTGGCGGCTGGATGGGTATTTCCTCCGATCCCGAATATGGCGGCCAGGGCCTGCCGGAACTCTACGCCACTGCCGCCTGTGAAATGTGGAACAGTGCCAACCTGGCCTTTGGCCTCGCGCCCATGCTCAGCAGTGGAGCCGCGCTGGCCATTCATGCCCACGGCACCGAGGAACAGAAGCAGCTGTACCTGCCGAAGATGCACGCGGGCGAGTGGGCCGGCACCATGAACCTGACCGAGTCCGGCGCCGGGTCCGACCTCGGGGTGATGAAAACCCGCGCCATTCCCGAGGGCGATCACTACCGCATCCACGGCCAGAAAATCTACATTACCTGGGGCGATCACGACGCCACCGACAATATCATCCACCTGGTGCTGGCCAAGCTGCCCGATGCTCCCGAGGGCAGCCGCGGCATCTCCCTGTTCCTGGTGCCGAAGTTCCTGGTCAATGCCGATGGCAGCCTGGGTGAGCGCAACGATGTCTACCCGGTGTCGACCGAGCACAAGCTCGGCATTCACGGCAGCCCCACCTGCGTGATGGCCTTCGGTGACGGCGACGGCGCCATTGGCTACCTGGTCGGGGAGGAGAACCGCGGTCTCGCCTGCATGTTCACCATGATGAACGAGGCCCGCCTCAAGGTCGGTGTGCAGGGCCTGGGCGCCGCCGAGGGGGCCTATCAGAAGGCCGTGACCTATGCCCGCGAGCGGGTCCAGGGGGGCGTCGCCATCATCGGGCACCCGGACGTGCGGCGCATGCTGCTGACCATGAAATCATTGATCGAGGCCATGCGCGCTTTTGTCTATACCGAGGCGGTGACCATGGACCTGGCCCATCGCGGGCCCGAGGACGACCGTGCGGGACAGCAGTTCCGCATCGACCTGATGATCCCGGTGATCAAGGGCTGGCTGACGGAGGTGGGACAGGAGCTGACGTCCCTCGGCGTGCAGGTCCATGGTGGCATGGGCTATATCGAGGAGACCGGCGCCGCCCAGTACCTGCGTGATGTACGCATCACTTCGATTTACGAGGGTACCAACGGTATCCAGGCGGCGGATCTGGTCAGCCGCAAACTGGGCCGCGACCAGGGCGGAGCCATGCGCGATGCGCTGGCGCAGGTGGCCGATACCGTGGCCGAGCTGAAGCAGCACGAGGCCGGTGATCTGCAGCAAATCGGCGCCGCCCTGGAGCATGCCCTGGCAGACACCGAGGAGGCGACCGGACAGGTGCTGGAGGCACTGGCGGCGGACCCCGCCGTGGCCCTCGGCGCCTCCTTTGACTACCTGATGCAGTGCGGCTACCTGTTCGGCGGCTGGCACCTGGCGCGCTCCGCACTGCTGGCCAGTGCGCGCATGGCGGCGGGCGCGGACAACGACTTCTACCCGCGCAAGATCGCCACCGCGCGCTTCTATGCCGAGCAGATCCTGCCTCGCTGCACCGCGCACGCCGGTGCCATCGCTACTGCAGCGGGCGCCCTCAACAGCTACCCTGCCGACTGGCTGTAGGAGCGCACTCCGTGCGCGATCAAGCCTGTCGCCCGCGGACAAGGTGAATGGCCGCGCAGCGGACAGAGAAGGTGGCCTGGGCCAGCGGGCTCCCACATCCTACCCGCCACGCCTTTTGGGACACCAGTGATGCTTCTAATTTCCACACCTGACCTGACCGATGCCGCGCCGGACGCGGCGGTCATTGAGCTGCAGTTTCGCAACTTCGGCGCCCACCCGCGCTTCTCCGGCCAGGTCGTCACCATCAAGTGCCACGAGGACAACTCGCTGGTCAAGCAGTGTGTGAGCGAGTCCGGTGCGGGCAGGGTGATCGTGGTCGACGGCGGTGGTTCCCTGCGCCGCGCCCTGCTGGGTGACATGCTGGCGGAGGAGGCCGCGCGCAACGGCTGGGCCGGGCTGGTGATCAACGGCGCGGTGCGCGATGTGGACGAGATTGCCGCGACCGCTCTGGGGGTAAAGGCCCTGGGCGCGACGCCGCTGAAGACCGAGAAGCGCGGGGAAGGCCAGCGCGATATCGTGCTGCAGATCGGCGGTGCCCGCATCGCCCCGGGGGACTTCCTCTACGCCGATAACAACGGCGTGATCGTCAGCTCGCGGGCGCTGCTGTAGGCGGGTTCAGTCCAGCAGGCGCAGGGACAGGTCCAGGGCCTTGCTGTCCTTGGTGAGCGCGCCAATCGAGATATAGTCGACGCCGGTTTCCGCGACCTCCCGCAGGTTGTCGCTGGTGATGTTGCCGGAGGCTTCCAGTTCCAGGCGCCCGGCTACCAGTGCCACCGCCTGGCGCATGTCCTGGAGGCTGAAGTTGTCCAGCATCACCCGGTCGGCACCCGCGGTCACTGCCTGCTGCAGTTCCTCCAGATTCTCCACTTCGACTTCAACCGGTTTGTCCGGGGCCTGCGCTCGAGCCTGGCTGACTGCGGCGGCAATCCCGCCGCAGGCGCTGATGTGATTCTCCTTGATCAGGAAGGCGTCATACAGGCCCATGCGGTGGTTGTAGCAGCCGCCGCAGCGCACCGCATATTTCTGCGCCTTGCGCAGGCCGGGTATGGTCTTGCGGGTATCCAGCAGGCGCACGCCGGTGCCCGTGACCATGGCGGCGTAGTGGCTGCAGCGGGTGGCGGTGCCCGACAGCAACTGCAGAAAATTGAGGGCGGCACGCTCGGCGGTGAGCAGGGAGCGGGCGGGGCCGTGGGCGGTAAACAGGGTGCTGCCGGCCTGAACGTGCGCCCCGTCCTCGGCGCTCCACTCCAGGGTCACGGCCGGATCCACCTGGTGAAAAACCGCGTCCACCCAGGCGCGGCCGCAGAGGATGCCGTCCTCGCGGGTGATTACCCGGGCGCTGGCGTGGGTAGCCTCGGGAATCAGGGCGGCGGTGATGTCGCCGCTGCCGATGTCCTCCGCCAGCGCGGCGCGCGCATTGTCCTGGATGTCGGTGTCGGTGAGCGCGGGCATGGCTGTAGGTATCCTGATGGTTGCGGCAGAGTGCGGGGCGGAATTGTAGCAGCAGTATCGGTCCGCGTTGAGCCCCCGGCGGGGCTCGTCTATGATGGCCGAAACGGGGCGGGCAGGGCATGCACTACACACTGGACAAGGGCTGGGTACAGCAGGCGCGGCGCGTGGCTTCTCCCAACTGCGGGCCACGGCCAGCGGGGGTCGAGCCGGAACTGATCGTGATCCACAATATTTCCCTGCCGCCGGGCTGTTTTGGCGGCGACGAAGTGGAGCGCCTGTTCTGCAACTGCCTGGACTGGAGCGCGCACCCCTACTTCGAGGAGATCCGCGGCCTGCAGGTATCGGCGCACTTCCTGCTGCGCCGCTGCGGTGAACTGGTGCAGTTCGTGGCGGTGGACGATCGCGCCTGGCATGCGGGCCGGTCCTGCTGGCGGGGTCGCGACAACTGCAATGATTTCAGTATCGGCATTGAGTTGGAGGGCAGCGATGAATTGCCCTACACCGATGCGCAGTACCGGACCCTGGCGGCACTGACCCGGGCCCTGCTGGCGCACTACCCCGCACTCGACCGGGAGCACCTGGCGGGGCATGCGGACATTGCCCCGGGCCGCAAGACGGATCCCGGCCCCGCCTTTGACTGGCCGCGCTACCGCGCCAGCCTGGCAGTTGCAGGAGAGCAGGCATGAATTTCCTCGCATTTATGATCGCCCTGGCCCTGCGCCAGTTGTGGGGCGCGGAAGCCTGGCTGCACCGCGACAGCTGGTGGCTTGAATGGCGGCAGCGGGCCCGCGGGCTCGGTCTGCTGCCCTGGGTGCAGATGGTGCTGACGGTTGGCCTGCCGCTGCTGCTGGCGCTGCTGGTGCTGGATCTGCTGCGGCCGCTGCTGTTTGGCCTGCCCTGGATTATCGCTGCCGCACTGGTGCTGCTGTATGCCTTTGGCCGCGGCGACTTCCATGCCCGTATCGCCCGCTACCGCGATTATTGCGAACGCGACAACCGTGAGGGCGCCTGGCTGTATCTGCGCGAGGAACTGCATGCGGGTGACCCGCTTGAGGTCGACCCCGGCCTGGAGCCCGACCAATTGCACCAGCAACTGCAGGCCACTCTCTATTACGACGGCTTCCAGCGCTGGTTCGCGGTGGTGTTCTGGTTTGTGCTGCTGGGGCCGGTGGCGGCCCTGGGCTATCGTCTGCTGCAACAGTACCGCGCAGCGGAGGGGGGCGAGGGGCCAGCGGCAAGCATACTGTTTCTGCTGGACTGGCTGCCCGCTCGCCTGTTGCTGGTCACCTTTACCCTGGCGGGGGATTTTGTCCGCAGCCGCGATGAGCTGGTCGCGGCGCTGCTCGATCCCTGGGCCGACAGCCAGAGCCTGCTGCTGGTGGTAGGCAGTGCGGCGGCCGGCTCTGCCACCGACACTTCAGCGTCCCGCCAGGCCGCCGGAGAGGTCACTGCCCTGGCTGGCCTGATGACCCGCAGCGCCGTGGTCTGGGTGGTGCTGATCGCGGTACTGGCGATATTCGCATAGGCGTGCCGCCGCCCGGGGGACGTCAAATGCGACCAAAACAGGCAGGCGGGGAGCACCCCTGCTAAACTTTGCTGAACGCACGGTTGTCCATAGCAGCACAGGTTTGCCTATGCCGGAATATTCCCGCACGGACGCGACGCTGCCCTCGGTGTTTGCCAGGCTGGCGGTAAACCAGGCCCGCACTGCCCGGGTAGTGACGATTGTTTTTCATCCCGACCCGAACCGGATCGGGGAGCGCTGGCTGGTTCCCGAGCCCAGCTCCCGGAGGCTGGTGCTGGGGCGTCAGCAGCCGCTGTTCAGCCCCGCTGCCACGGGCGATGCCCGGCCCCTGGATGATCCCCATATCAGCCGCCAGGCCCTGTCCCTGTCTTTCAGCGCTGCCGGAGTGACGCTCGAACCGCTGCCGGCTGCCTGCCGCTGTCGCATCGACGGCACTTGGGTCAGCACGGCGCAAACCCTGGACCGCGCTGCCCTGCGCCGCGGTATCGCCCTGCAACTGGCGCACAGCGTGGTGCTGCTGTTGCGCGAGCAGCCCGTGCCCCCGGAGCCATTGACGAGCATGTTGCAGGAGGCGGATGACGCCGCCCTGTGTGGCAGCAGCTTCTACATGCAATCCCTGCGGCAGCAAATTGCCCGGGTGGCGGACAGTGGCCTCGATGTGCTCATTCGGGGCGAAACCGGTAGCGGCAAGGAACTGGTGGCGCGAGCCCTGCACGCCCGCAGCGAACGCCGGTCGGGTCCCCTGGTGGCGGTCAACATGGCGGCGATTCCCGCGGGTGTTGCACCCGCGGCCCTGTTTGGCAGCGTCCGCGGCGCCTTCACGGGTGCCGATCGCAACAATCGGGGTTACTTCCAGCAGGCCGCGGGCGGCAGCCTGTTCCTGGATGAAGTCGGCGATACCCCGGACGACGTCCAGCCGCAACTGCTGCGCGTCCTGCAGGAGCGGGAGGTGCAACCGGTGGGCGGCCAGCTGGAAAAAGTGGATGTGCGGGTCATCTCGGCCACTGATGCAGCCCTGGACGGACCGGCCAGCAGCTTCCGCAGCGCCCTGCGCCACCGCCTCGGCAGTGCCGAGGTACAGCTGGCGCCACTGCGCGCTCACCCCGAGGATATCGGCGAATTGTTCTGTCACTTCATCAACCGGGCCTGTACCGAGATCGGGCGCTCACCGCTGCTGCCGGAGCCGGGCGCGGATGAGTTGCGGGTTGCCCAATGGGCGGAGCTGTTTCACCTCTGCCTGCGCCATGTGTGGCCGGGCAATGTCCGCGAACTGGCCAATTGCGCTCGCCAGGTGGTCCTCGACAGTGACATCGGGATCCAGCCTCCAGCGCTGTTGTTGCAGCAGTCGGCGGCAGCCGTGGCCGAGGAGTACGCGCAAACCGATGAACGGGTTCCCGTGCAACTCGGAGACAATGCCCTGCGCGCGCTGCTGGAACAGGAGTGCTATGAAGTCGCTGCGGCGGCACGGCGCGCCGGAATGAGTCGCCAGGCTCTCTACCGGCGCTTGCCCGAACTCGGCTTGCGGCTGGCTGCACAGGTGCCCGAGACAGAGCTGCAGCAGGCGCTGGTCGACGGCGATGGCGATGTCAGGGCGGCGGCAATGTTGCTGCGGGTGTCCACGGTTGCCCTGCGCGGTCGGCTGCGCAATCGCCCCGGTGACCTGGACGCTGGCGACCGGGTGTGAGTATCGAGGACAGGATCGGTCCCTACCGTATTCTCCGGCTGATCCGGCGCGGTGGCCAGGGCTCGATTTTCCTCGGTTTCGACGACCGCCTGGACCGGCGCATCGTGGCGAAGCTCTACACCTTGCCGGCGGACCCGGCGCGCAGCAAGCAGGTGTTGCAGGAAGCGCAGCTGGTGGCGGGGCTGGACAGTCCGCGGGTGGTCAAGATCTACGATGTGATTGTCGGTGATACCCACCTGGCCATGATCATGGAGTATGTGCCCGGGTGTGATCTGGAACAATTGCTGGGCTGTTGCGATCTCTCGCTCGCCAGCATACTGGTGGTGGCAGGCGATGTCGCCGCAGCGATCGCCCTGGCGCGGCAGCAGCGTATCGTCCACGGTGACCTCAAGCCGGGCAATGTGCTGGTAACGACAGACGGCCGGGTCAAGTTGACCGATTTTGGCATCGCCCAGGCACAGGGCAGTCCTGACGGTGGCCGTGGCAGTCTTTCCTGTCTGTCGCCGGAGCAGCTGCAGGGGAGGCCGCTGGATGTGCGCTCCGATCTGTTTGCGCTCGGCTGCCTTCTGTTCCGCATGCTCGCTGGCCACCACCCCTTCCTGCGTAACGGTGTTGTGGATCCGTCAGCCCTGCTGCGGGAAGCGCCAGCGCTGCCGGCAACGCTCGCGGATGGTACACCGCTGCCGCCGGCCCTGTCTGACCTGGTGTATGAGTTGCTGGCCGTGGATCCTGAACGGCGTCCCCAAAATACCCACGAGGTACGCCAGCGCCTGCACGAAATTGCCTCCGGGCTGCCGCGCACGCTGCACCGCCCGCTGGCGGAAGAGGCGCGGCCCGCCTTCCGGGAGGAGACCGCAGACGATTTGCCGCTGCAGATCCCCGGCAGTCTGCGCCATCAGGGCCGGTCCCGCATGCCCCTGCGCCCCGGCCAGTGGTCGCTGTTCGGCTTCGGTCGCCACTGGCGCCGTCGTCAGTGGCTGGCGGCAGCGGCCGCGTCTGCCGGGATGTTGGCGGCGCTGCTGGTCTGGCTCTGGCCCACCAGTTATCGCGTCCATGTGCCGCAGCCGCAGATCGTGATCGAGGCAGGGGCGACCCTGCCCGGGGGGCGGGATACGGCCTGGCTGCTGGGTCAGGTCAGGGACCAGGCGCTGCAGCTTGAGCCGGGGCTGGTGTTCAGCGGCGAGCTGCCGCCTTTTCGTTCTCGCATCCTGGACCGCAGCCTCGCCACCCTGCGGCAACCGCCGGCACCGGAACAGCTGCGGATAGCCCTGCACTGCCAGCAGGCCTGGTGCGTGCTCGGCCTCGAGCGGGAGCGCGCGACCTGGCGCCGCTATCGCCAGGCGCTGTTGCTGGCCAATGCCCCCGCGGCACACTGGCAACAGCTGATTGGCCTGACGCTGGCGGAGCTGTTTGCCGCGGATGGCTGAGCGGGCGCTTCAGGCGCCGAGGTTGTCCGCGCCTACTGCCTGTACCGCTGCCAGCAGTGCCGCGTTGCGCGGCGCGGGCACGCCATGCTCCCGGCCCCGGGCCAGGAGGTAGCCGGTCAGGTAGTCTATTTCAGTTGCGCGGCCAGCCAGAACATCCTGTAGCATGGAGGAGCGGTTGTCGGCAGTGGCGGCAATCACCGCCATGACCTGTTGCCGGAGGTTGCTTACCGCCCGTTGCTGGCCGGCAGCAATGCCTATTGCGCTGATTTCCGCACACAGTTCGCCGACCAGCGCCGCCAGTTGCGGCCGCTGCGCCAGCTCGCCATTGCGGCAGCGATACAGGGCGGTGACGGGATTGATGGCGCAGTTGATGGCCAGCTTGCGCCAGAGCACAGTGTCTATGTCGGCGCTCCACTCACAGCTGGCTGGCAGCGCCAGCCAGGTCTGGAACCAGTCCGGCGCTGCAACCCGGCCCGGCTGGCCGATCAGCGTGCTGCCCTGTCCTGCGTGGCAGATGGCGCGGCGTCCCTCCCGGAACGCGCCCTCGGTGGTGCTGCCACTGAAGCAGTCCAGCTGTGGCCAGCGCGCGCGCACCTGTTGCTGGTAACCCATGCCATTGGCGAGCATAACGACCACCGCGCCCGGGGCCAGACGGTGGGCGACGCCGGCGATGGCGGCGACGATGTCATAGGCTTTGGTGCACACCAGCAGGTGGCTGATCGGGCCGCTGTCGCTGCTGGCGGAGACGCTGAACCGGGAGGTTTGCCGCTGCTCGCCGCGGCGCAGGGTGAGCGCTGCAGTGCCCACAGCCAGGTCGGGGTCCTCTGCCCGCAACAACAGGGTGCAGGGTGTGCCCGCTGTCTGCAGCAGGCTGGCGAACAGGCCGCCGATAGCCCCGGCGCCGAGAATGTGCCAGTGCTGCACAGCTATCTCAGCCGCTGACGGGGATTGCAAAGCGGCGCGGGCAGACTACCATGGGGCTCCAGAACATTGCGGTAAACCGGGGACATGCACTATGCCATCTTTTGACGTTGTATCGGAAGTCGACCTGCACCAGCTCACCAATGCAGTTGACCAGGTTTCCCGGATTATCGGCAACCGCTTCGATTTCAAGGGTGTGGATGCGGGCTTCGAGCGCGAGGAGCGCACCGTCGTCCTGTATGCGGAAGCTGAATTCCAGCTGGCACAGATGGAGGACATGCTGCGCAGCGCCCTGATCAAGTGCGACATCGACCCGGAGGCGATGGAGTGCGGAGAGCCCAGCGCCAGCGGTAAACAGGTGCGGCAGTCCATCACCCTGCGCCATGGCCTCGACAGCCAGCAGTGCAAGACCATCGTCAAGACCCTGAAGGACGCCAAGCTGAAGGTGCAGGCGCAGATCCAGGGTGACCAGGTGCGGGTGACCGGCAAGAAACGCGACGACCTGCAGCAGGCCATCGCCCTGCTCAGGGAAAGCCCTGTCGGTCTGCCGTTGCAGTTCAGCAACTTCCGCGACTGAACCTGGCGCGGCCAGTCCCGTCAGCTGCCGGGCAGCGCTCGCAGGCGTGCTTCCAGCAGCGTGTGCTTGCGTGCCAGGTAGTCGGCGGGCGGTGGTTCCGGGGCGAGCAGGTACCACAGGAGCTCCAGATAGCGATAGGCGCATTCGAAGCCGAGCAAGCGCTCCTTTTCACCGGGCAGGGGCGCCCTGCCCAGATAGGCTTGCAGCAGCGCTGCGACCGCTGCATCGGTCCACTCGTCACCCGCGATAACCGCAGCCAGGTCAAACCAGATTGGCCCCATGGCGGCATATTCCCAGTCCACCGCCCACAAGCGGCCGTCGTGGCCAAGGCGGTTGGCCCGCAGCAGATCGTTGTGGCACAGCGTCAGCGGACCGCCGTTGGTGGCCAGCCGCGGCAGCAGTGCGGCAATCATGGCGGCCGCGCCGCGCAGGGATTGCCAGCGGTCCGGCTGGCCCTGGCGCAGACCGTGCTCGCTGCGACGGCAGCGCTCGGCGAGATCCAGCCGGGCATGCACCGCGGGCAGGCGGTGGATCCGCTGCAACAAGCGGGCAACTGCCGCCGGGTCGTCCGCGTTGGCATCATCGGTGGCGAGATGGTCGCAGACCAGGGCGCCCAGTTCCGGGTTGCAGTAGCGCGGTGCCGGCGCGATGCCCGCCGCGTGGGCCTGCTGCAGGATGCGCCATTCGAGCTGGCGACTGAGGCCGTTGGCGGCGGGATTGATGCCGTCGAGCCGCAGGACGAAACGCCGCTCCCCGCTCGCCAGCAGGAAACTGTGGTTGCTGAGGCCGCGCCCGAGTGGCTGCAGCACCCTGGGCGCCTGGGGCAGCGGCGCTGCCAGCTGCCACTGGCGCCACTGCCCCAGGGCCTGTTCCAGCCTCAGGCTGACTGGTGCCGGTACTGTTGCAGCCATCTGCGGTACCCGAAAACAACGATGATGAGATAGACCGCAAACAGCCCTGCGGTCAGCAGCAGCCCCCGCTCCAGATACAGGTAGATCGAGGCGCTGTCGATCACCAGCCAGTACAGCCAGTTCTCGAGTATCTTGCGAGCCACCATCCAGGTAGTCAGGATACTGCCCCAGGTGGTAAATGAGTCCAGGTAGGGCAGTGCCGCATCCGTGTGCTGCGCCAGCAGCAAGCCGCTGCCGGCGCTGGCGACGACAACGGCGCCAATTGCCAGCAGGTGTGTGCGCAGACGCCAGGTGCCAATGGGCAGCGGCTGGCCGCTATTGCTGGCAGCGGCGGCAGCAGGTGCTGCCCGGTCGCTGTGGCCACCGTGGCGCCACTGGTACCAGCCGTAGACCGCCATGGCCAGGTAATACAGCTGCAGCGCCGATTCCATCAGCAGGTTCACCTCCCAGAACAGCCAGAGGAAAATCCCGGTACTGACAAAAGCCGCATACCAGCACCAAATGCTCTCGCGCACTGCCAGCAACAGGTAGGCGACGCCCAGCAGGACCGCCGCCAGTTCCCAGGCCGAGAGGCTGGTGGCGGCAGCGACCAGCTGTGCGGACAGATCGCTTGTCGCCATCAGTCGCGGATCGGCAGCAGGCCGGGGATGAACTTACAGACCAGCACCTGCTTGCCAAACTGTGCATGGCTGGCGCTCAGTGCCTCCCGGATCAGCGTGAATACCTGTTCCGCCTCGCCGCTGACCTGGGTGCTCATCGCATTGGTGACCAGGGTGAGGTCGTCGGCAGCCGCCAGCCGCTCAATAAACCCGTTGATGACCGGAATGTAGTCCTCCTGTAGCGGATACAGGCTCAGTTCTGCGGTGATATGCATAGTGCGGTGCTCCCGTTTCAAAAGCTGTAGCTGGCGCTGACGCCGAGGCTGCGCGGCTCCCCGTATTGGTAGTAGGGCTCCGTGACATAGCCCTTGCGGGGATCATTGCCAAAGTCACCGAAGCCACGGGTAGCGTAGTCGGTGTCGCCCAGGTTGCGCCCCCAGAGGGCAATTTCCCACTGTGCCGTTTGCCAGCCCAGGCGCATGTGCAGCAGTTCATAGGCGTCGGACAACAGGTCGTAGCGATCCGAGAAGTGGAATCTGTCACGCGCTTCCAGATCGACCCTCAGGTACAGGTGGCGGCTGAGCTCGAAGCGTCCGCCCAGGGCCGCCTGGTAGCCGGGCGCGTGCGCCTGGTCGCGGCCCGCCATGTCGGTGCCGTCGGGGCTGGTGTAGCGATCAAAGGTCGCGTCCAGCAGGCCCAGGTGGGCGTACAGGCTCAGGCGCTCGCTGGCCAGCCAGTCCAGCTCCAGCTCCAGGCCGTAGTTGGTGCCGCGGGCGGCATTGTTGGTGTAGTCGATGAACGCGGTGCTGCCGTCATCCCGCGGCAACACCAGGGAGCCCTTGACCTGCTGGTCCTCGCGGTCCATGTAGAACAGGGCCAGGCGGGCCTGCAGGGAGCCACCGGCGTAGCTGGCCTTGTAGCCCGCCTCGTAGTTCAGCAGGGTCTCCTCGTCAAAGCGCCCCAGTCCCTCGAGGCGCTGCTGCAGGGCCGGATCGGTCGTGGTCTCCACGCTGGCCAGGATGCCGGCGTTGACACCGTTGCCGCGATAGCCCCGGGAGACCCCGGCATACAACAGGGCACCTTCCGGCTGCTGGTACTCCAGCAGCAGCCGGGCGCCCCACAGGTCGCGGCTGCGCCGGTGACTGACACCGTTGCTGTCGCGGTAATCGGTGCGCCGCTGCTCGAGGCGCAGGCCGGTGACCAGGGTGAGGGTATCGCTGAGTGCGGTGTCCAATTGCCCGAACACCGCGCTGGTGTCGGTGTTGTAGCTGCTGGCAAAGTCTGACGCCAGGTAGGTGTACTGCCGCAGCAGGTCTTCCCGGTCGGCCAGGTGGTAGACGCCGACAGCCCAGTCGCCGCGACCGCCGAACAGGCGCGAGCGCTCGCTGGACAGCAGGCGCAGCTGGGCGCTGTTGCTGTCCCGGTCGCGCAGGTAGCGATCGAAGGAACTGTACTCCAGCTCCGGGGCGATGCCGACGAAGCTCCAGTCCTCGTCAAAGCTGTACTCGGTGTCCGTACTGGCGGCGGTGACTGTGGCCTCGACCGTCAAGGCCTCGCGCTCGGCCGTCCATTGCAGGCTTGCCGCGGCGGTTTCCTGACGGTCGCGTCCGGGCTCATCGGACAGGGTGCGGCGGGTGTTGTCCAGGGAAAAGGCGTCATAACCGTTGTCGACATCCACGGCCATCAGGCTCAGGTCCACGGTGTCCGCCTCTCCCGGCAGCCAGCGCAGACGCCCGCGCACCGTGGTCTCATCGCGGCGATTGGTGTCGTCCCGGCCCAGGAAGTCGTTGTGGTAGTGGCCGTCGCTGCGGTACTGCTGCACCGCCAGTCGATACAGCAGGCGCTCGTCCACCAGCGGGCCGGTGCCCACGATTCCCAGGCTCCAGGTATCGTACTCGGCGAGACTGCCCTGCAGGGTCAGCCCCGGGGTGGACTGCGGCGCGGCGCTGCGGATATTGATCAGGCCGGCCAGGGCGTTGGCGCCGTGCAGGGTGCCCTGGGGCCCCCGCAGCACCTCGACCTGCTCGACATCGAACAGGGTCCCGACAGCTCCCAGGCCGCTGAAATCGACGCCGTCCAGCAGCAGGCCGATGGAGGGGTTGAGGGGCTCCTGGAACTGGCTGCGCTCGCCGATGCCGCGGATCTGGAAGAAGCGCGCCCGCGAGGCGCCGCTGGCATAGTTCAGGTTGGGTATGACATTGAGCACCTCTTCCAGGTGCTGGGCGGCCCGCTCGCGCAGGGTGTCGGCGGTCAGTACACTGGTGCTGCCGGGCTGCTCCAGCAGCCGGGTTTCGCGCAATTCGGCGGTCACCAGGATTTCGGTGAGCTCGGCGCTGTGGGCATGACCGGCGGTGGCCAGCAGCAGGGCGGGCAGTAGCAGGCTGGTGGAATGTTTCATCAGGTTCTCCTCGACAGATGGCAAGAGAACCGGTTGGATGTGCGAAACGGAAAAGGAGACGTGCACCTATCCCTACGCCGGTCCTAACCGGATCAGGTTCAAAGGGTTTACCGCACGCGGTATCTCAGGCCGAAGCCACCCCCAGGTTGGTCAAACCCGCACTGCATGAATGTGTCTATGCAACAACGAGCAGGTTTGCAAACGATAGTATAGGCGGCTTAAACTACCGAGCCAATAATTATATTCCCGGTATCGGGCATCCGGCTCGATCAAAGAGTGAGATCACTGCATGGCTGACGAGCTTTTTTACGGACAGCTGCCTCAAGAAGAGATCGAGGCCGCTCCGGCACTGCAGAGCGCCGACGAAATCCGCGAGGAACGCCTGTCAGAAAAGGTCGAACTCAACCGCTGGCTATTGCAGCAGGCGCGGCAGATGCAGTGCATGCTGCTCGAAGCCGCGGACCTGCAGGCGTTGCTGGAAGTCCTGCTGGTCAGCATGCCGCGCCACTTCGGCTTTCGGGTTGCCGAGCTCTGGTTGTACGATCCAGAGCATGTGCTCGCGGGACTCATTACCTCGGGGCATCGCTACGGTCAGTACCTGCAGCTGCACCATGACGTGTTTGAAATGCAGGAACTCTATGACCTGGAGCCGCAGAGCATGCTGCTCGATGCCACCGACTCCCGCATGTTCGAGGTACTGAAGGCCGACCAGGGTATCCAGCACGCCCTGCTGGTGCCGTTGCTGGACTCAGGTCGCCTGATGGGCAGTTATCACTGCGGGTTTACCGAGACGCCCATGGAGACGACGGAACACGACGAGCGCCTGATTGCGCATCTTGCCACTGTCGTTTCCATCAGTTTCAAGAACGCGGTCAGCCGGCAGCAGATTTCCCGTCTCACCATGCTGGATCCGCTCACCCAGATCAGCAACCTGCGCGGTTTCGAGAAAGATATCGCTCGGGAAATCGCCCGCGCGAGGCGCGCCGATGAGCCTTTGTCGGTGCTGATGCTGGAAATCGACGAATTCGAAGAGCTGTACGAGCACTATGGCGAGATTACTGGTCGCTTCGTGTTAAAGAAAGTGACCGAGCGGGTGTCGTCCGGTCTGCGGGCAACAGACCATCTGGCCCGCCTGTCGGATTCCCGGCTCGCCGCTTTGCTGACGGGCACCGGTGAAGCGCCCGCCAGCGATGTCGCGGAGCGTATCCGCAGGGACATCGAAGGTTTTTCCATTGACGACGGCCGCGGCGCGGTGATGCAGGTCACCCTGAGTCTCGGACTGGTGACCTGGGAGCCACACCAGTATCCCGCGGTGGATATGGCTCAGCTGGCAAAGCAGATGCAGTCAGTGGGCACCAAGGCGGTACAGGGCGCGGTCGCGAGCAATGGCAACCAGCTCAAGCTCGGCCGCCTGTCCACCCTGATGATTTAACAGCCGGAGTCAGAGCAATCTTGAGAAGTATCGATGAACTCTTCGCCAACAATCGCGCCTGGGCGCAGAGTGTTAAAACCAGTGATCCGGACTTCTTCGAAAAACTGGCCAACCAGCAGGCTCCGGAGTACCTCTGGATCGGCTGCTCCGACAGCCGCGTCCCGGCCAACCAGATCGTCGGGCTGCTGCCAGGCGAGGTATTCGTGCACCGCAACGTGGCGAACATGGTCGTGCACACGGACTTCAACTGCCTGACGGTACTGCAGTACGCGGTGGACGTGCTCAAGATCAAGCATGTACTGGTCGTTGGTCACTACAACTGTGGTGGCGTGCGCGCGGCCTATGAAAATCACGACAACGGCCTGATCGACAACTGGCTGCGCAACATCAAGGATGTGCAGCAGCGCCATCGGCGCCGTATTGCAGCATTGGAGAGTGACGAAGAGCGGGTCAACCTGCTCTGCGAACTCAACGTTATCAGCCAGGTATTCAACGTCTGTCACACCACCATTGTTCAGAACGCCTGGAGCCGGGGGCAACCCCTGTCCGTGCACGGCTGGGTATACAGTCTCAAGGACGGCCTGATCAATGATCTCGAGTGCACGGTCAGCGGCCCCGACCAGATCTCCGCGATCTATCGGGTACTGCCGGATCGCGAAGACGACTGATCCCCCGTATGGGTGAGCAAGGGGCCGCCATCCTGCGTTAGACTGGCGCCAGTATCCACTCATTGCGGAGGCACCTCATGCCAGTCAAGCCAGTCACGATTGCGGGCAGCAAAATCCTGATTACCGGCCCCACGGGCCAGGTGGCCGCTCCGGTCATTGCGGCCTGGGCAGGGCAGGCCGAGCTCACGGCACTCGCGCGGTTCAGTGATCCCGCCGCGCGCGAGGCGCTGGAGGCCCAGGGGGTGCGCTGCCTGCAGGCGGATCTCGCCGACCCTGACGCGCTGGCGGGGTTGCCTGCGGACTTCGACTACGTGCTGAATTTCGCGGTGGTCAAGACCGACAGCTTCGACTACGACCTTGCCGCCAATGCCGAGGGCCTGGGCCGGCTGATGTTGCACTGCCGCGATGTGAAGGCTTTCCTGCACCTGTCCTCGACCGCGGTGTACCAGTACGCGGGCCAGGAGCTGCGGGCGGAGGATGCGCCCCTGGGTGACAATCACCGGGTCATGTTCCCCACCTACAGCATCAGCAAGATCGCCGCCGAGACCGTGTGCCGCTTTACTGCCCGGCAGTTCGGTATACCGGCGACGATCGCCCGCCTGGGTGTGCCCTACGGCAACAATGGCGGCTGGCCCTGGTATCACCTGCTGATGATGGAGCAGGGCATGCCGATCGATGTCCACCCGGACCGACCCAACCGCTACAATCTGCTGCACACGGACGACTACATCGAAAAACTGCCGCTGCTGCTGGCGGCGGCCAGCACCGAGACTACCACCGTGAACTTTGGCGGCTCCGAGGCGGTCAGTATCGAGGACTGGTGTGGCTGGTTGCAGGAACTCACCGGTCTGGTACCGGAGTTTCGCGACAATCCGCAGGCCTTTGGCAGCCTGGCGATCGATACCACACGCATGCATGCTCTTATCGGCCCCACCCGGGTAGACTGGCGCGAGGGCGTGCGCAACATGGTGGCGGCGCTGTCGCCGCAGCTGCTGAAGCCGGGCCGGTAGATCACCGCGCCGGCTACCGGCGCCCGCCAGCGGGAGGTTGCGTGAACAATCTGCTAATGCTGTTGCTGTTTATATTCGGGAGCGTTGCCCTGATGGTGTTCCTCGGCGAGCGGTATGCCCGGCCCGCGGAGCCGGAACGGATGGCGCGGATGCGACGCTGGCTGGTGCCCCTGGTCGGCGTCATGTTGCTGTTGTCGCTGCTGGACTTCTACCTGTAGAGAGTGCCTGCAGAGAGCAGCAGCAGGCACTTGCCGCAAGTCACCCTGACGGGTGATGCGCACTGGAGCTGCGCTTGTCACACTGGCGCCGACGATCGTGTCCTGTTTTACCGACGGAGAGTATAAGAACGATGTCTGAACCGAACCTGGAATCCCTTCGCAGCGGTCAGCTTTGGCTGGACTTCTGTGAATCCCTGAAAAGCGCCGGCGCCGAGATCCTTGCCGCAGGTGCGCCCGCTGATGATCTCAGCCGCGCCGAAGGCTTTCGCTATCTCACCCGGCTGCTGCGGCTCAGTCTGGAGAAGCACCTGGAATTCAGTGACCCTTTCTGCCCCCAGTTCTATTCCCTGTCGCATGAGACCGCCAAGATCGGCAACGACAACCCGGACAACTACTACCAGAACTGCGCCATTGACGGCCGCTGCCGTTACCGGATTACCGGCAATGCGGGGCAGGCGGAGTACCTGAGCATCGAGACCAAGGCCGGCTCCTTTGCCGGCCAGGGCGACATGGCACCCACCGGGCACGTGACCCTGGATGACCTGGAGCTGAGTCCTGGAGGGGAGTTCGAGTTGCTGGTCAGCGCCGCGCCGCAGCCGGGCAACTGGCTGCCCATGACCCCGGAGTCCGACAACATTCTGGTGCGGCAGACGTTCCGCGACCGGCGCCGGGAGCGCAAGGTCGAGCTGCAGATCGAGTGTCTGGATCCGCACGCTGAAGCGGTGCTGGACCCGGCGCAGTTCGCGGCCCAGCTGGGCAAGGTGGTACCCTTCATCAACGGTACGGTCGGCCTGTTCCGGCAGTGGATGCTGGGCTTTGCGTCCCACATCAACCAGCTGCCGCCGAACGACCAGCAGATGTGCCTGCGTGCCGGCGGCGACCCGGCCATCTACTACCACAACAGCTACTGGCAGCTGGCGCCGGATGAGGCGCTGGTCGTCGATTTTACGCCGCCACAGAATTGCCGCACCTGGAATTTCCAGCTATCCAACTTCTGGATGGAATCCCTGGACTACCGCTACCACCGCATCCACCTGAACCGCAGCAGCGCGCAGTTGGACGCCGACGGCCGGGTACGGATCGTGGTGGCCGCGCGGGACCCCGGGGCGGCTTTCCCCAACTGGCTGAGTACCGCTGGCCACGAATGCGGGGCCATGCTGTTGCGCTATGTCGAGGCCACCGACTTCCCGCCGGTGCACACACAGGTGGTCGCACTGGATAAACTGATTGCCGAAGGAGCTGCCCGCCGTGACTGATATTCGCCTGGATGCCGATACGCTGGTTGCCGCCGCCAGGGCCGTGGATGGGCTGCAGGATTTCGGCGACGACAGCTATCGCGAGCCGCTGGAGCGGTTACTGTGGTCGCTGGAACACGAGGCCGACCTCAATGCCATTGGCCGCCCCGCCATGTACCAGCGCATGCTGGACATCCTCAGTACCCGTCTGCGGGTGCAGGAGTGGCTGCGCCGGCACCCGGAGATTCGCGACGAGGAGATCGTCGCGCCGCTGGTGATTGTGGGCCTGCCGCGTACCGGGACCACCATGCTGCACCGCACCATCGCCGCGGATCCCCGCATGTACGCGCCGTTGTGGTACGAAGTGCGCTACCCCTGCCCGGACCTGGACTGGGATTTTACCGCCGCCGGTGACCGCCGCATCGCTGACGCCAGGGCCGAAGTCAAGATGATGATCGACGCCAGCCCGGACCTGCTGTCGATACACCCGCTGGACGCGATGGAGCCGGACGAGGACATCATGCTGCTGGAGCAGTCCTTCTACAGCTTCAACATCCAGGCGCTGGCCAATGTGCCCAGCTTTGACGCCTGGATCGAAGCCCAGGACCATACGATCGCCTATGAGTACCTGAAACTGTTGCTGCAGTTCCTGCAGTGGCAGAAAAAGCGCAGCGGCCAGCAGGGCGAGCGCTGGGCCCTCAAGGCGCCGCATCACCTGCACTACATGGACCTGGTATTCAAGGTATTTCCCGACGCGCGTGTAGTACAATCCCACCGCGATCCCGTCGAGACCATTCCCTCCCTGGCCAGCATGATTGCCAATGTCTGGAAAGTGTACTCGGATTCAGCCGATCCGGTGGCAGTAGGGAAGCAGTGGGCGCGCAAGTTTGCCAACGGCATGCAGCACACCCTGGATGTGCGCCGGCAGGTGGGTGAGGAGCGGTTCCTGGACCTCTGGTTCAAGGACACGGTCAGCCAGCCGCTGGTGGAGATCGCCAGGATTTACGACTTCCTCGGCATGGACCTGACCCCTGAGGCCAGTACCGAGATGGCCCGCTGGCAGGATTTCAACCGCCGCGAGCTGCGGCCCGCACACGCCTACACCCTGGAGCAGTTCGGCTTCACCGAGGCGGGGCTGCAGGAACAGTTCCGGGGCTACCGCGAGGCCTTTATCACGTCAATACATGGAGCATGAGAGCACAGTTATGGCAGATCAGAAAGCAACCAACGTCCACTGGCACGAAGGGGACATTACCCGTGAGCACCGCCAGCGCCTGCTGGGCCACAAGGGCGCGACCCTGTGGTTTACCGGCCTGTCCGGCAGCGGCAAGAGCACGGTGGCGGTAGAGCTGGAGGGTCGGCTCAATGAGCTGGGGGTCCTGGCCTACCGTCTGGATGGGGATAACGTGCGCCTGGGCATCAACCGCAACCTGGGCTTCAGCGCCGAGGACCGCACCGAGAACATCCGCCGTATCGGCGAGATCGCCAAGCTGTTCGTCGACACCGGCGTTATCGCCCTGAGCAGCTTTATCAGCCCCTACGCCAGTGATCGCAACCAGGTGCGTGAACTGCACGAGTCGGCCGGCATGGACTTCATCGAGGTCTTCGTTGACTGCCCCCTGGAAGCGGCGGAAGCCCGGGATCCCAAGGGCTTGTACAAGAAAGCCCGGGCCGGCGAAATCAAGAACTTCACCGGTATCGACGACCCCTACGAGGCGCCGTTCAAACCTGAAATTCACCTCCACTCCGACCAGCAGACCCTGGACGAAGAGGTGGAACAGATCCTGGCCCTGCTGCGCGAGCGCGGCATCATCAAGGCCTGAGCCACAGACAAGATACGGAGACCATCATGATCAAGCCCCACGGCTCTGCGGAGCTGCACCCCCTCTATGTTGCCGACGACGCCCGTCGCGCCGCCCTGCTGCAGGAGGCGGAGCAGCTGCCGTCCCTGCTGCTCAATTCCGCCGCCGCCGCCAACGCGGTGATGCTGGGCGCCGGCTACTTCAACCCGCTCAATGGCTACATGAACCTGGCCGATACCCTGAGCGTTGCCGACAAGTTGCAGACCGTCGACGGCCTGTTCTGGCCGGTGCCGATCGTCAACCTGACCGAGTCTGCCGACATTGCCGCGGGCAGCCGCATCGCCCTGCGCGATCCCAACGTCGAGGGCAACCCGGTGCTGGCGATCATGGACGTGGAAGCGGTCGAGACCGTGAGCGAGGAGCAGATCGGGTTTATTTCCGAGAAAGTGTTCCGCACCCTGGATCCGGAGCATCCCGGGGTCGCCACGTTCAAGAGCCTGGGCCGCACCCTGCTGTCGGGTCCCATCGAGGTGCTCAATTTCTCCTACTTCCCGGAGGAGTTCCCGGACACCTTCCGCACGGCGGTGCAGATCCGCGAGGAGATCGCCAGCCGCGGCTGGAACACCGTGGTCGCCTTCCAGACCCGCAACCCCATGCACCGGGCCCACGAGGAACTGTGCCGGATGGCGATGGAAGACCTGCACGCGGACGGTATCCTGATCCACATGCTGCTGGGCAAGCTGAAGCCGGGTGACATTCCCGCCGATGTGCGCGATGCCTCCATCCGCAAGATGGTGGAAGTCTACTTCCCGCCGAACACGGTCATGGTCACCGGCTACGGTTTCGACATGCTCTACGCGGGCCCGCGCGAAGCCGTGCTGCACGCGGTGTTTCGCCAGAACTGCGGTTGCTCCCACCTGATCGTTGGCCGCGACCACGCCGGTGTCGGTGACTACTATGGTGGCTTTGACGCCCAGGCCATTTTTGATGAAGAAGTGCCGGCAGGCGCCCTGGAGCTACAGATCTACCGCGCCGACCACACCGCCTACAGCAAGAAGCTGGACCGGGTGGTCATGATGCGTGACGCACCGGACCACGGCCCCGAGGATTTCGTGCTGCTTTCCGGGACCAAGGTGCGGGAAATGCTGGGCAACGGCGTCGCGCCGCCTCCGGAATTTTCCCGTCCGGAAGTGGCGCGGATCCTGATGGAGTACTACCAGAGCCTGTAATCGGCCCAGGCTATTGCTGGCCGCCGCTGGTGGCAGCCAGCAGTGATTCCAGTGTCTGGGGCCCGACCAGGGAGTGCACCAGTTCCCCCGCGGGATTGATGATGAAGGTGGTGGGCAGCACCGAGGGCCGCGGCTGGCCCAGCAGTTCCGCCGGATCCTGCTCGAGGGTGGGGAAGGCGACCTTCAGGTCGCGCAGCTGGGTGGCAAGATCCTCCCCGGTGGCGCCGTCGTAGTTGACCCCCAGCACGGTAATGTCATCGTGCAGGTGGTCCAGCTCGTTTAACTCCGGTATTTCCTCGATACAGGGCTTGCACCATTTGGCCCAGTAGTTGATGACTACCCACTGGCCGCGCAGGCTCTCGAGCAGGGCGGCGTTGTTGACCGGCGTAGCGGGGGGCTGACAGCCGGCGAGCAGCAGCATCAGCAGGGCAAGGCAGGTGATTCTCACGTTCGGGGCTCCGCGGGTCTCGATGTGGACTGTCGACGGCGGCAAGTATGCCATGATTTGCCGGCGGTTCCACCGGCAGCCCTTTTGCTATAATGGCGGCCCTTTGGTCCCGGAGTTTGTCGTGAGCGAATACCAGATCTACCACAATCCGCGCTGTTCCAAGTCCCGCGCTACCCTGGCACTGCTGCAGGAGCACGGCATTGAGCCCGAAATCGTGCTGTACCTTGAACATCCGCCATCGCAGGCGGCCCTCAAGCGCCTGCTGGCAAAACTCGATATCAGTGCCGCGGAACTGGTGCGCCGCGGCGAGGCCGAGTACAAGGCGCTGGGCCTTGGTGCCGGCAGTTCCCAGGCCGATCTGCTCAGGGCCATGTCTGCGCACCCGAAGCTGATCGAGCGTCCCATTGTCGTGCGCGGTGAGCGGGCGGTACTGGGGCGGCCGCCGGAGAACGTGCTGGCGCTGCTAGCCTGATGGCCGATCCCCATGTTCTGGTGCTGTACTACAGCCGCCACGGCGCCACCGCAGCCATGGCGGCGCAGGTAGCCCGCGGCGTAGAGAGCGTGGCGGGGATCAGCGCCCGGCTGCGCACCGTCCCTGCCATCTCCGCGACCTGCGAACAGACCGAGGATGAGATTCCCGATGACGGGCCACTCTACTGCGAGCTCGACGACCTGCGTGACTGTGCGGGCCTGGTGCTCGGCAGTCCCACCCGCTTTGGCAACATGGCCTCGCCGCTCAAGTATTTTCTCGACCAGAGCTCTGCGCTCTGGCTTGGCGGCGCTCTCATTGACAAGCCGGCGGCGGTATTCACCTCCACTTCGAGTCTCCACGGCGGCCAGGAATCTACCCTGTTGAGCATGATGCTGCCCCTGCTGCATCACGGCATGGTGCTGGCGGGCCTGCCCTACAGCGAGCCCGGATTGATGAACAGTACCAGCGGCGGCACTCCCTACGGCGCCTCGCACTGGGCCGGAGCGGACAACAGCCGCGCCCTGGATACGGCGGAGGCCGCCCTGTGTCGGGCTTTGGGCAAGCGCGTCGGCAGGCTGGCACTGGGCCTGGGAGCGATGTCATGACGGTGCGTGAGCGCCGCGGCGCAAGCCTCTGGGCCTGGTGGCTGACCTGGCTCAGCTGGGGCCTGTTGCTGTTCCAGCAAGTGGCAGACTTGTTCCAGTTCCAGCCGCCCTGGATCATCTGGCTCGGCAAGTTGCTGCCTCTGCTGCTGTTCCTGCCGGGCATGCTGCGGGATCGCCTGCGCAGCTTCATCTGGCTGTGTTTCGTGTCTTTGCTCTACTTCATTACCCTGGTGGAGCGCTTGTTCGCTACGCCGCAGGCGGTGCTGCCGTGGCTGGGCATGGTGGCTGTCGTCACCCTGTTCTGCGGCGCCATGTTCTACGTGCGCTGGCGTGCTCGCGAGCTGCAACCCCCTGGAACCGCCACTGAATCGGAGTCTCCCGAATGAGCAAGCCTTCCCTGCTGCGACGCATTTTTTCCCGGTTCTGGGCCGGCCTCACCTGGTTCCGCCTGGCCCTGTCTAACATTCTCTTTCTGTTGTTCCTGGGGCTGGTCTACGTTCTCTACTTCAGCGGCGGCCAGCAGCCGCTGCCGGAAAAAGCGGCGTTGCTGTTGAATCTCGGCGGCACCGTGGTGGAGGAAAAATCGCGTACCAACCCGCTGCAGGCCCTGCTCGGGGAGCCGGCGCCCACCGACCGCGAGATCGCGCTGCGGGATGTGCTGGATGCCATCCGCCACGCCGCCAGGGACCCGATGATTACCGCCCTGGTCATGGAGCTGGATTACCTGGTGTCATCGGGGATCAGCAAGAACATGGAGATCGCCGAGGCCATCACCGCCTTCAAGGCCAGCGGCAAACCGGTCGTAGCGGTGGGTGACTACTTCACCCAGGATCAGTACCTGCTGGCCAGCCAGGCCGATGAAATCATCCTCAGCCCGATGGGAGCGGTGCCGCTGGAGGGCTTTGCCAGCTATCGCAATCATTTCCGCGAGGCGCTGGAAAAGGCCTTGATCTCGATGCATGTGTTCCATGCCGGCAAGCAGAAGTCCATGGCCGAGCCGTTCCTCCGTGACGACATGTCCGCGGAAGAGAAGGCCATCACCGCGCGCTGGCTGGAGGATTTGTGGGGCCGCTATACCGCTTTGGTGGAGGAGCGACGGCAGCTGTCGCCGGGAGCAGTGGACGCCTACGTCGACAACTATCATGCATTGCTGGCGGCGACCGCGGGCGACAGCGCCCGGCTGGCCCGTGAGCAGGGCCTGGTCGACAGGCTGCTGGCGCGCCCCGACGCCAACGATTACCTGATCCAGTTGGTCGGAGCCGAAGACGAGGAGGGCTTTTACGAGGCCGTCTTCTTCGAGGGCTACATCGCCCGTGCCCGTCCGTCGAGCTTCACCCAGGTTAGCGGCGACCGGGTGGCGGTGGTAACGGCCGAGGGCAATATCATGTCCGGAGAACAGCCGCCGGGGACTATCGGTGGCGACTCGCTGTCGCGCCTGCTGCGCCAGACATCGGAGCAGGAGGGAGTCAAGGCGATCGTCCTGCGCGTGAATACGGGCGGCGGCAGTGTGCTCGCCTCCGAACGGATTCGCCATGCGCTCGCCCGAGTGCGCGCACAGGGCATTCCGGTGGTGGTCTCGATGGGCTCGCTGGCGGCTTCTGGCGGCTACTATATCGCCGCCGAGGCGGACCAGATCTGGGCGACACCGGCGACCCTGACCGGCAGTATTGGCGTATTCATGGCGTTTCCCACCTTTGAACAGCTGCTGGACCGCGCAGGTATTTATACAGACGGTGTCGGCACCACCAGTCTTGCCGGTTCCCTGCGCTTCGACCGCCCCCTCAATCCGCAGGTGGCGGCATCACTGGCCAGCACGGTGAACTTCACCTACGAGGGCTTCCTGGATATTGTCGTCGCGGGACGCGATCTGGAGCGCGAGCAGGTCATCAAGGCGGCAGAGGGCCGGGTCTGGAGCGCGTCCGATGCCCGGCGCCTGGGACTGGTGGATGAGCTGGGCTCCCTGCGCGATGCCATCGCCGCTGCCGCGACTCTCGGGGGTCTTGGCGAGCGCTACGAGGTCGAGTATGTGCAGGAGCCGCTGTCCCCGCGGGAGATGCTGCTACGGCAGCTCGCGTCCCGGGTCGGGGCCGCCGCTGCCCCGTGGCCGGGACTGAGTGCGGGCTTGCAGGGCCTGGTGCAGCCGCTGGCCAGTGTCGCCCGCAGCCTCGCCGAGATGAACGATCCGGCGCACTTGTACATGCGCTGCCTGTCCTGTTCGGCGCTGCCCTGAGGGGGCGCGCGCCGGTCCAGGGTCAGGCAGCGGTTTCCAGGGGGCTGCTGGTCAGGCGCCCGTGCCAGTTCCTGATGTCCAGCAGGATCAGGTAGAGGCTGGGGACCAGTAGCAGGGTGATCACCGTTGCGAAGACGATGCCGAAGGCCAGGGATACGGCCATGGGCACGATCTCCTGGGCCTGGGCACTGCGCTCCAGCAGCATGGGGGCGAGACCGAAGAAGGTGGTGAGGGAGGTCAACAGGATGGCACGAAAGCGGCTGCTGCCGGCCTCGACCACCGCCCGCAGGGGCTCCACGCCATCCTTGATGGAGCTGTTGATGCGGTCGACCAGAATCAGACTGTCGTTGACCACCACGCCGCTGAGCGCAATGACCCCCATCAAGGACATCATGCTCAGGGGGTAGCCGGTAATCCAGTGCCCGACAATGGCACCAATCACCCCGAAGGGAATCACCCCCATGATGATCAGTGGCTGCAGGTAGGAACGGGTGGGTACCGCCAGCAGGGCGTAGATACCAAACAGAGCGAGCCCAAAGCCTATCAGCATGCTGTTGAGCATTTTCTGCTCTTCATCGGCCAGTCCGGCAATGGCGTAGCTCAGGCCCGGATAACGCTGCAGGATGTCCGGCAGGACATTCTTTTCGATATCGGCCACCACCCGTGCAGGTTCCACCAGATCCTTGTTCGCTTCCGCCGTGACCTCGGCGGCGCGCTGGTAGTTGATGTGCGTGACTTTCTGCAGGCCCTGGCGGACTTCCAGCCGGGCCACCGTATCGAAGGGAATCTCGTCCCCGGCGGGCGTGCGGATATTCATGTCATTGAGAGAATTGACGGTTTCGCGATCGGCGCGGGGGTAGCGAACCATCACCTTGACCTCGTCGAGACCGCGCTGTACCCGCTGCGCTTCAGCGCCATAGAAGGCGTGACGCACCTGGTTGGCCAGCTCGAACCGCGACAGTCCCAGGGATTCGCCTTCCGGCAGCAGTTCGATATGGAACTCATCGGAGGTTTCGCTGGCGCCGTTGCGAATATCGTAGAGGCCATCGTAGCGCCGCAGAGCGGTTTCCAGCTCGGTGGCCGCCGCGCGCAACATGGTGAAGTCGCGGTGCATCAGGTCGAAGGCAATGGAGGGGCCGAAGCGGGGGCCGTCGGCGCTGCTGATGGACAAGACCTTGACCCCGTGGGGGACACCCACCGCTTCCCGCCAGCGCTGCTCGATCTCGCGGGTGCTGATGCTGCGCTGGTCTTCCTTGGTCAGCTCCAGGTTGACGCCACCGCTGATGCGGCTGCTGCCGAAAGCAAACACATGTTGTACCAGGCGCTCGTCACGACCGGACTCGCGCCGGTAGTCCGCCTCCACCCGGTCCAGTGCCGCGACAATGTGGGCAATGGTTTCCAGGGTGCGCTGTTCCGGGCTGCCCTCGGTCATTTCCACTTCCACGCTGATGAACTCGCCGGGGACATCGGGTGCGATCACGGTGCGCACGACACCGCCGAAGATCAGGCCGCTGCAGAGGATCAGCAGGCCGATGAATCCCGCCAGGGTGACGTAGCGGTAGCGGATGCAGCGCTGCATCAGTGGGCTGTAGCGCCGCTCGACAAATTGCCGCAGGCGGCGGTTGACGGTTTCCTGAACGCGGTCCACCGCGAGCAGGATCCGATTGCGGGTAGCGCTGCTGTGGGCGAGGTGAGCGGGCAGGATCCACTTCGATTCCACCAGCGAGAACATCAGGCAGAGAATGACCACCCAGCCGCAGGCTTCGGGAAAGGCGGCAAATACACCTTCCATGAACAGGGTGGGGGCAAAGGCGACGATAGTGGTAAGTACGCCAAAGGTTGCCGGTACCGCCACCTTTTGCACGCCGTCGATCACGCTGTCGATGCTGTGGCCGTGCCGTTCCTGCTCGGAGTAGGCGCTTTCGCCCATGATGATCGCGTCGTCGACCACGATGCCGAGCACCAGGATGAAACCAAACAGGCTGATCATGTTCAGGCTGGCGTGTATATACGGCGTATTGATCATCGCCATGGCGCCGAGGAAACAGACCGGAATCCCCAGCATCACCCAGAAGGCAAGCTTGATCTCCAGAAACAGGGCCAGCACGATGAAGACCAGCAGCGCGCCCATGGCCAGGTTCTTGACCATCATGCCGAGGCGGCCTTCAAGGTAGTAGGTGATGTCCGACCAGATATCCAGGGTCACTGCCGCCGGCAGCTGTCCCTGCTTCTGCTCGACCCAGGCCCGGGTGACATTGGCGGTATCGATAATGTCCTGGCTGCCCATGGCGAAGACCTGTATCCCCAGCGAGTAGCTGCCGTTGAACAGGGCAAAACCACGGGTCTCCTCGAATTCGTCCCGGACCGTGGCGATGTCCCCCAGCAGCAGGCGGGTGCCGTCGGCAAAGCTGCGCAGGACAATTGCCTCGAAATCCTGCTGCACATAGGCCTGGTTCTGGGTGCGCAGCATGATGTCGCCCTGGCGGGTGCGCAGGGAACCGGCGGGCAGGTCCAGCGAGGAGCGGGCAATGATGTCCGCCACTTCCCCCAGGCTCAGGTGGTACTCACGCAGCAGCTGTTCGGAGATCTCCACCGATATCTCGTAGGCGCGGGCGCCGACCACCTCCGCCGCAGAAACCTCCGGCAGGGTCAGCAGTTCGCGGCGCAGCTCGTCGGCCAGGGTCTTCATGCTGCGCTCGTCCAGGTCCCCGGACAGTTGCAGTTGCAGGGCGGGAAACAGCAGCTCGGGCTGGCTGATAATGGCTTTTTCTGCATTTTCGGGAAAATGCTGGATCGCGTCGATGCGGTTCTTGATATCCGCCAGCAACTCGTTGATATCGGTACCGTCCAGCGGCTCGATCATGATTCTGGCGAGGGACTCCAGCGCATCCGATTCCACCCGCTTGATGCCGTCGAGATCGTTGATGGCCTCCTCGATCTTGAGCACGATACCCTGCTCCACTTCTTCCGGTGAGGCGCCGGGGTAGGCCATGTTGATGAAGATCATGTCGATGTCGAAGGTGGGGAACATGGCGCGCTGGATGGTGAACGCCGAACCCAGGCCCACCACCAGGATGATCGCCATCAGCAGATTGGCCGCGACCGGGTTGTGCGCGAACCAGGCGATGATGCCCTTGTGCCGCCCCATGTTCATGAGTTGGCGGCTATTTCCGGCGCGTCTGGCGTCGTCTCCACAGGTACCCCCGGCGATGTAGTCTCCCGGCGCCGCAGGTCGCTGCTGCTGACTTTGGAGACCACTTCGACCTCGGCGCCGGTCAGCGCGCTGTCAAGGGTGGTGAGAATAACCAGGTCACCGTTTTCCAGGCCCGAGGACACGTAGATGAAGTCGCCGCTGGCGCGCAATGCCGTCACCTTGCGATTGCGCACCAGATTGTTGTCATCCACCACCGCGACCGTGTCGCCTGCCCGCAGTACATAGCGCGGCAGGGCCACCAGCCCGGGCATGGGCCGGCCCTCGATGTTGGCGTTGACAAAGGTGCCGATGCGCAAGGGTTCGCGCCCGGGACTGTCGAGGGCATAGGGGTCATCGATGCGGGCAACTGCGAACAGCGCCCGGGAGCGCTCGTCGAACACGCCTTCACTGCGGTGCAGGCGCGCGCTCCAGTGGGTGACGTCGCCGCCGACATCGGTGTACAGGTCGATCAGGGCGCCGCCGGAATCGGCTGCGACCCCGGGAAGATCCAGGTAGGCGAGCCGTGTTTGCGGGATGGGAAGGCGCACTTCGGCCATGGCCACCGCGAAGATCTCCGCGAGACTGGTGCCGGGAGTGACGTATTGTCCCAGCTCGGTATGCTTGTCCCGGATCAGGGCGTCGTAGGGAGCGCGTACCGCCGTTCGCTCCAGGTCATCCCTGGCCGTGCTCACATCCGCCTCCGCGGCCAGCAGTTGGGCCTCGGCCTGGGCCAGTTGTGGCTTGCGCAGGTACAGGTCCCGGGCGGCATCCGAGCGCTGGCTGCCTGCGGGCAGCTTCTCCCACTCGCGCCGGGCCACATCGGCCCGGCCCTGCTCCTGCAACAGCTCGCTCTCTGCGCTGCGCAGTGCGGCCTGGGCGCGGGCCAGGCGCGCCTCGTAGTCGCGGGGATCAATGCGCAGCAGCACGTCGCCCTGGCGCAGGAAGCCGCCGACATTGAAGTTGTCCGCCGCTTCGACGATACGCCCCTGCACTTCCGCCACCAGGACGGTCTGCTGCAGGGGTGACACGGTGCCCTGGGCCTGCACCGGAATGCGGATGGTTTCCTTCTGCACTTCCACCACATCGACGGTTACCGGGATATAAACCGGCTCGGTAATGTCGGTGGAGGGACGGTTCAGGTACAACAGGAAGGTGATGGCGGCCGCGCCTGCAAGCAGGCCGGCGGCGAGGAAAATCTGGCGTTTTACAGAAGCCACAGCAGGACCCGATCTGAGGCCGTAGTGCCCTTGTCTGGAGGGAACGGGCACCCCGGCTTTTACGAAGCCGTGTTTATATCACACCGGGCCGGATCGGGCCTGTGAAATACTGGTAACAAAGGGCCGTTTTCACTCCTTTTCCGGCATATGCACGTCCATCTGCGGGAACGGGATGGTGATGCCGGCCTCATCGAACTTCAGCTTCACCGCCTCGGTGGTGTCCCAGAATACCCCCCAGTAATCCGCCGAATTGACCCAGGGCCGGACCAGGAAGTTGACGCTGGAGTCCGCCAGTTCACCGACCACAATAGTGGGTGGCGGGTCCGCCAGCACCCTGTCGTCGGCGGTGATGACTTCCTCCAGCAGCTGTTTGGCCTTGCGGATGTCGTCATCGTAGGAGACGCCGAAGACCATGTCCACGCGGCGGGTGGGTCGCGCGGAAAAGTTGGTGATGTTGTTGCCGAGGATGGCGCTGTTGGGAACGATGACTTCCTTGTTGTCGGGGGTGGTCATGGTGGTGGTGAATATGCTGATGCTCTCGATCACGCCCATGGCATTGCCTGCCTCCACGAAATCACCCTTGGTAAAGGGTCGGAAGGTAATAAGCAGCACGCCGGCGGCCAGATTCGACAGCGAACCCTGCAGCGACAGGCCGATGGCCAGACCGGCGGCACCGAGCAGGGCGACCATGGACGTGGTGTCGATACCGAGCTGGCTCAGGGCCGCGATTATGACGAACAGCAGCAACACCCAGCGCAGGATGGCGGAGAGGAAGCGCACCAGGACCTCGTCCACGCGCCGCGCTTGCATGACCTTGACAATCAGGCCGATCACGGTGGCAACGACCACGCGGCCGATGTAGAAGATGACCAGGGCCAGAATGATGCGCGTACCCCAGGGAATAAGGTAACTCTGCCAGAGCATGTTGATATCGATGTTTTCGGGCATTGGTCACGGTTCTCCTTCGAAAAGCAAACAATATACCGGATTCAGGCGCTATTTACAGGTCGTGTCCCGGTTCTGTCGGCGCCCGGTCCGGTGTCGGCGATGGCGCCGTCGCCCAGGACTTCAACCGGCAGCCCCGAGCTGGCCTGGGGCAAATCGCTGGTCAATACCCTGCTCTTCGCGGGTATGGCCGCGGCATCCACCAGCACTTCCAGCTCCCCCAGCGCGTTGCGGCGGGTACCCAGTGGCGAGACCTCCAGTCCCCGCAGCCGGGCATCCTCCACCAGGTAAATCCGCTTCTGGCCGTAGAGGCTTTGCAGGGGCAGGGCGACCGCGGGCCCGGTTGCGGGCAGGCGCAGGTACAGGTCCACCGCGCGGCCCAGTTCGTGACTGGTGCCGGCGCTTGCGGGCAGGGCGAAGATGGCTTCCAGGCCGGTACTGCCCTGGCCCACTTCACTGGCCAGTTGCAGCAACCGGGCGGGTATTTGCTGTTCACCCACGAAAGCTTCCACCACAGTACCTGCAGTCAACGCCTGTTTGAGCGTGCCGGCAAGGCTGCCCGGCACCGGCACCCGCAGCTGCAGTGCCCGATCGTCATACAGTGCCAGCAGGGTCTGCCCCGGCTGCACCCGATCGCCGGGGGCTGCCTGCAGGCGCGCGACGCGGCCCGCAAACGGCGCCCGGACCCGGGTCTGCTCCAGACTGCGGCGCTGGTCCTCCTCCCGCGCCGCGGCACCTTCCAGGCGGGCCTGGGCACTGGCCAGTCGCTGCGGCTGCTTGGCGACCAGCGCCTGCTGCCGGGCAAATTCTATCTGTTGGCTCGCCGCTTCCCGTTGCAGGCCTTCCAGCTGCTCGGTCGCGACCAGGTTGCGGGCATGCAGGGTCCGCAGCCGTTCGACCCGGCTCCGGGTGAGGTCGAGCAGTGTCTGCTGCTGTTCCAGCACCGTGCGCTCGCTGGCGAAGTCGGTTTGCAGCGCTGCCACCGCTGCTTCAGCCTCAATCCGGTCGGCCACTCGCTGGCGCAGCTGCAGCGCCTGCTCTTCGTCGTCGAGTGCGAGCAGCAGTTCACCGGCTGCCACGGCTTGCCCCTCGTTCGCGTAAACTGTGAGCACGCGGGATTCAAGGGCGGCACCGATCTGGGCGTGACGGGGTGTCTCGATACGCCCGAACAGCTGCAGCTCCGGGCTGATATACTCGGCTTGCGGGCTGATTGCGGTTACCGTCCAGACTTTCTCCCGGTTCACTGGTGGTTCGTGTTTCGGTGCCGTAGCCATCAGTCCGGCGGTGCTGAGCATGCCGGCCAGTGCGACCAGGGCAAAGCGGCGGTTTTTCGCTTGCAGCAGGCGTGACAGCTGTAATTCAAGTTTCATTTTTTGCAGTCCTCTCAGGTATTTGCGGGCACAGCGGCAGGGAGTTCGCTGGTCGCTCCGGCGCTGCGGGTCTGCCGGTCCAGCAGCGACAGCAGCGCGGGGATGGTAATCAGGATGAGGGTGGTGCCGTAGAGCAGGCCAAAGCAGATCACGACTGCCAGCGGCGCCATGGCCGCGCCCATGGGCGAGCTTTCCAGCATCATCGGCGCCAGCCCCAGGGTGGTGGTCACGGAGGTCAGAATCACCGGCCGCAAGCGGTCGCGACAGGCGTCCACCAGCGCTGTCCTGGCCTCTGTGCCCTGATCGCGGTAGCGCTTGTAGGCGGTGATCAGGATGATGGAGTCGTTGACGATGACACCGGTCAGGGTAAACAGGCCCATGATGGCCATGGCACCGAGATTCAGATTCATGAGCTGCAGTCCGATCAGGGCGCCGGTGAGGGCCATCGGAATTGCGACCATGACCGCCAGGGGCCAGGTCCAGGAGGCGAAGATCCAGGCCAGCACCAGGTAGATCAGGACCAGTGCCAGGCCCGCGCCCAGCAGCAGGTCAGTCATCAGCCTGGCCTGTTCCGCCGAGCCTTCGCCGAGCCCGTACTGGATGCCGTGGCGAGCGACCAGCGCCGGTATCACGTTCTGTTCCAGATCGGCAATCACTGCCATCGGCGTGTTCACCCGCCGGTTCATGTTGGCGAATACATTGATCACGCGCTGGCCATTGCGGTGGTTGATCCTTTCGATGCCGCGGCGGGCACCGGTTTCCGTCACGCTGGCCAGCGGCACCACGGCACCGGACGGGGTGACGATAGGCAGCCGGCTGATGGCACCGGGATCGAAACGCTCGGCCTCGGGCAGGGATACCCGTACTTCCAGCTCGTTATCGTGCTCGGTAAACAGCTGGATACGCTGGCCATTGAAGGCAGCCTGTAGCTGGCGCCCGATGTCAGTGCTGGTGAGGCCCGCGGCGCGACCCTCGGTGGTCAGCGAGAACACCCACTGCTCGCGCCCATAGGGCAGGTCGTCGAAGACATGGGTGACTCCCGGATAGCTGGCAAGGGCGACCGCCAGTTCTTCCGCGGCGGCCTTCAGGGTCAGCAGGTCGCCGCCACTGAAGTAGAGCTGCAGGTCGGGGAAGCGGTCTTCGCCGGAAGCGAAGGCCATGACCTCCACTGCCGGGTTGGCGGGTACCCGGGACTGCCAGGCGGCGGAGAACTCCGCCAGCGTGACCTCGCGCTGGTCCGGTGAGACCAGCTCCACCTGGATCGCCGCATACTGGGAGCCACTGCGCTCCTGTCGTTCCAGCTCCGCCCAGTTGCGGTGCAGGATATGGGTGACGATGACCTCGCCACCCAGCGCGTCGTTGGTATCCAGCAGCGCCTGCTCCAGGTCTGCGAGCACCTCCGCCTTTTCCGCTGCGGTCACCTGGGGAGCAAACTGCAGGTGCACATCGGCGAATTCGAAGTTGACCTGCAGGTCGAGCTCGGTTTTCACCCGCCCGCTGGCGAGCAGCGACAGCGCCACCACAAAGGCGCCAATGGCCGCAGCCAGCACCGTGCGGCGGTTGTCGAGTGCGGCGTTGAGGAGCGGCAGGAAGCGGCGCTCGGCAAAGTGCCTGAAGCCGGCTTCGAAGCGGCGCCGGAAGCGTCCGGGCCGGCGCTGCTGCATGCCCTCGAAGCTGTGCCGGAGGTGGCCGGGCATGACCAGGAAGCACTCCACCAGAGAGGCAATGATGACGCAGATCATCAGCAGCGGGATCTCGCGGATGAACGGCTCGTTCAACACCAGCAGGGGCAGGAAGGCGGCCAGGGTGGTGAGGGAGGAGGCCATGACCGGGGCAAACATGCGCTGGGCACCCTGCGCCGCGGCATCCTGCGGGCTGGCGCCGTCCTCGAACCGGGTCAGAGCGTGTTCGCCGACCACGATGGCATCGTCGACCACGATCCCCAGCGCCATCACGGCGCCGGTCAGGCTGATGAAATTGATCGAGCCGCCCAGGAAATGGAACACTGCGAGCGCCCCGAGAAAAGACACCGGGATGCCCAGGGTGACCCAGCCGGCGACGCGGGTGTTGAGAAACAGGAACAGGGTGGCGACCACCAGCAACATGCCGGTGAGACCATTGTTCACCACCAGCATCAGGGTGTCGCGGGCAAAACGCCAGGCCTCCAGCCACACCGTGGCCTCAATGCCCTGCTGTCGCAGCAGGGGGGCATTGTCGGCATGCCAGGCGCGCAGGATGGCGGCCTCGTCCATCATGTCCGAGCCCGGTGCCCGGCGTGTGCGAATCATGATGGCTGCCTCGCCATCGTGATAGAGCAGGCGCTGATGGTCCTGTTGCCGGCGCTCTATCAGGGCGATGTCGCCCAGGTAGTGCAGGGCGCCGTCGGCGGTGGCACGCAGCGGCAGTTGCGCGAACTCCGTGCTGCTGCGGCGCTGATCCAGGCTGCGCAATTGTCGTTCCTGCTGGCCGCTGCCGACACTGCCCGCGGCGATATCGCGGCTGCTGTCGAGGATCCTGGCGGCGATCTGGTGCAGGGGCACGCCCAGTTCGAACAGGGTCTTGCTGTCGATCTGGATGGCGATTTCCTCCCTGGGAATGCCCCTGAACTCGACCTGGTCGGCGCCGCGGGCGATCAGGTCGCGCTCGATCTGGCGGGCCACAGGCACCAGTTCCGCCAGTGACCCGGCGCCGGTAAGCAGGATGGCGGCGACCGTTTCCAGATACTCGTTCAGCCTGATCACGGGCGGTTCCAGGTTGGCGGGCAGGTCGCGCGCCAGCGCGACCTGCTGTTGCACCCGTTCCAGGGCTTCACCCATGTCAGTACCCTTGGCGAACTGCAGCCGGATAGTGGCGCTGCTGTCACTGGTTGTGGAGCTGAGACTGCGCAGGTTCTGCAGGCCTCTGAGCTGGAATTCCACGGGCTCGGTGACCAGGCGCTCTACATCCTCGGCTGCGGCTCCCGGCCAGGCCAGCGCAATTTCCACGCCAGTGGTCGGCTGACTGGGGTTCAGTTGCACGGTCAGCTGGCGCAGGCCCCAGGCGCCGGCCAGCACCAGCATGATCATCAGCAGGTTGGCAGCCAGGGGATGGCGGGTGAAGGTGGTGATCAGATAGTGTGGGTGCGCGTCGTGCTCGCCGCAGGGAGATCGCATGGTTCTGTCCGCATTGATATGGTGTTATACATAACTATAACACCATAATTTTAATCGCGCCAATGCCCGCTGACAAAAAACCCGCAACTACTGGTGGGAAACATTGAACCGCGCCGGCTGCTCCCGTTGACTCCGGGTGCTATAGTCCCGACCTGTCTGGCAACAGGGATACCGCCCCGATGACGACCGTTTTCGACAATCCAGCCGCCCTGCTGGGTACCGCAGGTACTCACCTCGGCAGCAGCGACTGGCTGCTGATAGACCAGCAGCGTATCAACCTGTTTGCGGAGGCGACCGGAGACCACCAGTGGATCCATGTCGATCCCGAACGCGCGGCGCAGGGGCCTTTCGGCAAGACCATTGCCCACGGCTACCTGACCCTGTCGCTGGCGAACCTGTTTCTGCCCCAGTTGCTGCGGGTCGACAATGTCTCCATGGGCGTGAACTATGGCTGCGACAAGGTCCGCTTCCCGGCACCGGTGCCTGTGGGCAGCAGGGTCCGGGGCAGTGGCGAAATCCTCAGTGCCGAAGAAGTGAAAGGTGGCGTGCAGGTGGTTGTGCGCATGACCATTGAAGTCGAGGGCAGTGACCGGCCGGCCTGTGTGATCGACACCATCAGCCGTTTCTTTCCCTGAGGTGATGGCATGCTTGAGCTGAGTGAACAGATGGTGCCGGTGCACCCGGCGGCGACCGTGGTGCTGATGCGGGACGGTCCCACCGGGCCGGAAGTGTTGCTGGTGCAGCGCAATGCCGCTCTCAAGCATATGGGCGGCGAGTGGGTGTTCCCGGGCGGGCGGGTTGATCCCGCCGATTACACGGAGCCTGGCGATGACTACCAGGCCGCGGTCAATGCGGCCATCCGCGAGACCGGGGAAGAGGCCGGGGTCGTGATCGCGCCGGACCAGCTCAGTTATCTCTCCCACTGGACCACTCCGGAAGGCGCCAAACGCCGTTACAGCACCTGGTTCTTCCTCGCGGTGCTGGATGACGACCAGGAAATCCGGGTCGATGGTGGCGAGATCGCCGCCCACCGCTGGCTGCGTCCGCAGCAGGCTTTTGCGGAAATTCGCGACACCGACAACGTGTTCCGTTTGCTGCCGCCGACTTTCGTCAGCCTGGCTGACCTTGCCGATCACGATTGCTGCACAGCGGCCCAGGCCGCTGTGCGCGAGCGGCAACCGTTCCTGTACGCACCACGGATGGTGATGCTGGAGGGTGGAATCTGCTTCCTCTACGAGGGTGATGCGGGCTACGAGGACTGCTGTGAAAGTGCCACAGGGCCCCGTCACCGAACCTACATGATCAACTACCAGCTCGAATACATTCGGGAGCTACCCCGGTGACGCGCTCCGGTCTCCGGCGCAGGCAGCTGCTGGCCGGTTTCGGGTTGGGTGCAGGTGTTGCCCTGTCCGGCCCGGCTGCGGCGCTGGCCAGTCGCGAGATCGGGGCATGGGATGACAGCGTCGACGTGCTGGTCGCGGGCTCCGGCTCCGCCGCCTGCAGTGCCGCCATCGAGGCCCGGCGCAGCGGCGCCCGGGTGCTGCTGATCGAATCCCTGCCGCGCTTCGGCGGCTCCTCCGCCATGTCCGGCGGCGTGGTCTACGCGGGGGGTGGCACTGCCCTGCAGAAGGCGGCGGGCTTCGAGGACACGGTCGAGGACATGTACCGCTTCATTGCCAACAACAGTGGCGGCTATCCCCAGCTCGACAAGATCCAGCTCTATTGCGAGGAGAGCGTCGCCCATTTCGACTGGCTGGTGTCCATGGGCATCCCCTATAACGACCGCTACACCGGCGTCAAGGAACTGACCCTGGGTGACGAGTCGCTGTATTACTCTGGCAATGAGCTCGCCTGGCCCGCACGCGATACCGCCCGCCCGGCTCCCCGCGGTCATGTGCCCGGCGAGCCCGGGATGACCGGCGGGCGGCGCCTGATGGAAGCGCTGCTGGCGCAGACCCGGGCCGCCGGGGTGACCATGCGCGCGGGAGTATCCGGGCAGCGCCTGGTGCTGGAGAGCGACGGCCGGGTTGTCGGCATGCAGGTGCTTCAGGATGGACACGAGTACAACGTCCGCGCCCGCCGCGGGGTTGTGCTGGCCTGTGGCGGCTTCATTCACAACCGCGACATGGTGCAGCGCCACGCACCCGCGCTGTTCGATTGCTCAACACCCTGGGGCAATGCCGGCGATCTGGGGGAGGGTATCGCCATGGGTTCGGCCGCCGGGGGTGAAACCCTGCGCATGCATGAAGGCTTTGCCATCACCCCCATTTACCCGCCGGAATCGACCCTCGCCGGGATCGTGGTCAATGCCAGCGGTCAGCGCTTCATCGGCGAGGACAGCTACTACGGTGTACTCGGAGACGCCATTGCCTACCAGCAGCAGGGCAGGGCCTGGTTGATCACCGACGCTGCCAGCAGCTTCGATTTTCACCAGGATAATTTCCTCCAGGTTGCGGAGGCGCCGACCATCGGCGACCTGGCAGCGCGTACCGATTTCCCCCAGGGCTCCCTGCAGCACACGGTGGCCTACTACAATCGCTTTGCCCAGACCGGTCGCGACCCCCTGTTCCAGAAACAGGAGCGCTACCTGCGGCCCCTGGACAAGCCTCCCTTCAAGGCCTGGGACCTGTCCGTCAAGCACGCCTTCTTCACCGCCCACACCTTCGGTGGCCTGCACACGGACATCGATGGCCGGGTCATCAATCCCTTCGGCGAGGCCATCCCCGGCCTTTACGCGGTGGGCCGCACAGCCGCCGGTCTGCCGGTAGCGCCCTACATCGCCAGCGGTCTTTCGGTCGGGGACTGCACCTTTTTCGGTCGCCGCGCCGGTATCGCGGCCGCACGGGCCGGGGTGGCTGCATGAAACGCTGGAGCCTGTTCCTGGCACTGGCCATCGCGGCCCCCATGCTGCTGGCGCAGGATTTCGCGCCGGTGATGCCCGAAGGAGATTACGAGCGGGGCCGCCTGGTGTTTGGCCAGTGCCGCACCTGTCATTACCCTGAAAAGGAAATGGGACACAACAACGGACCCAGCCTGCACCGGATCTTTGGCCAGGTGGCGGGCAAGCAGCCGGGCTTTGAGCACTACTCCGACACTTTCCGCGAGGCGGAGTTTGTCTGGACCCCGCAGCTGCTGTTCCTGTGGCTGGCTGACCCGCTGGCGATGTTCCCCGACACCACCATGATGGCTCGCGGCATTCCCGACCCGCAGCAGCGGGCGGACCTGATTGCCTACCTGAAGCGCGCCTCGGTACGGGGTGTCGAACCTTCACCGGAGGAGATGGCAGAATCCGAAACCGGCAAGGAGACAGAGTTTTGATCCCGATCCTGCGTTCCGCCCTGTACATGCCCGCGGTAAACCAGCGGGCCATGGACAAGGCTCGCGAATTGCCTGTGGACGCCGTGGTCTTCGACCTCGAAGACGCGGTTGCCGCCGGGAAAAAGGCCGAGGCCCGGGAACTGCTGCTGGCCCAGCTCGCCACCGGCGGCTACGGCCCCCGGCACCTGGTCGCGCGCTGCAACGCCCTGGCCACTCCCTGGGGCGAGGCGGACATCCGCGCCCTGGCGGTCACCCCCGTGACCACCCTGTGCCTGCCGAAGGTGGAGTCCGTGGCGCAGTTGCACCAGGTATCCGCACTGCTGGAGGAACTGCAGCGCCCGGACATGACCCTGTGGGCGATGATAGAGACTCCGGCCGGCGTGGCCAATGTGGAGGCGATTGCCGGTTATGGCCGACTGACAGCACTGCTGATGGGCACCACGGATCTGGCCTATGAGCTGCGCCTGCCGTCGGACCCGGCCCGCACTGGTCTGCAGTACGCGCTGGGCCGCTGCGTCATGGCCGCGCGCCTGGCGGGTGTTACCGTGCTTGATGGCGTCTATCTGGATATCAAGAATGAAGCAGGCCTGCGCGCTGTCTGCGAGCAGGGTCGTGCCCTGGGCTTTGACGGCAAGACCCTGATTCATCCGGGGCAGATTGCCGTGACCAACACCGTATTCGGGCCGGACGCCGCGGCGTTGGAGCATGCGCGCAGGGTGCTCGATTGCTGGGAGCAGGCCACGGTCGCGGGCAAGGGCGTGGCGGTGCTGGATGGCAAGTTGATCGAGACCATGCATGTGGACGAGGCGCGGCGGGTGCTGGCGGCGGCAGCGCATATCGAGGGGCTGGAGGGGAAGTAATCCTCGCGCGGGTTTTGTCCGACTCGATTGCAGTGATCCAGCAACAAGTTGTACGACCGCGAGGGCCTGAGGCTGGGTCCGGCCAAGACCGCTGTTGCACTGGATGCCAGCACCATCGATTCCGGTCCCGGCACCAGAAATGTCTTGCCAGTTTCAAGGGGCATTCTTTCCCTCTGGGAGTCACTGCTCCTAACCATAGTCTGGCGCCAGAATCTCCGCGGAGCCGTCATTGAGGCGAATATCAAAGCATCCCCTGTGCAACTGCCGGTGATGGAATCGGCACAGCGTCGCCAGGTTATCCAGCCGCGTCTCGCCTCCGTCCGCCCAGTGCCGGATATGATGGGCGTCCACGTACTCGGATTCCTGGCAACCGGGATACTGGCAGACCCCGTCCCGCTCGCGCAGGGCACGGCGGATACGTTCCGGCACTATCCGCGACTTCCTGCCCACGTTCAGCACCTGGCCGGCGTCGTCTTCAAGTACCGTGACCAGGGACGCATCGCAACTCAGCCGCCGCGCGGTGGCCGGGGCCAGCCACGGTTTATCCTCGAAGTGCACCCGCCCGTGGGTGCAACACACCCCCGATCGCTGTTCGCGCAGGGTATTGACGTCCACGTGCAGCACCACCTGGCAGCGTTCCGACCCCTTCAGGCCCTGCAGGCCTCGATAATCCGGTCCCGAGGCCAGGAAATGCTCCATCACGGACACCAGTGCATCGGCCCGGACCTGGTTCATATGCTGCGAGAAGGTCTCCGCGGATATAGTCACTCAATCCCGCTTTTTTGGTCTTTACTAGATCAACTG
>CAXBCH010000027.1:0-56494 GCA_963974125.1 uncultured Haliea sp. | reverse complement strand
AGAATCTCAGCCCTCGTTGGGCTGCTTTTTACCCACAAATTTTCCTGAAGAGCCAGAAATCGTTGTGCGGGGTTTGCGGAACCGAGATCGTCTCGTGAACACCGTCAAACCCCATGTGTCGCATTTGCGATGCGACAACCGCGAACGGGTGTCGGAGGAGGAGCACGGGTTTGTGTTTGAACGAAAAGTTCTCCGTCAACCATAGCAGCATGCCGTTCGCACGACAGAATTTTACGATCATCTTCGTCGACCAGACGAACGATCTTGCCGGCGAAACCCGGCAATTCCAGTCATTCAATATTTTCCCCTGAAAGAGCTTTTCGAACTTCTCCTTGAGTTCGGCCCATTCACCATCTTTGGACATGACCTGCTCCCAACCCAGATTGATGTTCTGGAACTCTGGGGCGTAACGGAGGTGCAGTGGTTCCCACAAGACCGGTAGGTTCGAGCTCGCCGCAAGGACTTCGGTCAGCCAAGTACTGCCGCCACGTGGCATACAGAACAGAAGGAGATTCTCCGAAGATTCAATTCGATTGACCGACTGCGCAAACGCATACTTTGCTTTTTTTAGCTTTGTGCTCTCGCGAATTCTTTTCAACACAAGCAGGTTCTCCCGTAGGTTTGGATGCCTGCGCCATGTCCCCAACATATCTTTAGCGCATTGCGGATAGAGCCTGATGTCCGCTTCTCTGTAAAATCAGACTGATACATAGGCACAATAACCCGGAGCCATCCTGCAACCGCATGCGCTTCATGGTTCTGCTGCGTCGTCAGATGTTGGAGCCTCCGGCAGAAATGGATACGGCGGCAAGCCTGCGGCATCCCGATTGGGATGCCACGTGTTGCCCGCCGGCACCTGGGAACTGGAAAATCCGACAACGGTGTTGCCCGTCATAACCGGTGCAGGGAAGCCTCTGTCCTCCCAATCCCGGTAGTGCAGCAGCCTGCTGTCGCGGCCCCGGTCGTCCAGAATCGTGTTGCCCTCAATCCGGATGGTGTTTTTGGGCCAGTCGTGCGCATTATCGGGGTTTCGCTGTTCCAGATTAACTGCGATGGCGTCGTTGTTCGCTGTCTTTGGCCCCATTTGCAGGACATTGTTGCGGATGACGATCTCGCCGCCAACAGGAATGTCGATCAGTCGACTGTCCCGACCATCCAGCGATGCCACGACGCTACTCTCGATCAATGTCGTGGCTGCCCGACTCTTGATTGCGTGCCCCTCGCCCTTGGCTGCGAGGAACTTGCTGTTCTGAATGATCAGCCCATCGATCTTGTTGGCATAGATACCATGAGCCGAACCGCCAGCACCCAAACGTTCAAACAAGCCGTCTTGAACAATAATAGTGCTGCCGGATTTGTTGCCGGCAAGCACGCCCTGGTTACCGTCATGGAAATATACGCCCCGCAGGGTCAGGTTCACTCCTTCCTGGCGGATGGCGGCGGCGTTGGTGAAACCGCCCATGCCGGACACTTCCAGCCCACGAATAGTGGTATTGTCGCCTTTAATCACGAGCGTCGCCTTGCCCGCTACTGTGACATCCTTGAGGTGCGCCCCGTTACCCTCGATGGTCAGGTTGTGCGCTGTCACGGTGGCACCCTCTTTCCAAACCCCCGGCAGGATTGTCACCGTCTGACCATCGCTGGCGGCACTGAACGCCGCCTGGATGCTGGTGAAAGTGGTTTCCCCGATCATGGCCCGGGCAACGTTCGCCTCAATGGCGCGACCCTCACCCGGGTCCGCTGCCTTGTACAGCCAGACATTCCCGGTGTGATTCGTATAGGCCGCGAACACATCCGCACTGGGCAGGTACACAAAGCGCCCCTGGATGCCGCCGCTGAGGTAAGGGTCGGGCGCCACGTCGGCGTCAAAAGCAAGAAACTCACCATCAGACAGACTCCAGGTGAACACTTCGCCCGTTTTCGCCAGGATCACGAAACGCTGCTGCTTTTCATCAAAAGCCCATCCAGCGTCCCACAATGCCCGGTCAGTGGCCCATTGCGGCCAACTATCGAGGAGAACTCTGTGCCCACCGCCCGAAAGTTCGACAATTGCACGCCGTGCGCCTGCATGCTTGTTTATGTAGAACATTTTTTCGCCAACGGTGACAAGTCGAGCACTCGGTGAGTGATCCCCCATCCCTGCGTACCCATAGTTCACAGGGACCAGCGTCCCATCAATTTCATACTCGCGCTGTAAGCTATCCTGTTTGAAGCCCTGTATTCCAAACATTCGCCTCGTTTCAGGGTTGAATGTCAATTGCGTAGGCGGTAGCCAATCCGTTTCATGAAGTGTCCATGTGTTGTCTTCTGGGTCGAACTCCCAGATACCCAGTTCAGGAGATTGAGAGTCGCCCCCAGGCAGAAAACCGGAAGCACCACCCACCCAGACCGACTCCGTAAGCGGGTTCCAGGCAACCGCACCATAGGTGTGAACGGCAGTCGGCCCCACAAATGGTCTAAGGGTCCCGGAATCGTATGCCGACGGAGCGGTAAGACGATCCCACGTCAGGGTAGCGAAATCGAACTGATAGACTTCGTTGCCACCATAGTCTCTGTGGCCACCACCGGTGAAGAACCACCGGTCGCCCTCGGGGTCTAACGCGGCAGAATTCCAGGCGCGAATAACGCCACTGGAACCAATAACCCCCCAAAACCCCAGCGCACCCGCCGGTGCTGCCTCCATGATCGCAGCGTGTTCCGATTGAGTTAGCCATGGCGCCTGGGTATCGGGAATCTCTCGCCACTCACCCGGCTGCATGCTGGTGACAATGGCACTCAGCTCGCCCGAGTCATCAGGCTCGGGGGATGCAACGGGTCCGGGCGTTGTAACAGGCTCCCCCTGTATGTCCGCGCCACCTGCGCCACACCCCAGGGTCGCCATCAAGATTAATGCAGCGAGTAGTCGCTGCCCAAGCATTTGCGCAGCGCACGCACGCTGCAACATCGAGATCTTCATGACCATGATTTACCTGACTGGCCGCTCGGCGGCCTCAATTCTGCAATACACATGACATAACCGAGTAGCAGCTCAAGCCACTTCGGTCAAGCGGATTTTCCAACCAAGGCCCTGTTACGCTACGGCCACTGCCCTTTTCGCCTCAGTTTGTTTTGTAATCCTGGAAGAGGGAAATCCTCGCCATACAGGGTCTCCGCGATTGTCTTTGCCTCCACATACTTGCCGCGGTCTACCAGGAGCAAGCCAAGATTGTACTGAGTCTGTCTGTCGCCCGGCGCCAGATCGATGGCTGCGCGGTACTCTTGCTCCGCCCTTTCGAGCTGATTTTTCTTGTGGAGCAACATTCCGAACAACATCCTCGTTGTCGCGTCGGATGAACTAAAGTTGATGGCTCGTTGCAAATAGCATTCCACTGGTGGAATCCCACTTGCGAACAATTGCTGCATTTGGCCACGCTGCAAAGAGGTTTGATACCGCATCATGGCATTCAGTGCTCGGTGGTGGTTTGGCCAGGCGCGCAGGGTATAGTCCAAATCCGACACCACGGGACCAGACTTTCCTCGCTGCAGTTGCTCAACCCCGGGGGTAAAGTGGTGCGTCTCCACTACTCGCAGCTTTCCCGCCAGACTATGGCGTTGCAGGTAATCATAAGGTCCGACCCCTTGATCATTTCCAGTGCACTGGACGCCAATAAACGTTGTGCCAACCCACGGTGCACCACGTTGGGCCATAGCGTCTACGGTAAAACACTGCCACATTAACAGGCACCAAAACACATTCCATACACCGGATCGCATTGTGTTTCTCCTGGATGTCACTATTGGGCTCATCCGCCTATGCAGAACTGATCATCCTTCACTGTAGCCTGGAACATTAGTAGCGCCCATAGTGGCGCGCTATGATTCCGCGACCCCGAGACATGCTCATCAACCAGCCGCGCCAGATAGGCCTGATTGAACAATCCAGTGGCCACCAGTCCGCCGCTTTCCAGCAGGTCCTGGCGCAGGCGTTGCTTGAGCGGGCCGCGGAACCACTGCGCCAGTGGCACTCCGAAGCCCATCTTGTCCCGGTACAGCACGTCGTGGGGCAGGTGCGATTCCAGGGACTTCTTCAGCAGGTACTTGCCCTCCTGGCCGCGCAACTTGCAGGACGTCGGCAGGCCCGACACCCACTCGGTAAAGGGGTGGTCCAGGAACGGTACCCGCACCTCCAGGGCGTGGGCCATGCTGGCGCGGTCGACCTTGGTGAGGATGTCGCCCACCAGGTAGGTCTTCATGTCTAGGTACTGGATCATGGACAGGGGGTCGTCGGTCGGGCTGTTGGCGGCATGGTCGTCAAACACGCTGTGCACGGAATAGCCCTGCAGCTCGCGTTTGAAGCCATCGCTGAACAACGCCGCGCGCTGTTCGTCACTGCAGATGGAGACCGAGTGCAGATAAGCCTGTACCGAGTTGCGGGCCAGGGCCTGGAAGGTGGTCTTGGCCCGGAACATGCGCGGCGCCCAGTCCGCCTTGGGGTACAGGCGACCGAGGGCACCGAACAGCGGCCGGCGCAGGCCCAGGGGCAGCGCCTGGCGCAGGCGCTCCTCGTTCATGTGCCAGCGATAGCGGCGGTAGCCGGCGAAGTGCTCGTCGCCGCCGTCGCCGGAGAGTGCCACGGTCACCCGCCGCTTGGCCAGCTGGCAGACCCGGTAGGTGGGAATGGCAGAGCTGTCAGCGTAGGGTTCGTCGTAGAGCGCCGCCAGTTCGTCCAGCAGGCCGAAGTCCTCGCTGCTCACGGTCTCCTGGAAGTGGTTGGTGTGGTAGCGCTCCGCCACCATCGCCGCGTATTCGGTTTCGTTGAACTGCTTGACGTCAAAGCCGATGGCACAGGTGTTGACCGGCTCGCTCTGCAGTTCGGCCATCATCGCCACCACCGCGCTGGAGTCCACCCCGCCGGAGAGGAAGGTGCCCAGCGGCACTTCCGCCACCAGCCGCACCTGCACCGCCTCGCGCAGGCGCGCCAGCAGCTCCGCCTGCAGGTCGGCCTCGCTCGCCACCGCCACCGGGGCAAAGGGAATGTCCCAGTACTGCTGCTGCGCCGGCACCGGCTCATCGCGTTGGAACAGCAGAGTGTGGCCGGGGCGCAACTTGTACACGTCGCGGTAGATGGTTTTCGGTTCCGGCACATAGCCCAGGGCGAAGTAGTCCTCCACCGCCCGGGGCTCCAGCTGCCGCGACAGTTGCGGGTGCGCCTTCAGCACCTTCAGCTCCGAGCCGAAGATGAGCTGGCCGTCGGGCAGCACGCTGTAGAACAGCGGCTTGATGCCGAACCGGTCCCGGGCCAGGAACAGGCTGCGGGCAGCGCGGTCGTAGAGGCCGAAGGCAAACATGCCGCGGAAACGCTCGACGCAGGCCGCGCCCCAAGCCTGCCAGGCGTAGAGAATCACCTCGGTGTCACAGTGGGTGCGGAATTCGTAGCCCAGGCCCCGCAGTTCCTGCATCATTTCCCGGAAATTGTAGATCTCGCCGTTGTAGCTGACGCAAAGGTTGCCATCGGCGCTGAACATGGGCTGCTGGCCGCTGGCCAGGTCGATGATGGACAGGCGCCGATGCGCCAGGCCCACGCCCGGCTCCGTGTGCAGACCGCCCTCGTCCGGGCCGCGATGGAACTGGGTCTGGTTCATGGCGGCCAGCAGGTCCCGGTCGGGCTCGCGCTGTCGGGTCAGATCGAAGATGCCGGCGATGCCGCACATGATATTTGGACCACCAGGTTAGCTATGACTTGCCACTATCCTACACCAACAGGGCCAGCCGTGGGGCCCGTTGCGGGCCAATACTGTGGCCCAGTGCGCAAATCGGCGCGGTGTTCAGCCTGCGAACCACGGCAGGTGCTCGATGGTGTGCCGCCAAGTGCACCACCCGCTGCAAGGAAGCCTGCTGTTTCAGTCGTCACCAGAATCCTCGCCTCGCCCCCACTGCTCCAATCACTGGACCCGTGCATATACCTTCGGGTAGCAGCCGACACTGGCCCGCCAGGTCCGCTCTCGCTCGACGAAAGCCCGGCCGCGCTCACGCATGGCCTGCCAGTCATCCTTGTGTGCCAGCAGATTGTTCACCGCCGCCGCCAGCGCTTCCGCGTCCCCTGCGGCAAACAGAATGCCGGTATCGCCGTGGCGCACAAGCTCTTTGTGCCCACCCACATCCGAGGCCACCACCAGCCGGCCCTGGGCCATGGCCTCCAGAGGCTTCAGCGGGGTCACCAGGTCCGTCAGGCGCATGCGCTGGCGCGGGTAGACGAAGATGTCCACCAGATTGTAGTAGTCCTGCACCTGCTCATGGGGTACCCGGCCGGTCAGGATCACTGCCTCCGCAAGGCCCTGTTGCGCAATGACCTCCCTGATTTTTTCCTCCTGGGGCCCGCCGCCCACCAACAGCAGGCGCAGTTCCGGGTGCTGGCGCAGCAACGCCGGCAGGGTCTGTAGCAGCAGGGGAATGCCCTCGTACGCGTAGAAGGAGCCGATAAAGCCCAACACAGTCTTGCCCGCCAGACAGAGTTGCTGCTGCAGCTCCGCATCGGCGGGGGTGTCGAAGCTGAAACTGTCGGTATCCACAGCGTTGGGGATGACGGTGATCTTGCCGGCGGCAATACCGCGGCTGGCAATTTCTGCTCGCAGGCCCTCGCAGATGGTGGTGATGGCATCCACTCGCTGGAATACGCGGTTTTCCAGCGCCCGGGTAAGGCGATAGCGCAGACCTCCTTCATGACTGGTACCGTGCCCCACGGCCGCATCCTCCCAGAGGGCCCGGCATTCGTAGACCACTGGCAGCCCGAGTTTGCGGCCCGCACGCAGGGCGGCCAGGCCGTTCAGTGCTGGGGAATGGGCGTGTAGCAAGTCCGGCTTCTCGATAGCCGCCACTTCCTCGATGCGCAGGGCCAGGCTGCGCACCACCTCCCACTGCTCCAGGACCGGCAGGCGGAACAGGGGGTTGCCGCCGCGCGCCGTGCGGTAGAAGTGCAGGCCATCCACCGTTTCCTCGACCTGCGCGCAAGCGCCCTGTTTGAGCCCGGTCACATGGGCGGTATGCCAGCCCAGGGCGCGCTGCTGGCGCAAGATATTGGCGCTGCGGAATGTGTAGCCGCTGTGCAGGGGAATGGAGTGGTCGAGTATGTGCAGGATGCGCATGGCTGTATTGCTCACCCACTCACCGTGAACCGGTCGTCACGCATGCCGGGCAGGTGCTTATCCACCAGCAGGTCACGGTTGGGCTCGCGCTGTCCGGTCAGATCGAAGATGCTGACAATGCCGCACATGATATTTGGACCACCAGGTTAGCTATGACTTGGCGCTATCCTACACCAACAGGGCCAGCCGTGGGGCCAGTTGCGGGCCAATACTGTCGCGCAGCGCACAAGTCGATCGGAGCTCAGCCCGCGAACCATACCTGGCAGGTCTGCCACTGTTACCCTCCATCATGTACGTTCGGCTTTTACCAGTTCGTCGTATACCCGCAGGTAGGCAGCCACGGTACGCTCCCAGTCGAAATCCGTCTGTATCCGTGCCATCGCAGCCCGGCCCATCCGCTCGCGGCGGGCGGGATCCTCCACCAGCGCCAGCATGGCGTGCACCAGTGCCTGCACATCACCCACCGGCACCAGCAGGCCGGTCACCCCATCGTGCACCAGCTCCGGGTTGCCCCCCACCCGTGTGGCGACCACCGGCAGACCCGTGGCCATTGCCTCCAGCAAGGTGTTGGAGATCCCCTCCCCCAGGGACGGCAGCACAAACACATCCATGCAGGCCAGCAGCGCGGGGACATCGTCCCGGTCACCGGCCAGCCACACACAGCCCTCCAGGCCGTGGTCGGCAATGCTGGCGGTAAGCGCGGCGCGTTCCGGCCCGTCGCCTACGAGTATGCAGCGCAGGGTCTGCCGTTGCTGTGGCGATTCCCCGATAATGTGGGCCAGCGCACGAATCAGGGTCTGCTGGTCCTTCACTGCCGCCAGCCGGCCGACGGTGCCGACAACCCTGCCGCCCGCGGGCAGGAACCCTGCTGGCATGCCAGGCGGTAGTGGCCGCGCAGGTGGTGCCGCACTGCCGTCACTACCGGTATCCGCAAGCCGTGGTAGAAAGCGGGAATGATCCACCCCATTGTAGATCTGGGTGACCTTCGCGGGCGCAATCCCCACCGTATCGGTCAGCCAGTCAGCCAGGTCCCGACTAACCGTGATGAAGCGGTGGACCAGCGGGCTCAGTCCGCGCCGCAGCCACTGGTACTTGCGGTTGCTGCCATCCAGGTCGCTGACATCGCGGCCGTGTTCGCCGTGGACCCGCTTGCAGCCGGTGAGCAACAGGCCCAGGGCCTGGGTTTCCAGAGCCGCCAGATTGCGGGTGTGGACAATCGCGGGGCGCAGGCGGCGCAGGGTGCGCCAGAGCCTGAAGTACATGCCGAGGTCATGGCCGGGCCGCTTGTGCAGCTCGACGATTTCGACACCCTCGGCGGTGATGCGCCCGGCGAAGGCCTCCGCCACCGTCAGGCAGATGATCGCGTGGCGGTAGCGCCCGGGCGGACTGCGGTTGATGATGTTGACCAGGCCGTTTTCCAGCCCCCCGGTGCCCAGGGCATAGATGATGTGGGCGACCAGCGGCGGCTCTGTGGACACTGCTTCCATCGACATCGCTCAGGCATTCCTCAATGAGCGGCTGCAGGGTCGCGACGATCCAGCGCCTGTTCAATGGTAACCCGATGCTGGTCGAAAAATGCCTGCAGGCGTTGCCGGGCTTGCTCCGTCGCGCCTTCCACCACCGGGGTGGCGATAAACAGGCGCGTGCCTTCGCGCTGCCCAGCGAGAATCTGCTGCCTGGCTTCCAACAGCTTGGTGAGGTAGGGATTGGCGGTATATTCACCCCCGACCCGGTACCAGCTCCAGACCAGCAGGCGCTGTTGTGGTGACAGCACCGTGGCCTCCCGGGCTCGCAGCGGTGCGGCCCCGCCCAGAAGCACGGGAACCCGGGCCCGGGCCTGAACCCGCCAGTTGTCCGGATTCGGCACCCAGGGCTCGCCCGATTGCACCAATTCCGCTCCGGGTGATTGCCGCAGGTGCTGATGCAGGTACAAGCCCACCAACCCTGCGGCATTCTCATAGTATGCCGCCAGGGTCCTGTCCGCATCGGCATGCCGTGGCAGCCAGTCCCAGCCCGGGGTGGCGGCAGTGTTCCAGTCTGAGGCGGGCGCGGGTTCAGCGAGAGCAGCTGCAGTGCGCGGCTCTTCGCCACGCAGGAGGGCGGCGGCAGCAGCAGGGCCGAGGGCGGATACCACCAGTGCCAGTACCATCACGGCCACCAGGCGCGCTGTGCCGGCCGCTGCTCCGTGGGCGGCGCCAAGGTTGCCCGTCGGCCCAGCCGCAAGCGACCGCTCCGGTTCCTGCCAGAAGCTGCCGACCCAGAACAGCAGGAGCATCACCACGCCGAAGAACACCCAGCCGTAGATCAGGTGATCCACTCCTACCGCCAGCTCCATGCCACTGAAGTGCCCGATCATGACAATGCCGTAGGCGCGCAGGCTGTTGGCCACGATCGGCAGCAGGATGGCGGCCAGCACGAATGCCAGCCGCCGCCACAGGCTCTGGTAGGTCAGGTAGGCGTAGACCAGGCCCAGGGTAAAGGAAGCAATCAGGTAGCGCACCCCGCTGCAGGCCTCCACCACCGACCAGTGGCCGCTGGGCAGGGTCAGGTACATGCCCTCCCGATACACGGGGATACCGGAGGCCCGCACCAGCACCTCAATGGAGTCTGCGGTCAATACCATCAGTGGTGGCACCAGGTCCTCACCCATCGGTACCGCCAACAGCAGGAAGCCCAGCGGAAACATCAACCGGCGCGCCAGCGCGGTGCCAATCAACGCCCAGATGCCGGTAATCAGGATACCGACCAGTGCCAGCTGCTGTACCACATTGACATCCACCGTGTGCGCCAGCAGCCAGACCAGCCCACCGCCCGCAGTCAACACCAGCACCCAGGGCTGGGGGCTCGCTACCGCGCCGGCAAGGTCATGGCGCTGTCGCCACAGCAACCAGAGACTGATGGGTACAATCAGGAAACCATGGGCGAAGGTCTCGGAGACTGTCCATACCTTCACCATGTCCTGAACGGTCTGCTGAAACAGGCCCAACACTGCCAGGCAGTAGAGCGCCACCAGAAGACCGAGCCTGCGCCCGCTGACCGCGGTCGCCCATGGTGGGTGACTGGCTCTTGCGTCAGCCATGGCAGATATTCTCCTTCGCATGGCGCGGCACCGCGCCCTCATCCCCCAGCAACAGCACCACCTCGGGCAGGTTATCCTCCCAGCTGAAGCCCCGTTGCACACAGGAGCGTGCCCGCTCCCCAATTCCCGCATGCCCGCCGGCCAGAGTTTCCGCCAGCAGGCGCTGGTAGTCAGCCACCGACTCCGCGAGCAGCACTTCCTCGCCGTCGTCGGCGGCGATGCCTTCCAGGCCCCTGCGGCTCACCAGCACCGGCCGCGCCATGGCCATCGCCTCCAGCACCTTGTTCTGTACCCCGCGGGCAATGCGCATGGGCGCCACTGCCGCCAGCGCGTACTTCAGGTAGGGGCGCACATCCGCCACCCGGCCGGTCACGCTGATGCCGGGGAGCACCGCCAGTTGCCGTACCGCCCGGGCGGGGTTGCCGCCGACGATGGTAAAGGTCAGGTTTGGGTGGGCCTCGCGCAGGGCGGGAAACACCCCGCGCGTAAACCAGACCACCGCATCCACATTGGGCCAGTAGTCCATCGCCCCGGTAAACACCAACGGCAGGCTGCCTTCCGGAAAGGGGCTGGGCTGCGGGGCCTCGCAGTCAAAGTCCGGGTCGAAATACTCGCAGTTGACGCCATTGTTGTAGAAGCCGATCTTGTGGGCGGTGGCAGGGGACAGCTGGTGGAACAGGTCCGCCTCGGCGGAGGACACGAACAGGCCGGCGTCGAACTCTGCCGCCAGCGCCTGCTCCAACGCCAGCAGGCAGCGCGCCTCGCGCCGGTAGACCCAGCTCAGGGGCCAGGGCTTCTGCAGCGCATACTGCTGCCACTTGTCCGAGTCCACATCCACGAAATCGATCACCTTGCGCCGGAAACCATGTCCTCCGTCCGGCAAAAACTGTGCCATGGCAGAGGAATAGACAATGGCGTGGCGGATATCGTGGGTCACCACAGTCTCGGCCACCCATTGCCCCAGCGTGGCGTCAGCGTAGTAGGGAATCGACAGCGCCTGTCCGGACAGAAAACCCTGCAGGCTGCGCAGCGTGGCCAGGCGGCCATTGAGCGGCCGCAGGCACACGGCCTGGCAGAACTTCTCCACTTCCGGTGCCCAGGGCCAGTCTTCCGGGTCATCGACGAAGCTGCCCAGGTAGATGTCGAAATGCTTGCTCAGGTGGTGCAGCAAATGGAAGGAGCGGATCTTGTCGCCCTTGTTCGGTGGGTAGGGAATGCGGTGGCAGAGGAACAGCAGGGGCGGCTTGCCACCCGAGGCCGGGGCAAGGCTGTCCGCTGGCGCTGGTTTGTCCGCCGGCGCCTGGTTGCCCGCTGGTGTCAGCGCTGCGGTCTCTGCAGTGGGCGCCCCTGCGGTCATCGCCCTAGCCCAGGCTGCGGGCCAGGGGCGGCCCCAGCAGGTTGGCCAGCGGCAGTGGCAGCCGCTGCCAGGTATTCACCAGCAGCCGGTACTTGGGATTGGTCGGATTCACGTCCGGCACGCTGTCGGCCCTGACCAGGAAATACTCGTAGGGCAGCGGCTGCGGCTCGAAGCCCCAGTGCTTCTTGAACTCGAAGGGGCCGGTATCGCGCTTGCTGCGGCCAAAGTCGAAACTGGCAATGCCCTCCTCCGCGCTGCGGCGCATCAGGTCCCAGTACATGAAGTGGTTGCAGCCCTTGATGCTGCGGGCGCGGGCGATACTGCCGCCGTAGTAGGGCAGGACCTCGTTGCGAAAGTAAAAGCTCAGCACCCCGGCCACATCCTCCTCCCCCTGGCGGATCATCAGCACCCGGCAGTCGGCGCCGAACTCCTGGCGCAGGCAATCGAGATAGCGGCGGCTGAACACCGGGGTACCCAGGTTGCGCACGCTCTCGGCGTAGACCCGGTACAGGCGTTCGGTACCCTCGACCTCCTCGCCCTCCAGCCCCTCTTTGATACCCTTGCGAATCATCGCCCGCTGGCGGTTGGGAATGGCCTTGAGGTTGGCGTCATTGTCGGCGCTGATGGGCTTGCGGAAGGTGTAGTACAGGTCCTTGACCGGCCAGCCGCTGGCGGAGGGTTCCAGATTGCGCAGCTCCAGGGCGTCCACCCCCAGCTCCGTGGCCAGCTCACAGGCCGCCTGGCGCAGGGCCTGTGCCGCTGCTTCGCTGCTGGCGGCAATGCCGCCGTAAACACAGAAGGGCAACCCGGCCAGCTTGTGCCCGAACAGCAGGCTGCGCACCTGGGCCAGGGGCAGCACCCCCACCACCGCGCCGCCCTGCTCCGCCAGCAGGAAGTGACAGCGGTGGCCAAAGGCCCGCTGCAGCACCCGCTGCCAGCCGAAGCGATGGAAGAAGGTGGCCTGGGGACAGCCGCTGACGAACACCTCCCAGGCCGGTTCATCGCCTGCCCCGGCGGTTCGCACCGCGATGCTCATGCGCCGGCACCCTGGCCCGCAAACACCGTGCCCGCAGGTGCCGCCTCACCCGCCGGATCCGCAATCTGCCCGGCAAAGACCCGATCCATGCGGTCCCAGCGGAAGTCGCCCAGCAGGCGCCGCAGGCGCGGCTCCATACGCTCCAGGTTGAGGTAGTGGCGAAAGCGAGTTTTGGCCGACACCCCGGCGGGGCGCGGCTGCTCCGGGTCGATTTCCCAGGGGTGGAAATAGAAGTGCCCGCTCTGGCCCTCGCGCTGGTTGATGCGCCGCAGGGCCCAGCGCGAGAAGCCGTACGGGAACAGCCGGAACCAGCCACCGCCGCCGCAGTTGATGTTGCGCCCGGCCAGGGGCAGGGTGGTAACCGGTATCTCCGTGAGCCGGCCACTGGCAGCGGCAAAGGCAAAGCGCGGGGCCTCCGGCATGCCGTACAGGTCGTGTTTGATCGGCGCGATGCTGGAGCTGTAGCGGTAGCCGGCATCCGCGAGTACGTCCAGCGCCCACAGATTGTCGCGGCCGATAGAGTAGCTGGCCGCCCGGTAGCCGTTCACCGCCACCCCGCCCACGTCCTCCAGCAGCGCCTTGGTACGGGTCACATCGGCGCGAAAGGCCTCTGGCTGCTGCGTGTTGACGCGGATATGCTCCCAGCCGTGGCTGGCCAGTTCATGGCCCTCGGCGACGATGCGCCGCACCATCTCCGGATGCCGCTCCGCCACCCAGCCCAGGGTGAAAAACGTGGCTTTCACCCCGTACTCGGCGAACAGGGCCAGAATGCGCTCGACATTGGCCTGCACCCGCAGGGGTGTGGTCTCCCAGGCTGCGCGGGGGACATGGGGCTCCATCGCCGAGACCTGGAAGTAATCCTCCACGTCCACGGTCATGGCATTGACCACTGCCTGTGAAGCCTGGGGATTCATGCGGCCCGTGCACTCCGGCACCAGTCCGCCAGCACCGCGGCGATGCGCTCCGCCGCCTTGCCGTCCCAGTGCTCGGGCTGGCGGCCAGCCTTGCCGCCACCAGTGACGATATCCTGCCAGGCGCGGCGAATGGCAGACGGGTCGGTGCCGACGATGGTGTTGGTGCCCTCCGCCACGGTAATCGGGCGCTCGGTACTCTCGCGCAGGGTAATGCAGGGCACGCCCAGGGCGGTGGTTTCCTCCTGGATGCCACCGGAATCGGTCAGCACCAGCCGCGCCTCCCGCATCAGGCCCAGCATCTCCAGGTAGCCCTGGGGCGGCAGTGTCAAAATATTGGCGCTCTCAAGCAGGTCATCCAGGCCCGTGGCGCTGATGCGGCCGTGAGTACGCGGGTGCACCGGAAACACCAGCGGTGTGTCGCGGCTGATAGCCACCAGCTCACCCAGCAGGCGCCGCAGTACCACGGGGTCATCCACATTGGAGGGACGGTGCAAGGTCAGCAGGCCGAAGCCCGCCGCGTACTCCGGCCCGGCGCCCGCCGCCGCCAGCGTCGCCGCCGCCGGGGTGGCGGAGGCCAGGTTGTAGCGCAGCGTATCGATCATCACGTTGCCGACAAAGAACACCTTCTCAGGGCCGATGCCCTCGCGCTGCAGGTTGGCGGCGGCACTGGCCTCGGTGGTGAACAGCAGGTCGGAGAGCTGGTCGGTGAGGATGCGGTTGATCTCCTCCGGCATGCCGCGGTCACCGCTGCGCAGCCCCGCCTCCACATGGATGACGGGAATCCCCTTCTTCACCGCCACCAGGGCGCAGGCAATAGTGGAGTTGACGTCCCCCACCACCAGCACCGCCGCCGGCTTGCGTTCATCCAGCACCGGCTCGAATTTCAGCATGATCTGCGCGGTCTGCACCGCGTGGCTGCCGGAACCCACGCCCAGGTCCACATCCGGCTCGGGAATGTGCAGTTGCTCGAAGAAGGCGTGCTTCATGGCCGCGTCGTAGTGCTGGCCGGTGTGCACCAGGCTGGCGCCGAGGCCGCTGCCTGGCGCGTTGAAGGCGCGCATGATGGGCGCGATCTTCATGAAGTTGGGGCGCGCGCCCACTACGCAGAGAATGTGCGCAGGTGCCTGTGAATCTACCATGCTTGCGCCCTGGACGGGCCTCCCTAGAATGCGTGTCGGACGTTGAAGGTCACCCGGTTCTCGTCATAGTCGTTGAGGGCGAAATCCGACTCCCGGGTGAGGAACTGATAGGCCACGTTAACGGTGGTGTCATTGCCCAGACGGCGGCTGAAGCCGAACCCCGCGCGCCAGGCTTCGCTGGCCTGGCCGAAGCCCCCGAAACCGCCAGCCCCGCCGAGATCACCACCACTGCCCTCGCGCTCGTCCCAGCTCAGCCGCAGGTTGGCCGTCAGCAGGCTGGACAGGTTGCGGCTGAAAGTGACCCCGACATTGCGGAAGGTGGCCTCGGCATCATCTTCTATGCGGCGCTGGCGCGAGTCCGACCCGGACAGGGTAATCGTGGTCCGGCGCGCGGCAAAGCGGTAGCGCAGGTCGAAGCGCTCATTGAGGATCGGGGAGTTGCCGATGAAGGTGGGCAGGCCCTCTTCGCCCAGCGGGTCCCCGGGCAATTCGCCGAAATCGGGGTCGAAGGGGTCGCCGGGTTCCACAAAGCCGCTGTCGCCCGCCCGCAGGTTGCGCGGAAAGCTCAGGGTGCGGGCGTAACTGGCGCTGAGCTCACTGCGCTTGTGGCGGTAGCGGATGTCCGCGCGGGGCGTACTGCCAAAAAATCGTTCACCGGTACCCACACTGACCTCGACCCGTGTGTTCGGCGTCCAGCGCACGCCCACATCCCAGTAGTCGCCCTCAATATCATCGCGCACACTGGTAAACTCGTTCCATTCCTCCCCGACCAGGGCATTCAACTGCCAGCTGCTGCTGAACTGCAGCCCCGCGCGCAGTTCAGCCGAGGACAGGGTGTTGTCAAAGGCGGGGCGCAGGTCACTGGCCTCGTAGTTGACCTTGCTGTAGCGGCCGCCTACCCCGACACTGAGGCGACCGCGGTCCGGCAGGGTCGCCAGGTCAAACTCGGCGCGGTCTTCAGTGCTGTCCCCATTCACGTCAACCGAATTGAGCTGCTCATTATAAGCGTAGCGCAAACTCAAGTCGGCAGTCTGCGCCAGCCGCCGCTGCAGCAGGGCACCCGCCGTGTAGTCGTAGACAATGTCGGTGTTGTCGCGGCCACTGGTGGTACCGCCGGGCACGAATGGATTGATGCTTGTCTGGCGCGCTGTCGCCGCGAGATCCACCTGCAGCCAGTCCTGCACCAGCTCGTAGTCACTGTTGAAGCGCACGCTGGGCACTACCGATTCGCGGTTGGTCAGCGCGGCACTCTGCCCGACGGCACACTCCAGATCACTGTCGCCCAGGGAGTTGTATTCGGCAGCAGCCCGCAGGTTTACATTACCGCGGGCGCCGCGGCCCCGCACGCTGACGTCGGGGCGTGCGGTGCCCACCCACTTGTCCTCCTCATCCTGCTGCGCCAGGCAAATGTTGTCGGAATAGTAGCCGCCAACGGCAATGCCGGCGCCGGTTTCCCACTCCGCCGCCCGCGCGTATGCAGGCTGCAGCAGACCGCAGCACAGGGCCACGGGCAGGATTAGTTGCCAACGTTTCACTGGTTCATCGCCCTCGCCGCAGCTTCATCCGCGGCCTCCGCGGCCATGGTCCGGCTACCCTGGCCATAGCCGTAGCCGTAACCGTAGCCATAGCCGTATCCAAAGCCCTTGCCAAACAGACTCATCCGGCGCCGCGACGCCCGGTTCAACATGACCGCCACCATCTTGTCCGGCCCGATGTGCTCCAGCGCCTCCTGTACCGCGTGCTGGGGCGTAATGTCAGCGGCGGCGACGAAGACGATCTGCCCCATGAAGCTGGCGAGCACACCCGCTTCGGTGGTCAACAGGAGCGGCGGAGAATCAAACACGATGACGCGATCGGGATAACGGGCTGCCAGTTCCAGCATGAACTGGTGCATGGTCTCGCTCGCCAGCAGTTCCGTGGCATGTTCATCCGGCGTGCCCGCGGGTAATACCCGCAACTTGGCCATGTTGGTGTGCAGGATTACATCTTCCGGGGCAACCTCCCCGCGCAAGATATCGTTGAGTCCGGGAGTCCCGTGGGGAACCCCCAGCAAATGACCGGCGGTGGCCTTGAGGACATCTGCATCCACGAACAGCACGGTCTTGTCCTGCTCCATGGCAATGCTGACCGCCAGATTGATGGAGGAGAAGGTCTTGCCGTCACCCTGCAGCGCACTGGTGACCATGAGCAGGTTGGGGTTGGCAATCGGCACCGGAGCACTGCCGGCGATATTCTTCAACAGTGGCCGCTTGATGCCACGGAACTCCTCGGCAATCACGCTGCGGGGCACCGACGGGGTGAGGAAACCCTGGGCGTGCAGCGCATCCCAGGGAATGTCGACGATCGGACCCGCAGGTCCGGCTTCGGCGGACTGCCCGGTGGCTACCGCGGCGGAGGCATCGGCGCCCGCCCGCTCCACCGTCCTCTGGCCGTCATCCTCCGGGGCATCCCGGCGGGAGGCTTCCAGCTGGCTGAGCGCTTTTTCAATGGTGCTCATGTTCGCATATCCTCGCCTTTTGGCCTCTGTTGATGCATCAGGCCGTCAGGCCCGGCGCAACAAGCACCCCGGCAAACGCGACCAGCAGCGCGCCACCGCAGGCGACAAAGCCCGCCAGCCGCCACAAACCGCTGCGCTTTTCCTCCCGGGTCTTGTTCCAGGTTACCGTGCCCAGCAGCGGCAGGCCGGTGGCGTGCGCCAGCATCCTGGCGTCAGTCACGATCGGGTAGACCAGCGTCAGCAGCAGTGCCGCGCCCACGCCGGCGCCGAGCGCCACTATCAGCACCCCGGCATTCAGCAACAGCTTGTTGGGCTCGCTGGGCTTGAGCGGCACGAACGGCGGATCGATGACCCGGAAGGTGACTTCGCCACCGGTGCTTTCGACATCGCCGGACAGGCGTGCGGACTCGCGCCGCTCCAGCATCTGCTGGTGCTGACTCGCGATCACGCCGTAGTCCCGGTCCAGTTGCTTGAGCTGGGCTTCCACCTCGGGTATCTGGCTGACCTTGGTCGTCAGGTCGTCCACCCGGCGCTCGTATTCTGCGACCCGCACCCGCAGTTCCGCCGCTTCCGCTTCCGTCTGCGCCAGCATGCTGCGCATGCCCTGGTAGACCGGGCTGCTGGCGAGACCGCTGAAGGCTGCATTCGGCTCCTGCCGCATGCGCGCGTACTCCGCCTCTCGCTCCGCCTCCAGTTCGCCGATCAAACCGCGCAGGCGCAGGACCTCGGGATGCCGTGCGGTGTACCTGGCAAGCAAACCATCCATTTGCACCTGCAGGGCCTGAATGCGGGCGTCCAACGGCGACTGTGCGGCACCCGAGGCACCACCGCCAATAAATACCGGATCTTCCCCGTCGATCTGCCGCTGCAGTTCGCGGCGCCGGTTTTCCACCTCGCGCAACTGCAATTGTGCCTGCTGCAACTGGCCGCGGGCCTGCTCCAGGCGACTGTAATAGTCGCCGCCGCCACCCGGCAGAACATCCACGTTCTGCTGCTTGAACAGCGCCAGCCGCCGCTCGGCCTCGACCAGCCGTTGTTCCGACTCCGTTATCTGTTGCTGCAGGAAGCTCTGGGCACCCGAGCTGTCCTGACGCTTGTCGCTCATGGAAGTTTCGATAAATACGGTGATCAAGGCCTGGGCAATGCGGCGGGCGGTCTCCCGATCCCGATCGGTCACGGAAATTGCGTAGAGCGAGGTATTGCCGCGACTGCCCGACAGGCTGATCGACTGCTCCAGGCGCCTGATCAACGCCTCCTTCTGGGCGTCGGTGGTCGCCTGCAGGTCGAGGTCGGTCATGCGTGCCAGCTTCTCCAGGTTGGGCCGGGTGAGCAGGGTCTGGCTCATCAACTGGATGCGCTGGTTGATGTCCGGGGAAATGGTAAGCCCCCGCATCAGGGGCCGCAGCACCGAATTGGTGTCAACGTGCATGCGCGCGTTGGCGACATAGGACTCGGGCATCTGCCAGACGTAGGCCCAGCCCGTCAGTGCGATCACCCACGCCAGCGCGAGGGCGACCCAGCGATGGCGCCAGACACCGAGTATGTAGCTCGCCAGCTGTGCAAACAGATCCTGCATCGGAATATTCCCGCCCCGTTCCGTTCCGGCCCGGACCGGTCAGAACCAGCTCTCGGAAATGATCACGATGTCCCCGGGCATCAGCGCCAGGTTGGCGGAGATATCCCCTTTCTTGAGCAGGTCGTCCAGACGCACATTGAAGGACTGCTGCTGGCCGCCATGCGTGCGCACCAGCACCGACTTGTTGCCGGAGGCAAACTCGGTCATGCCGCCCACCGCGATCATCAGGTCCAGCAGGGTCATGTGCTGGCGGTAAGGCACGCTGGAGGGCGTGGTGGCTTCGCCCACTACCCGCACCTGCTGTTCCGGCACACCGACAAAACCGTTGACGATGACGCTGACCACCGGCTGGCGCACATACTCGCCATAGGAAGCCTCGATATCCCGCGCCAGCTCGGTGGAGGTCTTGCCGCTGGCCTGCAGGTCTTCTACCAGGCGGGTGGTGAACTTGCCGTCCGGACGCACAATACCGGTGGTGGTCAGCTCCGGATTGCCCCAGACGAAGATTTCCATGGTGTCGCCGGGCCCGATGACGTAGTTGTAGTCCGGCCCCGCGGAGCGCTCGCCCGCCGGTACCGGCGGATGTGAACCACACGCTGCCAACAGCAGAGCCACCGTCGCGGCCATTGCCGCCGCAGCCACCCTGCCCATGCCTCTAACCCCTGAGAATGTACTCATTGCCTTCTACTCCTTTGTGAGCCACTTCCAGCCCTTTATTTGTTACCAGTTTAGCCCCGCGGCGCCCGATCCCACCAGCCCCGACTACCAGTGTTACCACAGACTGTGAGACAGGTCACAGCGCAACTGCCACTATCGCACAAAAAACAGGCTGAAACCCGATGCTGCCCAGGCCACCAGCGCCACCGAGAGAATGAAGAACCCCCCCACCAGCCAGACAGTGCCCCCTTCCCGTGGGTCCGACGCGCGCTGGGGGGCTGGCGCGACTGCTGGCCGCTGCTTGCGCACGGCACGCTTGCGCGGTGCTGCACCGGTCTTGCCCCTTGCACCGGGTGCCGGGGTCGCAACCTCCTCCCGGGCAGGGCTTGCAGACGTGGCTGCGGGCGTCGCGGGCGCTGCCGCGCTGGTTCCGGACGCCGGTGCCGGTGGCGCAGCATCCTCCACAACCCTGGCGACACCCATCTCCGCTGCGGGCGACTGCTCCGCCAGTGGCTCGCCGTCGGTACCGGTACGGCGGGCCACCATGGGCTCTGCGGCCGCCACTACCTTCAGATGCTGGCGCGCCCGGGACTGGACAGCTGCCGCGGCCTGTGTCGCGTCATCGTCAGTTTTCGATTGCGCGGCCATCGCCGCGGGCTCCGGACCGGGATCGAAAGACTCCGCCGCCTCGTCCCGCGCCAGCGGTGCCGGGTCTTCGCCGGACTCCGGAGACGAATCCGCAGGGGCGGTGTGTCCGACATTCACGGATTCATCCAGGCCAATGAAATCGGCCTCGCTCAGGGTGCTGCCCACGGCCAGGTGCTCTTCCTGCAATTCGCCGATCACCTCCCGCACATCCGCCACTTCCACCCGGTGGCGCTGTTCCAGGGCACAGTGCAGCAGCAGGCGACTGCAGATCAGGTTGATGCGGCGGGGAATGCCCTCGCTGAACTTGTATATCAGCGGGAACACCGCCTGGCTGAAGGCCGGATCGCCGCGCCAGCCAACGACATCAAGACGGTGCAGGATATAGGCCTGGGTCTCTTCCATGGCCAGGGGCCGCAGGTGACTGGCGGCGACTATCCGCTGATGTACCTGCTCCAGTTCCGGGCGCAGGACCAGCTCCCGCAATTCGGGCTGGCCCAGCAGGAAAATCTGCAACAGGGGTTTGCCGTTGACCTGGATATTGGTCAGCAGACGCAGTTCTTCCATCGCGGACACGGCCAGGTCCTGGGCTTCATCGACGATCAGCAGGGCCCGGCGGCCATCCCGGTGCCAGGCTCGCAACTGTTCAGTCAGACGCTGCAGAAGCTCGCCCTTGTCGACCACGGTCACGGCAACGCCGAATTCGTAGGCCACGACTTTCAGCAGGTCATCGGCCTCGAGCTGGCTGCAGACCAGATTGGCCACGCGCACGTTCTCGCCGCTGAGATGTTCGATCAGGGTGCCTACCAGGGTGGTCTTGCCGGTGCCGGGGCGGCCGGTGACCATGACAAAACCTTCCTCGCGCATGAATGCGTAGGCCATGTAGGCCCGCGCCTTGATGTAGCCCTTGTGGGGGAAGGCGAAGGCGTGGTCCGGGCTCAGCCGGAACGGCTCGGAGCGCAACTTGTAGAATTGGTCGTACATGGCGACGCGTCTCTACCTGAGGCAGGCATTGACCCGTATGGTGCAACCAAAGTGCTTGCACCGCAAGGATTTACCTGCTTTCGCTTGTGTGGATTGTGAACCAGTTCAAGCCCCGAAGGGCTACAGTCGCCACAGGCAGACCTTCGCCGCCGCTGCCTGGCTTCGGTCCAGCACCCCCTTCACATCCATCACCACCCCGTCGGGGGCGAGAATCGGCAGCACCACGTCCAGGCCCCGCTCCAGATAGGCCGCGTGGGGCACCGCCAGCACCACCGCGTGGGCCCGGCCAAGCTGTTCCCAGGGGGTCAGGGTGACGCCGTACTCGGCCTCGGCCTCCTCGCTGCTGGCAAGGGGGTCGTGCACAGTGACGTCGCAGCAGTAGTCCTTCAGCTCGCGGATGATGTCCTCCACCCGCGAGTTGCGCAGGTCGGGACAGTTTTCCTTGAAGGTCAGGCCCAGCACGGTCACTTTCGCCCCCGCCACCGGATGGCCGCGGCTGACCAGCTGCTTCACCGTCTGCTCGGCGATGAACTTGCCCATGCCGTCGTTGGTCTGGCGCCCGCCCAGCACCACCTGCGGGTGGTAGCCGACGCTCTCCGCCTTGTAGGTGAGGTAGTAGGGGTCCACGCCGATGCAGTGGCCGCCCACCAGCCCGGGGCGGAAGGGCAGGAAGTTCCACTTGGTGCCGGCGGCCTCCAGCACGTCCAGGGTGTCGATGCCCAGCTTGTTGAAGATCAGTGCCAGCTCGTTCATCAGGGCGATATTGAGGTCGCGCTGGGTGTTCTCGATCACCTTGGCGGCCTCGGCCACCTTGACGCTGGCGGCGCGGTGCACCCCCGCGGTCACCACCGATTCGTACAGGGCCGCCACCCGCTCCAGGGTCGCCGGGGTATCACCGGACACCACCTTGGTGATGGTCTCCAGCCGGTGCACCTTGTCGCCCGGGTTGATGCGCTCGGGGGAATAGCCGATGAAGAACCCCGTGGCCGGCTCCACGTCGACCCCGTCACGACCGCACCAGGCGAGCCCCGACCCCGCCTCCAGCAGCGGCACGCAGACTTCCTCGGTGCAGCCGGGATAGACGGTGGATTCAAAAATGACCACAGTGCCGGGCTGCAGGTATCGGGCCACAGTGCGCGAGGCGCCCTCCAGCGGACTCAGGTCCGGGCGGTGGGCGTGGTCGATGGGGGTGGGCACCACCACGATAATGATGGATGCCTCTGCAAGTTGCGCCGGGTCGCTGGTGTACTCCAGCCCCGTGGCCGCCGCCAGCGCCTCGCCGCTCACTTCCCCGCTGGGGTCGCGGCCGGCGCGATACTGTTCCAGCTTGCGTTCATTGAGGTCGAAGCCAATGGTGCGCCGCTGGCAACCAAAGGCGACCGCCAGCGGCAGCCCGACATAACCCAGACCGACAATGGCTACGGTTTCGTTCATGCTTTGCCTGCTCATGGTATTCACTGGGCTCATTCGTGTGACTGGGACAGGAACCAGGCGGCGGTGCGCGCCAGGCCTTCGTGGACATCGTATTCCGGCGCGTAGCCCAGCAGCCGCGCCGCCTTGCCGATATCGGCCTGGGAGTGGCGCACATCGCCCTCCCGGAACGCGCCGTACTCCGGTTCCGCGCCCACCAACGCCGGGCGCCCCGGGCTCAGCAGGTCACGGATGCCGTAGAACAGCTCGTTCAGCGTGGTGCGGCCGCCGAAGGCGACATTGTAGACCTGGTTCAGGGCCGCCGGGTCCGTCACTGTCGCCGCCAGCAGGTTGGCCTGCACCACATTGTCGATAAAACAGAAGTCGCGGGAGGTCTCGCCGTCGCCGTTGATCCGGCAGCTGCGCCCCGCCACCAGTTCCCCGAACCAGCGCGGGATCACCGCCGCGTAGGCGCCTTCCGGGTCCTGGCGCGGGCCGAACACGTTGAAGTAGCGCAGGCCGATACAGTCCAGGCCATAGGCGCGGTGGAAAACGTCGGCGTAGAGTTCGTTGACGTACTTGGTCACCGCATAGGGCGACAGCGGCTTGCCGATCTCGTCCTCGACCTTGGGCAGGCCCGGGTGGTCACCGTAAGTGGAGGAGGAGGCCGCGTAGACAAACCGCTTGACCCCCGCATCCCGGGCCGCCACCAGCATGTTGACGAAGCCGTCGATATTGACCGCGTTGGTGAGCAGGGGGTCTTCCAGGGACCGGGGCACACTGCCCAGGGCGGCCTCGTGGAGGACATAGTCGACCCCGGCCATCGCTCTGCGGCAATCGTCCAGAGAGCGGATATCGCCTTCGATGAAGGTGAACTCGCCGCTGCCCGCCGCGGCTGCGAGCGCCGCGTCCAGATTATGGCGGTGGCCGGTGGAGAAGTCGTCCAGCCCCACTACCGTCTGCCCCAACCGCAGCAGCCGCTGCACCAGGTGGGAACCGATAAAGCCGGCAGCGCCGGTGACCAGCCAGCGGGCCGGGGCATCGCGCAGCTTGCGCGCCGTTGCTTCCATTGCATCCATGATCAGCCCTTCCTGTCCGTACCGCCCAAGCCGGGCTGCCAGCGCCCGGTAATGTGCGCCAGGTCGCGCTTGCGCACGACCGCCGTTTACTCCTCGCGACGGTGAGTATAAGGTCTCGCTGACACTACGGCCATGCCAGGGCATGACGCCGGTCACAGTTTGGTGATTTCTGCAGGGAGCAGCGCAACTCCATGGCGGGCAATATCAGCCTTTTCACCTATCTCGCGGCAAGCCTGAGCTTCACGGCGCTGGCACTGCTGCTGTTGTTGCAATGGCGGGTCAAGCCGCTGGGCACCAGCCTGGTACTGGCCTGTACCGCGTCCGCCCTGTGGGCGGCGATCATCAGCCTGGGCACATTGGCCGAGTACCCGCCGGTACACCTGATCCAGTTGGCGGAACTGGTGCGCAACATTGCCTGGCTGTATTTCCTGCTGCAGCTGCTGGGCCTGCAGACCGATGGCGCCACGCTGACCCTGCGCGGCCGCGACTGGCGGCCCTTTTTTCTGCTGGGGGCGGGTATCGCCCTGGGCCTGGTGCTGGCGCCCCTGGCCGGCCTGCCGGTCGGCCCGGAGATGGTGCTGGGCCTGTGGTTGTTGCTGGCGCTTGGCACCCTGTTGCTGGTAGAACAGCTGTACCGCAATGCCACCCCCGCCGAGCGCTGGTCGCTCAAGTTCCTCTGCCTGGGCCTGGGCGCGGTCGCCGCCTGGGACTTCTTCATGTACTCCGAGGCACTGCTGTTCCGGCAGCTGGACCCGGACCTGTGGCAGGCCCGGGGGCTGGTCAACACGGTGGTCACGCCCCTGCTGGGGGTCGCCTTTGCCCGCTACAGCAGCTGGCGGGTGAAGCTGCAGGTTTCACGCCAGGTAGTGTTCCACACCGTGACCCTGATGGGCGCCGGACTCTACCTGCTGGGCATGGCGGCTATCGGCTATTTCCTCAAGTTCATGGGCGGCAGCTGGGGCACGGTGCTGCAGCTCGGTTTCCTGGTGGCCGCTGGCGCACTGCTGGCCAGCCTGCTGTTTTCCGGCAGGTTACGGGCGTTACTGCGAGTGCAGCTGAGCAAGCACTTCTTCAGCTACCGCTACGACTACCGCGAAGAGTGGCTCAAGTTCACCCGCGCCCTCGCCAGCCTCAACGAGGACGTCGCCGAAGGCATCATCCGCATCATGGCCAGCCTGACCAGCAGCTCCGCGGGACTCCTGTGGGTAACCGCTGAAGGCCAGCCCCAGCGACTGTTGGCGCATTGGGAGATGCCGGTACCGGCGGGCGCCCGGGAAGGGCTGGGCAGCCTGACGGAATGGCTGCGGCGCACGGACTGGGTCATCGACCTGCAGGAGTGGCGCCGCTCGCCGGACCTGTACGCCGATCTGGAGTTGCCGGACTGGCTGCGGCAGGACCCGACCCTGTGGCTGGTGATCCCGCTGGTGTTTCGCGATCGCCTGGAAGGGGTGCTGATGCTGAAACAGTCCGACCTCAAGGACAGTATCAACTGGGAAGACCGGGACCTGCTGAAGACCGCCGGGCGCCAGGCCGCCAGCCACCTGGCCCAGCACCTGGCCAGCCAGGCGCTGGTGGAAGCGCGCCAGTTCGATGCCTTCAACCGGCTCTCCGCCTACGTGGTACACGATCTCAAGAATATCCTCGCCCAGCAGTCGCTGATGGTGGCCAATGCCGCCAGGCACCGGGACAACCCCGCCTTTGTCGACGACATGATCGCCACCGTGGAGAATTCGGTGACGCGAATGCAGCGCCTGATGGAGCAGATGCGCAGCGGCTTGCGCAGCAGCGCCGCCGACGAGGTGGCGCTGAAGCCCCTGCTGCAACAGGTGATCGCCGGCCGCAGCGGCGCGCGCCCGGCGCCGACCGCGAAGCTCACCACCGACCTGCAGGTGGAGGCCGACAGCGAGCGCCTGGCGACCGTGTTCAACCACCTGATCCAGAACGCACAGGAAGCGACACCGCCGGATGGCTCGGTCAGCGTAACATTGACACGGGAGCAGGGTCGGGCCCAGGTCAGTATCACCGATAGCGGCCGGGGCATGGACCCGGACTTCATCCGCCAGCGCCTGTTCCGGCCCTTCGAGTCCACCAAGGGGCTCACCGGCATGGGTATCGGCGCCTTCGAGAGCCGCGAGTACATCCGCCAGCTCGGTGGCGACATTGAGGTCGAGAGCACCCCCGGCGCGGGCAGCGTATTCAGGGTGACACTGCCGCTGGCTGCGCCCGCCGACAGCGCTCACCATTCACCGCAAACACAACAACCGGATTGATCATGACCAGGACGAACACCAGACACCTGCTGGTAGTGGAAGACGACAAGGGCCTGCAGAGCCAGTTGCGCTGGGCCTTCGACGGCTACGAAGTGGCGATCGCCGGCGACCGGGGCGAGGCCATTGCCGCCCTGCGCCGGTTCGAGCCGGGAGTGGTACTGCTGGACCTGGGCCTGCCGCCGGACCCGGGTGGGGTCACCGAGGGCCTGGCGACCCTGCGCGAGATCCTGACCCTGGCCCCGGAGACCAAGGTCATCGTGGTGACCGGTGACAATGACCGCGCTAATGCGGTCAAGGCCATTGCCGGCGGCGCCTGGGACTTCCACCAGAAACCGGCGGACCCGGAGCTGCTGGCGCTGCTGGTGGAGCGGGCCCACCAGGTATACGAGCTGGAGCGGGAGAACCGGCGCCTGCAGCGGGCGGATGAAAACATGCCCCTGCGCGATATCATCGCCATCAGTCCGCAGATGCTCAAGGTTTGCCGCACCATCGAAAAGATCGCCCCCACCGACATCACGACCCTGCTGCTGGGCGCCAGCGGCACCGGCAAGGAACGTTTCGCCCGCGCCCTGCACGAGCTGAGCCCGCGGGCCGGCAAGCGCCTGGTGGCGATCAACTGCGCCGCGATCCCCGAGAACCTGCTGGAGAGCGAGCTGTTCGGCTACGAGAAAGGCGCCTTCACCGGCGCCAACCAGCAGACTGCGGGCAAGATCGAGTACGCCCACGAGGGCACCCTGTTCCTGGACGAGATCGGCGACCTGCCACTGGAATTGCAGGCCAAGCTGCTGCGCTTCCTGCAGGAGCGGGTGGTGGAGCGGATCGGCGGCCGCAAGGAGATCCCGGTGGACGTGCGCATCATCTGTGCGACCCACCAGGACCTGGAGCAACAGATGCGGGACGGCCGCTTCCGCGAGGACCTGTATTACCGGGTCAGCGAGATGAGCATCCAGATCCCGGCGCTGAAGGATCGCACCGGCGACGCCCCGGTGCTGGCCAAGGCCTTCCTGGCGCGCTTTGCCGGCGAGCTCGGCACCGGCAGCCTGAGCTTCGATGCCACGGCGCTGGCAGCCATCGAGCAGTACAGCTGGCCGGGCAATGTCAGGGAGCTGGAGAGCCGGGTCAAGCGCGGGGCGATCATGGCCGAGGGCTCCCAGGTGACCGCCGGCGACCTGGAGCTGGATGCGGTGGCCAGCGGCGACAACATGCCCCTCAACCTGCGCCAGATTCGCGAGGCCGCCGAACGCGACGCCATCATCCGCGCCCTGGGTCACGCCGGTGACAATGTCAGCGAGGCCGCCAACCTCCTCGGCATCACCCGGCCTACGCTGTACTCGATGCTGGAGAAGTACGGTTTGAAATAGACTGCCCACTTCGCAAAGGCCGCAAACCCGAGGCCACCGCGAGCAGCATGAAAAACAGCAGGGTGATGCGCGGTGCATCAACCAGGCTGTCAAACATGCCGACCGCGCCGAAGGCAACAAGGGCTCCCGTTAACGGTGGCGACCAGGCCACCCTCACCGCCCGCCCCCGTACCAGGCGATAGAGCACCAGCAAATATATGGCAGTGAACGCCAGCGTCCCAAACCAGCCTTGTTCAACGTAGTAATGCAGCCACAGGTTCTTTGCGTGCCAGGGCAAGTGATGGCGATCACTGGTAAAGAACCAGGAGTCGGCTCCCTCTTCGAAGCGTGTATTGCGCAATAACTCACGGCCATCTGCATCGGTGAGTTCGAGTGATCCAATGTCGACCGCCCTGCTCCGGGTAGCATTGGCGATTGAAAACCTGGTCGGCCGCGGGATCAGGCCCCGTGTGCCAAGTCGCTGCTGGTCAAACGTAAACTGGAACTCTGTCCATGCTCCGCTTGCAGGCAGCGCAACCTTGTGCGTTGCGCAGCCAGCCGCGTACAATAAGTGCTTGCGACAAATTTCGAGGTGTATCCTGCCTCCACTGGCAGCCCGGGCACGGAGATGGCCAGTAAACGGACCTTCCAGCAAAGAATTCACGCTTTGAGTCACCCGGTACAATTCACCAAACCCCAGCACATGGCGCGGTCCACCGAGCCGCAGCAGCGTATTGCCGTCCTCCATCAGCAGCTGGTGGGTGCCAGGAATGGAGTCATCATCCACCTTCCAGAAATAGCTTTGGGCAAATTTTCCGGTTCCGATCCCCAACCAGTGCTCGCCTGGACCTTCGGGCAATGACGCGGCCAATGACCAGTGTGATTCGCGTCCCGCGAGATCCCTGTCCACTGTCGAAAACCGCTCACTGGCGTAATAGGTACCGGTCACCAGGACCAGCAGCATCAGCGCACCCAGCCCCATCAGTACCCTGATGCCCCCGGCCACATCGGGCTGCCAGCAGAGGGCGGGCCGCCAGCGCAGCACCAGCAGCACGGCCAGCAGCAACCCGGCAAACAGCCAGCCAACCAGCCAGCCCTCGCCCTCCGACCAGTACCGTGTGACTAAAGCCGCATTCACAGCCACCCAAAGCACCGAGCCCAACGCAAGCGGCGCGATATCAATATAGCTGCGCCTGGGTACAGGGCCGAACAGCAACCACAATGCCAGGACCGCGCTGACGCTGTAGACGATGTAAACACCCTTGGGCACCAGCACGGTGAACGCGGCACTGATCAGGACACCTGGCACCAGCAGCAAGAATGCGGCAAGCCAGCCCCTGTATGGCTGAACCGAAGCCACCGGTGCCACCAGCCAAGCCAGCAGCGTTGCGACTGCTGCGGCGGCCAGACCCCGGTAACCACCGGTCGCAAACACCATGGGCAAAAGGAATGCGAGCCCCAGCGCGGCCAGCAAGAGGACAGCCAGGTCCGGTCGCAGCAGCACCTGTCGATCCCCGCGCCAGGCCTGCGCTGCCAGTAGGACGAACATGCCCAGCAGGCCGACGCCCAGTCCCAGATACAGTCCCCGGGAGAAGGTGGTAAATACCGCGTAGCCAGCCAGGGCCAGGGCCACCAGCACCGCCGCAGCGGGCAGCGGCCGGCGCACTCGCAGCGCCAGCCAGACCAGGAAGGGTACGGTCAGGGCCAGCCAGGCATCGAGCATGGCACCGCCGACATTGACCTCCCAGAATAAAGCCGTGGTGCGATAATCCGCAGAGAAATTGCTCAGCCCGACAAACAGCCAGCGCTCCCACACCGTCGCCAGCGCCACCAGCATCAGCCCCGCCAGCAGGCCCGCCAACAGGGCGCGCAGCGCACCCTCGCCATCGCGGTCCAGGGCCCGCCAGAGGAAAGGCAGTAGCAACAAGGCGAACAGAAAGCCCTTGGCCAGGCGCGGTCCGTTGAGGGCCGAAAAATAACCCGCGGGCCGGGACACGCCGGACCAGATCTCGCTGAAGGCGGTCCAGTCGGTGCTCACCAGATAGCTCACCGCCAACAGGGACAACAGCAGTAACCGCCCGACACCGAGCGAGAAGCCTGTTGCGCCGGACCGGGGCGACCTGGTGCGCACGCCGCGTGCCGCCCGCAACGTCAGGCGCAGGGCCAGTACCAGCAGAATCGCCAGCACCAGGGCATCGCTTTCGGTGAGGAAGATCTGCCCGGTCCAGGCGGCCCTGTCCGCAACCGGCAGCAGCGCTGGCAACAGACACAGCCAGGCGTGGCGGTGCAGCAGGCAGGCGACAATGACCGCGCCGACAAAGACCAGCGCCGGCAACGGCAGTGGATGAACCCAGAGAAACACCATGAGCCCGGCGAAGGCCGCCATGGCCAGGGGCAGGGACCAGGCCAGGTAAAATACTCGCCAAGGGTATCCAGAGGTCATCAAGGCTGCTCCAACCGGGACCGCAGGTGGTCGACAAGACCCTCCAGGGCCTGGTCTATCTGCAGGAACACTTCGCTGAAGCCCTGCATGTCGCTGTAGTAGGGATCGGGAATGGCCGCATCCCCGCCCCATCTCGCAGGACGATAGTCACCCAGCAACTGCGCGCCACAGGGGTTGGCGCCAACAGCGGCAAGTACCGCCAGTTCCGCCAAATGCGCCGGCTCCATGGCCAGCACAAAGTCGTGCTCACGCAGCATCGCCGCCGTCACCTGCCGCGCCCGGATCCGGCCCAGGCTGAACCCCGCTTCCTGCGCCAGCCGTCGCACCCGCGGGTCCGGCGGCCGACCGCTCTGCCCCACCTTGGTGCCCGCCGAGCGCACCTGCACCCGCCGCCCCAGGCCCAGTGCCCGCAGGCGCTGGCGCAGCATGGCCTCGGCCAGCGGCGAGCGGCAGACATTGGCGGTACAGACGAACAGCACCCGCAACTCGGGACGCCACCAGATCACGGCAATGGCGACTCCACAGTGGCAGTTGCGGGGGCAGGGCTAGGAGTTCGCACGCTGCAGCAGCTCCCGCACCCAGGTCACCGGAATGGCGTAACTGATGCCCGAAGGGCGCTCCAGCACCGACTCCCGGGACTCCTTGACGAACACACTGTTGACCACGCCGAGGACGCGCCCGGTTGCCGGGTCGTACACCGGGCTGCCACTGTTGCCGGGGTAAGCAATGGCATCCAGCTGGAACACATCGAAGGGGTTGCGCATGCGCTGCAGCTGCACCGCGGTAAGGTCGCGCGCGGCATCCGCAGTGCGCGCCACCGGGGTAACCGACGACACCATGCCACGGTGGGTCACCGGATAGAGACCCAGTACCGCGCCGATGGGAAAGCCGGTAAAGGCGACCGCATCCCCTTCACGTACGCTGCTGGCATCCCCCAGCTCCAGCGTGGGCAGCGGACCCCCGCTGATCCGCAGCAGCGCCAGGTCATGTAGGGGGTCCTCGGCGACGATCTCGGCTGGATGCACCCGCGCTTCTCCGCCCCGCCCGGAAAATACCGCCAGCATCTGCTTGTTATCGTAATCCAGCAGCTCCGGCAACACATGGTAGTTGGTCACCACCAGCTGGCCGTCGCCGACCACGAACCCGGTTCCGCGCAGAGTGTCTGGGCGCCTGTCGCCAATGGGCTGGCGCGGCGGGTAACTGGTGCCGACGCCGACAATGGCCGGCCGCACCCGTTCGATGACATCCGCCAGCGAATCTGCCAGCGCGGGCGGCGCGGCAAGCAGCAACGTAACCAGCAACACTGGCAGCCGGGCCAGATGGCGCGCACGGGTATTCGGATTCATAATGGCACTCCTGCCGGATCGGGATCACATTTTTGGAATGCGGCGCTTGCCGCCAGCGGCGTCGCGGGCAACACTGGCGCCGGAGAACCTTAGTCCAGAAAGCATGGGCAGCGCAAACAACACCGACAGGGAGAACCAACCAGTGGCGGATCTGCTCCACGAGTTCATTGCCGCTGCCGCCGCCGACCGGGGCGAGCGGCCGGCGCTGCTGTGCCGGGACCGCACCCTGAGCTACGCCGAGCTGTGGCGCAGTGTCAGTGGCGTTGGCCACGGCCTGCTGGCAGCGGGTATCCAGGCCGCGGAGCGGGTGGCCGTGTATCTGCCCAAGCAGCCGGAGACCGTGGCGGCCATTTTCGGGGCCGCCGCCGCCGGCGCCAGTTTTGTGCCGGTGAATCCCCTGCTCAAGCCGCGCCAGGTCAGCTACATCCTGCAGCACAGCCAGGCGCGAGTCCTGGTAACTTCCGCCCAGCGCCTGCAACTGCTGGCCGGGGAACTGGGCCAGTGCCCGCAGCTGCACACCGTGGTCCTGGTGGACGAGCTCGCCGCGGAGCGCCTGGATACCTTGACCCGGGAGCTGCCCGATATCACCCTGTGTGCCTGGCGGGACCTGCTGGCGGCTCCGGCACGGCCCGCCCACCGCCGCATCGATACCGACATGGTCGCCCTGCTCTACACCTCCGGCAGCACCGGCAATCCCAAGGGCGTGGTGCTGTCCCATCGCAACATGGTGGCGGGCGCCCGCAGCGTGGCCCAGTATCTGGAAAACACCGCGGACGACCGGCTGCTGGCGGTACTGCCCCTGAGTTTTGACGCCGGCCTCAGCCAGCTCACCACCGCCTTCTCGGTGGGCGCCTCGGCAGTACTGATGGATTACCTGCTGCCGCGGGACGTATTGAAGGCGGTGGCGCGCTACCGGGTGACCGGCCTCGCCGCGGTGCCGCCGCTGTGGAACCAGCTGCTGCAACAGGACTGGCCCGCCGAGGTGGCGGATTGCCTGCGCTATGTCACCAATACCGGAGGCGCCATGCCGGTGGCCAGTACCCGCGCCCTGCAGCAGCGCCTGCCAAACACCCGTATCTATCTGATGTACGGCCTCACCGAGGCCTTCCGCTCCACCTTCCTGCCGCCGGAGGAGCTGGATGCGCGTCCCCAGTCCATCGGCAAGGCCATCCCCAACGCCGAAATCCTGGTGGTCAACGAGGCCGGCCAGCTGTGCGGCCCCAACGAGCCCGGCGAGCTGGTGCACCGGGGCGCGCTGGTGGCCCTCGGCTACTGGAACGATCCGGAGAAAACCGCCGAACGGTTCCGACCCAGCCCCGGGCAGGACCCCGCCCTGCCGGTACCGGAACTGGCGGTGTGGTCCGGCGACCAGGTGGTGCGCGACGAGGACGGTTTCCTGTATTTCGTCGCCCGCAAAGATGACATGATCAAGACCTCCGGTTACCGTGTCAGCCCCACCGAAGTGGAGGAAGTCGCCTACCACTCGGGGCTGGTGGCCGGTGCCGCGGCGCTGGGACTCAGTTACGCCCAACTGGGGCAGGCCATCGCCCTGGTGGTGACGCCCGCCGCCGGCATCGATCCGGCGACGCTGGACGCGGAGCTGCTGGCCTTCTGCCAGCGCGAGCTGCCCAATTTCATGGTACCGGCGCGCATCGTGGTGCGCGACAACCTGCCCCACAACCAGAACGGCAAGATCGACCGGCGCGCCCTGAGCGCCGAGTATGCACACTTGTTCGAGGAGCCCCAGGCGTGACCAGCAGCAATGATTCCACGGCCAATGCCGCCGACAGCCCCGTCCGCGCCCGCCCCCGGCACGCGCCGCAGGACAATTTTCCGGTGGTCGACAACTGCCTGCAGATCGGCGGCCAGCCGCTCACGGCCCTCGCGGCTCGGGCCGGCGGACGCCCCTTCTACGCCTACGACAGCGCGCTGATGACCCGGCGCGTCGAGGCCCTGCGGGCGCAGCTGCCCGCGGCCATCCACCTGCACTACGCGATCAAGGCCAATCCCATGCCCGCCGTTGTAGAACATATGGCCGGGCTTACGGATGGCCTCGATGTCGCCTCGGCTGCCGAACTGGCAACGGCCCTGGCCACCGGCATCGACCCGGCCACCATCAGCTTCGCGGGCCCCGGCAAGTCACTTGAGGACCTGCAGGCGGCGGTGCGCGCCGGGGTCATCATCATCCTCGAATCCACAACGGAAATGCAGCGGGTGGCCGACCTGGCCAGCACAGTGTCCGCGCCGCCCACGGTGGCGATCCGGGTCAACCCGGACTTCGAGCTCAAGGCCTCGGGCATGAAAATGGGCGGCGGCCCAAAGCCCTTTGGCATCGACGCCGAGCAGGTCCCCGAGGTGATGCGCCAGCTGGCGGCGCTGCCCCTGGACCTGGTAGGCCTGCACATTTTCAGCGGCTCCCAGAACCTGCGCCCGGAGGCCCTGATCGAGGCCCACGACAAGACCTTTGCCCTCGCCCTGCGGCTGGCGGCGGAGGCCCCCAAACCTTTCCGCTGGCTCAATATCGGCGGCGGCTTCGGCGTACCCTACTTTCCCGGCGAGGAACCCCTGGACCTGGTCCCGGTGGTGGCCAACCTGCAGCAACGGGTGGACGAAGCCCTGGAGCAATTGCCCGGGGTGGAACTGGTCATGGAGCTGGGGCGCTACCTGGTGGCAGAAGCGGGCATCTATGTGTGCACGGTCAGCGACAGGAAAGAATCACGTGGCCACACCTTCCTCATCACCAACGGGGGCCTGCACCACCATCTCGCCGCCTCGGGCAATTTCGGCCAGGTGATCCGCAAGAACTATCCGGTCTGCATCGGCAACCGGGTCCACAGCGACGACGAGGAAGCGGTGTCCATCGTCGGCCCCCTGTGCACGCCCCTGGATATCCTCGGGGAGCGCATGTCGCTGCCGCGAGCCGCCATTGGCGACCTGGTGGTCCTGTTCCAGTCCGGCGCCTACGGCTACACCGCCAGCCCGCACCTGTTCCTGAGCCATCCACCGCCACTGGAGTTCCTGCTCTGAAGGAGGTCGACTGCGACCTCTGTCACAAAATTTTACACTGCACAGGAAATGTCATGATCACCTGCTAAACTCTTAATCCCCTGCTGAGCGAACCGATTCCGGAAACCAGGGTACCAAAACCGGACGAGCCAGAGAGTCAGCGATCATGATAGCGAGCAGCCTGTTGGGAACGAAACGCGTCTTCAATCACCACGTCCACATCGCCTACTACTGGCTGGCGCTGGTGGACGCATTGCTGTTTGTCGGCGCCTGCTACCTGGCGACCTGGATCTACTACCTGCAGGACCCCGCACAACTGGCCCTGCACCTGGAGGCGCTGCCGCTGCGGGCCGGGATCTTCGCGGTCATCACCATACTCGCCATGACCTCCATGGGGCTGTACCAGCCGCGGCTGCGGGAGGGCACCAACGGGGTCCTGCTGCGGGTCGGCGGCGCCCTGCTGCTGGTCACGGTGGCCATGTCGGCGATTTTCTATCTGCTGCCGGCGCTGCTGTTGTGGCGCGGCGTCCTCGCCTTCACCCTGGTGATTGCCTTCGCCTCCGCCCTCACGACCCGGGTGGTGTTCAGCAACACGGTGGAACTGGAACAGTTCAAGCGCAAAGTGCTGGTACTCGGCAGCGGCCAGCGGGCGGCCAACATTGCCGAGCGCATGCGCCGCAAGAGCGACCGACGCGGTTTCCGGATAGCCGGCTATGTGCGCTCCCGCAACGAGCAGACTGTTGTCACCACCGGCAATGTGTTCACGCCGGAGCAGCCGCTGCCGGAGTACGCCCGGGACCACGACATTGAGCAGATCGTGGTAGCGCTGGACGACCCGGACGCCCTGCCGGCGGAAGACCTGGTGCGCTGTCGCACCTGGGGTATCGAGGTGCTGAATATCCTCGACTTCTTCGAGCAGGAAGCCAGCAAGGTGCTGGTGGAGGAAGCGCCACCGGAGTGGTTCATCTACGCCGACGGCTTCAACTGCGGCAAGGCCCACGACGCGGCCAAGCGCGCCATGGACCTGCTGGCGAGCTTCCTGCTGCTGATGGGCACCTGGCCCTTCATGCTGGTCACCGTGATCGCCATCAAGCTGGAGGACGGCTGGCGGGCACCGGTCATTTTCCGCCAGAAGCGGGTGGGGCTGGACGGCCGCGCGTTCGATGTCCTCAAGTTCCGCAGCATGACCGTGGACGCGGAAGGCGATGGCAAGGCGCGCTGGGCGACCAGCAACGATACCCGCATCACCCGGGTCGGCCACATCATCCGCAAATTGCGCATCGACGAGTTGCCGCAGGTGATCAATGTCCTGACCGGGGAGATGTCGCTGGTGGGCCCGCGGCCCGAGCGCCCGGAGTTCGTGCGCCAGCTGGCGGCGGAGATCCCCTTCTTCGACAAGCGCCACTGCGTCAAGCCCGGCATCACCGGCTGGGCCCAGCTCAACTACCCCTACGGCGCCTCCACCCGGGATGCGCTGCACAAGCTGGAGTACGACCTGTACTACGTCAAGAACCGCAGCCTGTTCCTGGATTTCCTGGTCCTGCTGCAGACCGCGGAGGTCGTCCTGTTCGGCAAGGGCGCCCGCTGAAGCCACCCCGCCGCCGGCGCCCTCGCGCGCCGGCATGCCCCAAATGTGTCAGATTTTTTAACTTTCTCCGCGTTTCTCGCCTTGAGCTCCGGCAAATGCTTAGGTAACCTCCTGAAAACAGAGGCCAGCCCAAAGACTGGTGCAGAAATTGCTTGCCAATGACAACGCAGCAATAAAACGACAAGGGGCCCGCGCGCAATGAACATGGTACTGACGATTATCGCTGTACTTGGACTGGGTGCGCTCCTGATCTCTGTGGTCATCTTCACCATGGCGGCTCGCCGCTATGTCTCCGACGATGACCACGAGTCCCTGGGGCTGGTCAGCGACAGCGGCCGCGACTACCGGCCCCGCAACCGCGACGATCGCCGCCAGGCACCACCACCGGCGCTATTCCCCATTACCATCAATGGCGAACTCATTCCCGAGGACCGCCGCCAACTCCCCGATCGCCGCCAGGCACGCTCCGGCTGAGACAATCCTCAGGGTAAAAACCCTGGAGACCTGACCCCCGGTTTCTGTTACGCTTATCTTGTTAGACGCAAACAAGCAAATGAGCGGACACGGGAACAATAATAATGCAGAAGACGATCGCCATCGCCGGTGGCACCGGCGGGCTGGGCGCGGCCATTTGTCGCGAGCTGGCCGTACGGGACTACCACATCCTGGTGGGCTACCACAGTAACAGGGACTCGGCAGAGCAGATGGTTAACGCCATCACCGGCACCGGCGGCAGCGCCCGTAGCCACCCCGTGGACCTCTGCGACGAAGCCCAGGTGCATGCTTTCCTCGACCATGCCGCCAGCCTCGGCGCAGGGCTCGCAGGCGTGGTCAATGCGACCGGCCCGGCCATCCCGCTGCGGCCACTGACCGATATCAGCAGCGCCGAGTTCCGCCACATCATGACCACCGATGTGGAGGGCGCCTTCAACCTGCTCACCGCCGCCGGCAAGCTGTTTGCCGCCAATGGCGGTGGCGCCATCGTGCAGCTGCTGACCACCGCCGTGCTGCGCACCCTGGAAAACGACGCCATGTCCGGCATCCCCAAGACCGCGATCATGGGCATTGTGCGCCAGCTGGCGCGGGAACTGGGGCCGCGCAACGTGCGCCTGAACGGTATTGCGCCCGGGGTCATCGATGCCGGCATCGTGCACAGTTCCTTCACTGCGGACCCGGTGGCGGAGGCTGTCATCAACGACTGCCTGAACAAGACGCCGCTGCCGCGCATGGGCAAGCCGGAGGAAGTCTCCGCCCTCGCCGCCTTCCTGCTCAGCGACGCGGCGGCCTACATCAACGGACAGATCATCGGAATCGACGGAGGATACAGCGCATGAACACGCTGACCAGCCAGAAATTCAAGCTCACCCTCGCTGCGGCCGCCCTCGCTGCCGCCGTCAGCCCGGCAACACGGGCGGATGCGGCCCTGGCCGCCAGCGGCGAAGCACTGTACGCCGACAACTGCGCCACCTGCCACGGGCTGAGCCTGCGCGGCTCCGCCCACGGCAATACCCTCAAGGGCCCCGGGTTCCTGGGCCAGTGGAGCCAGCGCGAGGCCATGGCGCTGCTGGCCTACAACCGCGCCAACATGCCCCCCGGTGGCGCCGGCAAGCTGAGTGACGCCGAGCACGCCGCCATTGCCGCCTGGATCATCGAGGCCAACCGCGAGGCGGGCGACCCGGAGAGCCTGCTGCTCACCAGCACCCCCGCTCTGGCCGCGGCTGCGGACGGCTCGGAAGCCGTCTCCTGGGTGGCCTTCGATGCCGCCGGCAGCATCGATGCCGATGCCCGCACCCGGGGCGGCTTCCGCAATCGGGAAGTCGAGGACTTCCAGCCGGTCACCGCTGCCCAGCTCAGCAACCCGGCGGACGGCGACTGGCTGAGCTGGCGCCGCACCCTGGATGGCCAGGGCTACAGCCCGCTTGCGCAGATCAATCGCGACACCGTCAGTGACCTCAAGCTGGCCTGGGTCCTGACCATGAAGGATGGCAGCAACCAGGGCACGCCGCTGGTACACAACGGCATCATGTACCTGACCCACCCGGGCAACGTGATCCAGGCCCTTGAAGCGGACAGCGGCGAGTTGATCTGGGAGTACAGTTACACCTTCCCCGAGGCCTCGCGCACCCTGGGCGGCCCCACCCGCAACATCGCCATCTACGGCGACAAGCTGTACATGGCCACCTACGACGCCTCCATCGTCGCCATCGACGCCCGCAACGGCGAGGAAGTGTGGCGCACGCCGAAAGCGGACTTTGAAAAGGGCTACACCCACACCGCGGGACCCATCATGGGCGACGGCGTGGTACTGAGCGGTATCAATGGCTGCGAATGGTACAAGGAAGAAGGCTGCTTCATCACTGGCCACGATGCCGACACCGGCGAAGAACTGTGGCGCACCTCCACCATCGCCCTGCCGGGCGAGCCCGGCGGCGACACCTGGGCCGGGCTGCCGGCGGAGATGCGTGCCGGCAGTGACAACTGGATCGCCGGCTCCTACGACCCGGAACTGAAACTGTTTATCCTCGGCACCTCCCAGGCCAAGCCCTGGGTGGCCGCCAGCCGCGGCATGTCCGCGACCGACGAAGCCCTGTACACCAACTCGACCCTGGCCCTGCGCCCGGACACCGGCGAACTGGTGTGGTATTTCCAGCATATTCCCGGCGAGACCATCGACATGGAGGTCGGCTTCGAGCGGGTGCTGATCAATGTCGACGGCGAGAAGCGAGTATTCACTATCGGCAAGGATGGCCTGCTGTGGCAGCTTGATCGCGCCAGCGGCGAGTATGTCAGCGTGGCCGAAACCCTGCCCCAGACCATCTACGCCGAGATCGACAGGGTGCGCGGTGTGGTGCGCTACCGGGATGACATCATTGCCGCCGGTGTGGGCGACACCATCGAAGCCTGCCCGGGCATCTACGGCGGCCACAACTGGCAGGCCTCCGCCTACAGCCCCGAGACCGGCAACCTGATCATTCCCCTGCACCAGCTGTGCTCGGACATGGTGGGCCGGGAAGTGGCCCAGGAACCGGGCTCCGGCGGCTACGGCGCGGATTCACGCACCTACGAAATGCCTGGCGTCAACGGCATGCTGGGGCGGCTGGCGGCCTGGGACGTGCGCAGCATGCGCGAGAGCTGGGCCGTTGAACAGCGCGCCATGTTCCTGACCGGCGCCCTCACCACCGGCGGCGGGCTGGTGTTCATCGGCGACCTCGACCGCTATTTCAAGGCCTTTGACGTCAAGACCGGCGAGCTCAAGTGGCAGACCCGGCTGGGCGCACCCCTGCACGGCTATCCCGTCACCTATACCGCCAACGGCAAGCAGTACCTGGCGGTACCCACCGGAATCGGCGTATTCCGCGCCATGACCGCGGTGGTGAGCCCGGATATCTACCAGCCTACGGGCGGCCAGGCGCTGTACGTGTTCGAGCTTCCCTGACTTACTCCGGCAAACCGGATTGCCCAGCCTCGCGGATCATCGGCTGGTACTCCGCGAACGCCGGCCCGGCGGCCGTCGCCCCCACGGTGAAACCCGCATCCGTGGTCAGGGTGTGGCCGGTGGTGTAGCCGGATTCATCGCTGGCCAGCCACAGGGCCGCGTTGGCCACATCTTCCGCCAGGCCCGGACGACCGCGCAGAGGTGAGGCTTCAGCCAGGATCGCCTTGGCGCCCTCGATATCGCCGGGGTCGCCGGTGAGCACATTGGCCACCATCGGCGTGGCCATGGAAGCCGCAGCAATGGCATTGACCCGCACGGTGCTGCCCGCCAGTTCCGCCGCCACGTTCTTGGTCAGCCCCACTACCCCGTGCTTGGCCGCGGTGTAGGCATGCGGCCCCAGGCCGCCCATCAGGCCGGCGGTGCTGGCCATGTTGATGATGGAACCGGAGCGCTGCGGCACCATGACCCGCGCCGCGTGCTTGAGGCAGTAGAAGGCCCCGTTCAGCAGCACATCAATGCTGAAGCGCCACTCCGCCCCGGGGGTGGTGGCAACCGGCCCCACCGCACCGACAATGCCGGCGCTGTTGAACAGGATGTCGAGCCGGCCGAAGCGGCTGACCGCCGCGTCCACCGCGGCGCTGACACTGTCCTCGTCGGTGATGTTGCAGTGCACGTACATGGCCTGGTCACCATAGCTGGCCGCAAGCGCCGCGCCCGCCTCGTCCTGGATATCGCAGAGGCACACCTTGCAGCCCTCGGCGATGAACCGCGCCACCGTGGACGCACCAATACCGCTGGCAGCGCCGGTAATCAGGGCCACCTTGTCTTGCAAGCGCATGCTTGTCTCCTTGTTGAAAAAGGCCGGGGAGCCCCGGCCGGATTGGTCTCAGTCCCTGCCGGCCCAATGGTAGAGCAGGTCGTCCGGATAATGCCGGCCGATGGTTTCCGCGGCAATGTCGTCAAAGCCCTGACTGCTCGGGGGTTCCAGGCGGGTCCAGTCGGTCATGCCGGTACGCCGGGTGATGCGCCATTCGCCGTTGCGGCAGGCAAAGTGGTCCAGGTAGCGGCCGCCGACGAAGTAGTCCATCTCGGTATCGCAGGCATTGGGCGCCGCTTTGGGGTCGCCCCGCGGGCGCATCCGGTGATAGGCCGTGAAGTAGGTTTCCGCCACGGCGTGGTCGGCGGAGGTGAGCTCGATGAGGGTGTTGCCGAGCTGGTGGTGGGTGCGGGTGTGGGTCGCCAGCACCCCCAGCGCGAATTCCACGAAATCCCGCGGGCCGCCGTCGGCGGGCCGGGGAGCGTCAGGGGCCGAGGATGGCCCCTGATAGAAGTGATGATGCACCGAGTCCGGATGAAAGACGCTGCGCAGCAGCGTCTCGTCCAGCCGGTCCAGGGCGCGGGCGTAGCGGACGATCACTTCCGTGATCGCCTGCTTCGCCAAAAGTGCCTGCAACGGATCGTTCACGTCAGCCATGAGGATCAGTTGTTGAAGTTGTAAACCACTTCCAGGCCGTAGGTGCGCGGCGGACGGGTGGCGGCGTAGGACCAGAGGCCCGCCACTTCGTAGCCATGGGTGTAGCCGTCCTCGTCCGTCAGGTTACGCCCGAACACGCTGAACTGCAGGTTGTTGATGGCATAGTTGATGGAGGCGTCGATAAGACCCTGGGAATCGTTCTTCAATTCCTCGTTGTTGGTGACACTGGTATGGTGCTCGCCAATGTAGCGATAGGAACCGCGGACCCAGGCATTACCGCCGGCCACATCCCACTCATAGGTGGCATCGATGGTGCCGGTATAGTCGGGAGCCCGGCGGAACTCGAGGCCGCTGAAGTCGACAATCGAACCCTCGGCGTCCTGAAATACGAAATCATCGTAGGACGAATCCAGGTAACCCAGGTTGGCGCGTAGGCTGAAGTTTTCGTTCAGATAGGCCATGGCTTCCACCTCGATGCCCCGGATGGTCGCCGTCGAAGGATTGGCTACCACGGTTTTCTGGCCAGTATCGGTCTCATTGGACGGCAGCTGCAGTTCTTCCTGCTTGTCCTTGTAGTCCATGTTGAACACGGTCGCGTTCAGACGCAGGCGACGATCCAACAGTTCAGACTTGATACCGATTTCATAGTTGTCGATGGTCTCCGGGTCGTAAGGCTGGAAGGCCTCCACAACGCTGGCGACACGGCCGTTGAAACCGCCCGCGCGGTACCCGCGGGAGTAGGTGGCGTACAGCATTATGTTGTCATCCAGCGCATAGCGCAGACCCACCTTGGGTGTGAACTCATCCCACTTTTCCTCGGGGTGACTGGTGCGCCCATCGGCTACGGTGAACACTTCGCCATATTGCTCGGAGGTCTTCTCGTCCTCGGTGTAACGGCCACCCAGGGTCAGCGTCAACTTGTCGGTGAAGCGATAGTCCGCCTCGAAAAAGGCCGCAATGGACTCGGTCGTCTGCCGGGTGGTTTGCGGGATATCCGCAATCAGGCTGGTGAAGCCGGGGTCGTTGGGAGCACCGTTGGCAAGATCAAGGAAGCCGATATAGGAGCGCATGCGGCTCTCGTACTCGGAATCCCAGAAGAACAGGCCGCCGACCATGCTGAAGGCACCGCCATCATCCCAGGTCAGGCGCAATTCGTGGCTGTCCTGCTTGAACTCGCCCGGACGGCGAGTGTGATAGAGCAGGTCCGGGGTTCCGTCCCAGTCCTGGAGGCTGTCTTCATCGGATTCCCAGCGGCCGAAAATGTAGTCAAAGCGCAGCGCGTCACTGATTTCCCAGCGCGCCTCCACAATGTGGGTGTCGGTGTCGAAGAACGCTTCCATGAAATTGTTGTTGAGATCATCGCGCAGCGTCACGTTCGTCACCAGGCCCGGCGCCGGGGCTGGCTCACCGCCACCACCGGCAACGCCGTTGCGGTCACCGGTGATCGTTGTATCGTTGTTAGGCGAACAGTAGTTGTAAAAAATACAGAAGGCCTGATCCGGGCGCGTGGCATTGACCAGCGCCGGCGTATCCTGGTCCAGGCGCTCGCGGATATAGGAGTACTCCAGCTCCAGCGTGTCGGTTGCCGTCCAGAGGAAGTTGGCGCCCAGCTGCTCATAGTCCTGACGACCCTGATCACCGCGACGGGTGACGTTGTCGTAGTAACCTTCGCCCTGATCGCGCTTGGACGCCGTCAGCTTGACTGCGAGGTCATCAGTCACTGCAAAGTTGAATACGCCATCCAGGTACCAGGTGTCGTAGTTTTCGACGCCGGCACGGAAGCGGCCGCCGAGCTCACCGGTGGGCTGGGTGCGGGAGATATTGATGATCCCGCCCACGGTGTTGCGACCGAACAGGGTACCCTGGGGGCCGCGCAACACTTCCACGCTGGCAATGTCGATCCCGCGCATCAGGGCGCCGGCGGTGGAGCCGATGAACACACCATCGACGCTGACGCCGACTGCCGGATCGAAGTTTTTCTCCAGGTCTGCGACGCCAACACCACGGATAAAAATGGCAGCGGTACCACCGGGGCCCTGGCCGGTGTCATCAATGATGACGTTGGGCGCGATGTTGGCCAGGTCCTGGATATCGCGCGCGAACTGGCGCTGGATTTCCGTCTCGCTCAGCGCGCTGACCGCGAGGCCCACGTCCTGCATGCTTTCCTCGCGCTTGCGGGCGGTCACGGTGATTTCTTCCAGCACACCCGCCTGGGCATTGGCCACGGTGGGGGCCGAGAGGCCGACCGAAGCCGCAGCGATGGCGGCAAACATGATGTTGCGTTGTGTTTTCATGGGGCGTCTCCTCGACGATGTTGTTAATAGTTATTGGCGAATTGCGGTTTACAGTCCCAGGGCTGCTTTCAGCCCTGCGGCGCCTGCAGCGGGACTCCGAGTATGGGATTGAAATAGTGAATCTTGACGTCGCGCTGGATGATCTTCCAGCGCCCGTCCTGCCGTCGCACGGTGTCGGTGTAGGTCGCGCCGACGATCTGGCAGTCGGTATCGCCGGTCAGCGTACCCACGCAGTCCACATCACAGACACAGGTGGCGTTGTCGGCATCCTGGAAGCGGATGACGTGGTTGGTCGAAAGGTGATGTGACTCCTGCCAGGCGGGCCAGAGAACATCCTGCACTGCCTCGCGGATACCGTCGTGGCCGCTGAAAGAGCCAAAGGGGGGGCCAATGTTCCAGACGCAATCCGCGCTCCAGATTGCCAGGAAGCGGTCGAAATCCCGCTTGTCGAAGCCGTGGCAATAATCCGACGTCAGGTCGATGATTGCCTGCCGGCTCTCGAGTTCGTCTATCCGTGCCACCAGGGCCGCCAGCGTCGCGCTGTCATCAGCCATCCTTCACACCTCGTACCACTGTTATCGTTAATATAGCCGCAGCGGATCGCGGCAACCCAATGGTAACCGCGTTCGCTTGTTTGCGTCTAGCAAGTGTAGAGAAATTTCGGGGGGAGTCAAGCCACCCCGGGACTTACTCCCGGGGCCCAAATGCCAGCAGCACATTCCCAGGCATGTGGAAGTAGATGCCGTAGCCTGAATTGACGAACATCATGCCGTCACTGAACACCGGCCCGGCGGCGCCGCCGAAGGAGCCGCCATTGGCGGTGCCGCCATCGGTGGTCTGGTACTCGCGGTCGCTGTCGTAGGACCACAGCACCTTGCCGTCAGCCTTGCGGTAAGCGCGCAGCATTCCGTCCATGCCGCCGGCCACCACCGCACCCTCGATCGCGGAGGCCGCGGCAGACAGGCCCGGCTGGCAGAACTCGCGGCCGTTGCAGATATCCACGGTGCGGTTGTACCACAGCACTTCTCCGGTGCGGATATCGACCGCGAACATGCCGGGGAACATTTCCCCCGGCCAGCGCGGACCGCCGTCGAAATCCGACATCGGCACATAGAGAACGTCGCCGTCCAGCGCCATGCCGAAGTGGACGCCGCCCTGGATGCCACCGCGCCCCAGCTTCCTGCGCCAGACAATCTCCCCGCCCTTGTCGGGATCCAGGGCAAAGACCTCGCCGGACTTCTGCCCCGCCAGCACCAGGTCGCGCCCGTCCGAGGTTGTCGCCAGCATGGTCGCGGCGCCGAAATCGTAATCGGGACCGTCCTCCGGCGGGCAGTTGACGCGCTCTTCGGTTTCACAACCCATGTTCCAGGCATCGCCCTCGGTCATTTGCTGGCTCCAGACGATGGCGCCGTCCTCGAGACTGAGCGCGAGAATCGCGTCACTGGTGTCGTTGGCGGGGGAGGAATAATTTTCACCAGTACCGACATACATGACCCCGCGAGCCGGATCCAGCGCCGGTGTGTTCCACACTGGCGACCCCGAGGGCGCTATGCGCTCCGTGCCCACCGCGTTCTTGCCCACCACGACCGGCTTTTCCGCGATGGTGTAACTGGTGTGCAGTTTTTCTCCGGTTTTGGCATTGTAGACCGCCACGCCGCCGCGGAAGGTACAGCAGGCGTAGCCCGGATCCGCCGCCGCCGTCACCTCCAGCGATGACAGCGGCACGTACAGGCGGTCACCCTGCAGTGCCGGCGAAGCCGTCAGGGTCAGGCTGGGGTGGTCATCCGGGCGGTCGCGCCAGGCCAGTTCCCCGGTCACCGCATTGAGCGCGTAGACATTCCCCACCAGGTCGCCAAAATACAGCAGCGGCGCCGCCGTGGCGCCCTGCTCCCAGTCGGCGACGACAATACCGTTGCGCACTTCGGCAACGGTGGCGAAGCGCCAGCGGATGCAGCCGGTTTCCCGGTCCAGGGCATAGACCGTACCGTCCTGGCTGCCGACGAACAGGGCGCCGCCGGCAATCGCGGGCTGCGACCTGGCCCGCAGCGCGCCCGGGAACGCAAAGGCCCATTTCAGCTCCAGCTCGCCAATATTCGCCGCCGTTACCCCGGCCAGGTCACTGTTGTAGAAACGCTGGTTACCGGGATCGACTCCCCAGCCACTGGTATCCGGGCGCGCCGCAAAATCGAATTGCGCCCGCTCCGCGCTGCACATGGGCGCCGTGCTTTGCATGTGCGCCTCAGCCAGGGTTTGCCCGGACAGGTATTCCGCCAAACGCTGTTGCTCGACAGCGGTCATGTCCGCCGCCTGGGTCTGCATGACCCCACCCTGCATCGCACGCAGGATCGAACTCGGCGGCATGATCTCCAGCAGGCTGAACTGGGGCGCCTTGGCGACGCCGCCCTCGTGGCAGCTGGCGCAATACTGCTGATAGAGAGCGGCGCCATCGCGCTCTCCTGCCGTGTCCGCTGCAGCGCCGGCAAAGGTACTGCCCGCTGCCATCAGTACGGCCAAAACCCGTCGGAAATGATTCATCATGCTTTCTCCACGCGATAGCCCACACGGGGGAAGTGCACCACCACTTCACCCGCACGGGGGTCTGTACGACGTACGGCGATGTCCTCGTGGGTGAGCCTCACCAGCTCTCCCGCGACGGGCACTGCCCCGTAATCCTCCGGCGTCACCGCCACCGGCATGCCGGCGGCCAGGCCGGGCACCGCCTCTGCGAGCACCAGCACCTCGGCAATGGAGTGCTGCTCCCGGGCCCTGGCCAGCGCTGTCTCCGCATCCAGCTCACTGCGCTCGCCGTGGCCCAGGCCGGCTATGCGCGGCTCCCAGGCCAGCACGCGGCGGAACGCCGCCAGCAGGGCGTCGCCCCCGCGGATATTGCCCCGGCACATCCAGACCGGGAAGTAGCCGAGGATATCCGCCCACGAGGGTTGCGCACCCAGCAGGTAGTCGCGGCCATCCGTGAGCATCGTTTCCAGCAGCTGCAGCTGTGCGTTGAAGCGTGCGTACAGGTGCGGCAATTCCTCCGGCAGCGCGGCGAAATCGATGAAGTTGAAGAACTCGCGGCGGTCCCTGAGAATCGCCTCCGGCAGATCGGCATTGGTGCCCATGGACAGGCCCGCACCCGGCTGGAAAAAGGCCGCGTCACTCCAGTTGGCCAGCGCCAGGCACAGGCCCTTGCTGCCCTGCGGAAACAGGGTCCTGGCGGGATAGCGCTGCTCCAGCTCAACGGCAATGCGCTGGGTGTCACAATAGATATCGGCGCCGATCTGCAGCACCGGCGTCTTGCGATAGCCGCCCGTCAGCGCGACCAGATCCGGCTTCGGCATGACCACCGGAATCCGTACCGACTGCCAGGCCAGGCCCTTGAGCCCAAAAGCCAGGCGGACCTTTTCGGCAAAGGGTGAAATATCGAAATGGTGCAGAATACAGTCCATCAGGCACTGCCCTCCCCTGCGCTGTGGTTGCGGCGGCAAAAAAAGGGCCGACAAAGCCGGCCCTCAAGCACCGCAAAATCGACTCAGTTGCCGCCGAATTTCATGCCCACTTCCAGCCCATAGGAGCGCGGCTGGCCGTAGTAGGTCATGGTCCACAGATCCGCCACCGGCAGTTCACCCACCCGGTACTCCTCGTCGGTCAGGTTGCGGCCATAGAGGCGCGCAAAGAACCGCTCATCGGCACTGTTGTAGGTGACACTGGCGTTGACCAGGGTGCGGTCATCGGTCATGCCGTGATACTCGGGCGCCACGTTGGAGTAGACAAAGATCGCCTCGTCCTCGTAGGTCAACCCGGCCACCCAGGTCAGATCGCCATTGAGGAAGTTGTGGTTGTAGATGGCGTCCAGACTCCACTGCCACTCCGGTGCCCGGTTGACGTCCTCGTCGCTGAGGTCGACGTTGATCTCGCCGTCGAAATTGGTATCGGCGAGGAATTCGTCGTACTCGCTGTTGAGATAACCGAGGTTGCCACGCAGGGTGAAGTTGTCGGTGAGTGCCGCCGTCATCTCCAGTTCCAGACCGTAGGAGGTCAGGTCCGCCGCGTTGAAGAAGCGGGTCTCCTGGAAGCTGCCGCCGAAGGGGTTGTCGAACACCGCCACCAGATCGCGCTGGGCGTCCGAGTACTCCACGTAGAAGGTGGCCATGTTCAGACGCAAGCGGCGATCAAGGAACTCGCCCTTGAAGCCCAGCTCCAGGGAGTCGGCGATTTCCGGATCCGTCGGTGCTGCCGAGGCGGCGGTGATCGGCGAGCCCGAGGTACCGGTCTGGTCGTTGTAGGCGCCGCTCTTGAAGCCGCGGGAATAATTGAAGTAGGCGAACAGGTCGTCGGAGAAGGTGTGGCTGACGGTGACCCGCCAGGTCGGTTCCTTCCAGGTCTCGTCGTCGCTGAACACGCCGTCGGAATAGCGATTGAAGTCGGCGGCGTCCAGCGGCGAGTTGAAGTTGCGCCAGGTCAGGTTGGGGTCGAAGCCACCGGTGAGCTGCTGGAAAAATACCTGGTTGCGACCGGTCCAGGATTTTTTCTCGTTGGTATAGCGGAAGCCGGCCGAGACCGTCCACTTGTCGTCGAGATCGTAGCTGCCGTCCACGAACACTGCCCAGTTCTCCGCCTCCTGCTCGTTACAGAGAATCTGGGGGTTGTTGTCCCACCAGGTGGGGTCGCCGAAGAACTGGGTGCCCAGGCCCAGCAGATCAAGGAAGCCGAGTACCTGCACCACACAGAAGGTGGTGTCGTCTTCCTGGTAGAAGCCGCCCACCACATAGTTGAAGGGACCGTCCAGATTGGAGGCCAGGCGCAGTTCCTGCTGGAAGGTTTCCCGGTCATCGACGCGGTTGGCGTCAAACAGTGAGCCACCGGGGCCGACTTCGCCGGTGTAGGTCGAGGGCAGCTGGCTTTCCTGCTTGCGCAGGCCGGTCACTGAACTCAGGGTGTAGTTGTCCAGCTGCCAGTCCATGTTCAGGTAGTAGCCGTCGATGTCCACCTGGTGGCCATCAGACATGTTCAGCAGCAGGTCATCGCGGTTGGTGATGCCGGCTTTCTTCACCTGGTCGCCGCCGGGATCGGACGTGAGACCGAGGAAGTTGAATACCAGCGGTGCACCGGGGGGCGTACCGTTGGCCACCGGTGGCGAATCACCATTGTCGCGGATGATCTCGTACTGGGCGACGGCGGTGAAATTGGGGGTCGGCTCCCACAGCGCCTTGAAGCGCGCGGAAATCGAATCATCGCCGCCCAGCTTGCTGCCGTCGCCGCGGCCGGTGGTGCCCAGCGCCGGGTGGGTGGGATCAAAGGCGGTGACCGGACCGTACTCGGCGTTGTTGCGCCAGTAGCCGTCGGACTCCATGTACAGGCCGGACGCCCGCAGGGCCAGGGTATCGGTGACCGCGATATTGCCGGCAACGCGGGTTTCAAAGCGGCCGAAGTTTTCCACCTTGCCCTGAAGTTCCAGCGAGTTTTCGCCCAGGATGGGACGCTTGGTCTTGACGTTGACCACGCCGCCGGTGGTGTTCTTGCCGAACAGCGTGCCCTGGGGGCCGCGCAGCACTTCGATCTGGTCGATATCGAACATCTCCAGCAACTGCGACTGGATGTGCGGGATCACGAAGTCGTCGATGGTGACGCCGACCTGGGGATCCTGGTAGACGATGATCGAGGTCTGGCCGACACCGCGCATGGCGAAGGAGGCGGCATTGAAGCCCGCCGGCTTGGCCGCGGAAAAGTTCGGTACCAGGCTGGCGATGTCGCCGAGATCGCGCGGCGTCAGCTGGCTGATATCGTTGCTGGTGATGGCACTGACCGATACAGCCGTGGTCTGGATGTCGGTCTCGGTACGGCGGTTGGCGGTAACCAGCACCTCCTCCAGTTGCGCCATGGCCGTCAACGGCACACCACTCAGCATCGGCGTACTGGCCATGGCCAGTGCCAGCGGCAGCGCCCTGGCGGTAAACCGGCGCTTTGGATCACTCTTGCTGTTTATCATTATGACGTACTCCTGAACATGGTTATTGGTTTGAATTTTCCGGCGGTTACCGCCGCGGGGCTTGCGACCCCGGGGCGGTTCTGCCCTGTTGCCCTTGCCTGCTACCTCGCCAGCCTGCGCTCCAGTTCCACATGGAAGTGCCGCAGGCGCTGCTCCTGCTCGCTCCAGAGCTGGCCGTCAAAGCCCCGTGAGCGCATGCCCTGCTGCACCACCGGCAGCAGGGAAGAATCCTGGCTCAACACCAGCCCCAGGTTCGCGTCCTCTTCGATCCCGTAGTGTTCCGTGGCCGGGCGCACCTTGCCGCTGGTGTCCGTGCCCTCCGGCAGACCCATCCAGCCCGGCGGCTTGTAGCTGCCGTCCGCGACCGGGAAGATCAGGGTCATGGTGTCGTAGTAGAAGCGCTCCGGATCCGACTCGTGGGGCAGGAAGCGCATCAGGAACACCGCCTCCGGATGACAGCCGATCTGGACGTTGGGGAATATCCCCGTGGCCCAGCTGTCCGACAGCTGGCCATCGACAAAGCGGTCGTACTCCAGGCCCAGGCGCTGTGCCCGGGCACGCTTGCCCTCCTGGATCGCGCGGCGCACATCGGCGGCGGTGCCGTCAAAGCCGGAAGGATCAATGCCCGCATCCTCCAGCATCATCTTCAGACCCTCGCTGACGGTGGTCTGGTCGTGGATGCGCGGGCTGGGCTGCCCCAGCGGCACGATCATGCGACTGGCGCCGTTCGGGTACAGATCGTACTGCACGTTCAGGTCACCCATGACGCCGCGGGTCTCGGGATGCACCGCGTGCAGGTGATAGCTCTCATAGAAGGCCTCGACGCCCACCTTCCAGTTCGCGCCCCACTCACTGCGGACGTGGCGCACCACTTTCATCTCGTCCAGGCGATAGGCCTCCAGATAGCCGTCCGGCAGGCCGATCGCCTCCTTGAGCGGCCCCGGGTCGGCACCCATGTTGATGAACACGATGCCCGCATGGGTGTCGCAGGCCACCGGCTTCAGTCCGGGGCGGTGGGCGATCACTTCCGGCTTGAAGTACTCTTCGTCGGTGATCCGGCGCAGCTCCCCGGTATTGTTGAAACTCCAGCTGTGGAAGGGACAGACAAAGACCTTGCGATTGCCGCGCTCCTCCTGCACCAGGCGGGCGCCGCGGTGGCTGCAGACATTGTAGAAGGCGCGCACACCCTCCTCCGTGCGGGTGACGATGATCGACTCGTCGCCAATGGCAAACAGGAAGTAATCCCCCACCCTGGGGATATCCGCCTCGACACCGGCAATCAGCCAGCTGCGGGTCCAGACCTTGTCCCATTCCAGGGCCATGTACTCGCGGCTGAAGTAGCCTTCCTTGCTGGCGATCTCGACACCGTTGTCGAGTTCTGGCTGTTTCGATTCCAGAGACTCCGCGGGCGCATCCGGATTGATGACTGCTACAGGAATTCCTTTCGCATTCATGGCTGGTCTCCTCTAGTCTCGGCTTTCTAGTGTAAATACCGGCAGGCTTGTACTGTCTGACCAGGCCGCAAACTCGACCCGCACCGGCAGGCCCACCGCGACGTCTTCAGGTGCACAGGCAACGATGTGACTCATCATGGTCGGCCCCTCCTCCAGGGCGACCAGGGCCACCACATAGGGCGCCTCATAGGCCGCCGAAATGGGCCGCCGCACCACGGTAAAACTGCTGATCTGGCCGCGCCCGCTGGCGGCGACCCAGGACAGGTCATGGCCGTGGCAGTCCGCACAGATGATCCGCGGATAGAACTGGTACGCTCCGCAGCTGTCGCAGCACTGCAGGCGCAGTTCGCCCACGCGGCAGCCGGCGATAAAGCTTTCGGCCAGGGTTCCCGGTGTCGGCTGGATTTTCTCCATGTCAGGCCACCTCCCTGCCGAGAATCAGCGTGCTGTGGCTGGACATGATCCCGCCCTGGGCGTGCAGCAGGCCGATGCCGGCGTCGGCGACCTGGCGCTCACCCGCACTGTGGCGCAGCTGCCAGACGGACTCGGTGAGCGCGAACATGGAGCCGGGATTGCCCGGGTGGCAGTGGGACAGCAGGCCGCCGTGGGTATTGACCGGCAGCGCGCCGCCGGGGCCGATGCCGGCACTGGCAATAAACGCGCCACCCTCGCCCTTGGCGCAGAAGCCGAGATCTTCCAGTTCCACCAGCACCGTGGGGGTAAAACAGTCATAGAGCTGGGCAAAATCCATGTCCCGGGGACCGAGGCCCGCCATCGCGTAGGCGCGCTGGCCGGACTCCACCGCGGCCGAGGTCGTGAGGCTGCGCGCCTGGCTGATGTGTTCGTGGCTGTGTCCTTCGCCGACCCCCAGCAGGTATACAGGGGCATGAGGGAAATCCCGGGCGCGCTCGGCGGAAGTCAGCACGATCGCGGCGCCGCCATCGGACACCAGCGAGCAGTCCAGCAGGTGCAGGGGGTCGGCAATCATGCGCGAGCCAAGCACGTCGTCGACACTGATCAGGTCGCGCTTTTGCGCGGCCGGATTGCGCGCCGCGTGGGCGCGGCAGGCCACGGCCACCGCGGCAAAGTGTTCCGGCAGGGTGCCGTACTGTGCCATGTGGGCCTGCGCGATCAGCGCGTAGTAGGCAGGCACCGTGGGCCCATAGGGCTGCTCGTATTGCGGGTGCCCGGTGGAGGACTGCATGAGCATGGCCTGGTCGCGGCTGAGACCGCTGCGCAGGCTGTCGGCCATCGCGATGACGATGGTCTCGGCCATGCCGGTGGCAATCGCCGACGCGGCGTGATGCAGCACGGAGAACGTGGTGCCACCACCGGCGCCGGCGGCAAAACAGTAGCGCGGGAAAATCTGCAGGTACTCGGCGATGGCCTCGGCGTGGTAGAGCATGGGCTGGGACATGCTGTTGCAGGTCACCAGGCCATCCACCTGGGTCTTGTCCAGGCCGGCATCCGCCAGCGCCAGCAGAATCGACTCGACACAGAGCTCCGTGGCGGTGGCATCGGGGACGATGCCCACCCGGGTATCGGCGGCGCCAACAATGGCGACCTTGCCGCGCAAGCTGTCCATCAGGCCCCCATCACCGCGGTGGCAACGCCGGGAGTGATGACCTCACCGGCCTCGTTCTTGATAAAGACGTCAATCCGCACTTCGCCGCTGACCGGGTCCACGGCGATGACCTTGCCGCCGGAGTGCAGCGTCTCGCCGATGTAGCTCGCCGCGCGATTGGAGTACTCGATGCTGACCAGGCGACCGGCGTCGCCGAGCCACTCTTCCACGCACTGGTTGAGCCAGTCGCCGAGCATGGGGCCGGCGATGACCAGCCCGGGATAGCCCTCGACTTCGGTCGCATAAGGATAGTCGAAATGAATCCGGTGCGCGTTCCACAGTGCCGCGTTGTACAGGAACAGCTGCACATTGTCGGGCTTGAGTTCGCGCCCGGGCAGTTCGTCTCCCACCTGTACATTCGCCCGCGGCCGTCTTTCGCTCAATGACACAGCCATTACCTCAGAATTCTCGTGGTTTGTTCGCGAATCACCGGCTCGCCGGCGTCGTTGACGATCTGCATGTCCACCTGGTAGAAAATCAGCGGCCCGGAGCGGCCGTGTTTTTCGTAGATATCGGTCAGGGTGCGGGTCGCGGTAAGCCAGTCCCCGGGATAGACCGGCTGCAGATAGTCGATCTTGAGGCCGCCGGCCATGGCCCGCTCCAGCGGGAACTTCGGCAGCAGGGTGTCGATGGATACCCCGTCGGGCGTCAGCGCTTCCAGTTCCACCACGTCCCAGAACAGGGCGACGTGAAACATCGGCGGCGCCTGCTCGCCATCCAGATACTTGCGCTGGCGGTTGCCGGTGGCGATGGCGTACTTGCGGATATCGCGCCGGGTCACCAGCTCGCGATGGGGCGCACTCTGGCGCCCGATATTGGCGAGCAGCTCGTCGCTGAGCAGCGTGGTCATACCTTTCTTTCTCCCGTGTTCCAGTAGGGGTCGCGCAGCTCGCGCTTGAGGATCTTGCCGGTGGGCGCCTTCGGCAGGCTGTCGACAAAATCCACCGAGCGCGGCTTCTGGTAGGACGCCAGGTGCTGGCTCGCGGTAGTGATGATCTCGGCCTCGGTGGCGGTCATGCCGGGCTTGAGCACCACCACGGCCTTCACCGACTCGCCCCACTCCGCATCGGGAATGCCGAACACGGCGGACTCGAGTACCGCCGGATGCTGGTGGATGGCGGCCTCGACCTGGGTGCTGTAGATGTTCTCGCCACCGGAGATGATCATGTCCTTGGCGCGATCGACAATGAAGATGTAGCCGTCCTCGTCCCACACCGCGACGTCGCCGGTATGCATCCAGCCGTCGCGCAGGGTCTGCGCGGTCAGGTCCGGGCGCTGCCAGTAACCGACCATATTGGCCTCGGACTGCACCAGGATCTCGCCGGGGGTATTGCCGTCCCGGGGCACGGTGTTGCCGTCGGCGTCCACCAGCTTGATGGTGGTCATGAAGCCTTCGCGGCCGCAGGAGCTGAGGCGCTCGGGATGGATCCCGGCGATGGCGTCGAGGTGGTCTTCCTGGGACAGGAAGCTCATGGTCATGCCCTCGGTCTGGCCATAACCCTGGATCATGGTGCAGGGGAACGCCTCCAGCGCCGCCTTGACCACGCTGTGGGGCATGGGGCCACCGCCGTACTGGATATTGCGCAGGCTGCTCAGGTCATAGTCGGCGAAGTTGTCCACCGCCATCATCCAGTTGAGCATGGTGGTAATGCCGAGGAAGGCGGAGACACGCTCGCGCTGGATGACCTCCAGGGCCAGCTTCGCCTCGAAATTGATCAGCACCAGCGGGCAGCCGTGGGCCATGTAGTTCATCGCCAGCCCCACCGGGATGTGGAACATCTGCCCGGTGAGCATGTAGACATCCGAGGGCACGATGCGCTCGGCGACGGTCTGGTTGATCATGCCCGCGAACAGGGAGCGGTGCGTGTGCAGGGCGCCCTTGGACTCGCCGGTGGTGCCGCCGGTGTAGAGAATCAGTACCGGGTCGTCATCGCCGACCGCAGCCGACCGGGCCGGTTCTTCGGCGCTGGCCGCGGCCAGCAGGGCATCGTAGCTGCCGTCGCTGCCGGCACCAAAGCCGAGACAGCGCGGAATGCCCGCGTCGGCCGCCAGCGTAGACGCGATATCTGCATACTCGCTGGAATACACCAGCAGCTGCGGTTCGCCGCCGGCAATGATTTTCAGCAGCTCGGCAGCCCCCAGGCGCCAGTTCAGCGGCTGCACGATCAGGCCGATGCGCGCACAGGCGAAATAGACCTCCATGTACTCGATACAGTTTTTGGCGAGTACCGCCACGCGCTCGCCCTTGCCCAGGCCCAGTTGCGTCGCCAGCGCATTGCCCAGGCGGCGCACGCGCTCATCCAGTTCGCCGTAGGTCATGCGGCGTTTGTTCGGCACATCGATCAGCGCCTCCCTGGCGGGTGCCAGGCGCGCTGTCTTCGCTGGAATTTTACCTATGTTCACTCGGGACCCCGTCAGTAGCTCTTGTCGAGGTCAAGATGACGCTGCAGCAGCTGCCAGCCACCCTCGCGCTTGACCACGCGGTCGTGGTAGACCCCCGCCGACAGCAGCGAGATCTCGCCGTTCTCGGTCGCGAACAGGGTCAGGTTGGACACCACGGCGACACCCTCCTCCGCACCTGTTGTTGCCGGGAAGAAAATATTGGAGACAACATGGCGGCGCTTGTCGGTCTGCTCGGCCATGGCACCGGTCATCAACTCCATGATGCCGTCGCGGCTTTCAAAGGGACCGATCAGGTCACCCCCGGCGATGCGCATGCTGAAGGCGGCATCCTCGGCAAAGCTGGCCGCAAGCATCTCCACATCGCGTTCATCCAGCGCGTAGGCCGCGCGGGACAGCAGTTCGTGGATCGCGAGCTTTTCCGCTGTTTCGAGTTCGGCAGTCATACACTGTCTCCCATTCCAAGCACGTCCAGGGTGCCGCGCCAGGCCAGGGAGCCCCCGTCGATCAGCCACACGGCACCGTTGATGAAACTGGCCGCGGGGCTGGCGAGAAAGCACACCAGCTCGGCGACATCCTGCGGCTGACCCATACGCGGAATCAGGTGGGTCATGGTCATGGTGTTGAGCATCGCTTTCTGGTCCGGCGCGGCGGCGAGGAAATCGTCGACCATTTTCGTGTGGATGGACCCGGGGCAGTAGCAGTTGACCCGGATACCATCGGCCGCGAGATCCACCGCCAGCATCTTTGTCATCTGCATCACCGCGCCCTTGCTGGAGCCGTAGGCCACGCAGTTGGGGTAGCCGGCAATGGAACTGGTGGAACCGGCATTGATGATCGAGGCCTGCTCGCTCTGGCGCAGCCAGGGCAGCGCGTACTTGGCGCAGAGCCAGACCCCGGTGACATTGATCGCCATGACCCTGTCGAAGGTGGCGCGGCTCATGTGCTCCAGCGACAGCCCGCCGCCGAGCATGCTTTCGTGAATGCCGGCGTTGTTGTGGAGCACGTCGATACCGCCGAGCTGCTCCGCCGCCGCCTGCATCAGCGCCTGCACCTGGGCTTCGTCGCTGACATCACAGTGCTGGTAGAAGGCCGTGCCGCCAGCGGCGCGAATGGACTCGGTTACCGCTGCGCCATTGTCGTCGTTGGTGTCCGAGAGCATCACCCTGGCGCCGTGGCTCGCCGCCAGGCGCGCGGTGCCGGCGCCAATGCCGGCCCCCGCGCCCGTGATCACGAAGTTCATGCCTGCAATCTGCATTTTATAGTTAGCCCTTGAATTATATTCAGGATGATAGTCCCACTTTGAACATTGTTCAACTTATTTTGGGAGCCCTCTCTACACAAAGTACATGACCGGGAACCGGCTTAGCTGCTAAAGTTTTGCGCCATGAAAAACCCCTCTGCGAAAGCAACTGCCGACACCCCCTCGTCCACCAAAGCCGGGTCGGCGCCACGTCGCGACAGCCGCGGCGAAAAGCGCCGCCGGCGCATCTACAAGTCCCTGCACGACTGCATCATCAACAAGGGCTACGTAAAGACCACCCTCGCCGACATTGCCGAGGGAGCGGACATGACCGCCAGCCACCTGCTGTATTACTTTAACGGCAAGGAGGCGATCCTGGAGCAGTATTTCGCCAACGTGTCGGTGCGGTTTCTGGAGAAAATCGAGTCCTTCTCGCAACACCCGCCACAGCAGCAGGTCCAGCTGTTGGCGGACTTCTGGTTCCGGGGCGAAACCAGCACCCGACTCGAAATCGGGTTCATGCTGGAATGTTTCGGGGCGGCGGTAAACGATGATGTCCTGCGCATCACCAAGGCGGATTTCGACAACCGCTGCAAGGCGCACCTGGTGGACATTTTCTGCGCCGCACCCGCGCTGGTGCTGGACGACGCCAGCGACTCGGCGGAGATTGCCTACTCGATGATGATAGGCCTGCGCTCCGCCGTGTATTTCGACGAGGATATCAGCCTGGAGCGCGCCCACCGCCTGTTCACGAACACCGTGAACAGGATGTGCGGTTTCGATGCGGCTGCCACTCGCTAGTGCAGCACATCACTCTGTATTGACATTTGACCAGCTGCCGGCGCGGGTGGTCTTCTACAGGATGGCTTTGGCCTGTACCGTCCTGCCCAGAACCCCGGGATCATCACTGTCTGTACCGGCGTCTCCTTCGATCGCGCTGTTCAGATCCGGGACACTATTGGAACCCCCCCGGGGGCGCGCTGTGCGGGCATGAGGGGGCAAGTCCATCACCGCGCAGGGTGGCCGCATTTGATGAAACGCGGTCCTTGGGGTTTTGCTGCGGCGCGCCTAAAATACTGTGTATCCATACAGTATT
>CAXBCH010000026.1:0-61758 GCA_963974125.1 uncultured Haliea sp. | reverse complement strand
CGCTCCTGCAACAGCAGATCCTCTCGCGACACCACATCTGCCCGGCGTTGCTCCAGGGCGATGAACTCCGCGCGCAGCGCCTCGCGCTGCTGCACCAGATAGCCGTAGACCAGCCCCCCTATCACCAGCGTTGACGCAAACAGGGCCCATGAAAGCTTTTGCCCTGCAGTGACACGAGGCACCGCAGGCGCAACCGACTCCTGCGTGGGCTCGGGCCTGGGCTCTGGCTCTGGCTCTGGCTCTGGCTCTGGCTCTGGCTCTGGCTCTGGCTCTGGCTCCGGCTCTGGCTCTGGCTCCGGCTCCGGCTCCGGCTCTGGCGAGGGTTCTACGGACACTGCTGCCAACCAGGCATCCGGATCATAGCCAAGCCGGAATGTGTCGGTCGCAGCAGGCGCTCTGCCGAAGCCCTGGTCACGATCGACCCAAGACTTCGGCAGAGAATCATCATCGCGATCCACCCCCCCTAAATTCCTGCCTGTCACCTGCCCCCCTCAACCTTCATGCCAAACGTCGACGCGGCGCCCTCAAACAGCAAACACCATCTTGCGCACCGGTGCAATGCTCCGACCAGGGCATGGCAGCTGCCAAACTGATCCCGACCATGACCCGTTTAAACAACAAAAACCCGCTACGGTTACTCCGCAGCGGGTTTTCTCGACTCAGACTTCCGGTCAGAAGAACTTGCGCACGGTCACGCCGATCGTCCGCGGCTGGTTGTTGCGATAGGCCAGTCTGGCGCGGCCACCGCGCTCGCGGTCGAAGGACAGCTGGGCGTTTTCATCGGTGACATTGTCCACGTAGAACACTGTCTCGAAGGTATCCCAGACAATCCCTGCCCTCAGGTTCACCTGCTCGTAGGCATCCAGTTCGAGGTCCACCGCCGTCACCTCGGCCCCGGTGGCGCCGCCGAAGGGCAGGCCGGAGACAAAGTTGCCGGCGCCGGCCACCTGGTCACTGGGCTGGGTATAGCGATCACCCACGTGCTGGAACATCGCCGACACATACATCTCGTTGGAGCCAAAGGCATTGACCGGGAAGGTGTAGGTCGCCGAGGCCGCCATCTGGAACTCCGGTACCGACGCCAGCCGGTTGCCGTCCTCGACCCCGCCCAGCACATTGCCGTTGCTGTCGGTAACCGTGGAGTCGAACTCCGCCTCCAGCAGGCTGCCGGAGAAGGTCAGCATCAGCAGCTCCATGGGATAGGCCACCAGCTCCCATTCCACACCGAGCGTATGCGCCTCGGGCACGTTGAAGCTGATCCGAGAGGAACAGGAACCGGCATCCAGGGTCACCTGCAGGTCTTCAATGTCGGTGTAGAACACCGCGGCATTGAAACGCACCTTGTCGAACTCGCTCTTGAAGCCGAGCTCGTAGTTCCACAGGGTCTCGTCGTCGTAGGCCTGGAAGGCGCCAAAAGTCTCCAGGTCGCCGGCATCGCAGAGGGGCACGTTCAACGGATCGTTCACACCCCCAAGGCGGAAGCCCTGGGAAGCCTGGGCGTTGATGGTCATCTCGTCACTGACATCGTAGCTGACCAGCAGGCGCGGGTTGAAGCCATCCGAGGAGGTGGAATCCACTTGGTCGTCACCGTTGGAGAACAGGCCGCCGGTAGTGAAGCGACGCTCTTCCTCGAAGTCGTAATAGCGGCCACCCAGGGTCACGTTGAGGCGGTCGGTGATGTCGTAGCTCAGCTCGCCGAACAGGGCCAACTGTTCAATATCGTAGGGCAGGTCCGAGTTGTAGGGCGAGTCGGGGCCGTAGCCGTTGCTCACCGCGGCAGCGGTACCGGCGCCCAACACGGCATCGGTCACCGCATCGTAACCCGGGGTGGGCAGGCGCTGGGCATACTCGCGCTCAACATCGGAGAAAAAGCCACCGACAACCCAGTTGAACGGCCCGTCGGCGTTGGAGGCCAGGCGCAGCTCATGGGTGGTTTGCTGGAGGTCGGTAGTGTCGCGCAGGTTGGAGGGAATGAGTACCGCCGCCTCGGGAAAACCGAGATCCACCGACACCGACCCGGTCAGGGCACTGGCGTCGCGGCTGGCGAGGATTTCCCGGTCCACGTAGCTGCCGGCGTAGGTTACGTCGACGCTGTCCAGGCTCCAGTTGACCACCAGGTCGGCGATCATGGTGTCGTCTTCAAAGGCTTCGTCGAGGCGCAGGTACTGCTCGCGCTCGCCCAGTCGCACCGGCGGACGGGTGGTGGTGAAGGGGTTGGCAAACAGGTTGTAGACTTCCTCGCGATTGAAGCCGTCGGTCTCGATACTCTGGAACACGACGCGCGGCGTGATGGTGAGGTTGTCGGTCGGCTGCAGGGCCAGGGCAATGCGGCCACCGTAGCGACCGCCGCTGTTGACGTCTTCCTTGAAGCGGCCGTCCTCGCGCAGGGCATCAATCCAGCCGCCGTACTCGGTGCCGTAACCGACGATGCGCAGCGCCGCCCTGTCGTTCAGGGGGATATTCACCATACCCTTGAGATGGCCGCCGACATCACCGTCTTCGATGGTGTTGAGGTTGGCCTCCACCGAGCCAATGAATTCCTCGAAGTCGGGCTGGTTGGTGATGAAGCGAATGGTCCCACCCACGGAGCCGGAACCGAACAGGGTGCCCTGGGGCCCGCGCAGGGTCTCGACGCGGTTGAGGTCATACAGGTCCAGGTCCGGGGTAAACAGGGACAGGGAAATCACGGTTTCGTCCAGGTAAACCCCCACCTGCTCTTTGACCCCGGGCTGGTCGCGCACCACCTGGCCGGCGGATACACCGCGGATGGAGACCTGGCTCTGGCCCGGACCCAGGTTCTGGATGGCGAGGCCGGCGACGTTGCGCGACAGCTCTTCCAGATTGGTGGCGCCGGTGCGGCGGATGTCCGCCTCGGACTGGGCATTGATGGAGAAGGGCAGGTCCTGGGCCGATGCCTCGCGCTTGGTTGCGGTCACCAGCACTTCTTCAAGCTGTGCGTAAGAAACTGACGGCACCAGGGCGACAACCGCGGCCGCGAGAATGGTTTTTCTGAAGTGTGTCATTGCGGGATCCCTCGAGGGTTGTTGTTCTAGTTCCCGCAGTCTACCCCCTCGAGGGGAAAGTTAAAGTTCCTGCCAATGTTACTTTTTCATACAAATCAACTGTAACGGGCGCCTACTCCGGCGGCCGCGAGCGGCCGATGAGGGCCGGTATGGAGAGATTTTTCTCGCCGGCCCGACCAAGTTCCCGGGCCAGTGCCTCGAGCGGCGGCCCCGCCTGCGGGGTGACCCCTTCCGGGCGCAGGGGTTCGCCGCACTCGCTGCAGGCCAGCACCGGCCGCGTCAGCTTGCCGCAACCGCGATGTACATACTCCAGCGGCACACCCTCGTCGCCGGCCATCCAGTCGTCGCCCCAGCGCGCCAGGCTCATCAGCACCGGATACAGCCCCAGGCCCTTGCGCGTGAGGCGGTACTCATGGCGCGGGGGACGCTCGCAGTAAGGCACCTTGACCAGCACGCCCTGCTCCACCAGCTTGCCCAGGCGCTCCGACAGCCGGTGCCGGGTGATACCGAGATTGTGCTGAAACTGCTCGAAGCGCCGGGTACCCAGGAAGGCGTCGCGCAGAATGAGCAGCGTCCAGCGCTCACCGACCACCGACAGCGCGCGCGCTACCGAACACAGCTGCTGATCAATATTTGTCCACCGCATCCCGCTTTCCCCCTGCAGCCCCTGCAGTTATCATCCCGCTTCACCGGCGTTCAGCATAAACGACCGCCACCCCAACGCCAACGAGGACTCCCATGACCCAAGGCATAGGCGGCTCCGATGCCGCAACCGAACTGGCCCGCCTGCAGGACATGACTACCGGTGCCACCCCCATCAATGACGCCGAGTTTGCCGCCCGCCTGGCGCAGGCCCAGGGCCTGATGCGGGCCGAAGGGCTGGATGCCATCTACCTGAACGCCGGCACCAATCTCTACTATTTCACCGGTACCCGCTGGTCCGCCAGCGAGCGCCTGGTGGGTGCACTGGTACCGGCCAACGGCGACCCGGTATACCTCGCCCCGGCCTTCGAGCTCGGCACCCTGCAGGGTTTCCTGCGGGTTCCCGGCGAGGTGCACTGCTGGGAAGAGCACGAAAGCCCCTACCGGCTCTGCGCCCGGCTGCTGGCGGACTTCGGTGCCCGCGAGATCGGTGTCGACGAGTCCGCGCCTTTCTTTATCGCCGACGGTCTGCAGCAGGCGTCTCCGGACTGTCGCTTCCGCAGCGCCACCCCGGTCACCGCCGGCTGCCGGATGCACAAGTCCGGCGCCGAGCTGGCCCTGATGCAGCGCGCCAAGGACATGACCCTGGAGGTGCACCGGGCGACGGCGCGCATTTTGCGTCCCGGCATCAGCACCACCGAGGTGAGTGCGTTCATCGATGCCGCCCACCGCCAGGTCGGCGCCCCGGCGGGCTCGTATTTCTGCATCGTCCTGTTCGGCCCCGACAGCGCTTTCCCCCACGGCGTGGCCCGGCCCAAGGTCCTCGACGAGGGCGACATGGTGCTGATCGACACCGGCTGCCAGTTGCACGGCTACATTTCGGACATTACCCGCAGCTATGTCTTCGGCGAGCCGAGCGAACGCCAGCGCGAGATCTGGGACCTGGAGAAGGCGGCGCAGCAGGCGGCCTTCTCCGCGGCACAGATCGGCGCGACCTGCGGCAGTGTCGACGACGCCGCCCGCGCCGTGCTGACCGCAGCCGGTCTCGGCCCCGACTACGCCCTGCCCGGCCTGCCCCACCGGACCGGCCACGGCATCGGCCTGGATATCCACGAGTGGCCCTACCTTGTGCGCGGTAACGACACCCCGCTGGCGCCCGGCATGTGTTTCAGCAACGAACCCATGATCTGCGTGCCCGGCGCCTTCGGCGTGCGCCACGAAGACCACTTCTACCTCACCGAAAAAGGGCCGCGCTGGTTTACCCAGCCGGCCCATTCGGTGGATGACCCTTTCGGCGGCGTTTAGCCGAACTGGTTCATGGTGTTGTCCTTGCCGCCGGCTTTGAGCGCGCCTTCCCCGGCAAAGTACTCCTTGTGGTCGTCGCCCATGTTGGAGCCGGCCATGTCCTGGTGCTTGACGCAGGCGATACCCTCGCGAATTTCCTTGCGCTGCACGCCCTGCACATAGGCCAGCATGCCCTCTTCGCCAAAGTAGCCCCTGGCCAGGTTGTCCGTGGACAGGGCCGCGGTATGGTAGGTCGGCAGGGTGATGAGGTGGTGGAAGATCCCCGCATCGCGCGACGCGTCCGCCTGGAAAGTCTGGATCCAGCGATCCGCTTCCACGCCCAGCTCGGAGCCATCGTAGTCCACGCTCATCAGCTTGTCGCGGTCGTAAGCCGAGAGGTCACGGCCTTCCTTGCTCCAGGCATCGAACACCTGCTGGCGGAAGTTCAGGGTCCAGTTGAAGGACGGTGAGTTGTTGTAGACCAGCTTGGCGTTGGGGATGACCTTGCGGATCTCGTCCACCATGCCGCCGATCTGGCCGATGTGGGGCTTTTCGGTTTCGATCCACAACAGGTCGGCGCCGTGCTGCAGGCTGGTGATGGAATCCAGTACACAGCGGGCTTCGCCGGTGCCGTCCTTGAAACGGTAGAGGCCGTTGGCCAGGCGCACCGGGCGCACCAGCTTGCCATCCTGCTTGATGACCACGTCGCCTTCGCGCACATCGCCGGCGCTTTCCACCACTTCGGTTTCCAGGAAAGCGTTGTACATGTGCGCCAGGTCACCGGCATCACGGGATACGGGGATCTTCTGGGTCAGGCCGGCACCCAGGGAATCGGTACGGGCGACGATGACACCGTCGTCCACCCCAAGCTCGAGGAAGGCGTAGCGGATGGCGTTGATCTTGGCGAGGAAGTCCTCATGGGGGACAGTCACCTTGCCGTCCTGGTGGCCGCACTGCTTGGCGTCGGACACCTGGTTTTCCACCTGGATCGCGCAGGCACCCGCTTCGATCATTTTCTTCGCCAGCAGGTAGGTCGCCTCTTCGTTGCCGAACCCGGCGTCGATGTCGGCGATGATCGGCACCACGTGGGTCTCGTAGTTGTCGATGGCGTTGAGCACGGCCTTTTCCTTGACCTCGTCACCGGCAGCGCGGGCGGCATCGAGATCGTGGAACAGGTGCCCCAGTTCGCGGGCATCCGCCTGCCGCAGGAAGGTGTAGAGTTCTTCGATCAGCCCCGGCACGGTGGTCTTTTCGTGCATGGACTGGTCTGGCAGCGGGCCGAATTCGCTGCGCAGGGCGGCGATCATCCACCCCGACAGGTACAGGTAGCGCTTGTTGGTGGTGCCGTGGTGCTTCTTGATCGCCAACAGTTTCTGCTGGCCGATAAACCCGTGCCAGCAGCCCAGGGACTGGGTGTACTGACTGCTGTCGGCGTCGTATTCAGCCATGTCCCGGCGCATGATGCCGGCAGTGTAGCGGGCAATATCGAGACCGGTGCGGAAGCGATTCTGGCGCTTCATGCGGGCCGCGTACTCGGGGTTGATATTGTTCCAGGTACCATTCTGCGCGGCGCGCAGGGCGGCAAAGGATTCGACATCTTGCAGGTAATCTGACATGTGGGGCCTCGACTGTTTCAGGACAGGTTGAGGGTATCTTAGAGAGCCCGGCACTATAATTGAAATAAATAGAAAATATTTTTACTATTCAGCGCAACAATAGGGCTAGATCTCCCAGCGATAGCGCCGCAGCCACACCGTCGCCGCCAGCAGCACCCCCGCCACCAGCAGCCCCAGCACCAGGCCCAGATAGTCGAGATTGGCCCAGTCGGGGCCCAGGAGGTGAAAGCCCCCCGCGCTGCTGTCACTTGTGTAGTGCGGCATGTGATTCATGATCGCAGTGCCGAAGTGGTTGCTGCCCAACAGCATGGCCTCCAGCACAAGCAGGCCCAGCACCGGTGTCACGGCCAGCAGGAACGGCGAGCGCCGCGCTGCGGCCGACGCCAGCATTACCCAGGCATAGACAGGCAGCACCCACAGGGCATTCAGCAACCAGCCGCCGAATTGGTCCAGCAGCAGGCGTCCGAACTGGACATTGCCGAGCACCACCGCAAAGGGGTCCAGATCCATGCGCAGCACCAGCAGCATCGCCAGCAAAACCGTGGCCAGCTGCACCAGCAGGGAGGCGGCGATGAAGATGCCCGGAGCCACCAGCAGGGCGACAGCGAGCTTGGCCAGCACCTCATCACGGGCGGACACCGGCAGGGAGCGCCAGAACAGGATGCTGCGATCCTTGCGGTCGGTGTACAGACAGCCCAGCAGGTAGTTGAAGCTCACAAACACCAGGATCACCAGCATGAACAGATGCACACCGTGCAGCAGCGGATTGAGACTGTCGACCGGTGCCGTCCCGTTGTCGTCGGCAGCGCGGCTTGCTGGCGGCGCCGGCGTGAAGGTCCAGTCCGAGGAAAAATCCCAGAGCTGCTCGTCCGCCAGCTCCGGTGCGGCCTCTACCTGGTAATCCTCCCGCAGCTCACCGCTCGTGCCCGCGGGCCCGCTCAGGGTCTCGCTGAGGACCTCCGTTACCGGCTTGCCGTTGTCATTCACTATCACGCGGATATTGAAACCGGGACCGCCACTGGACTCCTCCTGCATCACCGCCTGCAGCATGACGTTACCCAGGTTGCTGAACTGGTTGGCGACCAGCACGCCGGTGAGCAGGAGCACCGCCAGCGCACCCGCCACCACCAGCGGGGTCCAGACCAGGGAAACCCGGTATTCCTGCAATTCGCGGCGGACCAGAGTAATCCAGCGCGCCGGCATACGATCAGACATGACTGTTGTCCTCCCCTACCTTGGCCACGAACAGGTCGGCCAGAGCCGGTGTGCGCAGCTCCCCCAGGGGAGCCAGGGCATCGCGCCCGATACCCTGGTAGATCAGTGCCTTGCCACCCAGGAGCGGGCGCTGGCCAATATGGGGGATACTTTCCGCACGAGCGAGGGCGGGACCCACTGCGCGCAGCTCCACATACTCCTCCTGCAGCGCCGCTATCGAGTCACAGAGAATGGCCCGGCCCCGGTTCATGAACAGGGCATGGGTGAGAATATTCTCCACTTCCTCCACCTGGTGGGTCGAAATCACGATGGTGCGCTCTTCATCAAAATAGTCGTTCAGCAGCTGCTCGAAAAACTGCTTGCGGAACAGGATATCGAGGCCGAGAGTTGGCTCGTCCAGGATCAGCAGGCGGGCGTCAATCGCCATCACCAGCGCCAGATGCAGTTGCACGGTCATGCCCTTGGACAACTCGGCCACCCGGCGCTGGCTCCGTACCTCGGTCGCAGCCAGCAGGGTCTCGGCGTGGGCGCGATCGAAGCGGGGATGGGTGCCCGCCACGTAGTCCAGTAGCTGCTGCACGGTCATCCAGCGCGGCAGCACCGCGGTGTCGGCGATGAAACAGACCTGCTCCATGAGCCTGGCCTGCTCCCGGCGCGGATCCATGCCCAGCACCGCGAGTTCACCTTCGCAGCGGGTCAGGCCCAGCAGGGACCGCAACAGGGTGGTTTTGCCCGCGCCGTTGGGACCTATCAGCCCCAGTACCGTACCCGGCTGCAGTTGCAGGTCAACGCCCGCCACCGCCACCTGCTCCCCGAACCTGCGCTGCAGCCCGCGGGCCGCGACGACAGCAGTTGTCATGATTCCTCCCCCTGTTGCAGCAGTCGTGCCGCCACATCGTGCATATCCAGCCCCAGCGCCCGCACGCGCTCGGCAAAGGCCGGGACTTCCTCGCGATAAAAACGCCCCTGCTCGTCCGTGGTCAGGGCCGCCCGGGCGCCGACTGTCACATACATGCCCAGCCCCCGTCGCTTCTCCAGCAGACCGCTGTCGACCAGCTCCTGGTAGGCCTTGCCGACGGTGAGATGATTGATCTGGTAGTCGGTCGCCACCTGCCTCACCGAGGGCACGGCCTCGCCTTCCGCAAACGTTCCATCCATGATTCTCTCCACAACCAGGTCGCGCAGTTGCCGGTAAATTGGCTGCTTGTCGTTCCACTCCACGTGCGCTACTTCCGCTGCACACGGCCGGAGCCGAACAGAGTCTGGTTGATGTCGGGATCGCCGCGGTAATGGACGTCACCGCTGCCCATGATGGTGACATCGAGTTCACGGATCTCGCCCACCCTGGCATTGCCCGAGCCGATGATATTGATTTCGGCCCGGTCACTGTCCAGGGATGCAAAATCGACGTCGCCGGAACCGACGATGTTGATTTCGGTGCTGACGCTGCGGCTGCCCTTGCCGGTGCTGACATCACCCGAGCCGTTGACCACCGCACGCATGGATTCCGTTACCACTTCCCCAAGATGAATATCGCCGGACCCGGTGAGGGCCAGGCGCACAGATTCTGCCTCCAGCTTCGCCGCCTCAATATCACCGCTGCCGCGCATGTCGAAACGCACATCGCCCGCATCCAGGTCATACAGGCGCACGTCACCGCTGCCATCGACCATTACCGACAATACCGGGGAGGTGAAAGGGCGGACAAAGACATCGCCCGAGCCCATCAGCTGCAGTCGCACGAGGGTCGGCAGCGTCAGCTTGTACTGTACATTTCTGACTGTGCTGCTGCGGCCCCCCGCGGGGATGCCCAGCACCAGAGTACGTTCGCGGACGTGGAACGGCGGCGGCTGCAGATCACTCTGGCGCCCCCGAAGCAGCAGCTCCGGCTGGTCGCCCTGGTTGATTTCCACCTCGATGCTGCCATGGACCACCACCTCGTCCACATCCAGCCCGTCCACCCGTTGCACATCGGCCGCGTCCGTTGCCAGCACCAGCTGTGGCAGTGCCAGCAGTAATGCCGCCAGCAGAAACAACGCCGCTACCGGCAGGATGCCGTTGGGCCTGACCAGCAGGCGCCTGCGCTGCAAGTTGTTGACCATCTCACCGACCTCATTGATATGGTGTTATACGTAACTATAACACCAAAATCAGAGAGTGCAAGCCATCGAGGAAAAATTTGTCGCCAGAGAGCGCTGGCTCAGCCCAGGCCCTGCTGCATGTTGGCCGCAATCGTGGTGGCGAGCTGCTTGGCGCGGCTGGCCCGCTCGCCGCTGTAGTGTGCATCCACCGTGGCGGTAAAAAGTGCCAGCCAGCGCTGGAAATCCTCGGGTTGCAGGGGTCGCAAACGGTGCAGGCGCCGATGGATGTCCATGGTGTGGCGATTGTAGCCGCGCTCGCCCAGCAGCAGCTTGCACCAGTAGTCCTTGATGTGCGGCAGGTGTACCGCGAGATCGATCTGTGCCACATCGAGAAAAATGGGCGCCAGCTGCGGGTCCGCCAGCAGCCTGGCGTAGAAGCGATCGACGAAGGCTTCGATATGGGCGCGGCTGTCGAGATCAGGCTTGGCCACGGCACATCCCTCAGCGCTTGCTTTTCTTCTCGTTCTTTTTCACGTGTGCCATCAGCCGCCGCTTGCGCTGAACCTGGCGCTGGGTGAGCTGGTTGCGCTTGCCTTCGAAGGGGTTCTCGGCGGTGCGGAACTCGATTCGCACCGGCGTGCCGGTAAGCTTGAGCTCGCGCCGGAAGACCTTCTCCAGGTAGCGCTGGTAGCTGTTCGGGACGCTGGCTGTCTGGTTGCCGTGGATGATGATCAGCGGCGGATTCTGGCCTCCGGGGTGGGCGTAGCGCAACTTGATGCGGCGGCCATTGATCATCGGCGGCGCATGGTCGAATACGGCGCCCTCGAGAATCCGTGTGAGCTGGTTGGTATTGAGCTTGCGGGTGGCGGAACCGTGGGCGGCGAGAATCGACTTGTACAGCAGCCCGACCCCGGTACCGTGCAACGCGGAGATAAAGTGGGTGTCGGCGTAGTCGGCAAAGATCAGGCGGCGGTTGAGCTCGGTCTTGATCCAGTCGCGCTGGTGCGGCTCGATCCCGTCCCACTTGTTTACCGCCAGCACCAGGCCGCGCCCGGCATCAATACAGTGTCCGAGCAGGTGCATGTCCTGGTCGACAATCCCCTCGTGCGCATCCATGACCAGCACCACCACGTGGGCGTCGTCAATGGCCTTGAGGGTTTTCACGATGGAGAACTTTTCCACGGTTTCGCGCACGTTTTTGCGTCGGCGCACCCCGGCGGTGTCGATCAGCGTGTAGCGCTGCCCGTCCCGCTCGTAATCGATATAAATGCTGTCGCGGGTGGTGCCGGGCTGGTCGTAGACCACCACCCGCTCCTCGCCCAGCAGGCGGTTCACCAGGGTGGACTTGCCGACGTTGGGGCGGCCGACAATGGCGACCCGGACGCTGTCACGGTGATCAAAGTCCGCGTGGGCGGTGGCTTCCGGCTCGGGGAACGTCGCCAGCACGTCGTCGATCATCTGCCGCACACCGCGGCCGTGGGAGGCCGCGATCGCGAACAGATGGTCGACACCGAGGGCGTAAAAGTCGCCCAGCGCGACGTCCTCGTTGAGGCCGTCGATTTTGTTCACAACCACGTGGAAGGACTTGTTGCGCTGGCGCAGGTGGCGCGCCAGGGCCTCGTCGGCGGCATTCAGGCCCTCCCGGGCATCCACCAGGAAGAGGACCGCATCCGCCTCCTCGATTGCCAGCAGGGACTGCCCCGCCATCTGCGCCTCGATGCCCTCTTCATCGCCGCTGATACCGCCGGTATCAATCGCGATGAACGGGCGCGAGCCGATGCGAGCCTCGCCGTACTTGCGATCCCGGGTCAGGCCAGAGAGATTTGCCACCAGCGCGTCGCGACTGCGGGTCAGCTGGTTGAACAGGGTCGATTTGCCCACATTGGGGCGCCCGACCAGGGCAATCACCGGAATCATTGCATTTACCTGGCGCTCAGCTGGTAGGCGTTCAACTTGCCGCCGTCGCCGTAGACATAAAGCACGTTGCCATCGTTGAGCATGTCGGCACTCACGCCCTTGCGATCGGCACGGAAGCGACCGACAAAACTGCCGTCCACCTGCGACAGGATATGAACGTAGCCCTCGAAATCCGGCACTGCAACGTAACTGCTGACCGTGACCGGGCGACCGAGTCCGCGCCAGGCGAGCGCGTCCTGACTCCAGCGCTGCCCCTGGCCATTGCGGTGGAACGCGAACACTGTGCCATCCTCGTCAGCCACGTAGACGTTGCCGAAGCCCTGGGACACGCCGGACACGGAGGACAGCGGGCGCTCCCAGATCTTGCGGCCGCTACTGGCATCGATCGCAACGATGTTGCCCTGGTAGCTGGCGGCAAACAGTTCGTTGCCAACCAGCACCATGGTGCCATCCACGTCGACGATACGTTCGATCTCCGAGCGGCCCTGGGGGATGGCCACCCTGGCTTCCCATTCCACGGCACCCGTCGCGGCGCTGAACCCCACCACCCGGCCATTGGCGAAGCCCGCCACGACCAGGTTGTCGCGGAACAGGGGCGTGCTGGTACCGCGGATAGTGAGTACCGGCATATTGCTGTCATAGGTCCAGAGGCGCTCGCCGGACTCGAAATCGAGACCGTGCAATTTGCCGTCATAGGTCTGCGCCACGACCACGCGACCATTGCTCTGGGGCGGCGCCAGCACCTCGCCGGTTACCCGGGCGGTCCAGCGGGTTGCGCCCGTGGCGGCGTCCAGGCGCAGTACGAAACCATCACTGCCACCGAGAAAGAGGCTGTCGCCGTAGAGGCCGACGCCACCGGAAACCGGCATCTCGAGATCCCGACTCCAAACCCGACGGCCGTTGCCACGATCCAGCGCCTGCACTTCACCATCGGAGGAGGCGGCGTAGATGCGCTCGCCACCGATCACCGGCTCGATGCGGTACAGGCCATCGCCCTGGCCCTTGCCCACCCCGGTGGACCAGAGGCGCTTCACCGTGACGGTCTCGTCGATATCCTGCAGTTCGACGGGCTGCCGCGGGTCCTCATCATCGTCTATGGAAAACCAGCCTTTCATGGTGCTGCAGCCGCTCACCAGCAAAGTCGACAGCAGCAGCGCGCCCCAGCGGGCGGACAGGGTCATCATGCGCCCACCTCCCCGCCAGCTGCCGCCAGGCGCTGGATTTTCGCCTCCAGGGTCGCGATGTTGAGCTGGCCCGGATACTGCTGCACGAGCGCCTGGGCCTCGCGATAGGCAGCCAGGGCCTCGGCCTCGCGACCGGCCGTAGCCAGCACATCGCCGCGGGCCAGCGCCGATGCAGCACGGAACTTGCCGCTGCCAGCGGGCGTCAGCAATTTCAGCGCCTGCTCGGTCTCCCCCTGCGCGGCCAGCACCCGTCCCAGCCGCACCTGTGCAACCATCGCGGTATCACTGCCACTGTCCGCTTCGCCCAGCACCCAGCGCAGGTGCGCTTCCGCAGCATCCAGGTCGCTGCCGGCAACCGCCATGCGAGCCTGGTGCAGCGCGGCAAACCGGGCATAGGTCGTGCCACTGTATTCGCTGCGCAACTGGCTGGCGAGCCGCTCTGCGGGAGCATCGTTGACAACACCCTGCTCGGCCATGGACGCGGCCTCCAGCATCTGCTGGTAGAGATCCGAGGCACTATCGTTGCGCTGCGCCTCGTAGCGCTGCCAGCCCTGCCAGCCGAAGGTGCCCGCGAGCACGACCACAATGACAAACAGGGTCGAGCGACCGTTCTCGTTCCACCAGCGGCGCAGTGCCTCAACCTGTTCTTCTTCCGTGCGATATGATTCCACTATCCGGTTTCCTTGAGTTCCTGTTATGGCGATGAATGGCTGGCCAGGTAGCTGGCAAGATCCGCTACCGCCATGGATTCCTGGGGCCCCTGCTCGCGCAGCGACTTGACGGTCACGGTGCCGGCAGCGACCTCGTCTTCACCCCAGATCAGGGCCCAGCGGGCCCCGCTCTTGTCGGCTTTCTTCAGCTGGCTGCGAAAACTGCCGCCGCCCACATGCTGGACGATACGGAGTGCCGGCAGGGCATCGCGCAACGACTCCAGCGCGGCAAAGGCCGCCACTTCCGCCGCGGCACCGGCGCTGACCGCGTAGATGTCTGCAGCCGCAGCCGCGGGCGGTGCGACCGCCAATGCCTCCAGCAGCAGCACCAGGCGCTCCTTGCCGAGGGCAAAACCGACGCCCGGGGTCGGCTTGCCACCGAGCTGCTGCACCAGCCCGTCGTAGCGGCCGCCGGCACAGACCGTGCCCTGGGCGCCAAGTCGATCCGTCACCCACTCAAACACGGTCTTGTTGTAGTAGTCCAGCCCGCGCACCAGCTGCGGGTTGACCACATAGGGGACCGACGCCGCCTGCAGAAGTTCACACAGCCTGGCAAAATCCGCCCGCGATTCAGCATCCAGGTAATCCGTCAATACCGGCGCGTCGGCCAGTATCTCCCGGGTACCCGGATGCTTGCTGTCGAGAATCCGCAGCGGGTTGCCCTGCAACCGGCGCTGGCTGTCCTCGTCCAGGGCCTCGCGGTGGCCGGCGAGATAGTCCACCAGGGCGGTGCGATAGGCCTGGCGGGCAGCGCTGCTGCCGATGGAATTGATCTGCAACTGCACATGGTCGGCCACGCCCAGCACCCGCCACAGGCGGGCCGTCAGCAGGATCAGCTCGGCGTCGATGTCCGGGGTGGCGATACCGAAAGCTTCCGCACCCACCTGGTGAAACTGGCGCTGGCGACCCTTCTGCGGGCGCTCGTAGCGAAACATGGGGCCGCTGTACCAGAGCCGCTGGGGCGTGCCCAGCAGGCCGTTCTGGATCACCGCACGGACACAGCCCGCAGTACCCTCCGGGCGCAGGGTCAGGCTCTCGCCATTGCGGTCGTCGAAGCTGTACATCTCCTTCTCGACGATGTCGGTGACCTCGCCGATGGAACGCCGGAACAGGGCCGTCTGTTCGACAATGGGCAGGCGGATCTCGCCATAGCCGTAGCTGCCCAGCAGCACGGCGATCGTGGACTCCAGATACTGCCAGACAGTACTGTCTTCCGGGAGAATGTCGTTCATTCCCCGGATCGCGCGAATGCTAGTCACCTGCTCTCCTGCGGTGTCATGGGCTCAGGCCGGCGACCGGGCGATCAGCCTGGCGTCCTCGGCGGCCCGCTCCTGTTCCAGCTGCAGCGCGCGCTGGCGGATCACCTGCTCCAGATGGTCGACAAAGTCCTGGTTGCTGACCTTGTGGTCTGGCTCGCCGTTGATGTAAATGAGGTTGCTGGGGCTGGCGCCGGTGAGGCCCACATCGGCCTCCCGCGCCTCCCCGGGGCCATTGACGATGCAGCCGATGACGGCGACGTCCATCGGCGTGCGAATATCCTCCAGCCGCTGCTCCAGCACGTTCATGGTCGCAATAACGTCAAAGTTTTGACGGGAGCAACTGGGGCAGGCAATGAAGTTGATGCCATTGGCTCGCAGCTTCAGACTCTTGAGGATTTCGAAGCCGACCTTCACTTCCTCTACCGGGTCCGCCGCCAGCGAAATGCGGATGGTATCGCCAATGCCATCCATCAACAGCATGCCCAGGCCCACCGCCGACTTCACGGTGCCGCCGCGCAAGCCGCCGGCCTCGGTGATGCCGAGATGCAGTGGCTGCTCGATCTGTTGTGCCAGCAGACGGTATGCCGCTACCGCCATGAATACATCGGAGGCTTTCACACTGACCTTGAAATCCGGGTAGTTGAAGCGGTCGAGTATGTCCACGTGACGCAGCGCGGATTCCACCAGCGCTTCCGCGGTGGGTTCGCCGTACTTGCGCTGCAGGTCCTTGCCCAGGGAGCCGGCGTTGACGCCGATGCGAATCGGTATGCCCTTGTCCCTGGCGCAGTCGATCACCGCGCGCACTTTCCTGTCATTGCCGATATTGCCGGGATTGATCCGCAGGCAGTCGACACCGTATTCCGCCACCTTGAGCGCAATCTTGTGGTCGAAGTGGATATCCGCCACCAGCGGTACCGACACCCGGGCGCGGATCTCGCGGAAGGCTTCCGCCGCGTCCATGCTCGGCACCGAGATGCGCACGATGTCGGCGCCGGCATCCTGGATGGCCTGGACCTGGGCCACCGTGGCCGCCACGTCACAGGTCTCGGTGTTGGTCATGCTCTGCACGCTGATCGGGGCATCGCCGCCCACGGCAACGGACCCGACCATGATCTGGCGGCTGCGACGGCGATTAATGGGGGATGGCTTGTGCATGACTCAACCTCCGTACATCGGGCCAGTGCCCGCCTGCCCGGTTTGTGCCCACCACAGCCCCAGCACCAGCAGCGCCAGTACGCCCAGGCCCAGCATGATGCCGAGTCCGGTGCTCTGCAGAGGCAAGGGGCGCTGGCTGCGCGTCCGGGGAGACGGTTTTGCCACTACCGGCGCAACCTCATCATACCCGGCCAGCACGATGGTCTCGTCGAGACCCAACATGCGGGCGTAGGCGCGCAGGTAGCCGCGGGCGAAGGCCGGGCGCCGCAGGCGATCGAACTCGTCCCGCTCAATCAGTGCCACATACTCCGGCAGCCAGTTCAGGCGCTGGGATACGTCCAGGGGGGATAGCCCGCGGGCCTCCCGGGCCGCCTGCAGCATCGCACCCGGTGAAACCCGGGCGGGCGCATCGTCAAATATTTCCTTACTGCCCATCGCGTTGCATCCGCTGGTACTCCCGGAATTCCGGGGATTCGGGGTAGAGACTGCCCAGGGCCAGCGCGTAGCTGCTTTCGGCATCGCGATCATCCAGCACTCTGGCCAGCCGAATCCCGAGCCAGAGCGCGCGGGCGGACTGGGGCCTGACCGCGGTACGGTAGGTCCCGTAGTGCCGGTTGGCGGTAGTGTAGTCGCCCGCTTCAAAGCGCAGCTGGGCCAGCTCCAGCAGGGCGATGGTATTGGCGCGGTCCATCGACAGCGCGCGACTGAAAGCTTCCTCTGCCGCCGCCGGCTTGTCCAGCTGCTGGCGGCACAGGCCCAGGTTTACAAACGCCATCGGCCGCCCGGTATACAGCGTATCCTTGACCACCAGCTCCAGCTCTTTCTCGGCATCGGCGTAGCGTTGCTCCGCATACAGGAACGCCGCGTAGTTGTTGCGCGCGCGGGAGAAATCGCGGTCCAGCCGGAGCGCCCTCTGGAAGCTCTCCTCTGCCAGCTCCTTCTCGCCGGTGCTCTGGTAGACCAGGGCGAACGCCTCGTGCACTTCGGCATTGCGATCATCGATTGCCACCGCCTGGGCCAGATTGCGCTTGGCGTTATCCCAATCGCGCTGGCCGATATACTGCCGCGCCAGAGCGACCCGGCGCTCCAGGGCTTCCTGCGGTGCCGGGGGCGTGGTGAACACGCTGTCGGTGGTGGTCACACAGCCAGTACACAGTACCACCAGTGTCAGCAGGAGCCTGCGTCCCTGCCTGCTGAAACTTTCAGCTGCAATAGTCACCCTGCTTCTACCTCCGGGGCCTGGCCCGCTGCGCGATAGCGTTCACTGCGACGCGTGCGGTCGACCACCTGGCCCACCAGTTGCCCACAGGCCGCGTCAATGTCGTCCCCACGGGTGGTGCGGACGGTGACAATATAGCCCGCATCCACCAGCACTTGCCAGAACCGTGACACCGCGTTGCCGCTGGGACGGCGATACTCCGAACCGGGGAAACTGTTGAAGGGAATGAGGTTGATCTTGCAGGGAAAATCCCGCAGCAGCTGGGCCAGCTCGCGGGCCTGGTCCGGCTGGTCGTTGACCCCGGCCATGAGGGTGTACTCCACCGTGACCACGCGCTTGCTGTCGGTCTGGGCATCTATGTACTGGCGCGCACTGCGCAACAGTTCCGCAATCGGATACTTGCGGTTGATCGGCACCAGCTGGCTGCGCAGGGCGTCATTGGGCGCATGCAGCGATATCGCCAATGATACCTCACTGAGTTCCGCCAGCCGGTCCAGCGCCGGCACCACCCCGGAAGTGCTCAGGGTGACCCGCCGCTTGGAGATGCCGTAGCCCAGATCGGACAGCATCAGGTCCATGGCCGCGACCACATTGTCGAAATTCATCAGCGGCTCGCCCATGCCCATCATCACCACGTTGGTGACGACCCGGCCCTTGCCGGACTGAAAGGCGTCGTAGGACTTGATCGCCAGCCACACCTGACCGACGATTTCAGCCGCCGTCAGGTCACGCATGAAACCCTGCTTGCCAGTGGAGCAGAAACTGCAGTCAAGGCTGCAGCCCACCTGCGACGACACGCAGAGCGTGGCGCGACCACCCTCGGGAATCAGCACCGCCTCCACCAGCCCGCCGCCCTCCACCCGCACCGCCCATTTGCGGGTGCCGTCGGTGGAGTCGTGCTGGCTGACAATTTCCGGTGGCCGCACTTCGGCGATCTGCAGCAGCTTTTCCCGCAATGCCTTGCCCAGGTTGGACATGGCGCCAATATCGGTGACCCCGCCGTGGTGTATCCACTTCATCACCTGCTGGGCACGGAACTTTTTCTCCCCCAGGTCGAGGAAGAACTGTTCCAGCTGCGGCTGCGTCATGCCCAGGAGATTGACCCTGGGCTGCGCAACCGTGGTGGCGATGAGCGTGGCGGTCATGGCGGGGTCCGCTCTCTCAGCCGCGGCCGCAGATGTCGCTGGCAGCGAAGAAGTAGGCGATTTCGCGCTCGGCGGAGGCCGGCGAGTCGGACCCGTGTACGGCATTGGCGTCGATCGACTCGGCGAAGTCGGCGCGGATCGTGCCTGGGTCGGCGTCCTTCGGGTTGGTCGCACCCATCAGCTCGCGATTTTTTGCAATGGCGTTCTCACCTTCCAGCACCTGCACCACCACCGGGCCGGAGGTCATGAACTCGATCAGCGCGGGGAAAAAGGGGCGCTCCCGGTGCTCGGCATAGAAACCGCCGGCCAGATCCTCGCTCAGGCGCAGCATCCTCGCCGCGACCACTTGCAGGCCGGCGCCCTCGAAGCGCGAGTAGATCTGGCCGATGACGTTCTTGGCAACGGCATCCGGCTTGATAATGGACAGGGTACGCTCAACAGCCATCAAACTATCTCCACAGAAAACAAAAAAATCAGGGGCCTCTGGCCCCCGGGTAAAAGCCGCGCAATTATACGGGCTTTAGTGTCGGGTTTCATCCGCTAAACGCGCTGGCGCAGACCGCCTATGACCGCATCGAGGTGGGCCACGGCGCGATCGACGTCCTGCTCCGTGGTAAAACGGCCACAACACATGCGCAGGGCACTGTGGGCCAGGGCGTCGGGTACTCCGATTGCCCGCAGAACATGGGACGGCTCAATGCTCTCGGAGTTGCAGGCAGATCCACTGGAGAGGGCCAATTCGCGCAGCGACAGCAGCAGGGTCTCGCCGTCCACGCCTTCGACACTCACGTTGAGGGCACCCGGCAGGCGCGCCTCCGGATGGCCGTTCAGGCGCAACCCGGAGATCCCCTCCATGCCCTGCCAGAGGCGCTGACGCAGGGCCAGCAGGCGGGCACTCTCGGCGACCATCTCTTCCCGGGCCAGCCGCGCCGCCTCCCCCATGCCCACGATCTGGTGGGTCGCGAGGGTGCCGGAGCGCATGCCGCGCTCGTGACCGCCACCGTGGATCTGCGCTTCCAGCTGCACCCGGGGCTGGCGCCGCACATAGAGCGCACCAATGCCCTTGGGGCCGTAAAACTTGTGCGCGGAAATGGACAACAGGTCCACCGGCAACTGCCCCAGATCGACCGGAATCTTGCCCACGCTCTGGGCCGCATCCACGTGGAACAGGGCACCGGCTGCGCGCACCACCGCGCCAATGGCGGCGATATCGTTGACGGTACCCAGCTCATTGTTCACATGCATCACGCTCACCAGCAGGGTATCGGGTCGCAGCGCCGCGGCCACGCTGGCCGCCGAGACCAGGCCATCGCGATCCGGCTCCAGCCAGCTGACCTCCCAGCCGCGCTGCTGCAGCCAGGCGCAGGTGTCCAGCACCGCCTTGTGCTCGATCTTCGAGGTGATGATGTGGCGGCCCCGATCGCTGTAGAAACCGGCAGCGCCCTTGAGCGCCAGGTTGTCGGCCTCGGTGGCACCAGAGGTCCACACGATCTCCCGCGGATCGGCATTGATCAGGTCCGCCAATTCCCGCCGCGCCTGCTCCACCGCCTGTTCAGCGCGCCAGCCATAGATATGGGAACGGGATGCGGGATTGCCGAAGTTCCCGTCCAGGGTCAGGCATTCCGCCATCGCGGCGGCAACCCGCGGGTCAACCGGCGTGGAAGCAAGGTAATCGAGGTAAACAGGTTTCTGCATGAGTCAGGGGCCGGCCACGGCCGGGCAATCAGAGTTCCCGCAGGGCAACCAGGCCATCCTGGTTGATACGCGAACGGGCGTCCTGGCGAGAGGATACATGGCGAACTTCCCGCCGCTCCACCAGGGTGGCCAGGCTGATCTGGCTGAGAAAACCGTGGATCTGGTCACTGAGGTCCTGCCACAGATGGTGGGTCAGGCACACTTCTCCCTGCTGGCAATCCGCCTTGCCGCCGCAACCCGTCGCGTCTACCGCCTCGTCGACCGCGTCGATTATCTGGGCCACAAAAATGGCATCATGACTGCGCCCCAGCCGATAGCCGCCGCCCGGACCACGCACGCTGCTCACCAGTTGCCGCCGCCGCAGGCGCGCAAACAGCTGCTCCAGGTAGGACAGGGAAATGTCCTGCCGACTGGAAATCTCCGCGAGGCTCACAGGACCGTCGCCGCCGTGCAGGGCCAGATCCAGCATCGCGGTGACAGCATAGCGTCCCTTGGTGGTCAGCCGCATGGCAGTACCCGTTTGCGTAAAAGGGCAGTATGCAATAACCAACCAAATTGATCAACTATCCTTCGGTGGGGCGAACTTCTGCGTCTCGGTGAGGATCCCGCGCAGGATGTTGAGCTCCATCTCGTCCAGGCGCACGCGCCCGTAGAGACGCCGCAAGCGGGCCATCAGTTGCCGCGGCGCCGCGGGATCGAGAAAACCAATGCCCACCAGGGTCTCCTCGAGGTGCTGGTAGAACCGCTCCATGCTCTCCGTGGTACTGAAAGGGGCATCCCACTGGTCCTCGGCCTGTGCCGGCAGGGCATCCCCCAGCAGCAGCATGCGCAGCTCGTAGCAGACAATCTGCACCGCCATGGCCAGGTTGAGGGAGCTGTAGGACGGGTCCGAGGGGATATGGAGGTGCAGGTTGCAGCGCTGCAGCTCGTCGTTGGTGAGCCCCCGGTCCTCGCGCCCGAACAGCAGCGCGACCTGCTCCCGGCCGGAGCGGCGCGCCATTTCCTCCGCGCAGCGACGCGGATCCAGCAGCGGCCAGGGGATGCGCCGCTCGCGCGCACTGGTACCCACCACATACTGGCAGTCGGCAATGGCCTCGTCGAGGGTGGCGCAGACCGTCGCCCCCTGCAGCAGGTCGATTGCACCCGCGGCGCGCCAGTCGGCCTGCTCATCCGGGAACTGCCGCGGCGCCACCAGGACCAGGCGCGACAGGCCCATGTTTTTCATCGCCCGGGCGACACCCCCGATGTTGCCCGGGTGGCTGGTATTGACCAGTACAATGCGAATATTGTCGAGATTCATGCCCGGTTCTTGCGCCTGCCGCGCCCTCAGCAAAAGCCGGCAAGTGTAGCAGATTGCCGGTATGATCGGCGCCGGTTGTACTGTTATAATGCGGCGCCCGAAAACCCCTTCCCAGGACACCGTTATGGAACCGATGGTCAACATCGCACTGCGCGCCGCGCGCAAGGCCGGCGAGCAGATTGTCCGCGCCTCCGATGAGCTCGACCGCATCGACGTGCAGGAGAAGAACGTCAACGACTTCGTCTCCGATGTCGACCGCAACGCCGAGCGCGAGATCATCTATCACCTGCGCAAGGCCTTCCCCGAGCACGCCATCCTGGGCGAGGAGACCGGTCTCAGCGGTGACGAAAACGCCGACTACCGCTGGGTCATCGACCCCCTGGACGGTACCACCAACTTCCTCCGCGGCATCCCCCACTACGCTGTCTCCATCGCCTGCCTGTACAAGGGCAAGCTGGAGCACGGCGTGATTGTCGACCCGGTACGGCGCGAGGAATTCACCGCCTCCCGCGGTCGCGGTGCCCAGCTCAACGGCCGCCGCATCCGGGTCAGCAGCCGCACCAGCCTCGACGGTGCCCTGCTCGGCACCGGCATCCCCTTCAAGGACCACTGCGACGACCGCCTGGCGCCCTACAGCAAGACCATCGAGATCCTCGCCGGCCAGTGCGCCGGCATCCGCCGCGCCGGCGCCGCCTCCCTGGACCTGGCCTACGTGGCCGCCGGCCGCCTCGACGCGTTTTGGGAAATCGGGCTCGCCCCCTGGGACATGGCCGCGGGTGCGCTGCTGGTAAAAGAGGCCGGGGGGCTGGTGTCCGATATCAATGCCTCGGACAACTACATGACTTCCGGCAATATCGTCTGCGGCAATCCGAAGTGCTTCAAGGCCGTGCTGCAGGTCACCAAGCCGCTGCTGGGGAGCTAAGCCTCCATTACCAACCCCTTTCGCCTGAATCCGGTCTTCACCACCAGAGCGGGCAGACCGGGACACGCCGAGCTACTTCACCACGAGGCATTTCGTCTGAACCCGGTCTTCAGCGTTGGCGGGGGGCGATCAGGACACGCCGTGAATACATCCATGTAGGCTCGTATCGCGCGTCCATGCGCTCAACGGTCCTGCTCCCCCCCCGCCAACGCTGAAGACCTACCTTCGGAGCCAACTGGACTTCTGCACGCGTCGCCGCGATAGCATATACACCAACGCGGGCAAAGCGGCGGGTAACGTGCTCGAAGTTGCCGGCACCACGAGCGGCGTGGGGCCGGCCACTGCCAGTCAGGACTGTTGGCGACATGGATGTCGCCACCAAGCCCCCATGGATGGGTTCACGGCGTGTCCTGACTGGCAGTGGGCGGACCCGCGCCGCGCCCTGCTACGAAGCTCCTCTTGCCTGAACACGTAAATTCGGGGGCAGAGTCGAGACTGGGGGGCCGCTACGGCATCAGGTCTTCCTGCTCGGCGCCTTCCTTGACCGGCAGCATCAGGTCTTCCTTGCTCACGCCCATCAGCACCAGCGCATTCGCTGCCACGTAAATGGAGGAGTAGGTCCCGACTACCACGCCCACCAGCAGGGCGTTGGCGAAGCCGTTGATCATTTCACCGCCAAACAGGGCCAGGCAGACCAGCACCAGCATGGTGGTCAGCGAAGTGACCAGGGTGCGGCCCAGGGTCTCGGAGAGGGAAATGTTGATGACCTCGATCGGGTCGGCCTTGCGCAGTTTGCGGAAGTTCTCGCGGATGCGGTCGGAGACGACGATGGTGTCGTTGAGGGAGTAGCCGATCACCGCCAGCAGGGCGGCGAGCACCGTGAGGTCGAATTCGAGGCCGATGACCGAGAAGAAGCCCAGGGTGATGACGACGTCGTGGATCAGGGCGGCGACGGCGCCGACGGCAAACTTGAACTGGAAGCGGAAGCCGATGTACAGCATCACCATGCCCAGCGCCATCAGCATGGCCAGACCGCCCTGCTCGCGCAGCTCGTCCCCCACCTGCGGCCCCACGAACTCGATCCTGCGCAGCTCGACGACACCGTCGAAGTTGTCCTCCAGCAGGCGCACCAGCGCCGTGCCCTCGGTGTCGGCGTGACCCTGGGGCAGGCGGATCATGACATCGCGGTCGCTGCCAAAACTGACCACGATCGCGCCCGCGTAGTCGCTCGCATTGAGCAGGTCGCGGATTTCGCTCAGGTTCGCCGACTCGCTGTAGTTGACCTCCACCAGGGTGCCGCCGGTAAAGTCCAGCCCCCAGTTGAGCTGGCGGGTGGCCAGGGACCCGATGGCAATGACCAGCAGAATCGCGGACAGAGCGAGCGCCAGCTTGCGCTGACCCATGAAGTTGATGGTTCTCATGATGTTTTCACTCCCCCGATGGACAGGGTTCTCACCTTGCGCCCGCCGTAGATCAGATTCACCAGGGCGCGGGTGCCGATAATGGCGGTAAACATGGAGGTCACGATGCCCACCGACAGGGTGACGGCGAAGCCCTTGACCGGGCCGGTACCCACGGCATAGAGGATAACCGCGACGATAAGGGTGGTGATATTGGCGTCGAGGATGGTCGACAGGGCCGCATCATAGCCGGAGTGAATTGCCATCTGCGGTGTGCGCCCGCCCTGCAGCTCCTCCCGTATTCGGGAGAAAATCAGCACGTTGGCATCCACCGCCATGCCCACCGTGAGCACGATACCGGCTATGCCGGGCAAGGTCAGGGTTGCCCCGATCAGGGACATGAACGCCACCAGCAACACCAGGTTGGCCGTCAGTGCCACCACCGCGATAATGCCGAACACGCGGTAGTAGAGGATCATGAAGATCACTACCAGAGCGAGACCGAACTGCACGGACTTCACCCCCAGGCGGATATTCTCGGCGCCCAGGGACGGACCCACGGTGCGCTCTTCGACGAAGGAAATGGGCGCCGCCAGTGCGCCCGCGCGCAGCATCAGGGCCAGTTCGGAGGCTTCCAGCGGGCTGTCGAGGCCGGTAATCTGGAACTGGGCGCCCAGGGCGGACTGTATCACCGGGGCCGTAAGCAGCCTGCGTTCGTCATAGGGGATCTGCACCGCCTTTTCCGTGCCGTCTTCCTGCATTTCGTAGCGGGTGCGGTACTTGCGCTCGATGAACAATACACCCATCCGCCGCTTGACGTTGTTGCGGGTAGCCCGCGACATCAGGGTGCCACCTTCACTGTCGAGGCTGATCTGCACGTTGGGACGGCCGTTCTCGTCGAAACTGGCCTGGGCATTGGAGACCCGTTCGCCAGTGATGATGATGTCCCGCTCCAGCCATTCGAAAGCGCCGGCCCGGTCCTCACTGCGATACTCGAAACGCTGCTTTTCTGCTTCCGGCGCGTCCATGTTGGCGACCAGGCGGAACTCCAGGTTGGCCACGGTGCCGAGGATACGCTTGGCCTCCGCGGTGTCCTGGATGCCCGGCAACTCTACCACGATACGGTTCTGGCCCTGGCGCTGGACCAGCGGCTCGGACACGCCCAGCTCGTTGACCCGGTTGCGCAGCGTAGTCAGGTTCTGGGTCACCGCATAGTTGGCGATTTCGGAACGCATCTGGTCGGTCATGGCCGCGGTCAGGGTCCAGGTGTCGCCGCTACCGCCGCGCTCAAGCGTCAGCTCCGGATGATTGTCCGCGACCAGGGAGCGGGCCTGTTCGCGATCGGCCTCGGTGCGCAGTCGGGCAACGACACCGCCCCCGGCGCCGGCGTCAACGATACCGCGGATACGCTCCTCGCGCAGGGCGCGGCGAATGGCGGTGACATAGTATTCCTGGCGCCGCTCCAGGGCAGCCTCGATATCCACCTCCAGCTTGAAATGGACGCCGCCGCTCAGGTCCAGGCCCAGTTTCATCGGCTGGCCACCGAGACTGCTGAGCCAGTCCGGTGTGGTCGGCGCCAGGTTGAGCGCCACGATAAAGCCGTCACCCAGGGCGCGCTGCACCCGGGCCTGCGCCACCAGCTGTTGTTCAACATCCTGCAAACGCACCAGCGCATTGCGCCCGTTCGGGTCGATCAGCTCGCCGAAGTGCTCGATACCGGCCTCCGCCAGGGCGTCGGTGGCCCGCGCCAGGGTGCGCTCATCGATGATCTGGGCGCTGCTCTCGCCGGTAATCTGCAGCGCCGGATCCGGTGCATACAGGTTGGGTGAGGCGTACAGCAGGCCGGTGGCCAAGACCATCAGCACCAGCACATATTTCCACAATGGATACTTGTTCAGCATAGTTTTGCTCTGCCAGGAGACCGGGCCTCGGCAACCAGACCCGAGGTCAAGGGGCTGCCGGGAACGAAAAGTCCGTCATTATAAAGAATAAGGGGGGGGTCACAAGTGGGGCTTGTCTGGGCGGAAGACATCAGCCCACCCAGCGGCGCGCGTTGCGGAACAGCCGCAGCCAGGGGCCGTCCTCACCCCACTCCGCCGGTGCCCAGGAGTGTTGCACCGTGCGGTACACGCGCTCCGGATGCGGCATCATGATGGTGGCGCGGCCGTCCAGGCTGCTGAGCCCGGCAATACCGGCTGGCGAGCCGTTGGGGTTGGCGGGGTACCGCTCGGCTACCGAGAGGTCGTTTTCAAGGTAGCGCAGGGCCACACTGCCGCCGGCCTCGCAGGCGTCCCGGGAGCCGGCGGCAGCAAACTCTGCCCGCCCCTCGCCGTGGGCCACGGCGATCGGCAGGTGGGAGCCGGCCATGTCGGCGAGCAGGATGGACGGGCTCTGCTCGATCCGGACCAGCGCCAGGCGGGCCTCGAACTGCTCGGAGCGGTTGCGCACGAAACGCGGCCAATGCTGCGCGCCCGGTATCAGCTCGCGCAGGGTGGAGACCATCTGGCAGCCGTTGCACACGCCCAGGGTAAAGCTGTCTTCGCGGGCAAAGAAGGTGCTGAACTGGTCGCGCAGGGCCGGGTTGAAGAGAATGCTCTTGGCCCAGCCCTCGCCGGCTCCCAGTACGTCTCCGTAGGAAAAGCCGCCGCAGGCCACCAGGCCGCTGAATTCCGCCAGCGAGCGGTGGCCGGCGTGCAGGTCGCTCATGTGCACATCCACCGCGGTAAAGCCGGCGCGGTGGAAGGCCGCCGCCATTTCCACATGGCCGTTCACGCCCTGCTCCCGCAGCACGGCGACCCGCGGCCGCGCGCCGGTGGCGATATAGGGCGCGGCGACATCCTCCCGCGGATCAAAACCGAGTTGCGCCGACAGACCGGGGTCTTCCGCCCGGACGCGCTGGTACTCCTCGGCGGCACAGTCGGGGTTGTCCCGCAGTGCCGCGATCTCGTAGCTGGTGCGGGCCCACAGTTCCTGCAGGCGGCCGCGGCTATCCCGCAACAGCGAGCTACCCGCCACGCTTATGCTCACATCGTCACCTGCCACGGCGCGACCCAGCGGGTGCAGACAGGCTGCCAGCCCCAGTTCTGCTGCGCGGCTGCGCAGCATTGGCACATCGACTGCAGCGACCTGCAGCACCGCACCGGCCTCCTCGGCAAACAGCTGCTGCAGGGGCGCACCGGCGAGGGCCGCCAGATCCAGTTGCAGGCCGCAGCGACCGGCGAAGGCCATTTCCAGCACGGTTGCCAGCAAACCACCGTCGGAGCGGTCGTGGTAGGCCAGCAGCGCGCCCGCCTGCAGCAGATCCTGCACCAGCGTGAAGAAAGCCACCAGGTCGCCGGGGTCCTCGATATCGGGAACGCTGTCGCCCACCTGGCCACAGACCTGCGCCAGGGCCGAGCCGCCGAGGCGACCGGCGCCGCGACCGAGATCCAGCAGCCACAGTTCGGCGTCCGCGTGCAATTGCAGCTGCGGAGTGACGGCCAGCCGCGCATCCGTCACCGGGGCAAAGGCCGAGACCACCAGCGACACCGGTGCCGTCACCGCCCGCTGCTCGCCCTGCTCGCGCCAGGTGGTGCGCATGGACATGGAATCCTTGCCCACGGGAATGGTGATCCCCAGGGCCGGACAGAATTCCATCCCCACCGCGCGCACAGTATCGAACAGCACTTCGTCCTCGCGGTCGTGGCCGGCGGCACACATCCAGTTGGCGGACAGCTTGATGTCCCGCAGGGCCGCAATGGGCGCGGCGCAGATGTTGGTAATCGCCTCGGCCACCGCCATGCGCCCGGAGGCGGGCCCGCTGACCAGCGCCAGCGGGCTGCGCTCGCCCATGGCCATGGCCTCACCGGCATGGCTGTCGTAGGACACGGTGGTCACGGCGCAATCGGCCACCGGCACCTGCCAGGGCCCCACCATCTGGTCGCGGGCCACCATACCGGTTACCGTGCGGTCGCCGATGGTGATCAGGAATTGCTTGCTAGCCACCGCCGGCAGCTGCAGCACTCGCTCAACCGCGTCGAGCAGCGGCAGGTCCAGTGCCAGCGGCGGCAGGCTGTGCGGCACACGGCGCACATCGCGCTGCATTTTCGGCGGCTTGCCGAACAGGATGGACATCGGCAGGTCTACCGGGGCATTGCCGAAATGACTGTCCGCCAGGGTCAGGTGCGGCTCTGCCGTAGCCTCTCCCACCACCGCATAGGGGCAGCGCTCGCGGGCGCAGATGGCCTCGAAACGGGCCAGGTCTTCGGGCTCCACCGCCAGCACATAGCGCTCCTGGGACTCGTTGCACCAGATGGCCAGCGGCGCCATGCCGGGCTCGTCGTTGGGGACATCGCGCAGGGCGAAACGACCACCGCGACCGCCGTCCTTGACCAGCTCCGGCAACGCATTGGAGAGGCCACCGGCACCGACGTCGTGGATAAAGGCGACAGGATTGCGGTGGCCCAACTGCCAGCAGCGGTCGATGACTTCCTGGCAGCGGCGCTCCATCTCCGGGTTCTGGCGCTGCACCGAGGCGAAGTCCAGGTCCTCGGCGCTGGCGCCACTGGCCATGGAGGACGCGGCGCCGCCACCGAGACCGATCAGCATCGCCGGGCCACCGAGGACAATCAGCCTGGCGCCGGGCGCGAACTCCCCTTTTTCGACATGTTCCTCGCGAATATTGCCGTAGCCACCGGCGATCATGATGGGCTTGTGGTAGCCGCGGCGCTCACTGCCGGCGGTGCCCGGGACATCCAGCTCGAAACTGCGAAAGTAGCCGCACAGGTTGGGGCGACCGAACTCGTTGTTGAAGGCAGCGCCGCCGATCGGTCCCTCGAGCATGATCTCCAGTGCCGACACAATGCGTGTCGGCTTGCCGTAGTCGGATTCCCAGGGCTGCACATAGCCCGGGATCTGCAGGTTGGACACGGAAAACCCGGTAAGGCCGACCTTGGGCTTGGAGCCGCGCCCGACCGCGCCCTCGTCGCGGATTTCACCGCCAGCGCCAGTGCCAGCTCCCGGAAACGGTGCAATGGCCGTGGGATGGTTGTGGGTCTCCACCTTCATCAGCAAGTGGATGGGTTCCTGGGTAAAGCCGTACTCGGCGCTCTCCGGGTCGGGGAAGAAGCGGCCGGCATGGTGGCCGGCCACTACCGCCGCATTGTCGGAATAGGCAGAGAGGACATTGTCGCCGCCGCGCTCGTGGGTATTGCGGATCATGCCAAACAGGGACTTGTCCTGGGCGATGCCGTCAATGGTCCAGCTGGCGTTGAAGATCTTGTGCCGGCAATGCTCCGAGTTGGCCTGGGCAAACATCATCAGCTCGACATCGCTGGGATTGCGTCCGAGGCCGGTAAAGGCCTGCACCAGGTAGTCGACCTCATCCTCGGCCAGCGCCAGGCCCAGGCTGGCATCTGCGGCCACCAGGGCCTCGCGGCCGCCACCGAGGATATCCACCGTAGCCATCGGCGCGGGCTCCTGCACCCGGAACAGGGCGCTGGCGGCCTCCAGGGAGGGCAGCACGGATTCGGTCATGCGATCGTGGAGGGCGGCGGCCACCTGCCCGCGTGCAGCTTCGGACAAGTCCGCGGGCAAGTGCAGATACCAGGCTGTACCCCGCTCCAGGCGCTGTACTTCCCGCAGGCCGCAGTTGCGGGCGATGTCGGTGGCCTTGCTGGACCAGGGGGAGATGGCGCCCGGGCGCGGTACCACCAGCAGCAGCTCGGCGGCCGCCGTGCTCACATCGAACTGGCTGGCCCCGGCGGCGGGGCCGTAGTGCAGCAGTTGCCGCAGCAGTGCCCGGCGCTCCTCGCCGGGAACCTCATCGGTCTGGGCAAAGTGCACGAACTCACAGTGCAGAAGGCGGATGGCGGGGTCAATAGCGGAGAGTTTCTGTGCCAGCTTGTCCCGCCGGAACGGGGACAGGGCCGGGGCACCGCGCAAAATCAGCATGCTGGGGCGAGCTCCAGGAGAGGTCTTCTGAAAGCCCGCTATTGTACGGGATAGCGCCGCCGCCGGTAACCGGCAATCGCGGGCAAATTCACCCGGCAGAGACGCCCCGGGGTGAGCTACACGAAAAAGTCCCTGCTGTCGTTGCCCAGCAGCACCGAGCCCAGGTTGCGGGCAAACGAGGTCGGGTTGTTGGCCACGTGGGCCCGGCCCGTGTGAATATCCAGGAACCGCTGCTGGATCTCGCTGCCCAGGAATACCGAACCGCCGCCAGCGGAGGAAAACAGGCTGTCGACCACCGCCATGCAGCGCTCGATCACCAGCGACGCCTGGTAGCGGTACTTGATCCGCTCCAGCACCGGCACTTCCTCGCCCGCGGTGACCTGGGTCATCATGCGGTCGAAGTTGCGGAACAGGATCGCCTCCATCTCATCGATGCTGGTGATGGCCGCCGCAATCCGCTCCTGGGTCGCGGTATCACCCGCGAGCTTGGTCAGATCACCGCTGGCCTTGCCCACCACCAGCTGCCGGTACAGGTCCAGGGCATCCCGGGCGGCGCCGATCGCCGGGGTGGATACCACGCGCACAAACAGCTGCGCCCAGGGCAGGCGGTACAGGGGCGCGCTGTCGGCGGTGACGCCGGGATTGGTGCCGAGGAAGCCGTCCTCGGCCTTGTGTGTGCGATAGTCGGGGACAAAGGCATCGTCGACCACGATGTCATTGGAGCCGGTACCCTGCAGCCCCATGGCATGCCAGGTGTCGACGATTTCGTAGTCGCCGCGCGGCACCAGGAAACTGCGGAAGCCGCCATCCGGGCAAATGGCACCCAGGAATACCCAGGTACAGTGGTCCGAGCCCGAACTCCAGCCCCAGCGTCCACTGAGACGGAAGCCCCCTTCTACCTCCGTCACCTTGCCCAGCGGCGCATAGGAAGATGAGATACGGGTGTGAATGTCCTTGCCCCACACATCCTGCTGCGCGCGCTCATCCATCAACGCCAGCTGGAAGGCGTGCACGGCAACGATGCCGGACGCCCAGGCAGTGGACATGCAATTTTCGGCGATGGCCAGGTGCATGCGGAAAAAATCCTGCGGGTCGACCTCGTGACCGCCCCAGCGTCGGGGCTGCAGCGCGAGGAAAAATCCGGCCTCCTGCAGGGCATCAATGTTTTCCTGCGGCACCCTGCGGAGCTTGCGCGCTTCGGCAGCGTTGCGGCGGAACAGGTCGCCCAGCGCCAGCACCCGGTCGTAGATATCCTGGGCGCGCAGGGGGGGACGGTGGGTAAGCGGCGTCACGGGCAAGGTCATGGGCTGGACTCCTGATTATTGGCAATCAGCATAGACTACCCGGTACTTGCTGTGGCCATATACCCTGAATGAGTGATGGCTGGGGCTTATTGCCTCTAATGTCCGGCCTTGTCCAGCTGTTGTAGAGCTTCAACCGGGCTGTTCGGGATTCGGGAGCGGCGCTAGAATGAACCCATGATGACGACCCGCCCCCTGATCAGCGCGCTGCTGCTGGCGACGCTTTGCGGCTGCTCCCAATCCGACCGCTTGCAGCAGGTGCTGGCCGACGGAGAGCTCACCGTGGTCAGCCGCAACAGCCCCACCACCTACTATCTCGACAAGGACGGCGCCGCAGGCTTCGAGCATGACCTGGCGCAGTTGCTGGCCGAAGAACTGGGCGTCAACCTGCGAATGGAGACCGCCTACTCGCTGGATGGCATATTCCGGCGCCTGGAGCGGGAGGAAGCGGACCTGGCTGCGGCGGGACTTACCCTGACCGATGATCGCAGCCAGCGGTTCAGCCATTCCATCGCCTACGCCACCATGGTGCCCCGGGTGGTCTACCGGACCGGCAATCGTCGTCCCGATGGCCTCGATGACCTCGGCGACCTGCAGCTGGTGGTGCTGGCCGGGAGCAGCCACGAACAGACGCTGAAGGGCATGGCGGAGGAGGACGGGCCGGGGCTGCGCTGGGAGGCCGTGCAAGGGGCCGATACCATGGAGTTGCTGGAGAGAGTGGACAATGGCAGCGCCGACCTGGCGGTGATCGATTCCAACGAGTTCCGCATGCAACAGAGCCTGTACCCGATGCTGGAGGTCGCCTTCGACCTGGGGCCCGAGCGCGAGATGGTCTGGTACCTGCCACCCGGACGCAAGTACCACAGCCTGCGGCAGCGCATGGACGGTCTTCTCACCCAACTGCAGGCCGACGGCCGCCTGGACCGCTTGCGGGAACAGTATTTTGGCCACACCACGGTCCTGTCACGCATCGGCTCGCATACCTTTGCCCGCAATATCCGCAACAAGCTGCCGGTCTATCGCGACCTGATCCGCCAGGTGGCCGATGAGTACCAGCTCGACTGGCACCTGCTGGCGGCCGTTTCCTACCAGGAATCCCACTGGGAACCGGAGGCAACATCGCCGACCGGCGTCCGCGGCATGATGATGCTGACCCGGCTCACGGCGCAAGAGCTGGGGGTCAGGGATCGTCTCGACCCGCTGCAGTCCCTGCGGGGCGGAGCCCGCTATCTCAAGGACCTTCGACGCCGGCTGCCCCGGGACATCCACGAGCCGGACCGTACCTGGATGGCGCTCGCCGCCTACAATATCGGGCTCGCGCACCTGGAGGATGCCCGGGTATTGACCGAACGCATGGGCGGTGACCCGCATCTCTGGAGCGACGTCATGGCGCACCTGCCCCTGCTGCAGAAGCGCGAGCATTACCGGACCACACGCTACGGCTACGCGCGCGGCGGCGAGGCCATGCACTTCGTGCAGAACATCCGCCACTACTACAGCATCCTGCAGTGGCAGGACATCCCCGCCAACCAGCCGGGGCGGCCACTGAACCCGGATGACTACCTGCCACTGGCGCTGCGGGAGAAACGATTCCTGGCGCTATAGGCGACGAGCCCGGAAAAATGCCTGCAGGCGGGCGCTGGATTCATCCGCCAGCACCCCTTCCTGCCAGCGCACCCGATGGTTGTACCAGGGCGACTCCAGCAGGGCGCACTGGCTGCACACGACCCCCGCCCTCGGCTCCCGGGCGGCAAAAACCAGCAGTTCGATGCGGGCATGCACCAGCGCACCGGCACACATGCTGCAGGGCTCCAGGGTGACGTAGAGCGTGGCGCCGGGCAAACGGTAGTTGCCCTGCCGACGAGCCGCATCACGCAGCGCCTCGATCTCGGCGTGCGCGGTAGGGTCATGGCTGCCGATGACGCTGTTCCAGCCCTCTCCCAGCAGCTGGCCGGCGCGCACTACGACAGCACCGACTGGCACCTCGCCTGCCGCGGCGGCGCGGTCTGCCAGCGCCAGCGCGCGCTGCATCCAGTGGCTGTGGGTGTCCATTCCCGGTCTACCCCCCGTTCGACTCCAGACCAGCGCAGGACAATACCCGACCAGCAACCACCAGACAATAAAAGGCCCGGCTATCGGACCGGTTTTCCGATCCGACAGCCAGGCCTCAGGTGCCGTCCCGGTTACTGTTGGGGATTTTCTATGATGACCTCGACCCGGCGATTCTGCTGACGTCCGGTGCTGGAATCATTGCTGGCGATGGGTGAACTTTCGCCCTTGCCCACTGCCCGCATGCGGCTTTGAGCCACGCCCTGGTTGGCCAGGAAGGTCTGTACCGCGGCCGCGCGACGCTGTGACAGGGTGAAATTGAACGCCTCGGTACCGACACTGTCGGTATGACCTTCGATGGCAATGGAGCGGTCAGGATATTCGCCGAGGAAGTCCGCCAGCTTGCTCAATCCTGCTGGCGCACTGCCGGTCAACTCTGCCCGGCCCGTCTCAAACAGGACATCACCCAGTGTTACCACCATTCCGCGCGCGGTCTGTTTCGCGTCCAGCTCTTCCAGTTGACGCTGCAGTTCCTCCTGTTTCAAGCGCGCAGCTTCCGCCTCGCCACGGGCCAGGCCGGCTTCCCTGCGGGCGCGTTCGGCTTCCTCCTGGGCACGGTCAGCCTCCCCCCGGGCAAGTCCGGCCTCCTGGCGAGCCCTTTCCACTTCCCGGGTACGGGCGTCCAGGCGTGCCTTTTCACTCTCCTTCCTCAGGTCCTCGCGCTGGTCTTCGTACAGGCGGGCGCGGGCCTGGGCCGCGGCGATTTCGACCTTGCGATCCGCCATCAGCACCCGGTGCTCGGCGAGACTACTGTCCTTTTCGGGAACCTCCGCGGCGCGTACAGCCTCCTCGGCCTCCTTGATCGACACCGGTGCACGACTGGCGAGTTCCTGGTTGGCCTGCAACCGGGTCAATTTGCTGCGCACCTCCGCGGACCCTTCCGGTGCGGACAACTGTGTGCAGCCCGCCAGTATCAGGGAGGCCATGACCATGGCCAGCGGCAGTTGCAGTTGTTGCCTGAAATTTTTCATTGTCGAGTTCCTGTGTCACGGCGCATTTCCAGAATCAGTGTCCTGGTGCTTTCCTTCATATCGTCATTGACCTTTTTGGCCTTGATTTCCCCGGCCCTGGCAGTCGCCAGTTGGGCCTCAACCAGCGCTTCGTCCGCCAGCCGCTGTGCCACGACCATCTCCTCTTTATGCACCGCGCGGCGTGCCGCAGCGAGCTTCTCGCGCGCCTGGCTAAGTTCCAGCGAGGCATAATCCGCGACCCGTGCCTGCTCCGCAGTGGCAATGGCCTGCTCCGCGGCCTGCAGGGAGCGGTTGGGAGCCTGGGGCGCCGAGGCGCAGGCGCCAAGAACCAGCACGCTGGCCAGGACGGCTGCGAACCGCAGGGATCCGAATCCGGGAAACCTCGACCTGCACAATCCAGATGTCTGTTTAATGCTCATAGTGTCCTGCCTCGTTGCCATCGTCGCCGCAAACCGGCCCGATGAAGATAATTACCACGGCGGTAATCGTAGTGATGTGGATCAGTTATGCCGCAATCATGCGTCACGGATCGGTTACCCGTCTGTTCGATAGCACACACAACGGTTTCTGGAGGCTGCCACTTGTTTACAGGAAAATGTTACTTACCGCACGGAAGCCGGCGCCGCGAGGTCGCACACTGGGACAGCGCGAGTTTCAGAGTTCTTTGCACGCGGCCAGTAGCTGACTCGATTCGCGCCGAAGAGGCACCTCGTGACCATGAAAAACCCTGACCTGACCCCACCCGTGCGGCCCGCCTCAAATCACCTCATCGCCACGCTACCAGCGCGGGAATGTGCCCGCATCAAGGCCCAATGCGAAAGTGTTGAGCTCGAGGCAGGCAAGATGGTGTGTGAGGAAGGAGCTGCGCTGGAACATGTCTACTTTCCGGTCACCGGGGTAATCAGCCTGGTGAAGGTGCTCACTGCCCATCCATGCATTGAAATAAAGCAAATAGGCAACGAAGGCATGCTCGGTGCAACCGTGCTGCTTGGCGTGGATATCGCACCCGAGCGCAGCCTGGTGCAGAGCTCCGGCACCGCGCTGCGCATGAGAACTGAACAGCTGGTCAAAACCCTGCAGGTTTGCCCTGCCGCCGCGCAAAACCTGAATCACTATCTTTACGCAGACATGGTGCAGCTGACACAAACCGCGATCTGCTTCAGATTTCACGATCTTGCGCAGCGATTGGCGCGGACGCTGTTGATGGCCCATGACCGCGCCCACAGCGATCACTTCCACATGACCCACCAGATGCTCGCCGACATGCTGGGGGTGCAGCGAGGCGGCGTGACCATCGCCGCGGGACACCTGCAGCGCGCGCAAATCATCCACTATACCCGGGGCAGGATTTCGATAATGGACCGCCAGGCGCTGGAGGCGGCATCCTGCGGCTGCTACAGCGCTGTGATGGATGTCTATGCCCGACTGTTGCCCTGATTGCGGGGGCGCAGGACTTTTTTCGGGCAAATGCACATGCGCGTATTTAGGCGAGGAGAAGCTATGGTATCTTGGCGTTTTTAAGCTTCGAGAGAACCAACTTGCAAATACACCCTCCAACCAGACACCTGCCGCTTACAGACAGCCTGAATGCATAGCCCCGCCGTCCCCGCACCGCAACAGAACCGTCTTCTGCAAGCGCTTTCGCCAGACGTTCAGGAGCGCATTTTCCCGTTGCTGGAACTGGTGCCGCTGCCTCTCGGCAAATCCATCTACGAGTCGGGTGACACCATGCGCCATGTCTACTTCCCGACCGACAGCATCGTATCCCTGCTGTACGTGATGGAGAGCGGCGACTCCGCGGAAATCTCCGTGGTTGGCAATGAGGGCGTTGTCGGCATCTCACTGTTCATGGGTGGTGAAAGTACGCTGAGCCGGGGGGTGGTGCAGAGCGCCGGATCGGCCTACTGGCTGCCGGGACAGCAGCTCAAGGATGAATTCAATCGCCATGGCGAGCTGATGGTGCTGATGCTGCGCTATACGCAGTCCCTGATTACCCAGATGGCGCAGACGGCAGTATGCAACCGCCATCATTCCATCGACCAGCAATTGTGTCGCTGGCTGCTGCTCTCCCTGGATCGCCTGCAGGGTCCCGACCTGGTCATGACCCAGGAGTTGATCGCCAATATGCTCGGGGTGCGCAGGGAGGGGGTAACGGACGCAGCCGGCAAACTGCAGAAGCTCGGGATCATCGAATACAGCCGGGGCAAGATCAAGGTGCTGGACCGGCCCGGGCTGGAGCGTCGCAGCTGCGAATGTTATGGGGTAGTCAAGCGGGAAACAGACCGCCTGATGGCCATCGGATCCGGGTTGCGCTGAGTCGAGCGGGAGCCGAACCGTCACGCCCGCTGCGACAATGGCTCATCGGGTATCTGACGGAATCCATTGTGACCTGCGTGTTCATCAGATTTTCCCCAGTAAGAGCAATACCACCAGTACCAGTACGATCACACCGATGGCACCGCTGGGACCGTAGCCCCATTGACGGCTGTGGGGCCAGCTGGGAACCACCCCTATCAACATCAGTATCAAGATGATCAGTAAAATTGTTCCTGCACTCATGGTCTCTCTCCTGGCTGGCAAGCACTGGGCGGCTGTCGACGACAACCGTGACGGGGTACAACCTCGCCATAATGAAAGCTGCGGAGACACACGTCTGTACGCTGGCACACCTAGCTGGAATGCGGGAGCATGCACGGTCCCGGGTGTATCTTCAGCGATTGAGCCCCGAGGCAGATAAGCCCCGCGAGAACACGGTTTCAGGCACCGTCGCGACGATCCTTCCGAATACCCCGCCCCTCCGCTCCGGTACCAATAGTCCTACTTTTCTTGTGGAATAAACTTGCTTGTTTGCGCCTAGCAAGTATAGTATCTTTCTGCTCCGGGAACAGCTCTAAAAATGCTGCAGGCCTCTGCAGCAATCGAATACCATGCAACGCAAGACTAGTCCGGTACCGGTACTATCAATAGCCACGTTTGGGCGGCGCCCGTACTAATAAGATGAGGAAGACTGTTATGACAACCCAAAAACCTGATTACGATGCCATCGTGATAGGCGCCGGCTTCGCCGGTCTGGCCCTGATCCACTACCTCCGCGATGCGGGATTGTCGGTTCGCGTATTCGACAAGGCATCCGATGTCGGTGGTACCTGGACCTGGAACCGCTACCCGGGCGCGATGACGGACAGCGAGAGCTACTACTACTGCCTGACCTTTTCCAAGGAACTGCTGCAGGAATGGTCCTGGACCCGGCGCTACCCCGACTGGAAAGAGACCCACAACTACTTCCGTTTCGTCGCCGACAAGTGCGACATGTGGCCGCACATCCAGCTGAACACGGAAATTGTCAGCGCCGAATACCAGCAGGACAGCGCTCACTGGCTGGTCACCACCGGCGACGGGGATACCTTTACCTGCAAGTACTTCATCAGTGGCATGGGCATGATTTCCGAGCCCGTGATCCCGAAGATCAAGGGCATGGACACCTTCAAGGGCCCGCTGTTCCACTCCGCGCGCTGGCCGCAGGAAGGTCTCGACTACGCCGGCAAGCGTGTGGGCATTATCGGGGCCGGTGCCACCACGGTGCAGATGCTGCCGGTCATGGCCCAGACCGCCGAGAGCGTCACGGTATTCCACCGCACACCCAATTTCATACTCCCTGCCATGCAGCGGCCGATGACGCCGGAGTGGGAAAAAGAGATCAAGGAAAACTACGACGAGATCATCGCCAAGTGTCGCAATCACATGTTCGGCATGGCCTTCGACACGGCGGAGGGACGCAAGGCCGTCGAGACCTCGCCGGAAGAACGGCAGCGGATTTTCGAAGAGAAATGGACCGGCAGCTTCCGCTGGGTATTCGAGACATTTGAAGACCTGCTCTCCAATCCCGAGGCAAACCGGATGGCCTCGCAGTTCATCATCGACAAGATGAAAGAGCGCATTGAGGACCCGGAAATCGCGGAGATCCTGGTGCCGAAAATCGAGGACTACCCGCTGTTCGCCAAGCGTCCGCCGCTGGATCACGGCTACCTCGAGGCCTACAGCCGTGACAACGTGCACCTGGTGGATATCAAGGACCGCGAGCCTATCGTCGAAATCACCGAAACCGGCGTACGCACCACAGAGAACCTCTACGAGTTTGACATCATAGTGCTGGCAACCGGCTTCAGCGCCTACACTGGCGCCCTGGAGGCCTTCCCGATCCGCGGCGTCAGCGGGCAGACCCTGGCAGAGAAGTGGCAGGAGCAATCCAAGTCGATCATGGGCGTCTGTGTAGCGGATTTCCCCAACATGTTCATCGTCACCGGACCCCAGGCCCCCTTCGCCAACCTGCCCACCTCCATTGAGCAGAACGTTATCTGGATAACGAACTGCATCAAGAAAATGGAAAGCGAAGGCTACGACGTGGTCAAGCCGCGCCAGGATGCCGAGGACGAGTGGACCGCGCATACCGCGGAGATTCACAGTCAGACGCTGATGGCAGAGGGTGACAAGGTGCACTCCTGGATGATGGGCGCCAACCTCGAAACCAAGGCACCGCGTGTGCTGATCTACTTCGGGGGGGCGAACGTCTACTACGACAGGATGGACGAGTCAGCCAACCAGGGCTATCCGGAGCTTGAGTTCGAGAAACTCGCCAGCTAGCAACCATTGTTTACATACTATGCAAACGCACAACAGGTTTGCGGGCAGGCTTGCTCCCCGGGGCAAGCCTGCATCTTTCAGTAGAGTTGCAAAATACCCGATTCCCCGGTCATGTCACCGATCACCCAGATCTGCTCAAAGGGGTGCGCCGGCGGCAGGGACACGCGATGCAGGCATTGCTTCAGATCATCCGTGGACCAGAGGGGATTGGCATTGCGAATCACCAGCCAGACCCGGTCGCTGTGGTAGGTCTTTCCGGACTTGCTGGCGAGCACCGCGTTGAGCGCGGTTAGCAGGCGATCGCCCACCGGCACCTGGATAAGCCGATGCAGCGCTTCCAGTGTGCGGATGTTGGCGGCGCGACCGAGAATCAGCTTGGCCTCCTCCTCGCTGCCGTAGATGTGGGCGATCTCCAGATCCATGCGGTCGCCGTCGAGATAGCAGGAAACGTCGGGCTTGCCGGGCTCATTGTGCCAGATGTGACGCATGGGCAAATCACTGCGCTCTTCGTACAGGCGCATGAAAATCCGGGCCGCATCATGCTCCAGCTCGATCTTTTCCCTTGTGCTGTTGTTCACTCGGGGGCTCTCGTCAAAGCGGTTGACTGGCCCTGACGCGCGCGGGTGCGGCAAAGCTGTCTGCGCGCGCGTGCTCCCAGAACAGGTCGAACACGACATGACCATGGCCATCCGCGCCGGGGGACTCGAGCAACTGGCCGCGGCGCAGGGCCGGGTAAAGCTGCCCCAGGGCGCTCACCTGGGTTTGGGAGACGCGGCGGATTACATGCTCCGGCCCCAGCTTTTCCGGGTGCTCTACCCCGGCAGCCATCAGCAGGTCGCGCAGGGCCTTGAGGGTGTTCTGCTGGAAATTGCAGACCCGGGTGGCCTTGTCCTCAGGCACCAGGCCGCGCTGGCGACCATGATCCTGAGTGGCCACACCGGTGGGGCAACGATCGGTATGGCAACTCCGGGACTGAATGCAACCCAGCGCGAACATGAACCCGCGCGCGGCGTTGCACCAGTCGGCGCCGACGGCCAGCGTGCGGGCGAGATCGAAAGCGCTGACAATCTTGCCAGCGGCGGCAACACGCACACGATCGCGCAGGTCCAGGCCCACCAGGGTGTTGTGCACCAGCATCAGGCCCTCGCGCATGGGCACACCGACGTGATCAGTAAACTCCAGTGGCGCGGCACCGGTCCCGCCCTCGCCGCCATCGACGACGATGAAATCCGGCACCAGACCCGTCTCCTGCATGGCGCGGGCGATGGCAAACCACTCCCAGGGATGGCCAATGGCAAGCTTGAACCCTGTCGGCTTGCCACCGGAGAGCTCGCGCAACCGCGCCACGAACTGCAACAATTCGATGGGCGTGGAGAACGCCGAGTGCGCCGCCGGGGAATGGCAATCCTGGCCTTCCGGCACGCCGCGGGTACTGGCGATCTCGCCGGTTACCTTGGGCCCGGGCAGCAGCCCCCCCTGCCCCGGCTTGGCGCCCTGGGACAGCTTCAGCTCGATCATCTTCACCTGGGGTTCGCGGGCGTTGGCGACAAACCGCTCCTCACTGAAGCGCCCGTCCGTATCACGGCAACCGAAGTAACCGGTACCGATCTCCCAGACCAGGTCACCACCGTGTTCGCGATGATAGGGTGAAATTCCGCCCTCCCCCGTGTCGTGATAGAACCCGCCCCTGCGGGCACCGGCGTTGAGCGCACGAATTGCATTGGCGGACAGAGCGCCAAAACTCATCGCGGAGATATTGAACACGCTGGCGCTGTAGGGCTGGGCAAGCCCCTCGCCCACGGTCACCCGAAAATCGTGATCGGCAATGTGCACCGGCTGCAGGGAGTGGTTGATCCACTCGTAGTCGCTGCGGTAGACATTCTCCAGCGTGCCGAACGGGCGCTTGTCCAGATCCGATTTGGCGCGCTGGTAGACGATGGAACGTTGGCGCCGGGAGAAGGGCAGCTCGTCGCTGTCGGATTCAATGAAATACTGCCTGATCTCCGGCCGGATTCCCTCCAGCAAATAGCGGAAATGCCCGATCACCGGATAGTTGCGCAGCACTGCCCGCCGCGGCTGCAGGAGGTCATATATCCCCAGCCCGCAGAGCAGCCCGCCCAGAGCCGCCAGCAGAGACCAGGCCGGATGCAGGCTGGTCGCCCACAGGCCCAACGCGGCCACCAACACCGCAGCCACCAGACCAAAATGACGGAATGCCGGAAAAAATCGCATCTGGGCTCCTGCTTTACTCAGCCGACGAGCGTGAAATACGCGGTCTGGGTGGGTGGACCGAGCTCGGGGTCTTCATCACCAATGCCACCGAGGACCGCACGGTAGCCGTTGCGCCGGGCCACCCCGAACACCCACTGCGCAAATTTCGCCCGGTCCCACTCGAACTTGTGATCGGCCTCGCGAAATTCGCCGGGACGCAGGCCGAACAGCGGATTGTACTCCCGGTTGGGCGTCGTCAGGTAGATCACCCGGGGCCGCATTTGTCCAAATACACTCTGCTCCACCGCCGACAACAGGCCCGGTTTGACGTGTTCGATCGTCTCGACCATCGCGGCGACATCATAATCGCAGAGCGCAGGCTGGACCTCGCTGTAGGAGCCGTTGATCAGCGTCAGCTGCGGGAATGGTGCCCGCGGGTGATCCGCCAGCAGGTGCCGCGCCTTTGTCAGCGCACGAGGACAGCTTTCCAGGCCTACGATTTCGTCAAACTGCTGCTCCATGGCCAGGCGGTGCAACAACAGTCCCGAGCCGCAACCAAGATCCAGAACCCGACGCGCGCCAGTGGCGCAAATGCGGCGGAGTACATGGTCGAGGCGGATTTCGTGCAGTACCGAAATGCCCTCCATCATGGAGGGAGCCGACATCGAATAATTGTTCAATGACATTGCTCAAAAAGGCGGCGATTTTACCGGGGTGGGGAGGAAATTGCACCAACGGTAACCCCCGGCTCAGGGAGAAAGGATATTGCCGACCGCCGGATCGATACGACCGGACAGCGTGGCCGCATAGACCCTGGAGACCGCGTCCGGACCCTTGCCGTGTTCGATCGACAACCAGGCTGATGCCTCGGCCGCAAACACACGCCAGCTTTTGCCCAGCCTGGCGTCAAAGCCCTCCCTGCCCCATTCCTGGATGCGTTTCTGGGCCTGATCCGGGGCGAAGAACAGCCGCGGCCTGGCGCCCGGCAGCTCCGCGGGCGGCCGCGGTGCATCCCAGTGTGACAGTCCCACCTGGGTACTCTCCACCAGCCTGTCGCCAAAATGCCGGTGCACCGCCGTGAGTACGTCACCATCACCGGCAAAATCGACGACCAGGGTCGGCTGCGCCGGATCCAGCGTGGCAATCCGGTCGTAGGGAAGGACCACATCGTAGCAGCCGAGACTCTCAACGAAAGCGCTATTGGCCGGTGAGGTGAGGCCGACCACCCTGGGCCCCTGGGGACGGCGCTGGGACAGGGCAAAGGCAAGCCCGAAACCGGTCTTCGAAGAGGCACTCAGCAGCAGGGCCTGGCTTGCACCGAAGAAGTCGTTGTCCGCCAGCCAGTCGTCAATCAGGAATGATGTGGTGTAGAGGGGGCTGAGAATCGGCCGCAGGTCATCAAGCACCGCGGCCGTGCCCCTGCCCGGTTGCAGCCGGCTGTAGGTATTGTAGACCGGGTGCAGGTCGCGCCGCTGCCGGTACAGGTCGAGGAAGGAGTCCGGGGTCACCGACTCCGGCTGCATGACCAGGTGCGATGACATCGGGAAATAGCCGTAGAGCCTCTCGCCGGTGGCAATCTCTTCCGAGTGCGATCGCACCACGGTCGCATAGCCCCATACCGGAATTCGTCCCCAGCCGGCTTCGGCAGGGAAAAAAGACCAGTAGTTCAGCTGGTCACCAGCCACGGCATAGGTGATGTTGTTGGCGGTAAAGGCAAACTTCTCGACCTCGGCCAGGATCTGGCCTCGCTCGAGAGAGACCTCCGCCGGCGCGGGACCACTGACCCATCGGGTCTGGGCCAGATCGCTGCGGTTGACAATGAAATCCTGCGTGGTCACGCTCATATTTCTTCCTTTCCACTACCTGGCTGATTCTGCCCGCACTTCCAGCAGGTTTCGAAGGCAGGATCATTGTCCTCACTGCAACTGATGCATCGCCATGGCACCGCGTTCCTTGCGCTCAACGAGCTCTCGATCAACCGCGTAGCACGCTCGTAGTCAGCGTCGTTGACGACCCACAATTCCGGCCACACCTCAAACGGCGAAAGCTCTCCTGCTCCCCCTGCGGCAAACTCGTTTTTCAACGTAACCGCAATCCCCGCAGACTCGACGATATTCCTGACGTTGGCAACGATGAGCCTGTTTTCGTTCGAGCAGAGCAGTCGCAAAGCCCGACTCCCCGTGAGGCGGCGCCCGTGCGACCGTTACTTGTCGTCCAGGCGGAAACCGAGCTTGATCGCCACCTGGTAATGGCCGACCTTGCCGTTTTCGATATGGCCGCGCACCTGGTCCACCTGGAACCACTCCACGTTGTTGACCGTGTCCGAGGCTCGCGCAATGGCCTGCTGGATGGCGTCCTCTATCGAACTGGGCGATGATCCGACGATATCGATTACTTTGTACACGTGACTCATGGATAGTCCTCCGTCTGCGAAACTGTTACTTTCCACCCTAGCATATTCATCCCCGATCTGCCCAAACGGTCCCGGACACCTTTGCCTGGTGCGGTCGCGAAGCCGGTTCGATGTCGACGGTAACCAGCAGGGGCAGATGGTCCGAAGCCACGCGCGCCAGCTGCGAATCAGGGATCTCGATGCCGCTGACGCGGATCCCGGAATCGACAAACACATGGTCGATGCGGGCGGCGGGAAAGCGACTGGAAAAGGTATTCTTCGGGCGATGGGCATCCAGTTGTACCTGTGCATCCTCAAGACGCTGACACAGCCGCTGGCACACGCCTGAAGATGGAGTCGCATTCAGGTCGCCACACAGAATCACCGGTGCCTGGCAGCGGGGATTCCCAAGCCACTCGTCGCCGAGCAATGCCTCAACCTGGCGCATGCGTTCGCGCGGCGACAGACCCAGATGGGTATTGAGCACCTGGACCTCGGTACCACCGAACTCCACCGCAACCCACAGTGCACCTCGCGGTTCGCGCCGGGAGCCGGGTCGAAAACCCGGTAGCGCTCCGCTCCGGATCAGGCGCATCGGCAGATGACTGAGTATGGCGTCGCCGTACTGTTCCTCCTCAAGATGTATGGCCGGATGAAAATGGTGCTCCATCCGCAGGTAGCGGGCGATCGCCTGCGCCTGGTCCTCGCCGCCGGTACGGGGGCGACCGACATCAAGTTCCTGCAGTGCCACCACGTCGGGATTGGCACGGGCAATCACCCGGGCGATTCGCCTGGCCGAGAGCTTTCCGTCCAGACCGACACAGCTGTGAACGTTCCAGGTCATCACCCGTAATTGCCTGGTCCCGGCGGGGCGTCCGCGCCGAACGCTTCGCGGCACCGCCGGCGGCCTGCGGCCGAGGTACCTCAGTGCGGCCTCGCGCAGGTCGGCGGGGCGCAGATAATCGCGCCGCACCTGCGGCAAAGCGGTATCGGCCGGCAGCAGGCAGAAGGCACCGGTTTCGCCGGGCGTGGTGCCGCCGTGGGAACCGTTCTCCATGGCAAACGTGACCGGCTCTGCGCCCTGGCGCCAGCCGAGCACGACCAACTCACCTGCCTCCGGGTGCAGGCACAACGCCAGCAGGTCGTCGCGCAATTCCTCCAGATGCGGGTGCTCCGCGCCAACCAGCGCGGCGGTATCGGCCGGCAGGCTGAATTCACCATCCGCGGTGCGAGCCCACACAGCACCCTGCCCGTCGCGGGTAATGGCAACGGGCACGCAGTGGGTCGCGACCAGCTCCCGCGCCAGGAATGCGCGCTCTTGCGCAGTCAGGATGCGCGGTGAATACACGAAACCGACAGGGCCAAGCGCTGCCACCTGCAGCCGCTGTTCAGCGGGGGAATCCGTGTCGACACCAAATACGGCAAACAGGCGCTGGAACCGACGTCCGCCCAGGAACCGCACCCGTTGGGTCTGTACACTTTCAGTCGGACTCTCGCCAGCGACTTCCGGTTGTGCGTCCAGCGCGGCGAACGCACGCTCAACCGCCTCGCCGAACTGGTAGCCTTGCAGACCAAAATAGGAACGGGCGGGATGTTGGCCGTGGTCGGAATAGATCCAGACCTCGTAATGGCGCAGCGGAGCGCGGTGTGCCGCCCGCCAGAGACGCCCGATCGCATCGTCGATTCCCTTCAGCGTCCAGTGGGCAAATGCGGATTCCGGCCCACGCCGATGCGCCTGTTCATCGTAGCCGAGCAGGTTGATATGGATGATCGGCAGGCCACGGTTGAGGTCGATCTTGCCACCGATCACGCAGAGCTCGCGCATGAGGATGCAGATCGCAACGCGGGTGGGCACGAACTTCAGCTCGCGCAGAAAATCCCTGCCGTTGGACAGGCCGCGTACAAAATCGACCAGTGCGAGCCCGGTTTCAAGCAACAGCAGCACAATGATGCGCAGCACGCTATAGAGGTGACTGACCAGCAACAGGAGCGTTGCGCCGGGTCGAGCACCACGCAGGCCCGGCCCCCAGCCCAGCGACGTCGGACAGAAATGCGCCTCGTCGGCGCCGCCGATGAAATTGTCGGCATAGGCGCTGCCACCCGCGAGCAACCCCTCTCCCAGCTCCTGCAGCCGCGCTTCGACCTGCTCCGCCGCGCCTGGCTCGTACATCCGCACGATCCGCTGCTGCTCGCGGTCACGAAACGAAAACGCCGGGACCGCGGTCCTGACACCGTAGAACAGCTCCGCCTGTACCGCAGGTGTTCCCGAAGGCAGGCCCGAATACAGCGGCTGCACCTGGTAATGCTCGCGCTCGATCAGCCGTTTGAGAAAAGGCATCTCACCCTGCGCGAGTGCACGCTCCAGCTGGGCTTCCGATAGCCCGTCAACCTGGACCATCAGCAATCCCGGCCGCATTGCATGACCGATTGACTCCGGCAAACGCAACATGCGAGTCAGCCAATAACTGCGGCTGAACCGGCGGCGAAGACCGCGCAGGAACACCTCGATACGGCTGATCATGCCGTGCGTCGTGGTAACAGAATGGAAGGCATCAGCCGCTCAGTCGAGCTTGTCATCGTCGGCGACTCCTTCGCTCAGCGCACCTTCACCCGCCGTGGCGAGGCTCCTGATAATGTCCCACTCGGTCCTGATTCGGGCCAGGACGTGGTTCCAGCCCGACTCCTCACGGTGCTCATGTCCGGCCGGTGTTGCCAGCAGGCGCTCATAGCAGGCAAGTGCCGTATCCGCCGAACGCGGCATCGACCAGGCATCGGCTGTTTCCAGTGCCGCGCGGCTCAATGCGGCGCGCTCCGGCTCCGGCAGCGATGCCACCCATGCCAACGCCGCAGTGAATTCGGTCTCATCCGCTGCCATCAGCAGGCGTCCGTTACTGCCGTCGGCAACCACTTCCCGAACCCCGCTCGCGTCGAGCGCTACCACTGGCAACCCGGCGGCCATCGCCTCGGTCAGTACCATGCCCTGGGTTTCGCTCATGGAAGCAAAAGCGAATACATCCATCGCCGCAAGCGCATCGGCAAGCTGCTCATGTTGCAGCACCCCGTGCAGCAACAGCCGATCGTCGACAGCGGCGGCAGTGAAAATCTCCCGGATCGCCTTCTCGGATGGGCCGGTTCCCACGACCAGAAAGTGCGCGTCGGGAGTTGACTGCAGGTACGCGGCGACCGACCGTGCCAGAAACTCGAGATTTTTTTCCGGCGCCAGCCGGCCCAGGTGACCCACAACAAATGCATCGTCCGGAATACCGTTGTGCCGCCGGAAGCGGGAGCCATCGCCATGGCTGAAGCGCTCCGGCTGCACGCCGGTCGGGACCACCAGGACAGGCGCGGTGACACCGCGCTCGACCAGCAGCTCGCGAACGCTTTCACTGGGCGCGAAAACCTGATCGCAAAGATTCGCGTATTGGGTTGCCAACTCGATAACGAACCGCCTCAGTACCGGCGAATCGCCCGGCACGTAATGGGTATACTGTTCGTACAGTGTGTGATGGGTGAACACCAACGGCAGGCCGCGCTGTCGGGCGATGCGTAACGCAGTCGTCCCCAGCAGGAACGGATGCTGAGAGTGAATGATGTCTGGCTGGAAGCTGTCAAGTCGACCAGACAGTATCATCGGTACTGGTAACGCTACCGAAAAATCACTGGTATTGAAATTCTGTATCGCCGGTATCCGGATCACGCCTGTTTCGTGTTCAGGCGTATCATGGAACTCCGGCGCGACAACCAGTACCTGGTGGCCACGGCGGCGATACTCTTCGGTGAATGCCTCAACGGAGCGTGCGACGCCGCCGACATGGGGAGTGAAGGTATTGGTAAAGAGCGCGATGTTCACGTGTCAGTGACCTCGCTCGAAAGAGTCAGGGACGTGGTGCCAGGGTCGATAGTGCGTGGCGGATGTCCGGGCAACCGCAGTTCGATGGTGGGTTCCCCACTGCGCCAGTTCCCGTCCCACTCTACCTTTACCTGGCCTGCGGCACAGGGAGTGACAACGACCGAGACCGGACCAAATGCCGTGGGAGCAGGGCCAAACGCGATCGGACGCTCATGCCTGAGCCAGCGACTGGGGATTCCGGCACAGAGAACCAGCCGCTCACCCTCCTCGCGCAGAAACAGATGCCGCACCATCAGCACCCATTCTGCCGAAGCCCATACATGGTGGCCATCACCCATACAACCGCCCATCGTCCGCGGGTGCACCGCTTCCGGCCACTGGCCCGTGGTGGTTGCCATCGCCGCGACCGCATCCATCAGGTCCAGGTACCGCGGGTCGTCCGCGCGCAGCAGAATCTGCGCGACATGCAAGGTCAGGTAGGCGTTGAGCCCCGAGTGGATCATGTCCTGGAAAAATGCGCCGTCGATAAAGCAACTCGAGAGCAGGAAGTTGACCGTATCGAGCAGCCGGGGATCGTCGGGCCTGCAGTCCTGTAACGGATAACCTACCGCGAGCGAGCCGATCGCTCCCGCATCAAGGCGGCGGTAGGGAGACGCGGGCATGCCGGGGCGGCGCAGGCGCCGCGCACAGCTTTCCAGGCTGCGATCGATCGCGCTGGCGAAGTCGTCCGCCTGCGCGTCGAAATCGTCGCCTTTGCCGCCGGCACTATCCCGAAGCAACTGATGTGCGGCCTTCAGGCCCGCAACACCCCAGAAATCGTCCCAGAAATAATAATCGTTGGGGCCGAGGTGCTCCGCGCTGAAGCCCGCTGGCAGCAGGCCCGCGTGCGGCGCGTCGATGTCCGCGCTGACCCGTTTACGCGTGATCCAGCGTGCCGCGCGCTTGATCGGGCCTTCCCATTTCGCCCCCAGCCGCTTGCCGGTCAGCTGCTCGTAGCGCAACAGTATCCACAGCACCTCGCCGTTGGCGTCCCACTCGCCCTCCTGGGAGCGGAAGTAGCCGAGCGGAGTTTGCCGGTCCGGAAACCGCTCCAAGGCGCGCGCTGCCCTTTGTTCCAGTCCAACGCACAACATTGCATGGATCAGGAATGCAGCATCGCGAAACCAGAAGCGCTTGTAGGTATAGGGGCCTGGATAGACGTCACCGGGCGAATGCAGCACCAGCGAAGTGACAGCAGCGTCATAGAGAAACTGGTAGCGCGGCTCGGGACACTCGAGCCTGCAGGTCTGTGCCCGTTCATTGCGCCAGGTTTCGTTTGAAAGCGTGTCTGAGCGATTGCCCGGCAGTGGCACGCTGACCGTGACCCGGCGCTGGCCACCGGCCCCGATCGGAAACATCGCCGCCGCGGTGACCATGCCGACCTTGCAGCGGCCCTCGCTGTTCTCCTGCTGGTCATTGAGATGGATAAACACGTCGCCATGATGGTAATCGGATACGTGATGTCGTTGCGCCGGTTCGCTGAATTCCACCCGTTGCACGTCGTCCACAAGCCAACTTTTGCGGTCCTGCGCAAGATTCACCTTGTGCACGAAGCTGACCCCTTCCGGATTGCAGGGCCGGAGTGCCAGCACCAGCCAGCCTGCGCTATCGCTGTCGGCGGTCGCCGTCATGGTGCATATCGCCCTGCCATCTTCGACCCGCACTTCCGCCCGATTTTGCAATGAGAGACCGCCCTGGTTGCCGCGGGTGATTACCGCGACTCCCGGGTCCAGCTCCTGATACTGCTCCACGCTGCGGGCGCGGGACGGCAGCAGGGTACGGCCATCTTCAGTGATAATCCAGCTGTCGAGTGACCAGCCGTCAAGCAGTGGGGTCAACAGTCCGCGCGGGTCGACAATAGGCAGCTCTTCCCAGTCCGGCTGGCCAATCGCGGTCCAGTTCCGGTGAGTGAGATTGATATGCGAAATCGAGAAGGAACGGGGAATAAAGGATTCATCCTTCGGGTCGAACTGACGCTCAATCCAGTAGGGCCAGACCCAGTCCAGATTGTGTTGTATCACCTTGGTATTGATCAATCCGCGGGCGTGAAACACAAGCCCCGCACGCAACAATTCAATGGGTTCGCCGACCTCGGAAGGCTGCGCCAACTGCCGCATCCGCGCCATCAGTTCGATAGGATCCAGAAAGCCCTGGCTACGTGCGGCCCGGCGAATAATAAACTGCCAGGGCAACCATCTCATCAAGCTCATTTTACCTCTCTGTCGATCTGGTTGGGGTGAGTGTTGCCGCCCTCGTCGGCATAGCGCGCGAGAGCGCGCTGCGCCAGACGGTTGAAATACACTACCGCAACCACGGTGGCGAAAAAACCGAAGCCGTAGAGCGCCCACTCCACCGGGGTGCGGCCCAGTTCACGCTGGGTCAGCGCGGTAAGGTCCCCGACGATGGAGCCAAGGTAGACGTTGTGTACCGAGAACGGAATGAAACCGAGAAATGAACCCAGCAGGTAGCCACGGAATCGAAACGTCGTCAGCCCGAAAAAATAATTGGCTACCTTGCTCGGAAAAAACGGAATCAGCCGGGTAAGCAGGACCACCTTCCACCCGTGTTGCGCCATCTCCGCATTGATGACCCGCAAGCGCTCATGTTCAACAATGAAGCGCTTGGCACGGCTGCCGAGCAGATGACGTGAGATCAGGAACGCAATCGCCGCACCGAGCGTGGTACCCACCACGACCAGGATCGAGCCCTCCACCACCCCGAATACAAACCCGGCACCCATCGTTAAAAAAATGCCGGGCAACAGCAAGAACACCGCCGCGGCCATGATCAGAACGAACAACACCGCGGCCCAGGCACCCTGTTGCTCCACCCATGCCAGTACATCCAGCAGTTTTTCATGCAGGTTGAAATAAACCAGGACACCCAGCAGAACAGCGACAAAAGCGACACTTGCCGCGAGGGCCCAGAAGGGTGACCGGAATGGTCGTGAACGTGTGACGCCGCCGTATTCGCCCATATCTCCCTGCATCGGTCAATACAATCTTCAGTTCCGGGAAGCGGGGCCGCACTGCTGATCGGTAAGCGATGATGCCCGCCAATAAAGACACTGTAGCATCTTGATACTACTACATGCAGAACGAAACTGCCTGGCGAAGCGGGCAGCTAACTGTGGTCGCGGCGACATGCCCCAGTCCGGAGCCGACTGGTGAAGCGAAGTTGAACTTGAAAAAATCCGGTTACGGTCCAATGCTGTAAAGACATTCAGAAAGTGCTACCGAATCCGTCGGAGCCGCCCAGGGAGGATGATTGCCGTGTCAATTCGTTTTATTCACCGCGGAACGCGCTCCGCAAGCAGCTTGGCGTGGGGGTTGATACCCCTTGCGATCATCATCGGCGTACTGCTGCTGCTACGACCACCTGCCAGTGATCCCGGCGCGACCGCTACCCAACTCGAAACCCGACCCGACGCAACATTGCTCGCGGTCAACGCTGCCGGGAGCGCGGCAGCTGTAGCACCGGGTTTTGTACCACCGGCCCCGGCGCGACGGGACCAGGTACTGCAGCGGCTGAGTCAGTTCCGGGCCGATTACAAACAGCTGGCACCGGCGATGACAGTGGACTACCCGCCGGATTCGCCGGACAGCGCAAAGCTGGCAGACGAGCTCACCCGGGCGTTGTCCCAGTACGGGCTGGATCGCGGCGCTGCCACCGCCGGACCAACACCGGACAACGGCGGTGGGAACTGGAGCGCACCGATGGTTGTCCATACCGCCAAGGGTAACGAAGAAACAGTTCGTCGGCTGCTGGAGGCGCTCGCGCCCTATTTTTCCGCACAGGTGCTGCTGGTGTTCGACGACACTCGAATCAACGAATTGACGCTGCGTATCAGGGCGACGCCAGCATTTACCGAAGACGGCCTTGCCGTCTTCCAGTAGCCTCGTGGGTGTCCTGCTGCCGGGGCCGGATTGCAGCGCCTGGATTTCTGGACTAGCTTTAACAGGCCAGCCACGGCGCCGGGCCGTTAGACGCGGGGCGTGGGCGCTTGCTTGAGAAGGAGAAAGCGATAGTTGGGCTTCCGCGATGAATGACAGCGAGCAGGAAGATACCGATCTTGCCGCCAAACGCGAATGGATGGTCGAGCACCAGATCGTGCGGCGCGGGATCAGGGACCCGCGCCTGCTTGAGGCAATGCGCCGGGTCCCCCGCGAGGAATTTCTCCCGGCTGACTTGCGGCAGTTCGCCTACGAGGACAGGCCACTGCCTATTGCCAGCGGCCAGACGATTTCCCAGCCTTATATTGTGGCACTGATGCTGGAAGCACTGGATCTCGATGCGTCCCACCGGGTGCTGGATGTCGGCACGGGATCCGGCTACGCAGCGGCAGTGCTCGCCGAAATGGTGGCGGAAGTCTATAGCATCGAACGGGTAGCAGGGCTCGCAGACAGCAGCCGCCGACTGCTGGAAAAACTGGGCTACCGCAACATTGAGGTGATTCACGGGGATGGCTCTGTGGGATGGCCACAGGCCCAGCCCTACAACGGTATCGTGGTGGCAGCCGGCGGTCCGCACGCACCCGAGGCGCTGAAACAGCAGTTGCAAGTCGGTGGCCACCTGGTCATCCCCGTCGGGGAGTCGGGATCTCAGGGGCTGATGCGGATCACGCGCATCGCTGCAGACGAATTCGATCAGGAACAGCTCGGCAGAGTGCGTTTCGTCCCGTTGATCGGCAAAGCGGGCTGGGACGAGCATGGGCGTCATGCGAGCGCACCCGACCATCCGGATGATACACGCGATGGTGGCAGTATGGGCGCGGGGGGCAAGAAGAACCGTCAGCGTGATACCGTCGACTTGCTGGCTGACATAGCGGAGCCCATTGGCAGCGACAGCAAACTCGACAGCCTGCTCGAGCGCATCGGCGACTCCCGCGTGGTACTGATCGGGGAAGCAAGTCACGGCACGTCTGAATTCTACCGGTTTCGTGCGCGTATCACCCGGCAATTGATCGAGCGCAAGGGCTTCAATATCGTCGCCACCGAATCGGACTGGCCGGATGCCGCACGCGTGGATCATTACGTGCGCGACTTGACGACGCCGCCATCGGAATGGCGCGCCTTCGCCCGCTTCCCGGCCTGGATGTGGCGCAACACCGACGTCCTGGAGTTCGTCGAATGGCTGCGGCACCACAACGCCGGCATTCCCACCGCGGATGCGCGCATCGGGTTTTACGGGCTGGACCTTTACAGCATGTACACCTCGATAGAGGAGGTGCTCAAGTATCTCGATTCCATCGATTCCGAAGCCGCCGCCGAAGCACGCCAGCGTTACGGCTGCCTGATGCCCTGGGAGAAGAACCCCGCCACCTATGGCCGTGCGGTCACCTCCGGACGCCACCGGGAGTGCCAGCGCGATGTCGTCGATATCCTGACCGCATTGATGGAGCGCCAGCTGGAGTATTCCGCCCACGACGGCGACAGTTTTCTCGATGCGGTACAGAATGCGCGTCTCGTCGCCAATGCGGAGGAGTACTACCGCAGCCTCTACGATGGCTACGCCGATTCCTGGAACCTGCGCGATACCCACATGTTCGATACCCTGACCTCGCTGCTGGAGCATCGCGGGGACAGCGGCAAGATCGTGGTCTGGGAGCACAACTCACATATCGGCGATGCCGCCGCGACAGACATGAGTGCGCGCGGCCAGCACAATGTGGGCCAGCTTTGTCGGCAGGCGTTTGGCGACGATGCCTACCTGATCGGCATGGGCACGCATACCGGTACTGTCGCCGCCGCCAGCGACTGGGGGGGGCCGATGGAGGTCATGAACGTGACGCCGTCATTGGCGGGGAGCTGGGAGCGGTTGTTTCACGATACCGGCATCCCGGCTTTCATCGCTCCGGTACGCCATCACGCGCCCCGTGAACTGCATCGGCGGCTCGTCGAAGAGCGACCCGAACGCGCCATCGGCGTCATCTACCGTCCCCGTACGGAGCGGGCGAGTCACTATTTCCACGCCCGGCTGGGAGACCAATTTGACGAATATGTCTGGTTCGACGAAACCACTGCCGTCACGCCCCTGGGAGAACGGGAGCTTGAGGGGGCACCGGATACCTATCCGTTCGGGCTATAAGTCAACCATTCCCGGAACAGTGCCCGATCATGGCAGAGGCCGACAACCTCCCTGTTCCGGAAAACAACGCCATGGAGGTTCAAATGTCCACAGGCACAAGCAACCACCCCGATACCAGGACCGCCAGTCTCTTCCGCATGGTCATGCCGGATCACCTTTGCCCCTTCGGCCTGAAGTCCAAGAGCCTGCTGGAGCGCGAGGGCTACGAGGTGGACGATCATCACCTGACAACCCGGGAGGAGATCGACGCCTTCCAGCAGAAGCACGGCGTCGAGACAACGCCGCAAACCTTCATCAATGGCGAGCGTATCGGCGGCTATGAGGAATTGAAGGTCCATTTCGGCAAAAAGAGCGCGGCACAGGACGAAGACGCTCCCAGCTACCAGCCGGTCATCGCCGTCTTCGCCATGGCACTATTGATGGCGCTGGCCACCAGCTTCGCCGCCTTTGGCACCCCCTTCACGATACGCGGCGCGGAATGGTTTATCGCCATCTCCATCTCTATCCTGGCGATCCTGAAGCTGCAGGATCTCTCCAGTTTCTCCAACCAGTTTCTGGGCTACGACCTCCTGGCCCAGCGCGAAGTGCGCTATGCCTACATCTACCCCTTCGCCGAGGCCCTGGCAGGTATCCTGATGATCGCCGGCGCGCTTATCTGGATCGCCGCACCGGTAGCGCTGGTCATCGGCACGATAGGTGCAGTCTCCGTCTTCAAAGCCGTCTATGTCGACAAGCGCGAACTGAAATGCGCCTGCGTCGGCGGCGACAGCAACGTCCCGCTTGGGTTCATATCGCTGACGGAAAACCTGATGATGGTCGCGATGGCAATCTGGATGGTGCTGAAATAGCATTCCCGCGTCCAGACAGTCCACCTGATGGGCAACGCTGAACAAGGCCAGGATTTTACCAATCTTGAGCAATTGATTGTTCAAATCGTCTCGGCCAGCCGGAGTAAAGGACAGGTGCTAGTGGACGACATTATGAACATGGTCGGTCGGAGGTCATTCGGGCCGCTGTTGCTGATGGCCGGCCTGCTGACGCTGGCGCCAATCATCGGCTACATTCCGGGTACGCCCACGGTCATCGGCATATTCGTGTTTTTGCTGGCGCTACAATTACTACTGGGACGCGACTATTTCTGGCTCCCACACAGGCTAAGGCCGGAGATTTGTCTTGTCCGTTCGGTGGCGCAGTGTGCTCGAAGTTCGCCAGATTTTTTTGCGCTGTGTTCGGTAGCGCACCAACGCAGTGCCCCTGCAATGGTACAAAAGCGCTTCAGTAACAGTAGAAGGACGCAGATCATGAACTCTATCATCTGGATTGTAGGTGCAGTCGTCATTGTCGTGTTCATCCTGGGGCTTTTGGGCCTGCGCTAAACCGCGCGAGATCCTCATACTGCACGGCGTCCGCGACTGGAGGTGACAATGTCGAGTAATAGAATTCTTGCTCTTGTAATGCTTGTAGTGGGCTTGATCCTGCTTTTCTTTGCCTACCAGTCATCCCAGAGCCTGGGCGATCAGGTGACCGAGGCCGTTACTGGTCGCTTCACCGACTCCACCACCTGGTTCCTGCTCCTCGGCGCTGCCGCTACGGCCGCCGGCGTCGGGCTACTGCTGTTCGGTAAATCCGGCGGCAGATAAAGCAGGAATTCGCAACGTCCCGCTGGCTAACAGTCGCCGGTGAGCAATGCGGTTGCATTTGTGTACGCTAGCGCACAGATATACCTGCGACAAGCCTCCATGATGGGCGCCAAACTTACCAGGAGTTAAAGCACCATGAAACTCAACGCAACTATCTTCACCGCACTGCTCGCAGCCACTCTCATGATCACCCTGCCTGGCTGCGACAATCAAGGCCCCATGGAAGAGGCTGGTGAGGCAATAGACGACACCATCGAAGAAACGGGTGACGCCATCGAAGATGCGACTGATCGCGACTGAGCCTGCCTTGGGGGGCGGCTAACTGCCGCCACCCCGCCGCACCAGGATCGCATCTGCGAGAAAGTCGCTGGCAGACCACCTGCAAGCATCTCATCCAGCCTCGCAACTCCCATGGAAATTCGGCCCGAACTACCAGCGGCGATTTCTCCGTCCACTGCAATCGGCTAAACCATAGCTCACGGAAACACACGCAGGCCTACATTACCAATCTGGGTCGACCCGACCATTCATGAGGGAAACCAACTCCAGCGCCAGATCATAAATACGCGGAAATCCAGCCGAGTAACCAACAGCCAGGCTTCAGTCGGTACGATCCGCTGGCCCGGCGCAGCGGCTGCCGTGACGACTTCTCAGGCCACAAACAAAAAAACGCGCATTGTCCGCCAGCCGAGAATCTGAACGTCTTGATGGTTATGAGAGACTCCCTGGCAAGCCCTTGAGGGTCGCCTCAGCGTTGGTCGTATGACCATTTACCGACCATGATCACTGCCAGTAACAGCATGATTCTGGAGCCCGCGACCGTCTGTACGGTCGTGCACATTCGCGGTGATACCACTGCGCAATCCGACTACCGGATAGCCAGGGGCAACGCTTGCCCCGTATCAAAAACCGTGTCGCAAAATCAGGTGCCGTCCATCCTGGAAATCAGACCTGCGAGATCGTCGGCGTGTTCCTCTTCGGTCGCCAGGATATCTTCTATCATGCGACGGGTCACCGGGTCATCATTGCCAAGGTACTCGGCGAACTCCCGGTATGATTCGATCGCGATGCGCTCCGCAATCAGATCCTCCTTGATCATTTCGGTTACCGAAGTGCCTTCCTTGTACTCCGCATGGCTGCGTGAGGTCAGGCTGTCAGGATTGAAGTCCGGTTCCCCGCCGAGTTGGGTGATGCGCTCGGCAATCTGGTCCGCGTGCTGCTGTTCTTCGTGAGCATGCTCGAGAAACTCCTGCTGTGCGCCCTGGGCGTTGAAACCGGACGCCATATAGTAGTGTCTCTTGTAGCGCAACACGCAAACCAGCTCTGTTGCCAGCGCTTCATTCAGGACTTTCAGAACAGTTTCGCGGTCCGCGCTATAGCCTGACGTCACGGCACCTTCCTCGATGTGCTTTCGTGCCCGCTCACGCAGGGTTTTCACATCGGTGAGAAACGGCTGGTCGGACATGAGGATACCTCCCTGAAATTGACAACACATCATCAGGGTAGACAGGCTGGACAGAATTCGCAACCGGCGCTCCGACAGGTATGTCTATGCCGGTTGCAAGCCTGCGCGACGATAATTTCGATAGTTGAGAGCTTGTGTTACCGCATTTATGTCTCTCCGCAGATCGCTAGCCAGGCGATACTTCAGATCCCGCGGATGTATGCCGATGCGCAGTGGCAGCCGCGCCTGGGCGGCGCGCAGGCGTTGATAGCGATTGAAGGCACGCAGGAATACAGCCCGCGATGGCATGTCCGCTTCATAACCTGTCAGCGGAAGTTTCTCGAACACATCGCTGTCACTGTGATAAACACCGCCCAGGGTTTCGTACTGGCTAAACGGCAATGCTTGCAACAGGGACCTGTTGATATTGCCCATAGCCCAGGCTGGAGGCACATACAGCGTTGGCTTGTCCAGGCCCTGATCAGCAAACCAGTCATGACAGCGGGCCATGAGAGCATGTATCTGTGAGCTTGCCAGAGACAAATGCTCGGCCACGTCGCGGGACAGGACCCGACTGTGCAGATGATGATAAAGGCTCCTCGGCTTGCTGCAATGATGCAGCCAGCCATGGCCGGCGAGCTGGTAACCTCTGTGCTGCTGTGCATGCAGCCAGGCAATATCCGACTGGGTCCAACTGCGACCGGGGACTATCAGCAGGGTGATGCGATCCGCCGGTATACGGCCGAGCTCCTGCAACAGCTTGTCAACCGCTGCCAGTGCCTCAGGCATGACATCGTGAATGGATATCAGCGCCGAGTGAATAGGGTGGTGCGTGGACATTGCCGTTCCCTGGGGGTCATTCTGTGACAAGCCTTCGCAGCAGGGCAAATGTGGCGGAGCGCGCTGGCCTGGGCAGATAGCGCTCCTGCAGGGCTGTATGCTCCAGAACATTCAGCCAACTCTGGATGGCGTCACCGTTAAGGCGGCATGCCGCGTTGCGGGCATGCTCGGCGATACTTTGCCGCTCCCGGAATGGCAGGGCTTCGATGCGCTGCAGGGCGCTGGACAACGTCTCTTCCGGGGCCAGCGTGAACAGGCCCCTTGCCAGCGCCGGCCACTGGTTTATACCGCAGGCGAGCGTGGTCAGAACCAGGCGCTGACGGGCCATGGCCTCCAGTGCCACGGTGCCGAAGGCTTCTACGGAAGAAGGCAGGATCAACAGGTCATTGTCATTCAGATGCTGCAGCACCTGGTCACGACTCAACCATCCGGTGAATATCAGGTTGGGTAGTTCGGCGGCCTTTTGCGTGACGAGCCTGCGTTGCGGCCCATCGCCAACGATTTCGAACACAAGATCCGGACGCTGCTCTGCCAGTTCCAGAAAACAGCCAATATTCTTTTCCGCTGCCAGGCGGCCGACAAACATGACGCGCTGAATCTTCCGCCGAATGGCAGTGACCGGATGATGAACAAAGCTGTGAGCTACCGGGGTGGGCACCAGGCGTGGATTGATCGCACCGATGCCGCGGGCGTGCTCGACCATCGATTGACTGATGGTAATGATTGATGAACTGCCGCGGAACATCCTGATATTAAGCAGTTGCAGAAGGCTACCGACAGGACCCGCCAACAGCGGATGCCAATATAGCCTGACCATGGCGCGATAATCACTCTGGTGAGTGACGCAAACAGGGATGCCGAGTTTTTTCCCAATCCAGTAACCAGCCAGCGAAAAAAACCCGGGGCCGGGGACGATGATGACATGCGGCTTCATTGCCAGCGCCAGTTGTGTCAAGGCACGCATCCTGGGCAGGTACAGCCGCTGGGTGGCGTCACCGGGCATTGGAATCGATGCTCCCTGGCATGGGTGTGGTGTTTCGATGCCCGGCGCTACCAGTTCAACACGTGCAATTTTTTCGTGGCCTTCAAGATGGGCCACCAGATCCTGGAAATAGGTGCCGACACCATTGCGGCCACAAATGGCATCGACTACAAACAACAGACGCAATTTATCAGTATTCATCACCTGCCGTTATATGCGCTTTCTGTTACAAAACTGTGACTGTCACGATCTTGGAGCCTCCGTGGAGGCGGGTAACCGAAGCGCAGATAGACAAAACCGAATGCACTCAGCAAGCGCTGCGGCGAAAAACCCAGTCCACCCAGGGAGTAATCATGCCGGCTGCGATAGTGTCGCGCCCTCTCGACTTCGGGCGCCAGCGCTCTCCGGTAAGCATCGGAGAGAGGCAACTGAAGACGCTGGTAGAGCTGCTCCAGGGTGGCCAGCGGAGACAGCGACAGTGCCTCCATGGTTACCAGGGCCTGCTGTGCAGGCGGCAGCGCCGGTAAAACCTGCAGCAGGTGGTGGCAATAGAACTGCATCAGCTCGGTCAGGTGCTCGCGCCAGTAGCTGGTATCGGCACGCGGATCCATCGCTACCGCCACATTCAGCATCGAGCTGACCTGGGATGGCACGGCGTCGGTCGGATTGCGGAAGCAGGCGATAAAACGGGCATCGGGAAAGGTGCGCGCCAGGCCTGCTACCATCGGGCTGAAAGAGGGGTTTTTGCTGAGATAGGTCTTGTCCGCGCCACGGCAGTACAGATGGCGCTGCACCAGCCTGCGGTAAAAGCCCAGAATACGCGCCTGTTCTTCAGCGGGAAGATCGCGATCGAAATGCGCGAGATGCCAGAATTGCTGCCGCGGGAACAGCAATACCAACAGGAAACAGCCCCCCGCCGGCAGCAGGCCAAGAAAGTCCTCTTCCGGCGCTTGCAGACCGGTCTTGTGTACGTCGTCCAGCCAGGTGAGCAACAAACGTTCCGCACCGTAGACCACCCGGCCGAGGGGACGGCCGATCAAGGCATCCAGGCGACCCAGGCCGTCCCAGAAGCGCCTTTGGACAATGGACGGCGCAAAGATCAGTTCCCACAGCACGGTAGTGGTGAAACGGTCCTCATCAAGCGCCAGCAGGTGGTGCAGAAATGTGGTGCCGCTGCGCGGCATGCCGACCACAAAAACCGGCTGCCTGACGACAACTTGCCGGTATCCCGGAAAAAGCCAGTTGTCCAGGTACAGGCAGATGGCATTAATGACTTGCAACAGGATGAACAGGGGCCAGAACAAGCACAATATCAACCAGCGTCGCAGCCCCAGCCGCTGCCGCTGGACACCTTCGGTTGAGTTCCAGCCAGTGAGCAGCAGCGACAGATAGAATCCCAGAGCGTACGTCACGTCAGTGATCTGGTTCCATGGCGAATCATGACACTCATGTTACCGACCCAATGTGACGAAAAGGTGACGTCCCGAAGGCATGCTCCATGTGCTCGTCCCTGGACTGATATACTTGTCACCATTTTCTTGCGATCGGCAGACACTATGGCGGCAGGTTCAGCATCAGAGTACGACGTCATCATCATCGGCGCCGGCGCAGCGGGCCTGATGTGCGCGGCGGCCGCCGGCTATCGGGGCCGCCGCGTTCTGGTACTGGACCACGCCAACAAAGCGGGCAAGAAAATCCTGATGTCCGGTGGCGGCCGCTGCAACTTCACCAACCTGAACAGCACTCCCGCCAACTTTATCTCGAACAATCCCTCCTACTGCATTTCGGCCCTGAAACGCTACACCCCCCAGGACTTTCTGGAACTGGTGGATCGCCATGGCATCGAGTACGAGGAGAAGGCGCCCGGACAACTGTTCTGCAGGGACAGCGCCAGGGACATCCTCGAGATGCTGCTTGCCGAGTGCGACTGGGCCGGTGCCGAGATTGGCCTGAAAACAGGCGTCGAAAATGTCGACGAAACCAGCTCCGGATACCGCCTGCGGACCGGTTCGGGTGACCTGAGCTGTGAATCCCTGGTGATCGCCAGCGGCGGGCTCTCGATCCCCACCATGGGCGCCACCGGCTTCGGGTACAACGTGGCAAGGCAGTTCGGGCTGGAATTGCTACCCACCCGTGCCGGCCTGGTTCCGTTTACCCTGCATCCGGAACTCAAGGAGCAGCTTGCGCCCCTGGCGGGAGTCAGCTGTCCGGTGGATGTACAATGCCATGACCAGCACTTCCGCGAACCCATGCTGGTTACCCACCGGGGGCTCAGCGGCCCGGCCATGCTGCAAATTTCGAGTTACTGGGAACCTGGCGACAGCCTGGCCATCAACCTGCTGCCAGCCTGCCACATCGCCGAAGACCTGTTCAGCCTGCGCAAAAACCGGCCGCAATGGACGCTTGGCCAGTATCTGGCCCGGCACCTGCCAAAACGGTTTGCCCAGGCCTTCACCGAACTGCAGGGTTGGAGTGGTCCATTACAGGAATACAAGAACAGCGACATCGAACAGGCGGCAGATACCCTGGGTCAGTGGTCGATCAAACCCGCCGGCACCGAGGGCTACAGAACCGCAGAGGTCACCCTGGGCGGTGTTGATACCCGCCAGCTCTCTTCCAAAACCATGGCGGTTCTGGCGAGGCCGAACCTGTATTTTATCGGCGAGGTGGTGGATGTCACCGGTCACCTCGGTGGCCACAATTTCCAGTGGGCCTGGGCGTCCGCTGTGGCGGCGGGGAACGACGCCTAGCCGTAACACAGTCGGCTTCCTGCGCTCACGAGCACAACCCATATATCGGTAAAGGAGAAAGATATGGAAAAGGTACTCATGATTACCGGCGCCTCCAGCGGTATCGGTCGGGCGACGGCCCTTGAGGCGGCGAAGCAGGGTTACAGGCTGTTGCTTGTGGCGCGACGGGAAGATCTGCTGCAGGAGCTTGTCGCGGGGATCGGCGCGGAGCGGGCGCTAGGCATTGCTGCCGATGTCACCGACTTCGATCAGCTGTCGGCGGTGGTCGAGACAGGGCTGCAGCAGTTCGGCCGGCTCGATGCCGTCTTTGCCAACGCCGGGATGGGGCTCAACACGGCGGGCACTGCGGCGGGTGATCCGGATGAATGGCGCCGCATGGTCGAGGTCAACATCCTCGGCGTGCTGCACACGGCGCGCGCGACCCTGCCTCACTTGCGAGAGACACAGGGCCACTTCCTCGTCACTGGTTCCGCCGCCGGACGCAATACCATAAAAGGCTCAGTTTACGGAGCCAGCAAGTGGTTTGTGCACGGCTTTGCCCAGAACCTCGCCGAGGAGATGAAAGAATGGCAGGGGCGCTGTACGATCATCGCACCGGGCATGGTCAACACGCCGTTTTTCGACGAACCCAAGCCCGATAAACTCGATCCGCAGGATGTCGCCGACGCGGTGCTCTACGCCATGAATGCGAACCCGCGCAACAGCGTGCGCGAGGTGTATTTGATGCCGGCGTTGTAGAGTGCGTAAATAAACCTGTTAGTTGCATAAATTCAGCGGCTATCAGCAATGAAAGTCCTTGTTTT
>CAXBCH010000025.1:0-65911 GCA_963974125.1 uncultured Haliea sp. | reverse complement strand
TGCCCGGCCCGAATTTACTTGGGAAAGGCGTCACGGATTATTGAGCGAGACAACACCCGTCGCGCGCTGACGAGGTTTCGTGGCCGCTGCCTGCGCGTGGCTATCACGGGTAGAGCTCGCCCCTGTGCGGGGGCTCATCATTCATGTAAGCCGCCCGCTGGAGGCTGGTGCCCTCGTCACTACCGCGCCAAGCGGGGTAGTGACGAGGGCTCCGAGCCCTGAAACCACGCCGCCGCCAGGCCGATTTTCGGCAGGACGCGCGCGTGACGGGTTCCTAGAATACCCACCGTAGACCGAATTACCCGTGGCCACTGCGGATCAGTGGCACAGAGGGTGCCCACCCTCGACCCTTCGGTCAAATCGGGCCCGTGCGCCCAGGACTGCACTCGGCGCACCGACCTTACGGTCGTCAGTCCATTCTCCACGCCATCGACCCCGGTCGGTGCTTTCCATCAAACCCCCTCGTTGTTTCCGGCACGTTTTCACCAGGCCAGGCCTGCAGACCGTCCGGGCAACGTTTTCATTCACATCGCGACAGATCGTCGCTCAACTCAAAGGAGGTGTTTATGTCACACCCATTGTCAGTCGGCCCCCTGGGGCCACGTGTGTGTACACGACAGCGATCTCCCTCAGGAGATCGGTTGTGTAGCCTGTTTACAGGCGCTTTCAGGTTGCAAGGGAGTGGTGTCCCATGATCCATGCCGGTTCCCGGATGCGGTGGGTTAGTCCCCCCGTCTGATCAGAAACACTAACCGATACTGATAACACCGCGACAACCTGAACTACCCGTTTCTCTCAGTGGCAACAAGACATTCAGGCGACGGATCCTTGGAAAGAGGGGGGGAACTGGTCTGGATATTCGGTGCCGCTACGCGGAGATACAAAGCCCACGTGCTGGTCTCCCGTCACTAGTCTAAAGCTCCGCGAGTCCTTGCATTCGTGCTGGAATACGATTATCGTGTCCAATAACAAACATTTGTTTTAGTCTGAGAGACAGTCGAGAACCGCTGAGGGCGCGGGCTAGGATCGGGGAGGTCTCCCGGCTAGATGGAGAATTTAGGCAGGAATGTCTGGAGGCCCGGTTGTGGAAACGGCGGTACCAGGTGCCGGTCGCCCTCTGACTGTTGATCGCTCTGTTCCGGCTAGCCAAACGCAATGTGTGCCTGGAGCGCGCGATACTCCGTCTGGCGTAGCCGGATTGCTTCGAAACATTGTTCAGCTGTAATACCGCGCGTGAAGCTCGGGACCAAATCGATGAATAGGAAAGTAGACATGACGCAAGCGGAAAAGACATATGGACCGGATTTCGACGCCGTGGTGATCGGGGCGGGAATTACCGGCCTGTATCAGGCCTATCGACTGCGGGAGATGGGATATCGGGTGCTGGGTGTTGAGGGGTCAGACAATATTGGTGGTGTTTGGCACCACAATCGTTACCCGGGCTGTCGAATCGATTCGGAGAGCGAAGTCTATGGCTACTTCTGGAACGAACAGCTGATGCAGGAGTGGAACTGGTCCGAGCGCTTTGCCGCACAGCCCGAGGTTCTGGAATACATCCATCGCGCGGCCCAGATCATGGATATCCGCAAGGATTACCTGTTCAACGCGAAGGTCAAGAAGGCGGTATTCGACGAAGAATGTGGGCTCTGGAAGCTCGAGTTCGAGCAGCCTGACCGAGCGCCTTTGACAGCGCGCTTCGTGTTCTCGGCACTTGGGCCCTTGTCAAAGCCCCAGATGCCTAACGTCCCTGGCGTCAACACGTTCAAGGGTGAGAGTTACCATACTGCCACCTGGCCTCGCGACCCCAGCGGCTTTGGTCCCGCCAAACTGGATTTCTCCAACAAACGCGTGGCAGTAATCGGTGTGGGGTCGACCGGTGTGCAGGTGATCCAGGAAATGGGCAAAGTGGCCAAGCAGTTGACGGTCTTCCTGCGCTCCCCGAACTGGTGTACGCCCTTGGGGAATGGGCCCATGACGCAGGAACGGATGGACTATATCAAGTCGCACTACAATGAGTTTACCGCCAAGTGCGATGCATCTCTTGCGGGGTTTCCACACGAGTTCATTCTGAAAAACCTGTTCGATGTGCCGAAGGAGGAGCGCGATGCCAAGCTGGAGGAGCTCTACAGGGGCCCGGGCTTTTCGCTGTGGCTGGGCGCGTTTCAGGATGTTCTGTCAGACGCTGATGCAAACAAATACGTGTCAGATTTCGTCGCACAAAAAATCCGTGAGCGGGTCAGGGATCCCCGAATCGCTGAACTGCTCATACCCAAGGACCATGGTTTCGGGATGAAGCGGGTGCCGCTTGAGACCAAATATTACGAGGTCTATAACCAGGATAATGTTTCGGTTGTTGATCTGAATGCAACGCCGATCAGCAGGATCACGCCCGTCGGTATTCAGACGACGGACGCCCTGCACGAATTTGACGTCATTATCTACGCTACAGGTTTCGATGCAGTCAAGGGATCGTGGAATCACATCGACATTCGAGGCGTGGACGGCGTGACGCTGAAGGACGAGTGGGACAAGGGGGTGAAAACCTACATGGGGATGCAGTGCCCCGGGTTCCCCAACTTCTTTATGTTGGTTGGTCCTCAGAGTGGCGCCACTTTCTGCAATATCCCACGCTGTTCCGCCCTTGCCATTGACTGGCTGAGCGACTTGATGGTCCATGCGAAGAAATCCGGCGTCCAACGTATCGAACCGGAAGTCGCTGCAGCCGAAAGTTATTCGGAGTATTGCGCCAAGCTACAGGGCAAGCTGCTGCTGGGGCAAACCAACTCATGGTTCACCGGGATCAATAAAAATATCGAGGGTCGCGATAAACGCGAAGTGCTGTTGTTTGTCGGCGGTAATCCCAGGTTTCGCGAGTACTGTGATGACGTTCGCGAGAGCGGCTATAGAGGGTTCATCATGTCGTGAGCGTGCGGGTGATGGCTTTCATGGCGGCGACAGCGGGAATGCAACAAACAACACCTGGCGTTGCGCGAAGTTCATCGGGACGTCGCGCTTTGCGCTTAAGCGATTAAAGTTCGAAGGAGCGAGACACAAATGACACGACTTTCTGGCAAGACGGCAGTGGTCACCGGAGGTGGGCGCGGCTTGGGTTCTGCTATCGTCAGTGCATTGGCAGCTGAAGGAGCGCATGTTCTGGTGGTTGACAGAAACAGCGAAGCGGCCGCTGAAATGGTTGCGCAGATCAAGGTCTCTGGTGGTTCAGCCTCTGCCGAGACTCTCGACATCGGCGACCGCGATGCGGTCACAGCGTTTGGTGGTCGCCTCCTGGAGCAATATGGCAAGATTGACGTGCTGGTCAACAACGCGGGCATCGCGCCTCGCATCCGGCCGAGCGACCCCGATCAGATGGAGAAATGGGATCAGGTCATCAAGGTGAACCTCACCGGACAGTGGGATATCACGGTTGCCTTGTTGCCCGCACTTCAACACGCGGGTGCGAGCGTTATCTTCGTTTCATCGATTGCCGGGTTCACCGCCCCGAGATCCAGCGCGGCCTATGGTGTGACGAAGGCGGGGGTGCTTTCGCTGGTTCAGTACTTCGCCCGCACGCTTGGGCCGACAGGCGGCCGGGCCAACGCACTGGCGCCGGGGCGGATGAAGAGCGACCTGATGACGGTAACCGGTGCAGCCGGTGAAAAGTTTCTTCAGCGCGTACCTCTGGGTCGTGTTGGCGAGACTGCTGAGATTGCCGGTCCCGCAGTGTTCCTTGCCTCCGACATGTCATCTTATGTTACGGGGGTCACGATTCCTGTCGACGGCGGGTATCTGGCGCTGTGAGCCTTTGAAGGCGCCAGGAGCCCCATGATGCTGACCAACATAGCACCCTTCCTGCCGACGGATCTCACGCAGATTGGTACCAGCCTGAATCGGCCGGAATGTGTTCTGGCAGCGCGAGACGGATCGCTGTATACCGGCGACTGGACATTGGGTATCGCGCGGATTGCACCCGATGGGATTACCGGCCCTGCTGTCGAGGCAGACCTGATCGGGCAGGGGTTCCGGCCCAATGGCATCGCGCTGACGGCAGATGGCGAGTTTTTGTTCGCCAATCTGAGCAGGACGGGCGGTGTCTGGCGGGTTGGCCCGCGTGGAGAGGCCCATCCCTTTGCGACAGAGATTGATGGCCACCCGATTCCTGCCACTAATTTTGTGTTGATAGACGGCGACCGGGTCTGGATCACGATCAGTTCGACGTCACGCAATCATAAGCACTTCACCGCTGCAGAGAGCACCGGTCAGATTTTGCTGGTGCAGGATGGCAAGGTTACCGTGGCGGCAGACGGGCTGAACTGGACCAATGAGCTGCGGGTCTCACCGGACCGCAAACACATTTTCGTCAATGAAACCTTTGCTTGCCGTACCACCCGCTACGATGTGGGGCCAGATGGCATGTTGACCAATCCTTACCGACTCAATTTCCCGGGAGATACTTTTCCCGATGGCATGGCCTTTGATGCCGAGGGAGCGCTGTGGATCATCTGTGTCATATCCAACCGCCTGATCCGGGTCGCACCCGATCTAACCTGGACTGTATTGTTTGAGGACATCGACCGCAGTGTACTTGACGCAGTGGCCTCGGCCCATGCCGAGGGGAGCCTGACCTGGGATCAGATCGCGCGAAGCCGTGGGGCCTCTGTTTCCAACCTGTCCAGCTTGGCTTTCGGCGGTCCGGATCTCAAGACGCTGTATTTGGGTGGACTGGGCAATGATTCAGTGCAGGTGCTGCGGTCTCCGGTAGCGGGTATGCCAATGGCACATTGGCTATGAAAACATTCGTGCCGGTGCCAGTGTGATAGTGACGGCAATCTCGTTGGCTATTGAAATTACACGCGGTGGTATTTACCTTTTGAATAACAAACATTTGTTTGGTATCTTGGTGCGACCTGCTAAATGCGCCCTTGTGGACGTGAGCGACCGCTTCTCCTTGCTTAGATGACATAATGTAAAACGGAGCTTAATGATGAAAAGACTGGATGGAAAAATTGCGATTATCACCGGTGCGGCCCAGGGCATGGGCGAATCCCACGCGCGCGTGCTGGCCGGGCACGGCGCGAAGGTTATTATGACCGACATCAACGAAGCTGATGGCAAACGTATCGCCGCCGAAATTGGCGACAATGCACTGTTCATGAAGCAGGATGTGGCCGACGCTGCCAGCTGGGCTGAGGTTGTTGCCACCGCCGAAAGCCGCTTTGGCACCGTTAACGTGCTGGTCAACAATGCGGGGGTTCTGGGCGATATTGCGGCGACGACTGACTTGAGTGTCGATGTTTACAAAAAAGTCTGTGACATCAATCAGGTCGGCGTCTTCCTGGGCATGAAGGCCGTGTTACCTGGCATGCTGAAAGCGGGAGGTGGGTCCATTGTGAATATCTCCTCGATCGCAGGTATTGTAGCCATTTATGGCGCGCCGAATCTTGCCTACGTGGCCAGCAAATTTGCCGTCAGGGGTATGACCAAGCAGGTAGCGGTGGAATATGGTGAACACGGTATACGGGTCAATTCCGTGCACCCCGGGTACATCAGGACGCCGATGATGGCAGCGGCCACAGACGAAGAGGGTGGGGATGCTCTGACCCAGATCCCGTTGCGCCGACTGGCAGATCCGTCAGAGGTCTCCGACCTCGTGGTGTTCCTTGCTTCTGATGAATCAAGATTCATTACCGGAGCGGAGCACATTATTGATGGGGGCATGACAGCCCTCTGATCTGGTAATGATGCTGAACGGCGGGCTCCAAGGCCCGCTTGATCCCAATCTGTGCTTTATCTGGGCCTCAAGCCATAAAGAAGCGTGTCGGTCATCTTGTTGCCAATCTGTTCCGGGCTGTAGGGACCATTCGGGGAGTACCATTCCGGCGCCCAGTTGAGCGCCCCCAGGATTGAAAATACCTCAACTTTTGGATCGAGGTTCGGAGTGAACTCGCCGCTGGCAATGCCCTCCTTAAGAATATCACTGAAGGCGGCAGCGTATCGGCGGCGCAGACGGACTGCGCTGGACAAGTTGGGCTCGGTCAAGAAGCGCCACTGGTGAAATACGATAAGCATCCGCTCTGGATTTTCTGACACCACTTTAAGGTGCGCTATGACGGCATGCCTGAGTTTGTCCTCGGCGCTTCCGTCGAGGGCACGTACCTCATCCTCAATCTCGAGGAATCGGTGAATGCCGGTGGCGACAATTTCCAGCAGTATCTCCTCTTTGCTCTTGATATGAGAGTACAGGCTGCCGGGCAGCGTCCCTACCCGGGTTGCAATGTCGCGCATGGTTGTGCCGTTGTACCCGAATTCACTGAAGAGGCTTGAGGCCGCTTCGACGATAGCAATTCTTCCTTTCGACGAACTTTCCTGGGGTTTCTGCATATTTCTTGGCTTCCAGATGCTTAGCTCGGCATGTCCAAACTAACGGCGACCAGTGGATTGAACAAGTGTTAGTTCCTTGGCATGCCTATATTAGAACTTGTCCTGCTTATTTTATAGCGCAAATCCTGAGAAAAGCAAAACAAATGCTTGTTTTATTTGTATGAGACTACTACCATCGGCGGTAGAGTTCATTTCAGCGCAGCTATGCGCCCTTTCCGCAATGAAGAGGTGACAGTCATCATGAGCAATTCCGGTGAAGCAGGCGCCAAGCCTTCAAAAGAAGAATTGATTGCCCGGTTCGGGCGCGACTTCTTCAATGACTTCGATTACGACGACCCCGCGTTCAACGAGAAAATCCACGAGATTCTCGACAACATGCTTGAGCATTGTCCGGTCGCGCGCAGTAATGTTGGTGACGGCTACTGGGTGGTGTCCCGCAATGAGGATGTCCGCCGCGTCGGTCAGGACTGGAAGACCTTCTCCAGCGCCAAGGGCTATCAACCCAATCGTCCCGACGGACTCCCCTACCTCATGCCAGAGGAATCGGATCCTCCGATCCACACGGCCTGGCGGGATGTCCTGAACCCTCACTTGAGTCCGAAGCGGGTTGTACTCTACGAACCGCAGATACGGGCGGACGTCAACATCCTGATAGACCGGTTTATTGACCGGGGGGAGTGCGAATTCATCAGCGAATTTGGCGCGATTCTTCCGGGCTGGGCGTTCTTCAAGAACATACTCGGGGTCCCGGTCGAGGATCTGCAGATGCTGGTCAATTCGGTCGAGCAGGGCACTTTCGCTCCCCCCGCCGAGCGCCCCAGGCATTTTGAAGTGATCTTCAGCTATCTCGACGACTACCTCCGGAAACGTTCGCAGGAAGCACCTCGGGAGGATCTGGTCAGTACTATTCTGGAGAATGTGCGCTATCCGGATGGCAGTCATGCCCCCTGGGAGCACCAGGTCAGCGTGCTGGTGGACATAACCTTTGGAGGCATCGCAACGACCACGTACGTCATGGGTTCTGCGATTCATTACCTGGCGACTCACCCGGCGGACCGTCAAGCCCTTCGGGACGACCCGTCGCTGTTGGATATGGCGATCGAGGAGTTTGCGCGCCTGTTTCCGCCAGTTGTCGCGCTGGGGCGCACAGCGACCCGCGATGTAGAGGTCGCTGGCACGGAAATCAAGAAGGACGATTTCGTGATGCTGTGCTACGCGGCTTCATCCCGGGATCCGCGTGTGGTTGAGAATCCGACCCAGATTGATATTCACCGCAAGTCAGTGCTGCATTCCGCCTTTGGCGTTGGCCCCCATCGCTGTATCGGCTCACACCTGGCTCGAGTGGAATTGAAAACCACTCTGGAAGAGTGGCTGAGACGCATCCCTGAGTTCAGGGTGAAGCCCGGTACTCAACCCAAATACGAGACCGGATTCCTGCGTTCCATGCGCGATCTCAATCTGGAGTTTTGAGGATGTCCCTGATAGCCGAGAAGTTTGACGCCTACAAAGACCGCTACGAGAACATCAGGCTGGAGCGGGACGACGGGATTCTGGTGCTGACCCTGCACACCGGTGGCGGAGCGTTTGTCTGGAGTGCGCGGGCGCACGAGGAGTTGGGTTACTGCTTCAATCACGTGTCGGCCGACAGGGAAAACAAGGTGGTCGTCCTCACCGGCACCGGCGACAATTTTTGCGCCGATATCGATGCCGGAAGTTTCAAGCTGAGCAGTGCCCTGGACTGGGACCTGACCTTCTATGATGGGCGCCGGCTGCTGCTGAATCTGTTGAATATCGAAGTGCCTGTGATTGCCGCCGTCAACGGGCCGGCCCGCATACATCCCGAGATTCCCGTTTTGTCCGACATTGTGCTCGCGTCCGACACCGCGATTTTTCAGGATGCGCCCCACTTCATGTCAGGCATAGTCCCCGGCGACGGTGCTCATGTGGTCTGGCCGTACCTTATCGGCCCTAATCGCGGCAGCTACTTCCTGCTTAGTGGTGAGGAACTGACCGCTGCTCTTGCCAAGGAGTACGGCGCCGTCAACGAAGTGTTGGCGCCGGATGAACTGCTGCCGCGCGCCATGGAGCTGGCGCGCTACATCGCGGCCATGCCAGAGCTGACACGCCGTTATACCCGGGTTGCCCTGACCCAACGGATCAAGCGGTTGTTGGAGGAGGGACTTGGCATGGGGTTGGCGCTGGAAGCCCTGGCCGCAATCGCAGCCTTGCCCACGGCGGGCAGAATGAAAGATGCGCAATAGAGAATAACCGCCAACTGAAATCACAGTCAGGAGAAACAAAGATGAAAGTAAAAATCGATGAAACCCTGTGTAGCGGCCAAGGCCGCTGCTGGACTTACGCCAGCGATGTCTATGAGTTGGACGATAACGGCTACAACGAGCAGATCGGCCAGGTTTTCGAGGTTCCCGAGCATTTGCACAAGCAGGCTCGAATCGGGGCGCAGAGTTGTCCAGAGCAGGCCATAACCATCATTGAGGATTGATACGCCGACCATCTTGCTACCTCATCCCGGAGTACGCTGACCTAGTGCCGCTCGGGCGGCCAAACCTGGTGCTGTTCGGTTTTGTTTGCAGACTGGCGGCGCCGTTCTCTGATGTAACCTGCCAGGAATCTTGAAGGGCCAGCGCTGCTGGTGGGGTAAAAAATTCGTTGACAATAAAACAAATGATTGTTAGCTTAGCAAACAACCGTTCGTTTTAAGTACATTACAATAAGCAACCTGAGGCATATCCGAATGAATACGACAGCTGAAAATCCCAACGCCGTCTTCTCCAAGCGTGCACTTGCCCTCTGCGTGGCTCTGACCCCGGCCATGCTGCAGGCTTCTACCCTGGAGGAAATCGTAGTCACCGCCCAGAAGCGGGCAGAGAACCTGAATGATCTTGGCCTGACTGTTGCTGTGCTGAGCGGATCGGACATGAAGGATAAGAACATCACTTCCCTTGAGGACATCGCTCTGCAGGTGCCGGGTCTGTCCTACTCGACCAGCGGCACCGACACTCCGGTCTACACGCTGAGGGGCGTGGGGTTCTATGAATCCACGTTGAGTGCCTACCCGGACGTCAGCATCTATATCGATGAGTCGCCGCTGCCGTTTCCGGTGCTGACCAACCACATCGCGATCGATCTGGAGCGGGTGGAAGTCCTGAAGGGCCCACAGGGAACGTTGTTTGGCAACAATGCCACCGGTGGGGCGATCAACATGATCGCGGCCAAGCCCACGGAGAATTTTGAAGGCAACATTACCGCAGGATATGGCACCTTTGACGAGGTCTCTCTCGAGGGCTACCTCAGCGGCGCGTTGAGCGACTCACTCAAAGGCCGCATAGCGGTGAAAAAGGTGCAGGCCGATGAATGGCAGCGCGGCTACACCATCAACGCGAAGAACGGCGAGAAGGATATCCTCTCGGCCCGAGGAATTCTGGAGTGGACTCCGACGGAACGGCTGAGCGTCTCCGCAACCGTTAACTATTGGTCAGACAAGGGTGACCCGCAGGCGCCCCAGTTCCTCCAATATCGGCCCAATATTCCTGCGGTGGCAGACGCGGTCTCCATCAAGGACCAGCCTCGCGCGCCGGAGGACAACCGCGCCGCGGACTTTACCGATTCCATCGGCCTGGCCAAGGACAACGAGTTGCAGAATCTTACGCTGCGCCTGGATTATGAACTCACCAGCGATATGACCTTCACCTCGATGACCTCCTATGCGGATTACGACCACTTTCTCCGCTATGACGGCGATGGCGTTGCCGAGCGAAACTTCGACGTGCCTGAAATCGAGGGTAAAGTGAAAACATTTGCCCAGGAAATCAGGTTGGCAAGTTCAGGCGAGGGGAATTTGAGCTGGATTGTCGGCGCCAATTACTCGGAAGATGAAGCGCGCGACAACTACCTGTTGGACTTCTCAGTGTCGACCGTTACCGTGGCATTTCCACTGGAGGGTTTCAGCGGCTATTACAGCGACCAGACGATGGAGAATCGCGCGGTGTTTGCCAGCAGCGAGTATCAGCTGTCCGACTTCAAGTTGAAGGCCGGGGTTCGCTATACCGAGGCCGATCGTGAGATGGAGGGCTGTAACTACGATGTGCCCGGAGGCGGCAACGCTGAACTGTTCAGTATCCTGACGATTCCGGTTCAGCTTGGTCTGGGAATCGATCCGCCTGTCCCTTTTACCGTGCAGCCGAATGCGTGCCACACTCTGGACACCAATGGCATTCTGGGTAATGCCCCGACCGGGCTCCCCGGAAGGCACGACGCTATCCTGGAGGAAGACAACACGGCCTGGCGTCTCGGGGTGGACTGGGCGGCCTCCGACAACATTCTCATGTATGCCAACCTGACCAAGGGCTATAAGGCCGGCAGCCTGCCGGCACTGGCCAGTTCCACCAACACCCAACTTGTGCCTGTTACCCAGGAGTCCGTGCTGTCCTATGAAGCTGGCGTGAAGGCATCGCTGCTAGAGCGCAGTATGCAGCTCAATGCGACGGTGTTCCATTACGATTACGAGGACCGACAGCTGCGTTCCAAGCTTAGCGATCCGATATTTGGGAAACTGGATGTTCTGGTGAATGTGCCCGAGACCAGTGTAAACGGGTTCGAGTTGGAGACCATTTATGCGCCGCTCGAAGGGCTGCGGGTTTACCTGAACTACACGTACCTCGATGCCACTATTGAGAAGTTCGTTGGTGAAAATGATGAAACCCTGGTGGCTGAGCCCATTGATTTCTCCGGCACAGACGTTCCCTTCAGCCCTGAAAACCAGGCCAATGTGGGGGGCAGTTATGAGTGGCCGATCAGTTCAAATCTGATGGCGATCGTCGGCCTTGACTACATGACCCGATCCAGCACTACCGCCATTATCGGTGGCTCCGACCTGTACGATATCGACTCTTACAACATGCTGAACATGAGGGCGGGTATCCGGTCCAGTGATCTGTCCTGGAGTCTCATGGTCTGGGGCAAAAACGTCACCGACGAATACTACTGGACCAATGTAACCAGTTACTATGACACGGTGGCACGCTATACGGGGATGCCGAGGACGGTGGGAGTCAGTTTCTCCTACAACTTCTAAGGAACGGGCATCGCAGATATGGTTAACCGAATATTTCACGATCCAGCAGACAAGTATTTCGAGGATTTTGCCGAGGGTGACACCATGATCACCCGGGGCAGAACCGTCGATATCGGTGACCTCACCATGTTTTCGGGCCTCACCGGTGATCACTACCAGCTGCATACCGATGAGGTTTTTTGCGAGGGCACCCGGTTTGGTAGCCGCATAGCGCACGGTCCCTTCACTTTCACCATCGCTGTCGGTCTGGTTGGTCTGAGCGGATTCTACGGCAATGCGATTGTTGCCCTGGTCGAAATCCAGAGCCTGCGCGCGCTAAAGCCGGTCTTTCCCGGGGACACTCTGAAGGTTCACGCCACGGTGACCAGGCTTGAGGAAGGCAAGAATCCCAAGTACGGCACACTGCATGTGAACTACTCGGTGCTCAATCAGAGTGACGTGGAAGTCATGCAATTCCTGCAAATCATGTTGGCCAAACGGAGAGAGAACTGAAGTGACTACAGCAAACGACACCTGGCCCCTCTATATAGACAAGGATTCGCCCAATGACCCGGTTTTTGTCGGTGTGGGTGAAATTCCCTCGGGTCGTTATCCCGACCGGACATTCATTGGCGATCTTACCAAAGTAGGGCTGCTGGCTATTGACGATGCCGGTATGGTGCCCTCGGATATTGATACCATCCTTTTGATTCCTAACCTTCACTCCTTCGACGATCAGGCGGATCTGGTGTTCTCCCGCATGGTAGAGGAGCTTGGCCTGTCCAAGCAGGCCAAGTCCAGCTTCATGGTCCATTCCGGGGGTTCTACCAGCGACAACGCCGTGCGCGCCGCCTCCGGTCTCATTGCAGCGGGTCACGCCCGCAGTGTTCTTGTGCTGCAATGCGAGCGCTGGGGCTCCGCCGACGTCAATGCCATGATCAATATGCTGACCAAAAATGGTATCCCGCAAGAGTGGGAACAGGTGGCGGGCCTTCAGTTCAATGCGATCGGCGCTCTCATCACGAAGCGCTACATGCATGAGAGCAAGTCAACTCCCGAGGAGATGGCCTCGATTCTGGTTACCCTCAGGAAGTGGGCCAACCTGAACCCCAACGCCATGTACCGGGATAAGCCCCTGACTGTGGAGCAGGTTCTGGCATCGAGAATGGTCGCCGACCCTCTTCACGCCATGGAGTGTCCCATGCTGGCCGACGGCGCGGTGGCTTTCGTCATGACCAGCGCCGCCAACGCCAAAGCCCGGGGGATTCGAGAGGCGGTACGCGTCGCTGGCTCCGGCGGCTGTGTCAGTCACTACAGCATCGGCCAGGAACTTGAAGTGGGCAAGCTGGGTTGGGAAATCGCGGCCAGAAGAGCTTATCAGCAGTCGGGCTGGAAGCCGGACACTGCGGACTTCGGCGAAATCTATGATTCCTATGCGGCGGTCACTGCCATAGCGGTAGAGGGCCTGGGCATTGCCCCTCCGGGTGAAGGCGCACGCTGGTTTGCAGCGGGTAACGGCGATCCCGGTGGCAGCTTTCCAATCAATACCAACGGCGGTCTGCTCTCGGCCGGTCACACCGGTGTCGGCGGGGGCACGGCGCTACTCGTGGAGGGAGTGCGTCAATTGCTGAGAAGAGCGGAGCAGGAGCGTCAGATTGCGGACTGTCGGCGCTGTGTAATCGGAGGTACCGGGGGCTCCTATATGGACGCTCAGGTATTGATGCTGGAACGGATGGAGTACGGGAGCTGATCATGCAACAGTCGATAACACAGGAATTTCGCGATGGTCTCGCTAAGGGGCAACTGCTGTTACAGAAGTGCGAGGACTGCAACAAGCTGAACATGTATCCACGCCACGCCTGCCCCTTCTGCCAGTCCGGGAATCTGGGCTGGCAACAGGCCGAGGGCAGTGCGGTTCTGCACACGTTCACTGTACTTCGGGCCGGTCCGCCGCAGGGTTTTGAGGGGGAGATTCCCTATGGGTTGGCGGTGGTAAAACTGGCGGAAGGTGTGCAGATGCTGTCCCGACTGAATCCCGATGCAAGTGGCGGCTGGGACAGCTACGAATGCGACGACAAGCTTGTGTTCGCGCCAGCCGCGACTCGTAATGCCATCGCCAGACCCTGTCCCTGGTTTTCCAAAGCCTAGCCGTGTTGAGGAAAGCAGGCTCATGAATACCTTCGTATTCCTCGACAAGGCGGCGCGCTTTCACGGTGATCGACCGGCGATCATCCATGGCCAGGAAGTAATCACCTACCGGGAGTTTCACCAACGTGCGCTGCTGATAGCCGGTAACCTCGCTGCCATGGGATTGTTACCAGGAGACCGGGTCGCGTTTTGCCTGGCCAACAGCCCGCGGATTCTTGAGCTCATCTACGCCTGCTTTGCGGGTGGGTTCATTGTCGTGCCGGTCAATGCCCGTCTGCATCCGAAGGAGATCGCCTATATCGTTGAGAACTCAGGGAGCCGGGTACTCTTCCACGGCCCGGAGTACTGTGATGGTATCGAGACTCACGCGGTCGATTTCCTGAACCTTGAGCACCGCATTGTCACCGCCGCTGATGCGCCCGCCGGCCAGGAGGCAGGCATACTGGATCCCTCCCGTAGCCTGGCAGCGGGCCTGGAACTCAAGCCTGAGGCACCCGCGTGGCTCTTTTACACCTCGGGTACCACCGGCAAGCCCAAGGGCGCGTTGTGGAGCCATCGCACGATTCGCGTGGTCATCATGAACTACCTTGCGGATCTCTATAACATCGGTTTTCAAGAGCCGGTGTTGCATTGCGCACCCTTGTCCCACGGCAGCGGCATCATAGCGTTGCCGGCGGTGGCCAGGGCCGCCGTCAATATTATTTATGAGCACCCGAGTTTTGACCCGGCCTCCCTGTTTGCAACGGTAGCGCAGCACCGGGTCTCGCATGTTGCGTTCATGGCGCCCACGCAGATCATAAAGTGCCTCGAAGACTACACTGATAGTTGGCAAACGGAATCCCTGCGAGGCATTTGCTATGGCGGCGCCCCGATGCACGTGGAACACCTCAAGCGTGCGGTCGCCACCTTCGGTTCAGTCTTCATTCAACTCTATGGCCAGGGCGAGGCACCTATCACCATCGCGGGCATGAGTGCCGCCGAACACGAGCTGTTTATCCGTACCGGCGATGAGCGCATTGCGTCTGCCGGCCGCAGCCGCACTGATGTAGAGGTTCGCTGTGTTGATGAAGCCGGGGTCAGCCTCCCTATCGGTGAAATCGGTGAGATCGTTGCCCGCGGCGAAGTGGTCATGGATGGTTACTGGGGCAACCCGGAAGCCACTGCTGACACTATCCGCGACGGCTGGCTCTATACGGGTGACGTCGGGCGATTCGACAGCGAGGGCTATCTGTATCTCCTGGACCGTTCAAAGGATGTGATCATAACCGGCGGTAACAATGTCTACCCCCGTGAAGTGGAGGAAGTCATCGTCCAGCATCCGGCAGTTGCTAACGTAGTGGTTATAGGTGTCCCCGATGAGTACTGGGGAGAGTCGGTACAGGCGGTTGTACAGCTGGAGCCAGGGCAGAGCTGCAGTAGCGATGACATCATTGCCTTCTGTGCCAGGAACATGGCGGGTTACAAAAAGCCAAAAGCGGTGGATTTCGTTGCCGAGTTTCCGGTAAGCGGGTACGGAAAGATTCTGCGTCGGGAAATTCGTGAGCGTTACCGCAATTCCGGCATTTCGGACACTGGACAGTCCTGATCGACACGTTGATGAATTGGATGGAGCTATGAGTAGGGTATTTATCGCCGGAGCGGCGAGCACCAGGTACGGCTCCTTTCCGGACCAGAGTATCCGCTCCCTGTCTCTCGAGGCCGTGGACAAATTATTCCTTGAAACCGGGATTAGCCCCGGACAGGTTCAGAAGGTATTCTTCGCCAACGCGGCGGCAGGCGTGCTCGCGCAGCAGGAGATGGTTCGGGGGCAGGTGGTTCTGCGCTATCATGCCCTTGCTGGCAAGCCGCTGGTGAATGTCGAGAACGCCTGTGCTTCTGGCGGTTCGGCACTGCATCTCGCGTCTCGGGCTGTAGAGTACGGCGAGCTGGATGTTGCCTTGGTCATTGGCGTCGAGAAACTGCATCATGCAGACAAGGAACGCGCGTTCAAGGCGCTGTGGGGATCCACGGATGTCACGGAAATCGGAGAATACCCCAAAGCGAAGAGTTCCAATTCCGTGCTTATGGAGTTTTATGCAGCAGTGGCAAGGACGTACCTGCACAGTTGGGACGCCACTGTCGAGGATTATGCGCGTGTCGCCGTCAAGAACAGGAACAATGCAGCACTCAATCCCATCGCACAATTCCGGACACGGCAGTCGCTTGATCAGGTACTCTCCGCGCGTATGATTACCGAGCCGTTGACGCTGCCCATGTGTGCCCCGCTCACGGATGGTTCGACAGCGATTCTTGTCTGCTCTGCCGCGTTCGCCAAACAACATGGACTGGCGAAGGTTGCGGTGAGGGCGTGCGAGATGGCGGGAAGTCCCGGGCCCGGTATTTCTCCAGTGATACCCGCATGTAGCATGGCCTATGAGAAGGCCGGTTTCGGAGCGAGGGACATGGATCTGATCGAGCTGCACGACGCAGCAGCTCCAGCCGAAATTCTTCAGTACGCAGAGATTGGGCTGTGTTCGGAGGGGGAGGGGCATAAACTCCTGCGTGATGGCAGCACCGATATCACCGGCAAACATCCGGTGAATACCAGTGGAGGACTGCTGTCTCGTGGGCATGCCCTCGGCGCGACCGGCTGCGCCCAGGTGGCAGAGATCTTCGATCAATTGCGCCAGCGCGCCGAGGCGAGGCAACTCAAATCCCCTCGCCTGGGCATGGCGGTTAACGGTGGTGGCTGGATGGATGATACCTATATCCTCACGGTGACGACGATTCTGGAACTTGTCGACTAGACAGAGGTAACTGCGTCATGACGACCTCCCGCGTTGAACTGGAGACACTGTATTATGAGTCGGTGGCAGACGGCGTTGTGCTACTGACATTGAATCGACCGGAAGCCGGGAATGGTGTCGTGCCACAACTTGCGCGGGATTTGGGTTCCGCGCTGCAACAGATTGAAGAGAACAACGCGTACCGCGTCTTGATCCTGACGGGTGCGGGCAAACAGTTCTGTGCCGGTGCTGACCTGGGGGCATTCAAGGCCTACCTGGAGGAAGAGCTCCCGGAAACTGAAGAACCTTTCAATGCACGACTGCTGTTCCCGATCACACAGAAGTTGGCGAACTGCCGGCTTCCGGTAATCGCGGCAATCAACGGTGGCGCCACCGCGGGCGGGCTGGACATGGCGCTGGCCTGCGACCTGCGGCTGGCGTCATCGCGGGCAAAACTGGGGGAAACGTATATCAAGCTGGGCCTGAACCCCGGCAATGGCGGCACCTACTTTCTGCCTCGTCTCATTGGGTCCGGATTGGCGGCAGAATTGGCTCTGACTGGGGATATCGTTGACGCCGCGCGTGCCCTGCAGATTGGCCTGGTGAATCGGGTGGTGGAGCCCGAAGCCCTGATTCCAGAAGCCGTTGCCCTGGCGGCGCGGATTGCGTCGTATCCCAGGCTTGCGCTGGAGGCTACCAAGCAGCAGCTTCGTCAGAGCTGGCACATGGACCTGTTGACCTCCATGAACAACAGTTTCTGGGGAGTCGCCGCCATGACCCAGACTCGCGACCTCAAGGAGGGGATCAACGCAGCTCTGGAAAAGCGTGCTCCGGTGTACAACAAGAAGGACCGGCTCGAATGATCGATGGGTGTCTGGTAATGAACACGAGCATCCACGCATGGAACGCGATACCGAACAGATTTGAGCCGCAGAGGCGGATTATGGGATTGGTGTAGAAGATGTTTGCCTCATCCTGCACAGACATCCGGGTAGTGGACCTCGGAACGAATATCGCGGGTCCCCTTGCGGCAATGCTGTTGGGTGATATGGGTGCCGATGTCATCAAGGTTGAACGGGCACCTTTTGGTGACGATACCCGGCAATTGACCCCGCTGCACAACGGTGTCTCTACGGTCTACCTGTCGGTAAACAGAAACAAGCGCAGCCTTCTGCTGGACTTCAAGAGTCCCACAGACCTGGATAAAATCAGGCGGCTCATTGCTGGTGCCGACGTGGTCATCGACAGCTTTCCTCCGGGCGTTGGGGCAAAACTCGGACTCGATTTCCCCACAATTGCAGCGCTGAATCCCCGTATCGTCCACTGCTCGATCTCGGCCTTTGGCAGCGGTGAAATCGGCGGCAGGAAGCCGGGATACGACGCCCTGGTGCAGGCATTCTCCGGCCTCATGAGTTTTACTGGCGACCCCTCGGGTGCGCCGGTTCGCATAGCACCCTCGGTACTTGATATCAGCACCGGGATGTGGGCGCTGATTGGCATCATGGCCGCCCTGCGCAGTCGCGAGAATGGCGCCGGTGCGCAGCAAGTCAGTCCGAGCCTGATCGACTCTGCCTTTACGCTGATGTGTCATCAGGTGGCCGGATTCAAGGCCACGGACCAGAATCCGGAAAAGTACGGTTCGGGCGCCCCCAGCGCAGTACCCTACCGGGTTTACGCGGCCTCCAATGGTTCCTTTATCCTGGCGACAGCCAGTGACCCCCAGTTCGTTCGACTCTGCGAGGCGGTGTCCCTGCCCGAGTTGGCACTTGATTCCCGTTTCAACAGTATGGCGGCAAGAATAGCTCATCGAGAGGAACTCGATCAGCTGCTGGAGAACGTGTTCGATAAGGAAAGTGTCGCGCACTGGCTGCACCTGCTGGAGGAGAACAACGTCGCTGCGGGGCCGGTGAACACTGTGTCCGAGGCGATTGAGTCAGATCTGGTGCGGGAACGAGCGCTGTTTCTGCAACCAGAAGCCGTGGGCTGGAGCGATGGCCTGCCGCTGGTGCGTGCACCACTCGACCCGCAGAGTGAAGGATGGTTCAGACCGCCACCGGCGCTTGGCGAGCATACGGATGAGATACTGGCAGAACTGGAGAAGGGGAGTGAGTGAGCTCGCCACCCCGCATGTGGCGGTGGGGTAACAGACCCTGGCTTCGCCAGGGCAATCTATGCTACCTACGGCTAGCCGCAGTCAGAGCGAGACACTCCTCAATATGCACAATCTTCTCGCGTGGCTTTCCTGCCGCCTGGCCCCTTGCCTGCTCTTCGCGATCGATAGACTCCCAGTCAGAGAAGGACGTTGGAATGTCCGTGAGTAAAGGCAGAATCGCCGCGCTTCCAGCTTTTGCAGTCTGGGGCTCGGTGCGGAGGTCGGCCAACAGGGATGCAACGGTTTCCTGGGCACAGGGCTTGTTGGTACCAATCACGCCAGTGGCGCCGCGCTTGATCCAGCCGGCTGCATAGAGCCCGTCACCGCTCGGCAATCGCCCCTCGGTGTTTACGTAGACAGATTGCGCAGCATCGAAGCCGGACTGCAACAAGCCGTTGCCACGATACCCGATGCTGAATACAACCGCGTCGCAGGGAATCCGGCTTTCGACGCCGGTGGCCCTGGCGGTTTGCTGGAAGGCCGCTCCTTCGAGTTCATTCAGCCCGACATGCAATTCCTCTACTCGGTCCTTGCCATACATGGCGACCGGGAATTTCATGAAGTGGAAAACGATCCTCCGACGTTTTGTCCCAGAGCGGCTGAATCCTGTGAATATCTCGTAGTTCTTGCTGGCAACAAGGTTCTTTTTGTCCTGCAGTTCTTCACGGCTTGCCGCGTTCAACGTCAGCCCGTCATCTGCTATCCAGACCTCGGCATCCGCCAGTTCTCCCAGTTCGCGCAGTTCCTGGCTGGTAAACCGGGTCTGGGCGGGGCCGCGTCGGCCAATCAGGTGTATGGTTTCAATTCTGCTCGTGGAAAGTCGGTGCAGCGCAGCGGAAGTAATGTCACTGCTCGCGAGTTCTGCAGGTGTTTTGGCCAGAATACGGGCAATATCAATGGCTACGTTGCCGTGGCCGATAATGGCGACGGAGCGGCAGGATGGATCGAATGCCAGATCCTGAAAATCCGGATGGCCGTTGTACCACCCGACGAGATCCGCCGCGGTATAGCAGCCGTGTAGATCTTCTCCGGGGATGCCAGGTTTCCGACCCTGACTTGCCCCGTGGGTGAGTATCACGGCGTGATAGTGGGTTTGCAGCGCCTGCAAGGACAAGGATTCACCAACATTGACGTTGCCGAAGAAGTTAAAGTTTTCCCGCCTAGCGGTTCTGTCAAACACCTTTGCCACCAGCTTGAGCTTTTGATGGTCCGGCGCTACGCCGTAGCGCACCAGGCCAAACGGCACTGGCAACTTCTCGTACATGTCGACCTGGACTTCGTTGTTAAGCAATTCCTCCGCCGCATAGAAGCCACTCGGTCCGGCGCCAACAATGGCTACCTTGAATCCGGTGTGGGCGGTCAAAGTCCCAATTCCTCGCGTTTGGCATCAGCTGACGGCAGTGGCTCAAGTTTGCCCTCGGCCACGGGCCACCGGGGGGCTTCTTCGGCATTAATGTCGATCCAGTGATGCAGCTGTTCGTCGAGGTCGTAGACGGAATGGATGGCCTGTACCGGACAGGCCGGTACGCAAGCTGCGCAGTCGATGCATTCCTTCGGATCGATGTAGAGCATATCATCACCGACACGGAAACATGCGACTGGGCAGGTGGCGACGCAATCGGTAAACCGACACGCCTGACAATTCCCGGTTACCACATGTGTCATCAGTCTGCTCCCCGGCTGAGAGTCCCGTCAAAGTGTTGCATTGCGGGCTTTTCCGCGAAGTATTTCCCCACCAAAGCGCCGAACCGGGCAAACCCCTCTGTCTTGGTGAAAGCAACATGGTGCTCCACTGAGTCCCATTCGATTGTCAGCAGAAACTGATTTTCGTCTTCGATTCCGCGAAGAAGCCTCACCGCCCTGGCACCGTCAGCCGCCTCAAGGATCTCTTGTCCGGACTCCATCGCGGCGATGAAATCCTGCGTACTGTCGTGCCTTATCTTGATCAAAACATGCTCTGTAACCATGGAATCATTGCCTCGCCAATTTGATGAGATCCTGCTGCTGGATGAGCTCGACCAGCTTGAATTTTTGTGGCCGGCCAGTAGCTGTCATCGGAATCATCGCTTCTTCGATGAAGATAAAGTATTTTGGTACCTTGAATTTAGCCAGGTTTTCGCTGCAATAGTTTTGGAGTTCCTCTGCGTCGAGAATCTCGTCGTTTGTGCTGATGATGCATGCGCATCCCACTTCCCCCATTTTGGGGTCTGGTAATCCAACGACAACGGCTTGCTTTACGGCGTCATGGCGGGCCAGTGTGTCCTCTACCTCTCTCGGCATGACCATTTCGCCACCGCAGCGGTAGGTTTCCTTGATACGGCCAGTGAGAGTGACATAACCGTCGGCAGTCACTGTGCCGACGTCGCCTGTATGGAGCCAGCCTGCGGTGTTGATTGCAGCCCGCGTTTCCTCGGGCTTCTTGTAGTAGCCGTGGGTGACGATGGGTCCTTTTACCAACAGCTCGCCAGGGCAACCCGGGGGTAGGTCCTCGCCGGTAGCGGGGTCGATGGTTTTGTAGACGGCGAGCACGCCCTCCAGCTCTGGATCTCCCGCTACCCCGGCAAACTTTAGTTTGCCATTGGTTTCTTGCAGATAGCGGTCATCTCCCTCGGGAAACGTGCAGGAGGTGGATGCTGTTGTTTCCGACATACCATAAGCGGTGATAACCTCCCTGGCGCCGAGAACGTCGCGAATGGCTTGCCAAAGCCAGGGGGGCGACACTCCCCCTGAATTGAACATGATGACGAGGCTGGGGCAGTGGAAACCCTGGGTCTTTGCCAGTTCCACTAACTTCAGTGTCATCATCGGCACCGCGATGATTTCGCTGACCTGATAGCCTTGGGCGTCGCTGAGCATTTGCGCTGGGTCGAAACCAAGATGGGGAATAATGGTGCCACCGACGAAGGTGCAAGCCATGAGGCATTCCACATAGCCAAAGACGTGGTACATGGGCAGTGAGAAGAGAATCCTCCAGCCAGGCTGGAAGCCGCTTGTATAGGCGGAGGCGTAGGCTGCCCGCAAGATCATGTCGTGCTGCAGTAATACCCCTTTGGGAGTCCCGGTCGTTCCTGATGTGTAGACGATATCCGAATTGCTGTTCGCGAGGTTGAGCCCGGCGATGCGGTCAAGCTCGCCGCGGTCCGCTGAATCCCCCAATGTGCCAAGTGTTGCCAGTGAAATGCCATCGTTGCTCACGCCGCTCGGAGAAAACACAATCACCCGCTCGATTTCACCGTAGATTTTCCCTTCAGAGTGCTGGCGCCATCCCGGCATGAGTTCGTCCAGGTCCGCAAGGTAGTCACGGTCTGCGAAAGAATCCATTGTAATCAGACATTTGGCGTCCGATTGCGTGAAGATGTAACTCAACTCCTGGCGACGGAGAAGATAATTGATCGCTACCGCTACCGCTCCCACGCGTGCGATGGCGAACTTCAGGGCGATGTATTCCGGGTAGTTCCCCATGATTACCGCGACATGATCGCCGGGTTTGATCCCGAGGTGCAGGAGACCTGCAGCCAGCTCCATTGACCACTGTTGAATCTCGCTGTAGTTGTACTGGCGGCCGTCGGCGATGAGCAGCGGCTTTGCGCCGTGCAGTTGGCACACATGATCCAGGTGTTGGGCAAGGGTGCGCGGGTGCCATTCTGGCCAGACGGCAGCCAGTGCCTGCCGCCGAACAGGTGCAGGAGGGACGGCTGTTGCGGTCTTTTTATCGGTCTGGCCGTTCATAGTTGCGAGGCTCGTTGACAAAAACAAACATTTGTTATAGCTTAAAGGCTGGGTTGGATAATGTCAATATCCAGTCGTTAGCCACGGCGTTTCCGGCGTCCATCGCAATAGCAGGATCTGCAATCAGGGGATAATTGAAGCCTTATGGATTTTACTTTTAATGACGAACAGCGTATGTGGCACGACATGCTGCACTCTTTCATGGAAAAAGAAGTGGGCAGGGAGTACACGCGAGAGCACGATGAATCACGCCAGTTTCCCGACGAAATCTATAAAAAGATGGCCGATCAGGGTTGGTTGGGTCTGCTGACACCTGAAGAGATGGGAGGCATGGCTTGCGACCCCATCATGTTTGCCATCTTCTGTGAGGCGATTGGCAAGTTCAGCCTCGACACGGCGGCCTGCATCATGACCTCGATGTTTACGGCCTTGAATATCGTGCACCACGGCAACGAAGCCCAGAAGGAGTATTACATCTCGCGGTATTTGCGCGGCGAGCATAAGTTCGCTATCTCGATCAGCGAACCGCAATCGGGTTCGGACGCGGCGGCAGCCAGGACAAAGGCCGTACTGGAGGGCGATGAGTGGGTGTTGAACGGTAACAAGGTCTGGTGTTCCGGGGCGCACCTGCCGGACACGGCGATTATCCTCATGGCCCGCACAGGTCCGGAGCGCTATGCTGGCCTGAGCCTGTTCTTGGTGCCCAACGATACCCCCGGGCTTGAGATCAAAAAGATGAACACCATTGTCCGAAAAAGCCTGGGCACGACGGAGTTCTTTCTTGATAACGTCAGGATTCCGCGCGAAAACCTGTTAGGTGAGCAGGGCAAGGGCTGGCAGTACATCGCAGAACATCTCGAACTGGAGCGTTTGAGTATTGCTGCCTCGCAGGTCGGCAACGCGCAGACCGCGCTGGATGACACGATCAACTACACCAAGAATCGGGACGCGTTCGGCAAGCCTCTCTCGAGTTTCCAGGTGCTCAAGCATCGCATGGCGGAAAATGCCATCGAGATAGAGGCCGCGCGCCTGATGGTCTACGCCGCCGCCGCCAAGATCGCCCGCGGCGAGCGTGCGATCAAGGAGGTATCGATGGCGAAGGTCTTCGCTGCCGATGTGCTGTTCAAGACGGCTTTCAACGGAATGCAGGCATTGGGCGGCTATGCCCAGCTACCTGAATATGACATGGAGCGCTACTTTCGCGAAGCGAAGCATGGCATGGTAGGCGGCGGTACCCGGGAGATCCAGTGCGGTATTATTGCCAAGGAGTTGGGGATATAACAAAGCCGATCCAGCCTCTAGTGGACTTCCCATGGATTAGGGGGAAGTCCATAGAATAGAGTAGAAATCTCCATGGACCAGGAGAAGTCGATGGTCGCTCCCCTTATAGCCATCAGGCAGAGCTAATGGCTGGCTTGGCCGCATGTTAGCTGCCCTCACTTTTCTGCCCTCGCGGTTGTTTGTTCAGTCACTTCTAACTGGTAGCTTCCACTTCGCAGTATTCGCTAGCCGGGTGCTTTCCCGCGCCTCTCGCTAAGCGCGAACGCAGAGGGCAACAGGAGAGCGACCCCGGGACAAGAGTTGGGTGCTACAACGAACTTACTGACCCTGATGCGACCGTGTGGCGGCTCGTAGGAAACCAATAATCATGGGGAAACATGTGCGCTTCGTACGCCCCACCCATGAGCAAAATCCGAGTGCAACCCGAGGCATAAGGATATTGAAGTCGGCTCTGATGCTGAATAGCCTGCAAGCGCTAGGATCTAGCTACCCGAGCATGCGTCGGGACAATAATTCATCCAGCATGACTTGAGAGGATCAACTATGGACAAGCTAACCTTAAATCGGGTGGAGTTCGCAATCGCATGGGCCGGCCCGCTTTGTATCTTGGGGTATATAATATTTTGGGGAATCATGGGGCATAACATACCCCCACCGAACTTTGTTGGGATGAGTGCAGAGCAACTGGTCACAGATCACTATGCCAAGTACCAGAGCTCTATTGCCATCGGGATGGCAGTCACTTGTATAGTTGGAATGCTATATCTCCCGTGGTCTTGTCAGCTCGCTTCAATGCTGCGCAACGACGATGGTTCCATGGGTGTCTTGAGTCTCATGGAATACGCGGGCGGTATACTCACTGCTTGGGTCTTGGCATTTTGCCCGGCGATTTGGCTTGCCTGCGCCATCTATGCAACGGAGTTGGACCCGGTAGTAATAAAGACCATTCATTCGTTCACATGGTACATTTTTGACATGACGTTCATGATTACTACGGTACAGCTAACAGGACTTGGTTTGTTTACGGTGCTCAACAAGAGGCAAACGATTTTTCCTGCATGGTCCGGCTGGGCGGCAATAGCAGTCGGCATAATTTTCATGCCGCTTGTGTTGATCGCATTTATTCCTTCTGGTCCTTTCGCAGTAGGCGGCGTTTGGAACTTTTATATTGTCTTCGGCACATGGCTCTTCCTGTTCCTCGCCCCATACTCTTACTTTATGATCCTTGAGCTATCACGGCGTGGTAAAAGCATGCAGCTAGTGTACTCTCCCTCACATGCAAGCTGAGCTAGTCTGGTACTAGTAAACACTGAAGCATACAAAGCTAGCGTGATCAGGCTGCGATAATTATTGCAGCCTGATCATTTGAAATGGTGGCTTGATATTCAGCCGGAAAGGCATGGCAATTCATGGTACACCGAATGTGTGCCTGCAGGTCAGTCGAATTCCTCTGGATAGCGAATAATAGCTGGGGAAAGTAGTGAGAGCATTTGAATCCGAAGAGCGGGCAGACCGCGAAGTAGATATGCCTGGCAGTGAAGGTATATGGATATTTATATTTATCGACATGATGATTTTTCTGTTGATTTTCCTTGTTTTCATGTTGGAACGGATGGGGAACTACGAACTGTACGTCCAGTCACAACTTCAGCTGTCCGCAGGCTGGGGGTTCACCAACACACTAATCTTGTTGACGAGTTCGTGGATGGTGGTCGAAGCGGTCAGGTCTGCAAAAGAGAGTCACACTCAAGCTGCATCGCGATGGCTTAAGCTTGCGTTCATTTTTGGGGGATTTTTCGTGGTCAGCAAGACCACCGAATATTATCTAAAGATTGATTCCGGTGTGGGAATCACAACAAATTCGTTCTTTACATTCTACTTTTTTATCACGGCAATCCATTTTCTTCACCTCTTGGTTGGGATGGTGCTTTTGTGGACATACTCTAAATCTAAACGAGAGAATAAAGTAACTCCACGAGATATCATGGAGCTGGAGAACGTTGGACTATTCTGGCACTTTGTAGATGCCTTATGGATTTTTATCTTTCCTATTCTGTACCTTATATGAGGTATCCGCGATGAAAACCATTACTGAAAGCGCGTTCGGATTATGGCTCCTACTGATTGGGATTACGATCATCTCATGGCTTTTCTTTGAAGGAGACAATGCGAAGTTATTAGGTGGCACTGTAGTCGTAACTCTGGCGGCGATTAAATCCCGGCTTGTGATAGTTCACTATATGGAAGCAAAGAATGCTCCTAGAACGTGGCGCCAGCTCTATGAGACATGGAATTTTTCGTGTGCTGCGCTGATCCTTATAGGAAACGCCATTACCCTGCAATCCCATTCATGATTGCTAAATACGCCTCCCTTTGACAAAAGTCGTTGATCAGGAACTACGTGATGAATACCGTCACTTGTTCGGCGATGTATTCACTGCGAATCTTGAGTTAGTGGGCGACTACTTGCCCCGACGAGATACCCAACCAGCAGATCGGACAGCCGCTTTACAAACTCGTCTTCTCTCAGCTTGGGATTCCGCAAAGAAAGGTATTCCCTCACACTAGATGTGAACACAAGAATTAAAAAGGAGTGTGCGGACCTCAAGTCAATGTCAGGATACTGATCGTAGTATTGCTGCAAGAAAATAAGACTCGCCCGAAATAGTACGTGATCGAAGGTGTAGATTTCCTCATGCTGTAGCTCCGCGACTTCTGAGACTAGTTTGATCAATACTGGGGCATGGCGTTTATATTGGTCAAAGAGCCCTCGAACAACGTTGGGCAAGTTATCTTCGATTCCTCCTGATGCGCTGTCCATTAGATATTTCCGGGAATCTTCTGAAGCAGTTAGCACTGTGTTTTCGAGGAGCGCCAATGCCACCGACACTTTATTTGGGAAATAATCGTAAATTGAACCAACGCCCACTCCAGCGCGCTCGGCGATGTCTTCGGTAGATGTCTTGTGGTAGCCCTTGGAAGTAAAAAGCTGTTCGGCTGCGAGAAGGATGGTATTGACAGTATTTTCTGAGCGCCCCTGCTTTGGCCTTTTTCGCCATATCTTGGAACCTGATTTACTCATATCTATCTCAATTGACTCTATGGGCGGGGTGTTTTCGATCATCCTTCACGTGCTCGGAATGCAGGCGATTATGTAAATTGATCAGCATCAATAGCAAGCTCCAACCTGAGATATGCTGCGCTACTATGGTCAATAACAATAACGGCAGTCGTAACGAGAGTAAAGTTTGCTCGTGTAAACGTGGTCGGCATTACCAGTCCCAGAAACCGGCCACGAAATTTTCGTACCAGGCGTAATTCGGCACGGAGACTCCAGTATCTTGACCGCGTACTCCTTACGCAAGCCCAACGTCTGAATCAGGTGCGCCGATTAGGCGCCGAAAGGTGGTTTAGGCAAGATCGACTGCGTGCATGGCCTAGAAGCTGGCCTGGCAAGGGTTGCGCCCTACCCAGATGAGTAGACTGCGCCGGGGCAAGAATACTTTCAGAAAAGGTTCAGTCTGACGCTCCCTGCGCCGGTGACTCTTCACCGCCGCCAATGAGAAACATGCCTCGTCTCAAATTTTGCTGAGTACCGCTCACCTTGTACAGAGGCAGAACTCCGGTCAGAGGCGGATTATCTGGAAAGGAAGTCGAGATGCTCCCCGGAACTGAGTTCCTGTCCTGTATCAGAGTGCACGCCCACGTCGAATGCGGGCACGCTGCTCCACTTCCGCTGTGGGAGTAGCAGCAAAATTCGCCCCGGGTCGAGCGATTCAGATGGAAGCGACACTCAGCTCGCGAGGGCTTTGTCTACTACAGTGGAGCGCCCAGTCATCCATCAAATCGCGCCGCTTGTTGAACAAGGTGCCCCGGGCATAGGCGGCCTCTGCCTTGTCTCTGAGTTGATGTGCCAGTGCATGCTCGATCACTTCGCGAGGGTAGGCTGTAGTTTCACCGGCCCAATCCCGGAACGCTGACCGGAACCCGTGCGCGGTGATATCCGCCCGCCCCAGGCGTTTCAGCACTGCTGTGAACGTCATATCGCTCAGCTTTGAATTGGGTCTTATTCCGGGAAACACCAGTGTGCTGGGGTCAGTGTTTCCAACGTCGGCCGCTAATTGCAGCAATTTTACTGCGCACGATGACAAGGGTACCCGATGTTCCTTGCCAGCCTTCATGTGATCCGGTGGTACTGTCCAGACGCCAGACTCAAGATCAACTTCAGCCCAGGTCATACTTCTGACTTCACCCGACCGAGCGGCGGTCAGGATTGCGAATTCCAGGGCGCGCGCTCCCGTGCCTTCCCTGGAGCGCAGCTCCACCATGAACGGCCCGATTTCCTCCCAGGGAATCGCAGCATGATGTTTGACTTTTCTGACCTTGCTGGGCTTTGCCAGCAGCATGTCCAAATGTCCTCGCCAACGCGCAGGGTTATCGCCATTCCGATAACCGCGCACTGTTGCCCAGTCGAGAACAGCCTCAATACGCCCGCGTAGCCGACTCGCTGTTTCGTTTTTGACGGTCCATATGGGCTCAAGGATTTGCGTGATGTGGGAAAGCGCGATGTCGTGCACCAGCAACTGGCCGATTATCGGAAAGGCGTAGGTCTCAAGGGTATTCCGCCACTGTGCTTGGTGCTTGGGATTGCTCCACTCGGCTGATTTGGATGCTATCAGGAGGTCAGCTGCTTTCTCGAAAGTGATGACAGCGTCCTTTCGGGCAGCGAGGGCGCCGCGGGCTGCTTCGCGCTCGACAATAGGGTCGCGTCCTTCGTCGATCGTTTGTCTGGCAAGCCTGGCTTTCTCCCTGGCCAGCGCAAGGGATACACTTGGAAAACCGCCAAGCCCCATTTCACGACGGTTCCCGCCAATGAGGCAGCGCAGGATCCAGGTCCTTCCACCGCTGGGTACGACCTGAAGATACAGGCCAGCGACGCCACCGACTGCGTGCATGCCGGGGCTCCCAATGCGCTTCACTTCGAGAGCAGACAGCTCCCTTGCAACCTTCGGCATAAGTCTCCGCCATACTCGACACCCACCAATTTACCCGCCAATATAATTGTGGTTAAACGAGATGGCAAGAGACAGCCTGAAACAGATGAAATTAAAATAAAGTCTTATAAAACAATGATATGGGAGACATAATGAGGTTGTTTGAGAAGCCTTGAGACACCCCAAAAATAGACTCTCTCTCCGCCAAATACCCATTAAAATCAAGGCTCTACCCACTTAACGGGGGATGGGCCGGTTTTCACTAAACCCTGGGCTCTACCCACTTAACGGGGGATGGGCCGGTTTTCACTAAACCCTGTTGATGATGCCATCCCATCCACAATGGGTCAGCACCCTCAGTCGGTAATTCTCAAAGTTTCTGAACCCATACGCTCTCCTCGACATCATCTCCATCTTGTTATGGAAGCCCGGCTCTACCCGGCAAAGAATTAACTGCTGCGGACTCGTTGATGGTTGCTTCGATGGCGGCACAGACGTCCAGCAGAGCATCGAACGGAAGTGCATCACCAACCATGACCTCGTCAGCCATCATGGCCTCATAATCTTTGGCAAGGGCAGTTCTCGCATTGCCGCCTGGAACGAGTTTCAGCTTTCCCCTCGTCGCCGCGATATAGTCAATGATTTCGCCGTCCATCTCTTTTTCGATAAAGAAATGTGACTTGTGCTGAGCAACGGTTGAAGCAATTGCGTGATCCGATATTACAGCAGCATAATGTTCGTTACGGCTGATTGCGGCCAGGTCGTGCCAATGTCGAGCGTACCGCTCTCCGCGGAGACGGCCCTGGGCGCAGAATACGTGGGCAGCCGTCGCCTTTTCCCAGAACGTTCGAGCGAGGCTCATGACCTGTGGTGATGCCGTTGGGAATTCGATCTCAGTCAAGTGCTCGGCAATATCACATTCTACGGATTGTATTTCGTGTGGCTCGCCGGTTGCTCTACCGCCGAATTCCAGTGTGAAAACCGGCGCAATATAGCCCGTGCCTTTGGTGAGGGGAGGGTAGTGGAGCATCAGTTTGTCGTTATCCCTGCCGCCTTGCTCAAGCCGCGATTGGAGTCCCTCTTTGGCCAGTGCTGTCTCTAAGACAGGTTGAATATTTGCTGAAATCCAATCGGGTAGACGACGGCGAACAGCTTTTGTCCACTTGCCGGCCTGGCTGCGACTGCGTGGCAGCTCCCCGCTTTCACCTGTCAGGTCGGGAATCAGCCTGCGGATGTCGTAAGTCAGATCAATGTCCTCGGAGAACCGGTCGATGATCTTGTAGACCTTGGAAAGAGACGTACCGCCCTTGAAGGTAAGGTCAGAGCCTATTGGCGCTTCGAACAGTGCTCGAAGTGTCCAGACCACCCAGATATCCTTTTCCAGGAGATGGGCGGGACGTCCGGTTTCGGCTCGGACGTATTCGAGTGCCTCCCGCTGGTCTTTCTGGCTAAGCTCAAAAAAACTTTCAGGCATCGGCCGCTTCCTTTCCGATGGCCTGAGCCATCCAGGAAGGCAGGGCAGCGCGGGCCGAGGTCAACGCTCTCCATTCGGCCGGGGGAAGAGTGCGATGCAGCGATGCCAGAGTTACATCGGCATGTGCCGATCCGATCCAGGCCAGCGCCCGGACAGCCTCGCCGGCAGGCCGAGGTCCAAGCACCAACATCCAGCGGGGGGCGTGCTTGACCAGGACTTCCCCCTTTCCCAGCTTGAGCTTCCGAGTGCGACCGGACGTCAAGTAAACCTCTTTGATGGGTACCTGCTGGGTCAGGCCCAGAGCGTTAGCGGAGTTTGCGCCGTGCCGAACCACGGTTTCACCGCTTCGCTTTGCCAGCGAGCTTATGACCTTTTCAGGCGCGGGTGCGCGAGTCCCAAATCTGCTTGAAACCGGGACCACGTAGGTGCCGCGCGCCACGCGCATCAGCTTGCCTCCCTTGGTCAGCCGTGAGAACGCCTGATCAACAGCGGCTCGGCTGCCGAGATGAAGAAATTCTTTAGGCGCTAGCACGCCACCCTCGGGGAGGGAGCGGGCATGTCGAAGGATGGTTTCGGGTAAGGTCCTCATTGGTTTCACCTTTACATGATGTAAGAATTCTATATGAGTTTCTGACATCATGGAACTACATTGGTTCTATGGTCCTGGTCGAAAAGGGTTGGAGAGGTTGAGTGCTTTGGCTTCTTTGATCGCTTGGAGGCCGCACCAGAACGGTGCGTGGTCGTTCTGATGCTCTTGTGGACCAGCACCAAAAATCGAAGGCGGTGGCATTGGGGCTTGGTGTAGTTGGTTGTTGTAGTAACTTAACTACTACAACTACAGCAACCGAAAACCCGGTCCGGCCTGGGCGGACTAAGTGGTGCCAGTGGCACCATAAAGCCCGTCGGGAGCGGGCGGACTTTCCGGCGGTGAAGGCATCGCACTCTGTCGTGCCAAGTCGCACGGTCCTGCCATATGGGCATAAACGCCGACCGACGGTGACGGGGTTCCAATTCTCTGGGTCAGGCTACGGCCCGTTTGCCGGCTGCTTTGCGCTTGGCAGACGCGCGGTGTCGCGCGCGTCCCTCTACCTGTGCATTGCCGGACGTAGTCTGCCGCTTTGTCTCCTCCAGTGCGGATAGCTTCCCCAGGATTTCCTCCGGCGCCGATTCCACCAGTTTCAGCAGCAGCGCGGCCTGCGCATTGGGCGTGGCACGATCCTGCTCCCAGTTGCGCAGGGTGCTGACATTGGTGCGCAACAGCGCCGCAAACACACCCTGTGAATAGTTGAGGCGTTCGCGCAGCGCCGTGATCTGGCCCGCGCTGATGGCAATCGGCCGAGTGAACTCGACCGTGGTCGATTTCAGGGTGATCTTGCCCCCACGCTCGGCCTTCAGGTCATCGAAGCCCTGGACGAGTTCGTCAAATACGTTGCGCTTTTTCATGTCTCAGCCTCTCCTTCAGTACCAACTTTTGCTGGCTCGTCAAATCGTCCGCAACATCCTTGCCATAGATCGTGAACAGCCAGAACTGGGCGCCCTCGCCAATCCACCAATAGATGACCCGCCTACGGTGGCAGGGCTAATGATGAAGAGCCAAAATTCAAATACCCACCAACCGACCCAGCAAAAATCTAAGGCTCTGTGGCTAATACCATTGCAACGCCAAGTTGCGGGAACACACTTTCCATTATGTTTCCCTGGCAATATCTTCTGGCTCCAGATCCCGCCGCTTGTGGATCACGGCAAGCACTTCGATACGGCTGTCCGGTTTAATCTCGTAGATGATCCGGTAGGAATACATCGGAAGTTCGCGTACGACCTCGTCGTTGAGCTCTGCCACCATGCGGCCTTTGCGGGGCAGTTCATCTAATCCGATGGTCTTCTGCACCAGCGCTTCGCTGACGCGCCTTGCGTAGAGGGGGGAATCCTGGGCAATATAATCATGAATGTGGCGAAGTTGTGCTTTGGCGTGAGCCGTCCACTTTACCAAGACTGAACATCCTTCAACAGTTCCTCGGCCGGCTGCGTCTTGCCTTCGGCGGCGTCGTGTTGCCCGCGCCGGATATTTTCCAGCACGTACAGCCGGTACATGATCTCTTCCATGTCCGCCGTGTCGGGCAGGCGCTGAATGGCCTCCAGGGCCTCCTGCTTGGCGCTGTGTGTTTGCATGGTCGCTTCCTCGAGTCTGGATGATGGCCCGTATTGCCCAGCCAGAGTTTAGCATGGGAGCCGGCCTGGCTGGCGGCGCAGCTATTGCGGCTTGATACTCAGTAGCTTGGTCAGCGTCGTCACTCCCGGCGTATTCGCGTCCAGAATAGTCCTGTATAGACGGGGCACAAATCCAGAATATAGCTACTAACTTAACCGCGGTTAAGTGGTTACAGTGTAACCAGAAACCCCGTCGCGCGCTGACGAGGTTTCTGTTTTTGCGATAGCACCGACGCGCGCTAAGGCCTCGTCTCCTCCAGTGCGGATAGCCTCCCCAGAATTTCCTCCGGCGCCGACTCCACCAGTTTCAGCAGCAGCGCGGCCTGGGCATTGGGTTTGGCGCGATCCTGCTCCCAGTTACGCAGGGTGCTGACATTTGTGCGCAGCAGCGCCGCAAACACCCCCTGTGAATAGTTGAGGCGTTCGCGGTGTGGCGGGAAGGATCTTGCCGTCCACGGTGAAGTTTACGCCGGTGATGGGACTGTACCATATCTCATGGTCGCCCTTTCCGGGGCGGACAAAGCGGCAGCGGGCTTTCTTGAGGTGGGATTTTACCCCAGGGGTATAGGACTGCGGTGCCACCTCAGCAAGCCAGAGAGGCCCGCTGCTCGCTGTGGATAAGAAGCTCCTGGGGAGCGAGGCCTTTGTCTGGGCCCAGCCCGTTGAGTTCGAGAAGCTCTGGGACCATCACGCGGAGCTTCCGCAGCAGGTCCTCCTGTGTGGCGGCCTCTGTCGCGAGTCCAGGCACATCCTCACTGGTAGCAGTCCAGACCTTGGCCTCATCATCCCAGACCGCGTTGATATGGAGGACAGGAGCGCCTGTACGAGTTACGCCGATCATCTTCAAACAATTACCCCGGCTGGTGGATTTGAGGGCATGTAGACACCGACACCCTCAGTCTGGTTCAGATAGTGCATTCTAGCAACCAGGAGGGCCCCAGGGCACCACTGGAGGCATACAGCCCTGTGGGGCGGCAACCATTGTGTGGTGGGCTATTGCGACCGCACGATAGGCGCTCCTGGCGGAATGGGTTGACGCTATGAAACGATGCCCGCTATGCCGCCAGGAGGCGGTAATTTCCCACAGGGAGTCAGTCAGTGTTGCGCCATTGCGATTGGTGCTTGGGATTGCTCCTCTCGGCTGACTTGGATCCCATCAGTAGATCAGCCGCTCTCTCGAAGGTGATAACCGCGTCCCGCCTGGCAGCGAGAGCGCCGCGGGCTGCTTCCCGCTCGACAACGGGGTCGCGTCCTTCGTCAATGGTTTGCCTGGCAAGCCTGGCCTTCTCCCTCGCCAGACGTCTTCCGCCGATTATGCCTGTAACCAGTTCTCCACCTTCAGCCCCGGGACCCGGGAGAATTCCCCGACATTGGCGGTGATCACTGTGAGGTCATTGGTGAGTGCGTGTGCAGCGATCAGCAGATCATTGGGCCCAATGGGTGTTCCCTGATGTGTGAGGCGATGGCGTAATGATGCGTACTGGTGGTCGGCGGGTGGTTCCAGTGGCAGGATCTCCAGCGCCGAGAGGATCATGTCAATGCGTTCTGCAAGTTTTGCAGAGTTGGACTTGATTGCGACGTAGCGCAGTTCTGCGGCTGCAATGACGCTGGTGCAGACGGTATCCTCGCCTGCCTTGGTGATCTGCGCTGCCACCACGCCTTGCGGATTGCGGACAAGATCGGACAGGATGTTGGTATCCAGTAAATACGCCAGGGATCCGCTCACAGCTGAACGTCATCCAGTGGAGGCAGGTCATCATCGATATCGGGGAAGGGTTCAGTCAAGGGATCGAGAGATGCCAGCAGCGCCAGCAGCCTGCCTTTACGGATCGGTTCCACGATCAGCCGATCACCTTCTTTGTGGATGATTGCTTCCTGACCCTCCAATTCGAACTCGCGAGGGATGCGCAGGGCCTGGTTGCGCCCGTTGCGAAAGAGGCGTACGCGGCGTCCAGAAGTTGACATTCGAATATCCTCTGGTTTATCTGGCATATGTCATAGCCTATGCCTGCGGGTCCAGCAAGTCACCCCATCCTGTAGGTGTGCGCTGTATCGCGCGCGTCCCGCCACCTGAGCATTGCCGTCCGTGGTCTGCCGTTTCGTCTCCCCCAGTGCGGATAGCCTCCCCAGAATTGCCTCCGGCGCCGACCCCACCAGCTTCAGCAGCAGCGCTGCCTGGGCATTGGGTCTGGCGCGACCCTGTTCCAGTTACGCAGGGTGCTGACATTGGTCCGCAGCAGCGCCGCAAACACCCCCTGTAAATAGTTGAGACGTTCGCGCAGCGCCGTGATCTGGTCCGCGCTGATGGCGATAGGCTGGGGGGCTTCAAGCGTGGTCGATTTCAGGGTGATCTTGCCCGCACGCTCCGCCTTCAGGTCATCGAAGCCCTGCACCAGTTCGTCAAATACGTTGCGCTTTTTCATGTCTCAGCCTCTCCTTCAGTACCAACTTCTGCTGGCTCGTCAAATCGTCCGCTAGATCGTTGTCAGTCGACCCCCTGGTGGCACGCTTGAGTTGGGACACAGCAATATTCACTAAATTCTGTTGATAAGGCTATCCGGCTCTTCTCACGTAAAATGGCGAGAGCCATTGCCTGTCTTTCATATACTTGGCACTCTGTATCCAGCGGTGACTGTCTGAAAGGGGGAGACATGCTTCAGCGTATCAAGCACTTCATGAATACGGTGTCCACCAACTGGTCCGATGACCCCGCGGCTCGTGGCGCGGCGAAGATGACCGCCGGGGCAGTACTGGTCGCCGAGGGGCTGTTCGGCACCATTCGCGGCGTGACAGATGGCCGCAAGGGCAAGAAGGGGGGACTGTTCGGCGGCATTTTCGGTGTTGTCTTTGGGTTCATCTTCATGGGTGCCGGCAACCTGATGGCTCCGGATGAATTGTCGGACGGGGTAGAGACTCAGGGCACCATTGTCGAGGTGGAAGAGGGCCGCAACAGCGACGGCGAAACGATGTACGCGCCTCGCTACAGCTATACGGTGGATGGTGAAGAATACCAGTTTACAGCCTCGGTACGCTCCAGTAGCCGTCCCACCATCGGCAAGCCGGTGGAAATCCTCTATTCCGCAAGCAACCCTGCCAATGCCTATCGCACCGACGGTATCGACGGCAAGTTTCACCTGATTTTCATCGGTGCGGGGGGGCTGGTGGTACTGTTGTCACTGTTCAGTCTGCTGGTGAGTGTGGCACTGATCGCGTTCGGTGTCTGGCTGTTCATCGGTGGTCGGCGCGACCGGCGCGAGGCCGGGGCCACCAGCGGATTTTTCTCCGACCTGATTTCTCTGGCGCAGCGCGCCCGCGCGGGAGCTGTGGATATCGAGCAGACCGCAGCCGGTCAGAAAGGTACCGGCCAGGGTGGGGCGAGCCTGTTTGAAACGGCTGCGAATGCCGCAAGTGACGAGGTTCCTGCTGGCGCCGCGGCCAGGGCCGATGATTCGGCGAGTGTCGCAGCGGCTCCGCCGGACGCTGCCAAGCGGCATGATGCGCCCCCACCTGCCGCCCCTCCCGAAGGCTGGTATCCCGACACGGAACAGCCAGGCAGGTTGCGTTGGTGGGACGGTGGCCAGTGGACGGCGCACAGGCGGGATGCCTGAGGGACTGCAGCCAAAATACTCACCTCATGGGCACAGGTTGTTCTTTGATGTTATTTGTGCTCAACCGGTGCCGCGCGGCGGATAACCTTTCTCGCTGATATAGCCCACACCCTTCCTGATCATTTCCAGGTCCGGGCGGCAAAAGGGTGCGCTGGCAACGTCACTGAAGTGCAGGCTACCATCGGGTCGCACAAAAAATACGCCCGGTTCCGCGAATGGGGCATCGGTTTCCTGGTCGCTCAGTGGCGTGGAAATGAAGAGGCCCAGTTCGCGCGCCTGGTCGATGGCAAGATCATAGGCGACGGGAATCTCCAGCTGCACTTCCGCCGCGAATTTCTCCGCCTTGTCCCTGGGATCTGTCGACACCGCCAGAATCTCAACACCCATCGTCTCGAAGTCGGATTTCATACCGTTTAACTGGCTCAGGTACTTCTTGCAGATGGGGCAGTGCAGGCCGCGATAAACCACGATCAATTGTGACTGGTCGCTGGATGGCTGGCCCAGCGTCACTGATCCGCCGGCTATCGTGGGCAGGGCAATGCGGGGGAAATCGGTACCGGGATGGGGGATATTTTTCATTCCTGGATCCTTTTCAGTGTGGGTTGGGAGTGCAAGAACGTCAGCAATTGCACATGACAATTTGATGCCTTCAGCGGAGTTTTGTTACAAATCGCTGTGCACGGCTGCAGGGTCGCTGGTAGCACCGACATAAAAATGTCGAGTCTGTGTAACAAACACCGTGTTTCCACATTGTCTTCCTGGCAGCAGTATCTTGACGCTTTTAATAACCTGCTATTCTTTGCGGCCTGGCCCATGCTCGCGGCCTGTATAACGCTTTACATGTTGAGAGACCTGGACACGCGCTGGACGGTCGATGACCGGTGAGCCGCGGCAGGCGTGAGCGAGCAGGCCCTGTACGATGCCATTGCGGTCTGCGCGCTATTCAATTTCATGAACCGCATCGTCGAGGGCTGCGGGGTAATGACCAGTGATGCCAACCTGGCGACCTCGCGCTCCAGGCACGAGGCTACCCGGGAAAGTGAACAGCCTTATCGGGATTTCGCTCGGGGGCTGGGCTTGGCGCCGGTAGATGAGAAGGGTTAGTTCCTCGGTTCCGAAGACCGGGCTCATTGTCGGGTTGAACGAGGCCTGCTGACTATCCCCGAAAATTATGCGGGCCGTGTAACAAAATCCGGGTTGGGGAATCAATCTTCCGTAAGTGACAACCAACCAGGAGAAAATCCATGAGCAACAAGACATCCAGGATAGTAACCTCTGTATTTGGCGCATCCTTCCTCGCCAGTTCCCTGGCCATGCCGCTTGCGGCGGTGGCAGACAACCCCTTCAGCGCTACTGACCTCGGGTCCGGCTATCAGTTGGCCAGCAAGGACGCGGAAGGGAAGTGTGGTGAAGGCAAGTGCGGCGGTGAAGAGTCCAAGGGTGACGCCGAGGGCAAGTGCGGTGAGGGCAAGTGTGGCGGTGCCGGCTAGGCAGATCGCTGCAACTCGACGGTAGCTTTCAACCTGCAGGAAAGATCGTTCGCTGGCCCTGGCTGGCGGACAGTCCTTCCTCCTGTTTCGAATCACAAGAGACCAAGGACCCTCCATGAACGCGACGCTTTTGCTGACGCGATCCCGTGATCTTCTGGATCGATCCCGCTGCATCGATTTTCTGGCACCATTGTTGCTCCGGCTGTTCCTTGCCCCGGTATTTATTTCGGCGGGGCTCACCAAGATGATGGCTTTCGAAAGCACCGTATCCTGGTTTGGCAACCCGGACTGGGGGTTGGGACTGCCCTTGCCGTGGTTGATGGCATTTCTGGCCACTGCCACGGAGCTTGTTGGTGGTTTTCTGTTGTTGTTTGGCCTGGCGACCCGGTTGATCGCGATTCCCCTGATGATCACCATGCTGATGGCGATATTCACGGTCCATTGGGATAATGGCTGGTTTGCGATCGCGCCGTCTGACCCTGCCACCAGCATGGCGGCGCCGCTGGCGGCGGTCGGTTTCCCCGGAGCTGAAGCAAGCCTGGCCAACAGCGAAGAGGTTGGGGAGCGACTGACCGCGGCTCGCAGCCTGTTGCGCGAGCACGGCAATTACAGCTGGCTCACCGAAAAGGGTAGCCTGGTGGTGCTGAACAACGGTATCGAGTTTGGCGTGACCTACTTCATCATGCTGTTGGCACTGTTTTTCACCGGGGCGGGGCGCTTCCTGAGTGTGGACTACTGGATTTCCCGGTGGCTGGATGCGCCTGCCTCAACCTGACGCTGTTACCCGGCAGTTGCACCGCGGGTGCTTCGACGTTCGTCTCAGTGGCACCTCCGCGGAGATGCTGGCGCCAGACGATTGGTTGTTTGCGCTCCTATAATTTAGCTCTCTCGAGATCCTTGGCAACGCTCGTCCAGGTCGACACCCCGTAAGGTACCACGTAGGTCCGCACCAGCTTGAGCCAATTCGGGGCTTGTCCCTGGAGCATGGATGCCCTCAGTGTACAGGTGTTACATTGCAGGCACAGGAAACCGGAAAGCGCTGGCGTTGTCTATGGCGCGGTGGCCAATGGGTTCCGCGTGTAGATCGGGTAGTGGAGAACAATGTGGATAGTGCCTCTGGCAAGGCCGCCGGCGACGAATATTTTGCCTCCCTGGTGCGTGACCACCACCGGGCACTCATTGCCCTGGCGGTGCCGATTGTGGGTGTGAGCGAAGCGGAAGAGGTGGTCCAGAATGCGTGGCTCAAGGCTTATCGCGCAATAGACGGCTTCGAGGGGCGCTCCGCCATCCGTACCTGGCTGAGCCGGATTGTCATCAACGAAGCCCGGATGCAGCTGCGGTCGCGCAAGCGGGAGGTTTTCCTGGAGGACCGGGCGGGCGAATCCGGTTCTCCGGATGCGCTTGACGACTGCTTTCGAGACGACGGGCGCTGGCAAATGCCGCCTGTTGCATGGTCAATGGATTCGCCCGAGAGTCTGTTGATGGGAGCTGATCTGATGGACTGCCTGGATGCGCTCCTGCAGCGCATGTCGAACAAGCAGCGAGCGGTCCTTGAGATGCGCGACAGCAACGAACTCCCCTTTGAAGATATCTGTAACACGCTGGAAGTATCCGCATCCAATGCCAGAGTACTGCTACACCGGGCACGAACCGAATTGTTCAAGCTGGTCAATCATTATCAGGAGACCGGAGAGTGTTGAAGTGTCGTGAAGTCAGCGAGCTGGCCAGCACTTACCTTGATGGTGAGTTGCCCTGGCGTGCACGTATGGCCGTGAAAATGCACCTGTTGATGTGCCACCACTGCCGCCGTTTCATGCGGCAGTGGTCGGGAATGATTCGGGCCATACCCTTCATGCACCGGCAAGCAAGCCCGGAAGAGATCAACAGCGTACTGGCCCATGTCAGCAGGGGCACAAGCGACAATACGCCGGAAGCTGAAGCAGCGCTGCGCCCCGGTGAATCGACGGTGGCTGAGCGCCCGGGTCACGTGGCTGCCGGTTCAGCGCGCCCGCGCCTGCGCCTGGTTCAGGGGTCCGGAGGCCGCGAGGAGGATGGCGGCAGTGATGAAATTGAGGCGATCTTCGACGAGATCCGGATGGCCCTGGGATCCGTCTCCAACATGTTCCGGGCGTACGCGAGGCATCCTGCCGTACTCGCCGCCACCTGGGCGCGCGTCAAGGCTGTGATGCTCCAGGGCACACTGCCACCGACCCTCAAGGAGGCCATTGCCGTCGTCATATCCCATGACAATGCCTGCAATTACTGTGTCGAGCATCATTCCAGAAACCTGGCGTCGCTTGGCATGGGCCGGGAACAAATCGGGCGCCTGCTGGCAGACCCGCTGGCGGGCAATTTCACCCCGAAGGAGCGCGCCTTGCTGGTGCTCGCCCGGCAGGCCAACAGCGACCCCCACGGGGCCTCAGTGGAGACACTGAACCTCGCGCGCAGAACCGGTGCGGATGACCTGGAAATCATCGAGGCACTCGCCGTCATGGAGCTCTTTACCTCGCTCAACCGATTCCTCAGTACCATGGATGTTCCCCTGGAGGGAGCCGCGGGCTAGCAGCACCCATCGCCAGAGTCGAGGCCTGGCGGCCCGATGACAATCAACGCCCATATCGCTGCCTGGCCGCCAGCGCCTTTTCGCAGAATTCCGGAAAGGCCGCAGGCTCCTGCACGAAGTACAGCGGCAGGATCTCAATGTGTGTGGCGCCGGCGTCGAGCAGTGGCGGGATCGTTTCCAGGGTCGCCTCCAGGTCAGGCACACCGTCTGAGGTGAACTGGAAATCGACCATTGCGCGCACTGCCAGGTCATCCGGGTCGCGGCCGGCAGCCTCAAAGGCGCGGCGCAGGGCTTGCACTCCCTCGGCCAGCGGGTCCTGCTTCATCGGAATCCAGCCATCGCCGACTTTGGCCATGGCGGCGCAATTCTCTTCCGTGGCCTTCACTCCAACCCAGCACGGCACGCCCTCGGCGGGAGCCGGACGGCAGTAGATAGCGTCGAAGTTGATGCGCTCCCCGTGATAGCTGGCCGGCGCCTCGCGCCACAGTGCTTGCATGGCGCCGATCTGCTCGAACATGTAGTGCTTGCGGCCCTCGAAGGGCAGGCCCGACGCCTCGAATTCCTCGCGCTGCCAGCCGCTGCCCAGGCCCAGGACCACCCGCCCCGGGGCGAAGGCGTCGAGGGTTCCCACCTGCTTGGCGAGCAATGCCGGCGAGCGCAGCGGCGAGATCAGAATGCCCTGGGAGAGCTCAATTTTTTTGGTGCAGGACGCAATCGCGGCCTGGGTGATCATCGGCTCCAGCCAGGGGGTTTCCGGCGGGGTCGGGAAGTCGCCATAGGGATATCGGTCAGTGCGGCTGCCCATGACCACGTGGTCGGTCATGCTCAGTTGGTCGAAACCCGCTTCTTCGGCCTGTTGCGCCAGGGTGATCAGGCCACGTGGGTCGCCGTCGAACAGGTTTTCCAGGCCGTAGATGCCCATGCACATTTTAAAGCTCATGTTTCCTGCCTCTCTGTTGTTGCCTTCCATGCCCATTGGATGACCCTGCCATTGGGGACGTTTCGCTGAAGTTCGAGCATACTTGAAGATCGAGCATTCACCCAACAGGAGGGTCGTCATGATCAGTCAGGAACTGCAAGCGGTCATTGCTGGCACCCCAGCCGATTTCGCATCCCCGGAAGCGGATTTCAAGGCAGTACGCAAGACCATGGCCCCATTTCATGGCCATCCCCTTGGCGATGGCGTGATCTATGCCGAGCGCGAGTTCGGCGGGGTGCGCTGCGGCACTTATACCCTCGAGGGTGCGGCGGCGAGTGGCAAGATCATGTTGCATCTGCACGGCGGTGCCCTCGTCGCTGGGCCTGGCAGGCTGTATTTGCAAGAGTTGCCGGGGCGACTATGCTTGGGGGGAGCGAACAGATCCGGAATCGTCAGCGAGCAACAAGCCGGGAGAAGGCATCATGAAGAGAAGTGCTTTGGGAGTGACTGTACTTGCTGCCATTGTGACCAGTGCGACACTGGGTTCCGCGCCATCCGCCATAGCCCAGGGTGCGCGGGTAATGGAAGAGATCGTGGTGGTGGCACCGCGCATTACCCGGGAGCGGGAGGAGCGTGTGGGTGTCGCCCGGGTGCTGACCGTCAACAGGGATGAGGCGGTCAGCCTGGCAGATCTGGACCTGAGCCGCACCGCTGATGTCAGAAAGCTGGAGCAGCGTATTGCCGAGGCAGCCGGGCGTATCTGCGAGGAACTGGCCAATGAGTACCCTTTTGGGGAACCGAGCACGCCGGTATGCATCCGCCGCGCTGTGGATGATGCCATGGCGCAGGTCGATGAGGCGGTGGACGAGGCGATCGGTGGGTGAAACCGCACTGGCGCTGCCGATCTAGAAAAACAGCGCCAATGCACTGTACTTCAGCGCCAGGCCGGTGCTGCTGAAGAGTAGGACCCGCGGCAATGGATAGCGGATCATGCCCGCCACGAGGATGACAATGGGAGAGGAGAGCGGGAACAGACAGAAAACAAATATGGTCCATCCACCATAGGCTTCGATCCTGTGCAGGTTGCGAAGATAGTTCTCCTCGCCGATGATGTGCTCGATCACCCTGCTGCTGAACGCCAGGCCAATGGCGTAGTCCGCGGTTTGCGCCAGCAGTGCCGTGCCCAGCGCGAGCCCGAACAGCGTGCTGACGTCGTGTTCCTCTCCCAGCATGTGCGCGTATAGAATTTCCACCGGGGAAATCACAAAGAACAGGTAGCCGGTGAAATGCGCAGCGGCAAAAGTCGATAACGTGGTTTCCCCGCCGGGGGCCATGGCATTGCGCAGTAGAATGGAGAGCAAGGCAATGCCAACGAAGGCGCCGCCGACAAGAAACAGCCAGTGCGGTGTTCTATTCATAATGGAGGAAAAGCACATCTGTGTGTCAACAACGCCGTGGCCCACTGAAAATCAGGAAAGTGAGGCGAGGGTAAACGCCCTGTGCATACTGGTCAACGTGAGGGGTCTGGTTGACCTGCCGGTCCGGGTGCTCAATTGCCCTTGAACTCGGCGGGGCGCTTTTCCATGAATGCACTGACCGCCTCGCTGAAGTCTTCACTCTGGACAGCCAGCAACCACTGATCCACATCCGCATGCATGATGGCTTCATCCAGGGCGCCGGCCACCCGGTTGATGCTGCGCTTGATCATCTGTACGGCCATCGGGGGCAGCGCCGCATAGTTTTCCGCCCAGGCCAGTGCCCGCGCGTCCAGGTCGTCTCGCGCGCAAGTCTCGTCGACAAAGCCCCACTGGGCCAGGGTGTCGATGTTCACCAGCTTGCCCGACATGATCAGCTGCTTGGCGCGGGCGGGGCCCACCAGGTGAACACAGGCCGGCAGGGCATTCCACATGAGGTTGATACCCAGCTTGACCTCGCCGTAACCCATGCGCGCGCCGTGGGCGGCGATGCGGAAGTCGCAGGCGCTGGCGATACAGGTAGCGCCGCCGGTCGCGATGCCCTGAATGGCGCAGATGGTGGGTTGATGGATATCGCCGAGAGCGCGCATCAGGCGTGCCCCCAGCTCTGCCTTGCGGCGCAGCAACAGCAGGCTGGGGCGCTCGCTGGTGGTCATTTCCTCCAGGTCGACGCCGAAACTGAAGTTGTCGCCCGCGGCCCGGATGATTACTGCCCGCGTCTGTTCATCATCGGCGAAACTCCTCGCCACAGCCTCCAGTCCTGTCAGCATTTCGCTGCTGAGGGCGTTGCCCTTGTCTGCCCGGTTGAGCGTGACGCTACAGATATGGCCCTGCTTCTCGACTACCAGATGGGAACTCATGTCACTTCACTCCTGTTGCACCGGCCTCGTGGATGGAACCCTGGCTTGTCGTTATACTCCCTGTACTTGCGGGAAAATGGAAGGTTCATGAGGACTCTCACGCTGGCAATCAGCGGCAGTGGTGGTGCCGGCGCCATCTCCACCGGCGAACTGGTGCTGCAGCTGGTCGCCGGGAGCGGCGGCTACGGCATGCTGAAAAAGACCTTCAGCCCGCAGATCCGGGGGGGTGAGTCGGCTGCCATCCTGCGCCTGGGCAGTGCGCCGGTATCCATCATCCCGGCCAGGATCGACCTGCTGGTAGCGCTGGACTGGCAGAACTTTGCCCGCTTTGCCGATGAGGTGCCGATCAGCGCCGACACGCTGGTACTGCACACAGGTACCGACGCGCCGCCGCCCGGTATCGCCGGCGACAGGTTGCTGAGCGTTGATGCCGCGAAGATCGCGGCTGCCGCAGACTCGGGCTGGCTCAACATGGTGTTCCTCGGCATGCTGGCGCAGGGTCTCGGCTGCGCACTCTCCGCCGCGGAAGCATTGCTGCAGGCGCGCCTGCAGAAGCACGACCAGGCGAACCGGGACGCCGCCTGCCGTGCCCTCCGGGCCGGCTTTGCGGAGGCGCTACCGCGTCCGCTGCAGACGCTGCTCGCTGCATTTGCCGTGCCGGCGGTGCCTGCGCCCGGGGGCAGCGCCTCCCCCGCGCGCTGGCTGGCCAGTGGCAACCAGATGGCGGCGCTGGGTGCGCTGGAGGCCGGGGTGCGCTTTGTCGCGGCCTATCCCATCACCCCCGCTTCGGATCTGCTGGAGTGGCTGGCCCGTCATATCGAGCACTACGGCGGGCACCTGGTGCAGGCCGAGGATGAACTCGCGGCCATCAACATGGTGATCGGCGCGGGCTTTGGCGGTGTGCCGGCCCTGACCGCCACCTCGGGCCCGGGCATGGCGCTGATGAGCGAGTCCATGGGGCTCGCGGTGGCCAGCGAGACCGCGGCAGTCGTGGTCGACGTCATGCGCGGCGGGCCGTCCACGGGCATTCCCACCAAGAGCGAGCAGAGCGACCTCAACCTGGCCCTCTACGGCCTGCACGGCGATGCCCCCCACATCGTGCTGGCGGCGCAATCGATTGCCGACTGCCACTTCACCACCGCGTGGGCGGTGCACCTGGCAACCCGGCTGCAGACCCTGGTGATCGTGCTCAGCGACCAGTCGCTCGGCCAGTCCATCCAGGTGTTTGACGCGCCGACCGGCGCCTGCCCGCAGGCGGTCATCGAGCCTTCCGGACAGTCGGAACCGTATCTGCGTTACCGCGACACGGCATCCGGCGTGTCGCCCCTGGCGTTCCCGGGAGAACCGGGCCACATGTATACCGCCGACGGCCTGGAGCACGGCGAAAATGCGATCCCGTCGCCGCGTGCGCGCGATCACCGCTTGCAGCTGGACAAGCGCCTGCGCAAGCTCGCGGACTTCGATTTCGGCGAGCACTGGGCAGATCTCCGTGGGCAGGCTGACGGCAGCATCCTGATAATTTGCATGGGCTCGGTCACCGCGTGTGCACTGGAAGCACAGGAGGGCCTCGCGGCCGGGGAACACGAGGTCGCGGTGCTGAGCCTGCGCCTGCTGGCCCCGCTGCCGGTGGCGCAACTGGCGCCGCTGCTCGAACAGGCGAGCCGCCTGCTGGTGGTGGAGCACAACCACGGCGCCCAGCTTTGCCACTACCTGCGCTCCCGGCTACCGCAATATACTTTCGAGAGCCTGGCGCTGCCGGGGCCGACGTCGATACAACCGCGCGATATTTTCGCCGCGCTGGAGCTCGCTGATGTCACTTAAAGCCAGGGACTACAAATCCGGGATCAAACCCATCTGGTGCCCGGGCTGCGGACACTACAGTGTGCTGAATGCGATCACCAAGGCCATGGCCGCACGGGAGCTTGCCACGCACAATACGGCGATCATCTCGGGGATAGGCTGCTCCTCCCGCCTGCCCGCCTATGTCAGCAGTTACGGCTTCCACGGTGTGCACGGGCGCGGACTGCCGCTGGCCACGGGCCTGAAAGTGGCCCGGCCCGATCTCGAGGTGGTGGCGGTGGGCGGCGATGGCGACGGCTTCTCGATCGGCGGCAACCACTTCCTCCACGCCTGCCGGCGCAACGTCGACATCGTCTACATCGCCATGGACAACGAGGTCTACGGCATGACCAAGGGACAGGCCTCGCCCACCAGCCCGGAGACCTGGCTGGACGGCAAGCTGACACCACACGGTACCGAGGTGCGCGCCTTCCAGCCCTGTGCCATCGCCCTGGCCAGTGGCGCCGGCTTTATCGCCCGCGGCTACAGCGGCGACCCCAACGGCCTGGCGCAGCTGATCTTCGAGGGCATGGCCTTCCCCGGTTTCGCCTTCATCCATGTGCTCAGCCAGTGCGTGACCTTTGTTCCGGAGCAGACGTCCTGGAAGCAGCAGGTGCATAACGTCGAAAATACCCCGGCAACCGCTGCCGAGGCGGCGGCGCTGATGCACACGGACGACGGTTTCGCCAAGGGGATCCTCTATCGCAATCCGCGGCCGGTGTGGCCGCGACCCCACGCGCAGGCTGGCGCGGCCGATCCACGGGCGGAGTTTGTGCTGTGAACCAGGACCTGATCTCGGACTTGCCGCTGTTCCTCGCCCACAGTCTGGAACTGGAGCGGGAGTCCGCCGAGCGCTTGCGCGAGTTTGCCGACACCATGCGGCATCACCAGCAACACGCCCTGGCGCAGCTGTTCGCCGAACTGGCAGGCTACAGCGACCTGCATGCACAGGAGATCGCGGCCATCTGCGAGGGCCACAAGCTGCCGCGGCTCAAGGCCTGGGAGTTCACCTGGCCCGGCGACGAGCCGCCGGAAACCAGCGCCTACGCAGGCCTGCGCTATGAGATGCAACCGCAGACAGCGCTGCGCCTGATGATCGACCAGGAAAATGCGGCGGCTGACTTCTACGCCGCCGTCGCCGCGCAGTCCAGCGATGCGGAGATCGTAAAGCACGCCGCGGAGTTTGCACAGGAAGAGCGCGAGCACGCCAGCCTGCTGCAGGCGAGGCTGGCAGCGCTGCAGGAGACAGGCAGTGACACGGCGGCGCCGGCGCCCGATATCGATCCGCCGCAGCAACCGGAGTAGGGCGCTCAGGCATGTCACGACCCTCGAAAGTAATGGCCCTGGTTCCCGCCTATGAATCCTCTGAATTCATCCAGGCGACACTCGACTCGCTTTCCGCCCAGACCTGTCCGCATTTCGAGGTGCTGGTCTCGGTCGACGTCTGCGACGATGACACCGCCGGGATCTGCCTCGCCCACAGCCACAGGGATCCGCGCTTTCGCGTTGTTTGCCAGCAGGGCGAACGCCTGGGCTACGCGGCCAACTGCAATTTCCTGATCGCAGAGGCCGATGCCGATTATGTGATGCTGGCGTTCCACGACGACCTGCTGGAACCCACTTTTGTCGAGAAGCTCTGTCGCGTCCTGGACCAGCGGCCCGAGGTCATCCTGGCGTTCCCGGATACGCACCTGACCAATATCGACGGCTCGGAAGAACACTGGCAGTTCACCGCCCTGGAGGGTCTCAAGACTCCGCGGCAGCGCGGCCTGGTCATGCAGGGGCGGCCGTGGCTCTGGTGGGCGCCCAATCGCGGCATGTTTCGCCTGCAGCAGGCCAGGTCCATTGGCGGGATCAAGCCCCACCGGGCGGGGGAGTTCTCGGTCGATTTTCCCTGGCTGCTGCACATGAGCCTGCTCGGCGAATTCGCCCGGGTGCCGGAGGTGCTGGTCCACAAGCGCTACCAGCCGCGCAGCCTGTCGCGGGGCTGGGAATTCAATCGCCGGGAGTGGTTTGAAGTGACGGCATCGTGCATGCGCGAGCTGTGGAACGCCGATATCAGCACCGGGGACAAGCTGGCGATCAGCCGGCCCCTGCGCGCCGAGCTGTCGCTGATGCAGGCGGAAATTGCCGGGAAGCGCTCGCCCGGTGTACTTGCCAGACGCCTGCTCAGCCGGCTAAGGCGCGGGCTGACGCGCTTCAAGTGAAGGACGCCAGTGTCGAACACGAACAATAGCCCCGCGGATGCCGATAAAATCGCGCTCGAAACGCGGGTGGCAATGGTTCCGCTTTGCCGCCGCACCGATGAACGCGGCTCGCTGCTGCCGCTGGACTGGGAATCCCTGCCGTTCACTCCGCGCCGCATCTTCACCGTCAGCGGCGTGCCGGCGGGTACCGTGCGCGGCGGTCATGGACACCGGACCTGTGCCCAGCTGCTGGTGGCGATCGCGGGCGAGATCGAGGTACAGCTGGCCCACGGCGGCGAGCGCCGGCGCGTGCTGCTGACGCCGGAATCGCCAGCACTGCTGGTGCGCGCCGGCGTCTGGTTCAGCCAGACCTACCTGGGCGAGGGCGCGGTGCTGCTGGTACTCGCCAGCGAGCCCTACAATGCCGCCGCGATGTTCGACGACCCGGAGCAGGCGTGAACAGCAGGCCCCGCATCGCCGTACTCGGCGCCGGCATCATGGGCAGTTGCGCCGCCCTGTTGCTGGTGCACAGGGGCTGCCGGGTGACGCTGATTGACGCCGCGCCCGAGCCGGTTGCCAGGGCGAGCCGCTGGAACGAGGGCAAGATCCACCTCGGGTACCTGTACGCCGCCGACCCATCCCTGCAAACGGCGCGCCACGTGTTGCCGGGCAGCCTGGCATTTCGGCCGCTGCTGGAGCAGTGCACCGGCAGTTCCATTGCTTCCCTGATGACAGCCGGGGACGATATCTACCTGTGCCACCGGGAGTCGGTGGTCTCTGTCGACGAGCAATGGCGCTACCTGCAGGCCGTTGATGCACTGGTGCGAGCGCACCCCGGCGCCGGCGACTACCTCGTCGATGTCCGCAACGCGCACAGCGAACCCCTGTCACCGGCACAGCTGGCGTCGCTGTCTGGCTCCCCGGACATCATCGCGGGGTTCCGGACGCCGGAGCGTTCCGTGTCGACGACCCGGGTCGCAATGCTGCTGCAGCGCGCCTTGCAAGCCGAACCGGCGGTCACCCTGGCCCTGAAGACGCGGGTTACAGGAATCAGTTCGCAAGGCGGCGAACATCGCGGCCCCTGGGCCGTAACGACAGCCGCAGGTGACCTCGACGGTTTCGATGTCGTCGTCAATGCGCTCTGGGAAGGCAAGCTGGCGCTCGACTGGACCCTGGGGATCCGCCCGCCGGCACGCTTCTCGCACCGTTACCGCAGGGCGCTGTTCATCCGCACCACGGTGCCGCTGGCAATTCCCAGCGCCCTGATCTCGACGGGACCGTTCGGCGACATCAAGAACTTCGGAGACCGCGATTTCTACCTGTCCTGGTACCCCGAGGGGCTGGCGGCCTACGGCACCGATGTAGACCCGCCGCCCGTTGCCGGGTTGGACGAGCAGGCAACCGCACAGCTGATCGATGCGGTATTCGACAATCTGGGGCGCTACCTGCCCGCCGTACAGCGCATCAGGGACCACATCGAATCCGTGCATGTGGATGGCGGCTGGGTCTATGCCGCCGGCCAGGGTCAGCTCGCCGATCCGCAGTCGTCGCTGCACCAGCGCACCGATTTCGGCATCGAGCAGCATGGCCGTTACTTCAGCATCGATACCGGGAAGTACTGTACGGCTCCGTGGCTGGCCGAGCGCCTCGCGGTGCGGATCTGTGAGGAATCTGTGTGAAAAGGGAGGTTATACTGTCACCGTGGCCAGACAGAAACGGCAGTTGGTCCTTGCGGCCACGTCAGCCGATTGCGGGCTGCTCACGGGGGTGATCATTGGCAACCTGGGAAAAGCATGTTTGAGAATCCGGATTCACAGCAGCTGACCAGCCGCCTCCTGCAATGGCTTGCGGACGATGTCTGGACGCCCGGCATTCTGTATCAGGCGATCATGATCCTGCTGGCCCTGGCCTTTGGCCTGCTGGTTTACCGTGTCGTGCGCGAGCGTTTAACCGGTTTGATTGACAATGCTGACCTGCCCATCCGGGTAAAACTCGCCTGCAACAATCTGAAGAGTCTCGTGGTACCCCTGGTGATGCTGGGCGTATTGTTCGTCATCAGTTTGATCGTTGCTTCCGAGTACGCCTTCCTGCGAGTCGCACTGGTTACCGGGGTGATGAAGCTACTGCTGGCCTATATGGCGATTCGCATCGCCACGCAGTTCATCTCCAACGTCATGGCGCGTGATTTTTTTTTGCGCTGACCATGCTGTTGATCGCAGCGCTCAGTATCTTCGGGATTCTGGACGACGCCACCATTGCGCTCGATGCGATGGCGTTCAGCATGGGACAGTTCCATGTTTCCGCCCTTGCGGTTGTCAAAACCATCCTGTCTCTTGTTGTGTTGCTTTACCTCGCGACCTTTCTCTCCACCTTTGCCGAACGCCGGGTGCTGAAAAGCAAGAGTCTCACCCGCTCCTCACAGGTACTGGTCGCCAAGATTGTCCGCATCGTGCTGGTGACCTTTGCGTTGCTGATCGGGGTAACCAGCGCGGGTCTGGATTTATCCATCTTTGCCGTGTTTTCAGGTGCGGTGGGCCTGGGCATTGGTTTCGGTTTGCAGAAAGTGGTCTCCAACCTGTTCAGTGGCCTGTTGCTGTTGCTGGACAAGTCGATCAAGCCCGGGGATGTGATCGAGCTGGAAGCAAGTGCCACCTTTGGCTCGGTTACCCACATGGGTGCGCGCTACACGGAAATTATCACGCGCAGTAACAAATCCTTTCTCATACCCAACGAGGATTTCATTACCCAGCGCGTCATCAACTGGTCCCACGGCGATCGCCTGATCCGGATTCAGGTGGAGTTTGGGCTGCACTATGATTCCGACCCCCACGAAGTCATCGACATTGCGGTCGCCGCAGCCAAGCGGCCGGCGCGGGTTGTCGCCACCCCCGAGCCAATCTGCCTGCTGATGGAGTTTGGTGACAGCTCGCTCAATTTTGTCCTGCGCTTCTGGATCACGGATGCGGAAGCGGGCGTCAGCAATGTGCAGGGGCAAGTGATGCTTTCACTGTGGGATGCATTCAAGGAGAACGGCATCCAGATTCCCTATCCACACCGGGAAGTCTATCTGCATGCTGTGCCGTCTCCTGCGCCTTCCGATTAGCTCAGGCGCAGCTACGGCAACATAGTAATCACGACCTTGCCGCGCGTGCGCCCCTGCTCCTGATAGCGCATGGCGTCGGCCACGTCAGCCAGCGGAAAGCGGCGGTCGATGACGGACGTGAGCTGTCCGGTTTCGGCGTAGCGGCCAAGCTCGGCCAGATCGTCGGCGTTGATCCTCGCCAGTAACGATTCCATTCGCTGTGAAGCGAAGGGCGAGCGCAGCATGGCGTGCAGCGGTCGGACCAGCGGACCCCACCAGGGGTTCATCTGCATCGACCCGACCAGCACCAGAACCCCGTCGGGCTCCGTCACCGCAAGCATGGCCGGCAGTGAGTGGTTCCCGACCATGTCGATGATGGCATCGTAGCGGGTGTCGCCCTCAGTGTAGTCCTGCCGGGTGTAGTCGATCACGTGGTCGGCACCGAGTTCGCGCACCATTGCCACGTTGCGACCGCTGCATACCGCGGTGACCGTCGCCCCCATCGCCTTGGCGAGCTGCACCGCGTAGGTGCCGACGCCGCCGGAAGCGCCGTTGATCAGCACGTGCTGGCCCGGCTGCAGGCGCGCCTTGTCGCGCAGTGCCTGCAGGGCCGTGGTCGCCGCCACCGGCATCGCGGCGGCCTGCTCGAAGCTCAGGTTGGCGGGCTTCAATACCAGCCCGCCCGTTTCGCGCCGGACGACAAATTCGCCAAACGCGCCAGCGCCCACGCCAAAGACCTGATCGCCGGGCTGGAACCGGGTCACATCGGCACCCACCGTCTCTACAACGCCGGCCAGATCTGCTCCGGTGCGCGGTAACTTCGGTGCATTGAAGCCGTTCATCAGGCGCAACAGATACGGTGTACCGTAGAGGTGGTGCTTCTCGAGTGGGTTGACTGATGCAGCGTGCACCCGCACCAGCACCTGGTCATCCGCCACCTGTGGCATTGCAATGGTTTCGAGGGTGAGAACGTCAGGCGTTCCGTAGCAGCGCTGCATGATGGCCGTGAAGCCATCGCTGCCCTCGACAACCGGCACCCCTGGAGGACAGGGCGAATCGTGGCTTATTGCCAGCGCCAGCACACCCAGGCCCACAAGCGCCGCGGCGGCCAGGCCGGCCAGTATTCGGGACATGAGTTGTCGGTACACGGTGTGCTCCCGGTTTGTTAGAGTTGGGACATTGTCTACCGGCGCTGGCGGTGGCGCAAACCAAGCGTGACAGGCGCTCGGCGCAGGACATTGAATTGCCTCACTGCAGTCTTACTGCAGCCTCACTCGAGCCGACTCACCCGGTGCCACGGTTACCGCTGTGCGTTGGTCTTCCCCCCAAAGAACGAGATAGTCTCCCGCCGGCAGGGAGAGCAACTGACCCGGACGCCCCCGGGCAACGGTTTCTTCCGCGGCGTTGCTGACCGTGAAGCCGGTGATGGTCGCCTCCTGCAGCGCCGCCTTGAGTGAGTCGCGGTCGGTGGCGGCGAAGTAGCTGCCGTTACCGAGATCTGCCCAGGCAGCAAACTCCGCTGCCAGGGCTTCGTCGTCGATGGCCAAGCCGACAATGTTCACGGTGATATCCCAGCCCCGCTCGTGCAGGCCGGTGATGGCGGCCGCGGGATCACCCTCGCAGGTTTCCTCGCCGTCCGTGAGTACGACCAGCAACCTTTTGCCCGGCACGTCGGCGAGGTCGCTGGCGGCCAGTTCAATGGAGCGTCCCAGTGGAGTGCGCGCCAGGTTCATGGCGTTGATGCCGTTGATGACCGACGTGGCGTCGACGGGTTCCAGGGGCGCCAAGGGAATCTCCAGGTCGGTGCGACAGCTGCCGGCTTCGCGGTGGCCGAATACCCGCAGGGCAAAGCCGGTGCCGGGAGGAATGGTATCGCCGACCAGTGTCGCGAGAGTCTGCCGCGCGATCTCCACCCGGCGCTCGCCATCCAGGCGTTGCAACATGGAGCCGGAGGCATCGAAAATGACGCCCACCGCATCGCCGGGGCCCAGCGCCGGCCGCACCTGCTCCACCAGCAGGGTGCCGGGCGGCTCTGGTGCCGGCAGTACCCGCAGCGGGCGTCTGGCCATTTCGCGCCCGTGCCGGGTGACATAGACCAGGTGGAAGTCGCCCGCTGCGGGCGGCGCGGTCACGCGGGTTTGCTGCTGGTCAAGGCGGATATAACCATAGGCGAGGGTGTCGCCGGCGGCGTCCACGACCTCAATCCGGTCGCCCTGGTTGCCGTTGCCCTCCCAGGTGGCGACCAGTGGCGTCAGCGCCAGCACCTCCGCGGGCGCGTCGAGGGCGATCTGTGCGGGCACAACCGCCACCGGGCTGCGGCCGATCACCCGGCCGCCGACGGTATAGACCACATCCAGAGATCCGGGCTGCTCCGGAGCCCGCAGGCTGACGACGTTGTCGTCGCCATTGTTGACGTATACATAGCTGCTCCCGCGCAGGGGCTCGCCGTCGCGGCTGGCGAAGGTAATCTGGTCCTGCGTGTTGCGCGGTCCTTCCCAGATGACCCGCAATGTCCCTCCGGCGTGTACCTCCGGGGAGTGGTGCAGGGTGGCGTTGATCGAGGCCACCGATACCGCGGCCCGGGCGAGGATGGTGGAGCCGCTCAGATAGGCCACGTCGTACTCTCCGGCGTCCAGCGGGGCCCGCAGCTTCGCCTTGCCTCCGCGGCTGTTGCCAACATACGTGTAGCTGGCACCGCGAATCCGGGGGCCGTCGCGCTCGGCAATCACCAGCAAGTCCTGGCGACTGTTCGGTCCGGTCCAGGCGACCTCGAAATCCGCACCGGCGTCGACGCTGGCCGGTGCCTCCACGCTCGCTTCCGGCAGGAACACCGTCAGGCTTGCGCTGGCGCGTACTTCCTTCGCCTGCACCAGGACGATGCGATAGTCACCCGGGGTCTCCGGCGCGAGTATTGGCTGCGGGTTGTCGCGGACGTAGGCGTAGCTGCCCCGCACCGGGGTGTCGGTCGCGGAGCGGATCTCCAGCAGGCCGCCGGCTTCCGGCGCGGTCCAGCGGATTTTCAGGGTCTCGCGGATGTGGGCGCGCTCCGGAGCCTCCAGTGCATAGTCCCCGGCCCAGGCGGGCACCGTTACCAGCGCCGCCAACAGCATCGTCATGAGCTTTTGCATTGTCGTTTTCCTTTCTTCTTATTGTTCCAGCATAGGCCAGTAGCATGCGGTTGTCGTGGAGCTGTTCGTTGTTTTCGTATATTGCAAACGATAACCATTCGCATTAAAGTGTGAGCGTATCCCGTTACGGAGCCAGCTCATGCGTTTGCGTTTTCTTTGTCCCCATCACCGCTCCCTGATCGAGGCGGACCCGTCCCGGGCCCGGTCCAGCTGGGAGCTGAGCCACAGCAAGGCGTTGGAATTCAGGCAGCGAGGGGCGACGGAGCAGTCGATTGCCGCGGCCGGTTGCGCACTGGAGGCCGCGGAAGCGTTGCTGGTGCTGCACGGCTGCCGTTCGGCACAGGATCTCAGGCGCTTTACCGATGCAGCGGTCCTGCTGCGGCAGACGCTACCGGCACTGCGACAGCCTGGGCTTGTCCGCGGTTTGCTGGCCGGATGTCATGCTCGCCTGGAGGCGCTTATGGCCGACGGCGCCGACACCCGGCTGGTGCTTGAATGCTGCCAGCGCCTTGCGGGGGCGGAGGCACCCGCTACGGCTGCCATCGCTGCCACAACTCGCCGCGCAACGCTGCACTGAGTGGTCAATCAGGGCGTGGGCAAACGAACCGCGATGCGACCGGACATGGTCCAGCTGGAGGTACCCTGTGAGGTTCTGCGGCGATTGCTGCGCGACCACCGGCTGGTGGCCTGCGAGCTGCGTTGCCTCAACGGGCACTCCAGGGACCTGGTGCGGGAGGCGGTGAAGGACTGCCTCAGGATGCATCAGTCGACAACCGCGGATTTTGTCGAGTCGAATCGAAGCTTGCTATGATTCCGTGTCCATCTGCCGAGCCCGATTCATGCACGACACCCTGCTTCATGCCCTCGCCACTGTCGATCGCCCCGGTGACTTCAGCATGGCGGGCGATCTGCCACTGACACTGCCGGGGCTGGTAGTTGAGGGTGTTGGGCTGCTGCGCCTGCCTCTCGGAAAGACCCAGGCCCGCAAGTTGATCGCGCGCTGCCGGCAGGCGCCTTACGGCAAGGGTACGCAGACCCTGGTGGACACAACCGTGCGCCGCGTCTGGGAACTTGACGCCCGGCACCTTGTATTTACCAATCCCAAGTGGGGCCCATTGATTGACTCGGTAGTCGAAGATCTACAGCGGCAGCTTGGGCTCGAGGATCTCAAGCTGACCGCGCATCTGTACAAGTTGCTCGTATACGAGAAGGGGAGTTTTTTCCTGCCGCACCGGGATGGAGAAAAACTCGATGGCATGGTGGCCACGCTGGTTGTCGTACTGCCCTCGGAGCATGAGGGTGGTGCGCTGATAGTCTCCCATAGCGAGCAGCAGCGGGAATTCAGGTTTGCCGGCGCGGCGTCCGGCCACGAGCTGAGCTATGCTGCATTCTATGCGGATTGTGAGCACGAAGTCAGGCCCATCGAGAGTGGCTATCGCCTGTGTCTGACCTATAACGTGGTGCTGGGGAAATCCCGAGGCAGGAAGGGCAGAAAAGGCCTCAATGCCCCATCCTACGGGGAAATTGTCGACAGAATCGCTGCACTGCTCGGGGAGTGGCGCCGCCACCCGGATCGGGAAAAGCTCGCCATCACTCTCGATCACCGCTATACGCAGGCCGGCTTGACCCTGGGTCAGCTGAAAGGCATTGACCGGTCTCGTGCCGAGGTGCTGTTTGCGGCGGCTGAACGGGCGGGCTGCATGGCACACCTGGCCCTGGTCACTTTGTGGCGACTCGGTACCGCGGAGAGTGACTACGAAGACTACTCCAGTGGCTGGAACAATCGCTACTACTGGAAGGACGACGACTGGGAGGACGGCGAAGACCAAGAGGAATCTGATAGTGAGCAGGGCAGCAGCGGCTACGAGATGGGTGAGGTCCTGGATTACAGTCTCTCTGCCGACCACTGGTCTGATCCTCACGGCCGAAAGGTCCACTTCGGAGCAATTGCCCTGGATGAGTCGGAGATAGTCGCTGCCGCAGCGCTTGATGCCGGTAGTCCCAGTGAAGAGGAGTTCGAAGGCTATACCGGCAATGCCGGGATGACTCTGGAACGGTGGTACCACCGCGCGGCTGTGGTGATGTGGCCACCCGAGGAACACTTCGCGGTGCTCTGCGCGGCCGGTACCGATGCGGCCCTCGCGGGCTTTGAGGCCATGGTCAAACGGCTGCGGCGGGCAGGGGAATCCGTACGTGAAGCGCAACGCCAGGAGTGCCTGGGTTTTGCGACCGCCATTATTGGTACCTGGAAGCCGGCCTATGCCGGAGCGTCCTGGTGCCGGCAGGAAGGTGGTGATCGTGACAGCTTTTCGCGGCTGTTGTGCGAACTCGATGATCCCGCTGTGCTGGGGTGTTTTCTCACTCAGGTGCTGACAGTTGACCCAGCACCGCAGCTGGACAAGAGCTTTGTCGCATTTTCCAGGCGACATGGATGGTCCCGTTTTGAGAAGGAGCTCAGGTCAGTCATCACGTCCTCCAGACCTGAGTCCCTGGTGCGGAATGCCCAGCTGGTACGGCTGCTTTGCCGGCAACGGGACAGAAGTGCGGAGCGACTTGCTCTGTGTGTTCGCTTGTGCCAGGACCTCGCAGGTACCGTGATGGCACTGGACCGCAAGCCGGCTGCGAGGCCGGGATTGTCTCCGGAAGTCGATCGATCGGCCTTGCTGGTGGCATCGGTCGATGCGATGCTTGCGGTTGACGCCCAGTCACCATTGTCGTCGCTGCTCAACCATGCACTCAACAGTCCTGACAAGTATGAACTGACAGGCTCGCACCTGGCCGCGATTTTTGCTCTTCAGCCTCGACTCGGCAATTTGAGCGCGCCCAACCAGGCCATCTCCCGTTGGCTTGAAACCTGCAGGGAGGTGCTGCAGCTCCGCACTGCTGCCGCACCAGTGAAACCACAGGACTATCGGCGTGCCCGGGAATTATCCTGCAACTGCGGCGACTGTCGTCAACTCAGCCGGTTTCTCGCGGATGCGGAACAAAAGGAGCTCCGGCTCCCCCTGAAGAAGGACCGCCGCCAGCACTTGCACCAGATTATTGACCGCAACCTCTGCGATCTCACGCATGTCACGGAACGGCGGGGCAGGCCGTTTACCCTGGTTTGTACCAAGACGCTTGCTTCCTGGCAAAAGGCCTGCGAAGTTCACGCGCGGGACTTGAGCCACCTGGCCAGGGTTGAAGTTATTGCAAGGCGATTGCCGACATGAAGACCGGACGCAACGATCCCTGCCCCTGTGGCAGTGGCAGGAAACACAAGTACTGCTGCATCGACGCGGTAGATGACAGGCGACGAACCGGGTCCGGGCAGGACATTGCCGACGAGATCGCTGCGTCCGCAGCAACGCAACCGTTTGAGTCGCTGGAAGAACTCAATGCGTTCACCCGGCAGTTGGCGGCTGAGCGCAACCGCTCGGCTCGGGCCGACTTCTGCGGGCTCTCGCCGGAACAGATGTCACACCTGCTTTATGCGCCGCTCTCCTCGCCGGAGACAGTGCGCTTTGCCGCTGACATCGAGCCCGGTCCGGAGGTCGAGATCATGGCACTGTTTTTGGCGCTGTCCCAGGCCATCGGTGAAACCGGCCTGAAAGCGACAGCGACCGGGAACCTGCCACTCAATTTCTGCAAGTCGCTGCTGGAACAAACCCGATCAGAGACTGATGACCGTCGGTCCATGCATTTTGGCGGCATTCGCTCCGAGACCGAATTCGAGCAGCTGCACTGCACTCGCCTGGTGGCGCAGCTGGCGGGGTTGATCCGGAAGCACCGCGGGCACTTTGTGTTGACCCGCAAGTGCAAGGGCATGCTCTCCGGTCGTGACCATGGGGGTCTTTACTTCGAGCTGTTCAAGTCCTATGGCACACAGTTCAACTGGGGTTTTCGGGACCTGTATCCGGAAGCTGAAATCGTGCAGTCCTCGTTCCTGTATACGCTGTTCCTGCTTGCTGCCTTCGGGGAGCGGCAGCGTCCCCAGAAGTTCTACGAAGACAAATTCCTGCTGGCGTTCCCCATGCTCGTTGACGGATTTGAGGGCGCAGCCTATACAACGGCTGCCGACAGGGCGCGGCACTGTTATGTTATCCGCGCGCTGGATCGCTTCGCGAGGTTTTTTGGCTTGGCCGAGCTGGTATGGCAGGTACAGGGGCTGCACGATTACCGCTATGACGTCAGCAAGACAGTCCTGCTGGATCGCTTTGTGTCATTTGCGGTGAGCACAGGATCCGCCGCTGACGACCCCAACCCACCGGTGCATTGAGCGCCGGAGATCGCGACTGTCAGCCCCCCGCAGAGGCATAACTCCGCCCCGGCACCTCATCCGCGTCCGTTTCCAGCAGATACTCCTCGTAGGTGCCCCGGAAGTCGACCAGCTCGCGGCCCTTGATCTCGATCACCCGGGTGGCGAGCGAGGAGACGAATTCGCGGTCGTGGCTGACGAAGATCAGCGTGCCGTCGTAGTGCTCCAGCGCCAGGTTGAGCGCCTCGATGGCCTCCATGTCCAGGTGGTTGGTGGGCTCGTCGAGGATCATCACGTTGGCGTCGGTCATCATCATCTTGCCAAACAGCAGACGGTTTTTCTCGCCGCCGGAGCAGACCCGTGCCTTCTTCTTGAAGTCGTCGGAGGAAAACAGCAGTTTCCCCAGGGTGGCGCGGACGATCTGGTCGTCGTGGTGGGGCTTGCGCCACTGGCACATCCAGTCAAACAGGTTGAGGTCGCTGTCGAATTCCGCGGTGCTGTCCTGGGGGCAGTAGGCGACGGTGGCGTTCTCGGCCCACTTGACCTTGCCCGCGACGGGCTGCAGTTCGTTGAGCAGGCAGCGCAGGAAGGTGGTCTTGCCGGCGCCGTTCTCGCCGATGATCGCCAGCCGCGTGCCCGCATCCAGCAGCAGGTTGGCACCGCTGAACAGTGTGTCCCCGTCGTAGCCGTGGCCGAGGTTCTCCAGCACCAGGGCCTGGCGGTGCAGCTTCTTGTCCTGGCGGAAGCGGATGTAGGGACTCTGCCGGCTGGAGGCCTTGATCTCGTCCAGCTTGATCTTGTCGAGCTGCTTGGCCCGCGAGGTGGCCTGCTTGGCCTTGGAGGCGTTGGCGGAGAAGCGGCTGACGAACTGCTGCAGGTCGGCGATCTGGGCCGACTTCTTCGCGTTTTCCGAGTGCAGGCGCTCCCGGGCCATGGTCGAGGCGGTCATGAAGTCGTCGTAGTTGCCGGGATAAACGCGCAGCTCCCCGTAGTCGATGTCCGCCATGTGGGTGCAGGTGGCATTGAGGAAGTGGCGGTCGTGGGAGATGATCACCATGGTGCTCTTGCGCGCGTTCAGTACCCCTTCCAGCCAGCGAATGGTGTTGATGTCGAGGTTGTTGGTGGGCTCGTCCAGCAGCAGGATATCCGGGTCGGAGAACAGGGCCTGGGCCAGCAGCACCCGCAGCTTCAGGCCCGGGGCGACTTCGCTCATGGGACCGAAGTGCAGTTCCGTGCCGATGCCGGCGCCCAGCAGGATCTCGCCGGCGCGGCTCTCAGCGGTGTAGCCATCCATCTCCGCGAAGTGGGTCTCCAGCTCCGCGACTTTCATGCCGTCCTCGTCGGACATCTCCGCCAGGCCGTAGATGCGGTCGCGCTCCTGCTTTACCGCCCACAGCTCGGCGTGGCCCATGATCACCGCGTCGATCACGGAATACTGCTCGAAGGCGAACTGATCCTGGCTCAGCTTGCCGATACGCTCATTGGGCGAGATCGACACGTTGCCGGCGCTGGGCGCCAGGCTGCCATCGAGGATTTTCATCAGGGTCGACTTGCCGCAACCATTGGCGCCGATGAGGCCGTAACGGTTGCCATCGCCGAACTTGACGGAAATGTTTTCGAACAAGGGCTTGGCGCCAAATTGCATGGTGACGTTTGCTGCGCTGATCACTGTGGTGTACCTGGGGGGAAGATGGGTGGAGCGAGGTTTATACCGCGGCAGGCCGCGGACTATACAGGCTGTGGGGGGATGAGTCGAGCTTGGTCTGAATATGCCTGCCGCGTCAGTGGCCTGTGCAGTCTGCGGAAAAACCGCCAGGGACTCATTGGCCCGCGCCCGCTCGCAGCACCGACGCCCGCTTGTCCGGCCCGTCGTGGGACCAGCCGGGCGCCAGCAGCAGGTAGCGCAGGCGCTCGCCCCAGCTCCCGGCCCGGCGCAGGTCGCGACCGATGGCGCGGTACTCGTGGCTGAGCACGGTCCAGGGGTTGTCGGAGTCAATATTGGTGGTCAGCCCGTAGACCACGGGCTCGTCATCCCGCTCCTCGCTGAAGGTGCCGAACAGCCGGTCCCAGATGATCAGTACGCCGCCGTGGTTGCGGTCCAGGTAGCGCACGTTGGAGCCGTGGTGCACCCGGTGATGGGAGGGGGTATTGAACACGGCCTCGATCCAGGGGTGCAGCTTGCCCACCGCCTGGGTGTGGATCCAGAACTGGTAGAACAGGTTGATGCCGATCACGGTGATGATCATCGCCGGGTCAAAGCCCAGCAGCGGCAGCCACAGCCAGAACAGGAACTTGTGCAGCCGTTCGCCCACGCCCTGGCGCAGGGCGGTACCGAAATTCAGATACTGCGATGAGTGGTGATTGACGTGCCCGGCCCACAGCAGCCGCACCTCGTGGTTGGCGCGGTGGAACCAGTAGTAGGTGAAATCATCGAGCAGGAACAGCAGCAGCCAGGCCCACCACTGGCGGCCGATGACATCCTTGAGCGGGCTCAGCTCATGGAGCTGGAAGAAGATTGCCAGCGCCAGCAGGCGCGGCAGCAGCTCCACAATCGCGGAGGCCACCAGCATGGACAGGGAGGCGAGGGTGTCGCGCAGGCGATAGCGGTTGAGCTGGTGGCGGCGCGCGTGCCAGGCTTCCAGCAGGATGGCGGCCAGATACAGCGGCACCGCCAGCAGGCTGAGATCGTCCTGCAGGATCTCCTCAACCAAGGGGGCCTTCGCTCGCTTGCATTTCGGCTGCCGGGATGCGGTCCGCGCCCCAGCTGCGGTGTATCCTGGCGATTACCCGGTCCAGTTCTTCCTGTGCCACCTGTGCCAGTTCCCCTCGCTCCAGCGGATCGTAGTGGAAAATGTACAGCCGCGAAGCGAACTCCTCGAAGGGCAGGGAAGACTCCCCGAAGCGCTCGCCATTGCCCGCTGTACTCACCCTGATGCCATCGCCCCAGTCCTGGCCGCTGTCATTGTTGGGATTGTAAAAATATAGCCGCATTACGTCTGAGGGATCAATACTCACGCGCAGCAGGCTGATGGCGTGCCAGCCGATGAAGCGGGCGGCACTGTCGGTAACGGCAATGCCGGCAGGCTGGGGGTGGATCAGCGGCAGCTCACCGTTGTAGTAGGGGTGATAGCTGGCGTAGAAGTGGCGCAGGAAGGCGTCGAGATCCTCCAGCTGCCCGGTGGCGACGTCGACGTTGATACGGAAGCCGCGCCCGGACCACCAGCCGTGAAACTCGGGGTTGACCCAGCGGTGCGGGTCGCCCTCGCGGCCGATGCAGCGCCGGCCCATTTCGGCGTAGATGCGGTCCAGATGCGGCACCACCAGCAGGGACACCGGGTCCAGGTCCAGGGGCAGGCTGGTGGCGACACCGCCGGCGCTCTCCCGGGAGGAAATCGACTGCCCCTCGAAATGCATGATGATCTCGTCGTCCCGCGCCGCCCAGGCCACCATCTGCAGCAGATAGTCCGGGTCGCTGTAGGCCCACATCGACAGGGCCCGGGCCGACTGGCAGGTGGGATTGTTGCCCTGGCCCACGCCGAGGGGCTGGCCCAGCATGCACAGCACACCCTCCAGCAGCCGCGCCCGGGGCGACACGGTGTCGCCAAAGGCCAGGGTCAGGCGCTGTTGCGACCAGTCGGACAGCTGCAGGCCCAGCTGCCGCAGCAATGCCGGGGCCATGGCGGGCTGATACAGGATGCCGCGCTCCAGCAGCAGCGCCAGGCCGTAGACCGCCTGTGCCGTGGGTGGATGCACGCAGGCGCGGATCAGGGCCTGCACCAGGTCCCGGTAGCAGAGCAGGCAGTCGCGCCCGGTTGCCGACAGGCCCAGCGCCTCGGCCAGCAAATGTTCGCCCTGGTCCAGCAGGAAACGCAGCAGTACCGGATGGTAGGGCGACACCAGGCCGGTGTCGTGCATGGCCCGGGCAAAACCGATCGCCTCGCTGTGCAGGGCGGAGGGATCCATGCTGGCCAGGCGTTCCCGGTATTCCGCAACGCCGGGATCCTCCTGGCAGCCGCGGGTAGGGCTGAACAGGGAGCTCACCAGGCGGTTGGCACCCTGGCCGCTGGCGCCCAGGTCGATATCCGGGTTCGCCTGGCAGCTGGCGATCTGGGTGATCATGCTCTTGACCGCATCGACCTGGATCGGGCGCTGTTCCAGAATGCGCCAGATCTCGTCGATCAGTTGGTCGATGACATGCTCATAGCCAATGCGCTCGGTGAGGTACTGGAACAGGTTGCGCGGCAGCTGCGCCAGCCGGCCCTGGGTTTCCCGCTCCGCTTCCGTCGCCGGGCCAAACAGCAGGGTCAGGTTGATGGCAATGACCTGCGTCAGGTAATGATGGGCCTGTTCCGCGGAAATCAGCGGGTGCGGATATTCTCCATGCGCTATGGCCAGCAGACGCAGCTCACTCAGGGCCTCGATCACGACGATGTTGGCATCGGCACTGCCGAGGGAGTGAGGCGTCAGCGCCGGCACCAGGATCTGCGGCGTGGCCCAGTCGGAGCCGGCAAAGACCCCGGCTTCGTCGATCGCCCGGGCCCGGGTTGCCACTGCGGCACAGCCGCCCGGTTGCAACATCACCCGGCGCGCGGTGTCCAGCACCCGCGGCAGCTTGCCCGGCTTGGCAAACTCCGGCGCCGAGGCCAGCAGGGCAGTGGCCTCGTCCAGATGCATCAGTAGGCCGGCAAGTTTGTCGATGTCTGCGGTCAATTCGGATACCGCCGTTGTCTAGACATAATAATCCACGTCTTCCTGATGCTTGAGCAGATCGCGCAGCTGTTGCGGATCCGGCCCCTTGAAGTACACCAGGCCCCAGTGAGTACCGAAGGCGGTGCGTTTGGTCACGGTTTCTTCCAGCGGGGAAGTCAGCTCGTGGGATTCGAAGTAGGGATGATCTTCCACTTCTTCGGGGATTTCCAGTTTGCTGACTACCCGCCGGCGCGGATAGACCCCGAAGCAGCCGGCGTAACCGTTGGCATCCTCGATCTCGCGGGGGAAGAAGGCGGCGACTTCCTCCGCCGTGGTTTTGGGGTCGAAGACCAGCATCGTCGCCTGGTAGGCGTTGAAGCCGTAGACCCGCTCCAGCAGCTCGAATACCTTGAAGCCGGGCGGCCGGTAGGCCACCTCGCCAAAGTACATCTCGCCGTCGCTGGTGACGAAGTACTCGGGGTGGATAAGGCCAAATTCAATATCGAAGGTCTTGATCAGCTTCTTGATCTGGGCGGTGATTTGCTCCCGGTAGGCTTCCAGCTCCGGTGACGCGGGCACAAACACCGAATAGCCCAGGGTGACGTACTCGGAGATGTTGAGGAAGGCGATCTTGCCGTTGTGCACCCAGGCCTCGACGGCGAACTCCCAGCCATCCAGGTGCGACTCCATCAGCACCGGGAATTCCTCGTCGGGGATGGAATCCACTTCGTCCGGTGTGCGGATCACGCGGTGGCCCAGGCAACCGGCCTTGTCGAAGGCCTTGAGGTGGATGGGATCATTGGGGTCCCCGTCCAGCTTCAGCAGGGTCTGGTTGACGCGCTTCAGGAAGCGGATCACGTCGGCCTTGTCGTGCGCCTCCTCGAAGATACCCACCCGGATACCACCGAGCTGGGCCCGGCGCTTCATCAGCGACTTGTCGCGCAACAGCAGGGACTGGCCGTACAGGTGCGGATTGCCCAGCAGCACCGAGTTGATGGCGCCGGCCCATTCCACGGTTTCCTCGAACATGGGAATGGCGACATCGACCCCCATGTCATTCAGGGTCTCGGCGATTTCCAGCGAGCGATCATTGAGGCGCTCGAAATTCCAGGGCAGGTAGGGAATGTTGTGTTCCTTGCAATACGCTTCCGCCCAGTCGGGTGCCACGACAACGTAGCGACGGTTGAAATTCTCGGCAGCTTCCACTGCGTTCAGGCTCCAGCCCAGCAGGGCGAGGTAGCCCTTTTGCGGATCTTTGTCCATGTGCGCCTCCAGAGTTCGGCGAAGTGAAGGGTTTGCAGAAGTGAATTGAAGGCAAACCCGGCGAAAACACCACTATCATACACGATCTGGGGCGATACCTCATTTGGGCTGTTGCCTGGCGCGCCTTTTGGCTATGCTGGCGGCCCGGTAAAACAAGGGTAATTGTCGATGGAAATGGACCTGCTTGCCAGCACTGAGCCCGACCTCCGCAGCCGGTTTCGCGGTTGCCTGCTGGGCGGCGCGGCGGGTGATGCGCTGGGTGCGGCGGTGGAATTCCACAGCCGCAGCGAGATCCTCAAGCGCTTCGGTGGCGATGGTATCCGCCACTATGCACCGGCCTACGGCCTGCCCTGCGCCGTCACTGACGATACCCAGATGACCCTGTTCACCGCCGAGGGCCTGATCCGCGGCCTGATGCGCTACCGCGACAGCGGCCTGATCGAGTACCCCAGCGTCACCGCCTGGGCCTACCAGCGCTGGCTGCTGACCCAGGGCCAGCACAATGTCTTCGACCTGGACCCGCTGCATCCGGATGCGGGCTGGCTGTACGAAGTGGACGCGCTGCACAGTGCCCGCGCGCCGGGCAACACCTGTCTCAGTGCCCTGCGCAATACCCGCGTGCCCGGCGAGCCCGCGATGAACGACAGCAAGGGCTGCGGCGGCGTGATGCGGGTGGCGCCAGCCGGGCTGTTTGCGGACTCAGCGCAGGAGGCCTTCGACCTGGGCTGCGAGTTTGCCGCCCTGACCCACGGCCATCCCACGGGCTGGCTCGCCGGCGGCGCCCTGGCGGCCATGGTGACCGTGCTGCGCGACGGCGGCGACATGAGCGACGCACTGGATGTCGCCCTGGATTGCCTCAGCGAGCGCATGGATGCCGACGAAACCATCAACGCGCTGGATCAGGCGGCCGACCTGGCTTCTACCGATACGCCCTACGACGAGGCCATCGCCCGCCTGGGTGGCGGCTGGATTGCCGAGGAGGCGCTGGCCATCTCCGTCTATTGCGCGTTGGTGGCCACCGATTTCCACGAGGCGCTGGTGATCGCTGTCAACCACGACGGCGACTCCGACTCCACCGGCGCCATCACCGGCAACCTGCTGGGGGTGCAGTGGGGCGTGGAACAGATTCCCGCGGAGCTGCTGGAACCGCTGGAACTGCGCGACGTGATCACCCAGGTCGCCGATGACCTGCTGGACTGCGTCGACTGGCAGCTGGATGAGGCGGTGCTGCAGCGTTATCCGGCGTTTTAGTGTGGGAGCGCACTGGCCCAGGCCACCCTCTCTGGCCGCTGCGCGGCCATTCACCTTGTCCGTGCGCGACCGCCTACCGCCCCGACAGGCGTTTCCCCAGTGAAATGGCATAGGCCGCCGAGCGCAGGGCGAGTACGGGATCGTCGCTGGGGCTTATGCCATCGGCCAGCCGGTTGGGGTCGAAGTTCACCGGCTCACAGGCATCGCCACCCGCACTGGTGAGGGTGATGGTGCCGACGCTGACGGTTTCCCGCTCGCTTGGCCACTGGCTCGACGGATCATCCAGCGGGTCCTCCGCGGCGGCGAGCACCCACTGCCAGTGCAGGTCGATGCTGCCGTCCTCGCGCAGGCGCTGTTGCAGCCGGTCTTCCAGGAAGGCCGCGGGCAGGGCGGCGCGTTCCTCTTCGGTCAGGAGCTGCTCGCCTGCTGCCGGCAGCAGTTGCCAGCGAAAGGCCAGTTCCTGCCCCTCATTGCCCGCCGCCATAAAGGTGTGGATCCCGAAGTAGGTGGCCGCGGTGTATTCCGCGGCGGGTGCGCGATCCTGCAGCCAGCGCCCCTGGCGGGCGGCTTCCGGATTGGCCTGCAGGTACTTCGCACGGTCCTCCGGCGTGGCCTCACCCTGCTGGATCTGTTTGCTCAGGCGCAGCAGGCCAAGGAATTGCTGGGGGTTTTTACCGGCGAATACCGGGGTGGTGAGGCCGGCAATGTGGTGTGCCGACTGGCCTTCCAGCATGAATTTGACGCCGATGCCCCGCGGCGAGTTGGCGCGCTCATCGGCAGCCGGGTTGCCCCCGGCCATGGAAAAGCGAACCACCACGGGAGCCGCTTCGCGAAACAGCGGCGTATCGAAGTGCTGCCGGGCGGCATCGCTGGGAGTGAAGCTGCCCGCACTGTGGCCGCGAGGGCGGCAGCGAGCAGGGCGGCCCAACGTGGTCGTTGCGTGATCATGATGTGGTTGTCCTTTTTGAGCGTTTTTACCGCAGGTGGCGGCTGAACGGCTTCAGCGGCTAGGCCACCAAGCCCCGGGCGTGGACAGGTGCCCTGTTAGTCATCAAATCCGGCCAAAATCTCCGCGGATATAGTCACTCAATCCCGCTTTTTTGGTCTTTACTAGATCA
>CAXBCH010000024.1:0-69839 GCA_963974125.1 uncultured Haliea sp. | reverse complement strand
CTATCGGCTGAAGAGGGCTACTCCCCAGACTCATTTATGGATTGGAATACACTGCCCGGGTCTTGCGGTGGAGTCTTGCGGTCCGGCGGCAGGGAGGCGAGAATCACCACTACAAGGGCGGGCCCGGTAGCCGACAGGAGGCTGCAATGAACGCAGGCAATCATCCCGGCAGCGCTGGGCCCCTGGCAGCCTTTTTCGGGAAGGTCCAGAACCACCCGGCCGATATCGCCATGGTGCAGCCGCTGGGCGCTGGCAAACTGCAGGAATTCACCCGGGCCCAAATGGGCGAGCAGGTGTTGCGCATGGCCCATCACCTGTGCTCCCTTGGGCTGCCGCCAGGCAGCCATGTGGCGCTGATGTCGAAGAACTGTGCGGAATGGATCCTGGCCGACCTGGCGATCTGGGCTGCGGGCCATGTCAGTGTCCCGCTCTATCCCAACCTGACGTCCACCACCGTACGCCAGATCCTGGAGCACTCTGAAAGCCGGCTGCTGTTTGTCGGCAAGCTGGATACCTGGGACGAAGCCCGGCGCGGTGTACCTGATTCAATGCCGAAAATCGCCCTCTCCCTGGCCCCGGACAGGGCTCTCAGTGACTATCCCTGCTGGGCCGATCTGGTGGCCGGGGCCTCCACCCTTGATCCGGCCGATATCGCCAGACCCGGAGCGGAGGATCTGGCAACCATCATCTACACCTCCGGCACGACCGGGGTACCCAAGGGCGTCATGCACAGCTTTGGCACCCTCACCCTCATGGGAGAGAGACTGCCCGGTGTCTACGACATCAGCCACCGGGACCGGATGATTTCCTACCTGCCCCTGTCACACGTCGCGGAGCGCGTGGCCGTGGAATTGTCGATGCTGTATGTCGGACAGAAAGTCTTTTTCGCCGAGTCACTCGATACCTTCGCCGAGGACATCAGGCGGGCACGCCCCACGCTGTTCTTCGCCGTCCCCAGGATCTGGACCAAGTTCTACCAGCAGGCCAGCCAGACGTTGCCGCCCCGCAAGCTGGACATGCTGCTCAAGATTCCCCTGTTGAACCGCGTGGTGCGGAAGAAGATTCGGGAGGCGATGGGCCTGGACCAATGCCGGATTGCACTGTCAGGGGCATCAGCCCTGTCACCGGAGGTCATGGAGTGGTTCCGCAGGATCGGGCTGGAGATCCTCGAAGTCTACGGCATGACCGAGAACATGGCCTGGTCCCATGCCACCCGAGCCGGGGACCAGCGCATCGGCTGGGTAGGCTCCAGCCACGAGGGTGTGGAGTGCCGCATAGCCGAGAATGGCGAGATCCTGGTGCGCAGCCTGGCGAACATGGTCGGTTACTACAAGGATCCCGAGAAAACCCGGGAAGATCTCACCGACGACGGCTGGCTGCACACCGGTGACAAGGGCGAGATTGATGCGCACGGCCGACTCAAGATCGTCGGTCGGGTCAAGGAGATCTTCAAGACGGAGAAGGGGAAATATGTAGCACCGGCGCCGATCGAAGGCCGCTTTGCCGCCTTCCCCGGTATCGACCAGGCCTGCGTCATGGGCAGCAACCTGCCTCAGCCGCTGGTGCTGGTGTGTCTGCCTGCCGAAGCACTGGCGCAGCTGGCCGACGATCAGGCACGCGAAGAGTACAGCGGCACACTGGCGGATCTGCTGGCACAGGTCAACAGCGAACTGGATGCCCACGAGCGCCTGGCGGCCCTGGTGGTCGTCAAGGAAAGCTGGAGCGTCGAGAACAACCTGCTGACGCCCACCCTGAAGCTGAAACGGAATGAGCTGGAAGCACTCTATGGCAGCCGGGTGGCCAACTGGGCAAGCCAGGGCGGCGTTGTCTGGGAATCCTGACCCCGCGACCCCCTGCTGTCGACGCCCTCGCGCAGGCAGCGATGCGAGAACCGGCCGGAAGGGGTAAAATATGGCGCTGCGGACCAACGCCAACCCACGGATAGCTGGATTACCCATGAACGACACCCCCAAGACACCCACCGTCCTGATCGTGCTGGACGGCTGGGGCCACCGCGAGGATACCCGTGACAACGCCATTGCCCAGGCCAATACCCCGGTCTGGGACCGGCTCTGGGCCGAGGCGCCGCACACCCTGGTGTCAGGATCCGGGCTGGATGTGGGGTTGCCGGAGGGCCAGATGGGCAATTCCGAGGTGGGTCACATGAGCCTGGGCTCGGGGCGGGTCATCTACCAGAGCATCACCAAAATCGACCAGGCCATCGCCGACGGCAGCTTCAACCACAACCCCGCCTACATCGAGGCCATCGACAGCGCCGTGGCCGACGGGGGGGCCGTGCACATTCTGGGACTGCTGTCTCCCGGCGGCGTCCACAGCCACGAACAACAGATATTCGCCGCTATAAGGCTGGCGGCGGCGCGGGGCGCGAAGAGGGTTTACCTGCATGCCTTCCTGGACGGCCGCGATACCCCTCCGCGCAGCGCCGCCGACTCGCTGCAGCAGGCCGACGCCGTGTTTGCCGAGCTCGGCTGCGGCCGGGTTGCCAGCATCGTCGGGCGCTACTACGCCATGGACCGGGACAACCGCTGGGACCGCATCGAACTGGCCTGGCGCATGCTGACCGAGGGCGCGACGGACTATCGCGCCGCGAGCGCCGAAGAGGCACTGGCAGCGGCCTATGCCCGGGATAAGAACGATGAATTCGTCCTGCCCACGATCGTCGCCGGCCCCGGGCAGGAGCCCGCCGTGGTCGAGGACGGGGACGCCGTACTGTTCATGAATTTCCGCGCCGACCGGGCCCGACAGCTGACCCGCGCCTTCACCGACCCCGCCTTCAGCGATTTTGAGCGACACCGGCGCCCGGCCCTGGCCGGATTCGTGACCACTACCGAGTATGCCGCCGATATCGACGCCGCCTGCGCCTTCCCCCCGGACAGCCTCGACAACGTCCTCGGCGACTGGCTGGCCCAGCAGGGCAAGACCCAGCTGCGGCTGGCGGAAACGGAGAAATACGCGCACGTCACCTTCTTTTTCAGCGGTGGCCGGGAAGATACCTTCCCGGGGGAAAAACGTATCATGGTGCCCTCGCCCGATGTCGCCACCTACGACCTGAAACCCGAAATGAGCGCGCCTGAAGTCACCGATGAACTGGTCGCCGCCATCCGGTCCGGCGAGTACGACCTGATCGTCTGCAACTACGCCAACGGTGACATGGTCGGGCACACCGGCATTTTCGAGGCGGCGCTGAAAGCCGTGGCAACCCTGGACGAGTGCCTCGGCCGGGTGGAGCAGGCCCTGCTGGAGGTCGACGGCCAGGCCCTGGTGACGGCGGACCATGGCAACTGTGAGCAGATGCAGGACTACGAGTCGGGCCAGCGCCACACCCAGCACACCACGGAGCACGTCCCCCTGGTCTACATCGGCAGGCGCGATTGCCAGCTCGACCCCGCCGGCGGCATCCTCGCCGACATCGCCCCCAGCCTGCTGACCCTGATGCGGCTGCCCCAGCCGGCGGAGATGACGGGCCACAGCCTGGTCAGCTGCCGGGACTGAGATCGATGCCGCGCTTGCGCGCCACTGCAGGACTGGTCTGGATTCTTGTCTGCCTCGGCTTGCTGGCGACCGGTGGCGCCAGGGCCCAGACTGATGCAGAGCAGGCACGGGCTGAGCTGGAGCAGTTGCAGCGGCAGATAGAGCTGGTCAGCAAAGAGCTGGCCAACGCCCGTACCCGCTTGAGCGACCAGCAGGAACAACTGCGGGCCGCTGAATTGCGTCTGGGCCAGTTGCAGCGGGAGATCAGCGCGAACCTGGCGGCAATAGCCGCCACCGAGGCGGAACTCGCAACCTTGCGGGCGCGCGAGGAGGAACTGGCGCAGGCCCGCGACAGGCAGCAGGTTCGGATTGGCACCGAGTTGCGCGCAGCATGGCAAATGGGGCAGCAGGGCACCCTGAAGGTTCTGCTGAGCCAGGAGAGCCCGCACACCGTGGCCCGGGCGATGGCCTACTACCGCTATTTTTTCCATGCCCGCAACAAGCTGGTCGCCGAGTATCGTGCCACCCTGGAGCAACTGGCCGCGGTTCGCAGTCGCAGCGAAACGGCCGCCGCAGAGCTGTCGACGCAACAGGCCACCCTGCAGGCGCAGCGACAGGAGGTGCTGGCCTCGCGCCAGCAGCGCGAGCAGGTCATCGCCACCCTGGCGGCCAGTATCAGCAGCCAGGATGACCGCTTGCAGCAATTGCAACGCGACCGGCGGGAGCTGGAAGAACTGCTGGAGGCCATTGAGCAGGCGGTGGTGGAACTGCAGCTCCCGGAGGATTACCAGCCTTTCGCCAGCACCAGGGGGACACTCGCCTGGCCGGTCGACGGGCGCCGCCGCAACAGCTTCGGTGCCAGCCGCGGTGCCGGTGGCATGCGCTGGCACGGCATCAACCTGGCCGCAGCTGAGGGCAGCGCCGTCCGCGCCATTCACCACGGCCGGGTGGTCTACGCCGACTGGCTGCGCGGCTCCGGCCTGCTCCTGATCCTGGACCACGGCGACGGCTACATGAGCCTGTATGCCCACAACCAGAGCCTGCTGAAGGAAGTCGGTGAGTGGGTCGCGCCAGGCACGCCGATCAGCACCGTCGGCAACAGCGGCGGCCTGGACCGGGCCGGCCTCTACTTCGAGATCCGCAAGGACGGCAAACCCGTAGACCCTGTGGTCTGGATGGGGCCATGAGTGCATGACCCCAACTGTCCATCCGGTTACACTTGTGCACTTGACCTGGCAATGACGGCAGCGCCGACGGCGGTATTCATGTATACAACTTCTTTCCCATTTCCCGGCCTGAGAGCGGCCCTGCTCGCTTGTGTCCTGATCGCGCAGCCGGGGTTGGCACAGGAGAATGAAGAGGGGCGCCTGCCGCTGGACGAGCTGCGCACCTTCGCCGATATATTCAACCAGATCCGCATCGGCTATGTGGAGGAAATCGACGACAGCGCTCTGCTGGAATACGCGATCCAGGGCATGTTGATGAATCTGGACCCGCATTCTGCCTACCTGACCAAAGACGCGTTCGAGGACCTGCAGACCAATACCAGCGGCGAATTCAGTGGTCTCGGGCTGGAGGTCGGCATGGAGGACGGCTACGTCACGGTGGTTGCTCCCATCGACGGCTCACCGGCAGCCGAAGCGGGCCTGATGACCGGGGACGTCATTCTCCAGCTGGACGGCAAGCCGGTAAAGGGCATGTCCCTGAATGAGGCCATCGAACTGATGCGCGGTCCCAAGGGCAGCACTCTCGAACTGCAGATCGGCCGCCCCGGCGACCCGCAACCCTTCGATATCACCCTTACCCGTGACACCATTACCGTAGCCAGCGTGCGCGAACGCTTCCTCGAACCCGGCTATGGCTATATCCGTGTCGCCCAGTTCCAGAACCGTACCGGTCGCGATGTCAGCGCCGCCCTCAAGCGCCTGATGGAGGAGGAAGAGCTCAAGGGCCTGGTGCTCGACCTGCGCAACAACCCGGGCGGCGTCCTGGGTGCAAGTGTCGATGTCGCGGGGCTGTTCCTCGACGGTGAGCTGGTGGTGTATACCGAGGGCCGCCTGAGCAACTCCGACATGCGCTATTCCGCAGAGCCGGGCGATGCCAGTGACGGCACTCCCATAGTGGTACTGATCAATGGCGGCTCCGCCAGCGCTTCGGAAATCGTGGCCGGCGCGCTGCAGGACCACAGGCGCGCGGTGATCATGGGCACCGACAGCTTTGGCAAGGGCTCGGTGCAGACCGTCATGCCCATTTCCGAGTCCCGCGCGGTCAAGCTGACCACCGCACTGTACTTCACGCCCGGTGGGCGCTCCATCCAGGCCGCGGGCATTGCCCCGGACATCATTGTCGAGCGGGCCCAGGTAACGGCCTACGACACCTCGCGCCAGCTCAGCGAGGCCGACCTGAGCCGGCGCCTGGACAACGTCAACGGCGACAAGCGGCGGGCACCGCGGGCCTCCGACGGCCTGCTCGGCACCGACAACCAGCTCTACGAGGCGCTCACCCTGCTCAAGGGCGTGAACATCCTCGGCCTGCGCGAGCGCAGGCCGGCGGCAACAGCGCCAGTGGACAACAGCGACGGCTGACTGTATGCACTGGCTGCTGTTGGTGCTTTGCCTGCCCCTGACCGCAGCCGCGATGCAGCCGTTCGAGTCCCGGGCGCTGTCCGCTGCGGAGGCACACTCTCCTGTGGGGATGCACTCTCCTGTGGGGATGCACTCTCCTGTGGGGATGCACTCTCCTGTGGGGACGCACTCTCCTGTGGGAGCGCAGTCCCTGCGCGATACCACCCCGGATCTGGTCGCCCGCGGAGCGGGCTCCCACGCTCCTGCAGGAGCGCAGTCCCTGCGCGATAATGCCACCCTGGTTATCATCATCGACGATCTGGGTAACCGCCTGATCGAGGGCGAGGCCGCCGTCAGCTTGCCGGGACGCCTCAGCGTGGCCGTCCTGCCCCACACCACATACAGCGTGCATCTCGCGCGCGAGGCGCACCGCGCCGGCAAGGAAGTCCTGCTGCACGCCCCCATGAGCGCCCTGGATCAGCGGCCGCTGGGACCGGGCGCGTTGACTGTCGAGCTGTCCGAAACAGAGTTCCGCAGCACCCTGCAGCAGGCACTGGCGGGCGTCCCCCACGCGGTGGGTGTCAACAACCATATGGGCAGTGACTTGACCAGGCAGCGCAAGCAGATGCAGTGGCTGATGACGCTGCTGGCGGAACAGAACCTGTATTTCGTGGATTCCCGCACCAACAAGGACACAGTCGCAGCCACGGTCGCAGCAGAGGCCGGCCTGCCACACCTGTCGCGCCAGGTCTTCCTTGACAATGTTCCCACCCGGGAAGCGATCGCCGAGCGCTTTGCGGTACTGGTGGCGCGCGCCCGGCGGGATGGCCTGGGCGTTGCGATCGGCCATCCCTACCCGGAAACCATCGCCTACCTGCAGGAGGTACTGCCGACCCTGGAGGCAGAGGGTCTGCAGCTGGCCACCGTGTCAGAGGTGCTCGCTTCTGCAGCACGCGAAGCCGGTGCGGTCCCGACGGTGCCGCCCAACTTATAACCAGATTCTATCAGCTCATCTCTTTATATTATTTTCTTATAAATGTGGCGCTGTGTAAGCTGGATTCCATTATAAGCAGCGGGTAAATCACGGTCATGGATTGGCAGGGCTGGTTTTCTCTGGCGCTGGTTGCGGGTGTTCTCGGAACGCTGACGCTGACCCGACTCAAGCCCCATGTAGTCATGATGGGGGCGCTCACTTTACTGGTCACCTTCGGGGTGCTGACGGGAACTGAAGCCCTGGCGGGCTTCGCCAATGAAGGCCTGGTCACCGTGGCGGCGATGTTCGTCGTGGCCGCAGGCATCAATGCCTCCGGGGGTGCGGAGTTGATCGTTACCCGGCTGCTGGGCCGGCCCAGGAAGGTGCGCGCCGCCATGTGGCGCATGTTCACCCCGGTGGCGCTGTTGAGCGGGTTCCTCAACAACACCCCGGTAGTCGCCACCATGATTCCGGCGGTCAACAGCTGGTCGCGGAAGACTGGCATTGCACCCTCCAAGCTGATGATCCCGCTGAGCTACGCTTCCATCCTCGGCGGCACCATGACGCTGATAGGCACCAGCACCAACCTGGTGCTCAATGGCCAGTACCGGGTGCTGACGGGAGAGGACGGCTTCTCCCTCTTTTCGATCACTGCTGTGGGTCTGCCGGTAGCCCTGTTTGGCCTGCTGTTCATGTGGCTGTTCTTCCCCCGCCTGCTGCCGGATCGCAAGCAGAACGAGCCCTTCGCCAATATGCGCGAGTTCACCCTGGAAGTTGCCGTCGCCATGGCCGGGCCTCTGGTGGGCAAGACCATCGAGGAGGCAGGCCTGCGCCACCTGGTACGGGTTTACCTGGTGGAGATCGAGCGCGACGGCACGATCATCACCGCGGTACCGACCGAGGAGCGGCTCAGGGGCGGCGACCGCCTGGTGTTCGCCGGCGACACCGACGCCATCTCGGACCTGCTGCGTATCAACGGCATCGTGCCCTCCGAGGAAAGCGACACCTCGCAGCCGCTGCTGGCCGACCGCGCCGAGCGCCGCCTGGTCGAGGCGGTGGTATCGCCCCACTGTGACGCCGTCGGCCACGCGATACGCGACGCCCGCTTCCGGGACCGCTACGGGGCCGCGGTGCTGGCGGTGGCCCGCAACGGTGAGCGGATCAAGGGCAACCTGGGCACCATCGAGCTGGCAGCCGGTGACACCCTGCTGCTGGAAGCCCGTCCCGCCTTTGTCAGCCGCCAGCGCTACAACAAGGATTTCCTGCTCATCAATGACCTCGATACCGAGCAGCCTCGCCACCACCGCATGTACATGGCCTGGGCCATCCTGCTGGGCCTGGTGCTGGCGGCGGGCTTCGGCCTGATCAGCATGCTCAACGCGGCCCTGCTGGGCGCTGCAATGATGCTGGTCACCGGCTGCTGCTCGGTCAACCAGGCGGAAAAGAGCCTGGACCTGACGGTGCTGATTACCATCGGTGCGTCCTTCGCCCTGGGTGCGGCACTGGACAAATCCGGTGCGGCGGTATTTCTCGCCAGCAGCATCATCGACCTCAGCGGTGGCCGGCCCTGGCTGATACTGGTGCTGACCTACCTCACCGTCTCGCTGCTTACGGAAACCATCACCAACAACGCTGCGGCGATTCTGATGCTGCCGATCGTACTCGGAATCACCGCCAGCGCCGGCCTGAACCCGACGCCATTCATCTTCGCCATCATGATGGCCGCCTCGGCGAGCTTCGCTACGCCCCTGGGCTACCAGACCAACCTGATGGTGTATGGGCCGGGCGGCTACACTTTTGCCGAATTCCTGCGCGTGGGCATACCGATGAATCTTGCCATCGGCACCTTTACTCTGGCGGTATTGCTGATTGGCTGGCCGCTGGAAAAGATGACCTGACCGGCACCGCCAACAATTGTCAACATAGTCACCGACAATGCCATAACGGCGATATACTTTGACGCCATCAACCCATGGACAGGCAATAACAGGGACAAGGAACAGCAGGCGACCCAGGCTACCACCCACCCGTCGCTGCAGGTGGGCACCCCCACAGACACGCTTGCGGAACTGGACGACGAGCAGACCCGGTGACGGCTCAGGCGCTGGGACTGCTCAATCGCAAACTCACCGTGCTCGGTTCCATGCTGCCGGGACATAGCGCAACGGATACCAGCCAGTATGTCCCCACCGCTGTCAGCCTGAGTGGCAGCGGCATCGCCTTCGACAGCAGCGAGCACCTTCCGGCAGGGACCCGGCGACGCATCAGCCTGCTGCTGCAGCCATCGCAGGTCCCCGTGCAGCTGGACGGTACGGTCCTCGCCAGCGAACCCGGCGAGAACCGGGAGCAGCCATACCGGGTCCGGCTGGACTTCGACCGGGACGAATTGGCGCAGGAACAGATTATCCGCTACGTGGTGCAGCGCCAGGCCATGCCACCGTCGCCCGGCGCGTAGCAAACGCATCAGGCAAACTTGACGCATGGTTAACGCATTGCGGTAGAACCTGTCATCTTCCGGCGACTATATTGGTCCTGCACTCATCAACACGACCCCCGGACATCGCCAGCAGGAGGCAGACCATGGCAGACCGCACCCCGGAGAGAGCGCTCCCCGCCTTGCAGATTATCCCCCGGCAGCTGCTGCCGGGACTCTGTACAGCCATCGTGGGCGCCGTTGTGGCTCTGGGCGGCTGCAGCAATTCGGATTCGGAAGCAACCGCCACCGCGCTGACCCCGGAGGTGCCCGGGCAGACACAGACCCTCAAACAGACAGCATTCCGGATTCGCGCGAATTTTGATGCCGACCTCAATGCCGACAGAGGTTGGGCTGCGGCGCTGAATCAGCCCGCCACGGTGCAGGCCGACCGGCCATTCCGGCTGCGTTTCGAGGTGGAAAACACCGCGGATGCTGGCGCCGAACACCGCTTCAGCCTGCAGTTTCGTCGCCACCAGGGAGCCTGGGAGCCGCTGACCGCAGAGGACTTCCCCTACCCGCTCAAGAAGCTCAGGCTGGACTTCTCGTCGGTGCCCGAAGGACAGCTGGCAGACACCTGGAACCTCATTCAGGGGGATGAATCGGCGCTCTCCTGGCCGCAGGAGGATGGCGTCGGCTTCGCGCGCTTCGCCGCGGGCAATGAACCCGTGCTCGCTCTTGCGCGCTATCAGACGCACTGGCAGCCCGCCGAATTCGCGACGTACCTGCGGCTGCCCGAGTCCGCCCGCGCCGGGATCCTGTTTGGCTATGTCGACGAGGACAATCACTTTCGCCTGGAGATAGAAGCCGGTCGCGCACTGCGCATCATTCACCGCGATAATGGCCGGGAAACTATCCTGGTCGACCAGGACGTGGAGGTGAAGGCCGATCACTGGATCGAGATCAAGGTCGCCTGGGAAGGGTCCAGGGCGACCATCGGCTATGAATGGGACCCCTACATGGAGGGGCTGGAGTTTACCGAGGATCTGGGTGTGGCAATTGCCGCCTCCAGACTGGGGTTGTATCTGCCGGCTGACAGCAGCGCCGAGGTCGGGTTCGTGGAGATCGCGGGCGAGACCAGCACCCCGGGCGCAAGTATCGTCAGCACCTCCCGCTTTGAGCACGGCGCTGCGACCGGGGACCTGCTGGCGGCATCTGCACTGCCGTTTACCGCTGGAGCTGGCATCAACTACGCCGACACCACTCCGGGTTGGTCGGCCTCCAGGGAGCACGGCGAGTGGGAGTTTCCGCTGGTGGTCCGGTACTTCTACGACGGCCCGGCCATGCACGAAGCCGGCGACACCTTCGAATTCAGGTTGCTGGACAGCAGCGGTGAGCCCGTGCCAGCTGCAAGCAACCCGGTAGTGACCCTGGCGGTACCGGAGCGGCACCTGGGCGGCGTGTTCGTGGAAACGCCAGTGCGCCTCGGCCCCTGGGAAGCGAGCAACGGGGATCTGTATTTCCTCATGGAACCCTCGGAGACCGACAACGTGATGATGGCCGTCAAGTCGACGGATGGTGGCGCGAAGTGGACGGCGCCAACCGGCCCCGGACCGGGGATCTTGAAGGCGTCGGCCAGGCATTCGGAAGCGACAGGATTCACACCCTGCACCAGACTTCCGATCACGTGTTCTATCATGTGTTCCGCACCTCGGATCACCCGGGCCAGCCGGACACCTGGGAAATCACTGATGAACGGCTGGCATCACCGGTAGAACCGCCGGTGCAGGTGGCCGATCTCGCCCTGAGGTCGGATGGCAGCGTGGTGGGCGTCTACGGCAACCTGGAAAGGATTCTGGTCCGCATCCGTTCCCCGCAGGGCCAGTGGGGCGAGGAAACCGTGGTCGATGCCGGGATTGATCGCGATCTCTCCGGGCCGGTTGTGGTCCGCGGAGCGAATGACACGGTGCACTTCGCCTACACCGGCATCGACGGTACGGCCTGGTACCGCCAGATACTGCCCAACGGCGACCTGACTCCGGGCCAACAGCTGGCCTCCGGACTGGGGACCGGGGTCGAGGACGCGGGTGGGATACTGCCGCTCGTGTATCTCCCCGACTCCGATACCGTCAGCATCATCTATCGACTCGACAATGGCGAACTGTGGGAGCGCCGGGCCGATGGCGCGGGCGTGCTGTCAGAGGCCGTTCAGGTTACCAGCCGTGCCGTGGTAACAAACGCCTCGGATGCCGAACAGGTGGGCGCCGATGCCATCGGCTACGGCGCCTGTGTGCACGTGCTGTTTATCGAGGAAGACACCGGGCGCCTGTTCCACACCTCGCGGGGCGGGGATGGCAGCTGGAGCGACCCGACCCTGGAAGTCGACGGCGTGAACGTGATGTGGGTGCGCGGCGCCGTGGTCAAGCGCAACGCCGATGGCGCTGCCTATGGCTATGTCTACGACGCCGGCTCCCGTGGTGGCTCGGGTATGAACAAGTACGCGGAAGTGTCACTGCCGGCGCTGCACGCGGGCGCTACGACAGCCAGCGCCCCAGCGGCGTCTTGCGCCAGATAAAGTCCATCAGCTTGCGCATGCCCTCGGCGTTCTTCTCCGTGTTGGGGTAGGCGTTCTGCATCTTGCCGCCGAAGCGGTCGATAACGATGGGCATCTCGTGGCAGTAGCCGCGCAGGCCCTTCTTGCCGTTGACCTGGCCAATCCCCGAATTCTTGCGCCCGCCGAAGGGCGCTGCGGGAATACCGTAGCTGAGCGCCATGTCGTTGACACTGCAGGAGCCGGTGTCGATGGCGGCCGCGAGGCGATAGCCCTTTTCCTTGTCTTTGGTCCAGACGTTGCCGTTGAGACCGAACTCGGAGTCGTTGGCCAGGCGCAGGGCTTCCTCTTCATCCGCTACCCGCTGGATGCAGAGAACGGGGCCAAAGGTCTCGTGCAGCATGATATCCATGCTGTTGTCGACCTCGGTCATGACCGTGGGCTCGTAGTACAGGCCCGCCAGGTTCGGGTTGCGGCGCCCGCCCAGGTGGATGCTGGCACCCTTGGCCCGGGCGTCCTCGACGTGGGCCTCGATAATCGCCAGCTGACGATCCCAGAATACCGCGCCAACGTCTTCCGCAAAACCGTGTTCCGGCCCCTGCTTGAGGTGCTTGCCCTTCTCCAGAACCAGGCGCAGAAACTCATCGTAGACCGTATCCACCACGTAGATGCGCTCGGTGCCACAGCAATAGTGGCCGGTGTTCATGCAGGAACCCAGCCAGGCGCCGTCGGCGGCGCGGTCCAGGTCCGCGTCCGCGCAGACGATCATGGCATCGTTGCCGCCGAGCTCCAGGGTACAGGGAATGAGTTGTTCGGCACAGGCAACCGCCACCTTGCGACCGGTGGCGACGCTGCCGGTAAAGGAGACCTTGTCGACGCCACCGCGGACAATGGCGGCACCGGTGTCGCCATCTCCCAGCAGCACCTGCAGCACCCCCGGCGGCAGGCCGGCGTCCTCCAGTATGCTTTGGGCCAGTTTCGCGGAATAGGGCGTCACTTCGGAGCCCTTGGCTACCACCGCGTTGCCTGCGAGGATGGCCTGCACCGCCTGGTTCATCACCAGCACAAAGGGACCGTTCCAGGGCGTGATCAGCCCGACTACCCCCAGCGGCTTGTAGAGGATGCGCAGCTGCTTGGCGATCCCGATAACGCCGTGCACCCGGCGCTTGCGCGGCTTGAGGAAAGCCTCCGCGTGCTTGGCGTAGTAGCACAGGGAATCCGCCACCGAGAAGATCTCCATGCTCATGGCATCGGTGCGCGCCTTGCCAGTTTCCGCGACTACCGTGTCGATGATCTCGTCCTGCCGTTCCAGCACCAGCTGCAGGGCGCGCTCGGCGACCTTGACCCGCTCCCGCATCGGGGTGGCCGCCCAGGCCGGCTGCGCTGCACGCGCAGTGGCGATAGCCGCGGCCACATCGTCGGCGTTGGCGCAGACCAGCTCACCGCAGGGTTCCAGGGTAACCGGGCTGCGCAGCTGCAGGTGGCGGCGGGCATCGGCGGATTCGATCGGTTCGTACAGGGCCATGACGGGACTCTCCGGGGGCGGCGGGGACACCCAAACTAATAATCATTAGCCTCGATGTCAATAACTCGCTGATTTGTCTCCCGGGACAGAAGCCTTCACAATAGCAGGGCAATCGAGGGCAGCGGTCGTCGCCTGTTGGAACCGGAACACGAGAGAACGCCAGTGGTGTCGCCCCGCGGTTCGGAGTTTAGTGTCGTTTGTTCAGGGTGAGAGGATGCGATGCCTGCTTGTCTGCATGTTGCTCCTGACTGCCGCCTGCAGGACGGTGCAGAGCGAGTCGGTCGTGCGCGCCTGTAAGCCCGTCGACAGCACCCTGGACGCCGCTGGTTTCGAGGTTGAGTTCGAGCACTACAGCCCATCCGCGAACTCCGCCCGCACCGTGATTGTCATGCCGCCCACCGGTGGCTCCACGTTTCTTGAATCCCGCTACGCGACGCTTTTCTGCGATGCCGGTTTCGGCGTCTATGTCGTCCGCGGTTGGACGGGGATGGCGGAGACCTCGATTGAACTGGCCCTTCACCACCGCCTGTTCGGCAGGGCCCAGCAGGCGATCAATCTGGTTGCAGAGGATGCGCCCGATGGCTTTGTCGGCATTCTTGGAACCAGCGTCGGCGGCCTGCATGCGGCGACCGCGGTAGGGCACCTGGACCGGATATCCGCGGGGTTCGTGATTGCCGCCGGCGCTCCCGTCGCCGATGTTATTGCCTACACTGAGCAGGGTGAGCTGGCGTCTCTGCGGGAGGAGCGTATGCGCCATTTCGGCTTCGCTGACCAGACCGCTTACCGGGATGCGCTGGCCGCCGAGTTTGCCTGGGAGCCACTGGCATTCCTGTCATCCGCCCGGGAAAAGCCGCTCGGCATGGTGCTGGTGAGGGGTGACAAGACCGTGCCGACGCCGCTGCAGGAGCAGCTGCGCAAAGCCTGGCGGCCGGAGGCGGACTACACCGTGAGCGGCTTTCCGTTGGGCGCTCATCCGGTCGGTATCTTCCAGGCCTGGTTGCTGCACAGACAGGATATCCTCGTATTCTTTACCGATCATGCCTCCGCGCAATACTGAAGCCGGGCCATTCCGCCAATCCGGGCATTGCGGAGCACTGCCGTGAACATTCTGGTTTTAAACAGCGGCAGCTCCACCCTCAAGTTCAGTGTCCACGACACCGCAACCGCAGGGACTCTCGATAGCGGTACCGTGGAATGCAGCGACTGCGGGGCCGCCTTCCAGGATGTCCTGCGGCAACTCGGCACGGGGTCAGCGCCAGATGCCATCGGCCATCGCGTGGTGCACGGTGGCCCCGACTTCACCGGACCCGCCCGACTCGACGCCAATACCATCGCGACCATAGAGCGCTGCAGCAGCCTCGCGCCGTTGCACAATGAACCCGCCCTCGCCGTCATTCGCGCCAGCATTGCCCGGTTCCCCGCGATCCCGCAGGTCGCGGTGTTCGATACCGCCTTCCACCGCAACATGCCACAAGAGGCGAGCCGCTATGCAATTCCCGAGCGCTGGTTCCGCGACCATCAGGTACACCGCTATGGCTTTCATGGCATCTCCCATGCCAGCGTAGCGGGTCAGGCGGCCGTCTGCCTGGGACGCCGCCCCCAGTCCCTGCGCATAATCAGCCTGCACCTGGGCAACGGTGCCAGTGCCGCCGCCATCGACGGGGGTCGCAGTATCGACACCTCCATGGGCCTGACCCCGCTGGAAGGCCTGGTCATGGGCACCCGCAGTGGCGACCTGGACATCGCCGCCGCGCTGTATGCCGCCCGTCGCGAGGGACTGACGCCGGCGCAACTGGAACACGCTCTCACCCGCGAAAGCGGCCTTCAGGGTCTGTGCGGCGACAGCGACATGCGCGTCATTCTGGCCCGCTGCGAGCAGGGCGACTCCCGCGCACGACTGGCCCTGTCCATCTACTGCTACCGTATCCGCAAATACATCGGCGCCTACTTCGCCGCCCTCGGCGGCCTCGACGCCCTGGTCTTCACAGGCGGCGTCGGCGAAAACGCCGCCCCGGTGCGCGCCGGTGCCTGCGAGGGCCTCGAGGCGCTCGGTATCGCTATAGACTGTCAGAAAAATGCACTACCATCAGGAGACCAGCCCAGAGCCATCCACGCCGAGGGAGCCGCCGTCGCCATCCTCGTCGTCCCCTCCCGCGAGGACCTCGAGATCGCCCGGCAGACCGCGGAATTCCTCGGCCAAAGGTGACTGCGATCATCGGCTAAAAGTGAGGGCTTGGACCGCCTGTCAAGTGGAGAGGACTGCGAGCGCGTGCCACAGGTAGGCGACTGCGGGCGGAAGCTGCTTGCAGAACCGTCGACGCCCACGGATGGGCGTCGCCGAGCGTACATGGATGTATTCACAGCGTGTTCTGCAAGCAGCTTCCGGTCGCAGTGGCCGGCTTCCGGAGTACCACCGCGATTTCCGCAAGGATAAGTAAACATGACCACGAAAGCGCACAGCAGTGAAAAGCCCCTGACCAGCGACGAACTGCAGGCCATCGACGCCTACTGGCGCGCCTGCAACTATCTCGCTGCCGGCATGATCTACCTGCGCGAAAATCCGCTCCTGCGCCGGCCCCTGGAAAGCAGCCACATCAAAAAGCGCCTGCTGGGCCACTGGGGGGCCAGCCCAGGACTGGCGTTCATGTATGTGCACAGCAACCGGCTGATACTCAAGCACGACCTCGACGCCATTTTCATCGCTGGCCCCGGCCACGGCGCGCCCGGGGTGCTGGCGCCGGTGTACCTGGAGGGCAGCTACTCCGCGGTATACCCGGACATGAGCGAGGACGAGGAGGGCATGGCACTGCTGTTCCGGCAGTTCTCCTTCCCCGGTGGCTTCGGCAGCCACTGTACTCCGGAGCTGCCGGGCTCGATCCACGAAGGGGGCGAGCTCGGCTACAGCCTGTCGCACGCATTCGGTGCCGCGTTCGACAACCCCGACCTGGTGGTGGTCACCGCGGTCGGCGACGGCGAGGCTGAAACCGGCCCTCTGGCCACCGCCTGGCATTCCAACAAATTCCTCAACCCGATCCGCGATGGCGCGGTGCTGCCGATCCTTCATCTCAACGGCTACAAGATCAACAATCCCACCCTGCTGGCCCGGATCCCGCGGCAGGAGCTTGAACAGCTGTTCCTCGGCTATGGCTGGACACCGATCTTCGTCGAGGGCGACGAGCCGGAGTTGATGCACCAGCAGATGGCCGCGGCCATGGATCGCAGCATAGGCATGATCCGGGAATTCCAGCACACGGCCCGCGCCAGCGGTACTGCCAGCCGCCCGCCCTGGCCCATGATCGTGCTGCGCTCGCCCAAGGGCTGGACCGGCCCGCGGGAAGTTGACGGCCACAAGGTAGAGGGCAGCTGGCGCGCACACCAGGTGCCTCTGGCCGATGTCCACGACAACCCCGGCAAGCTGCACCAGCTTGAGGAGTGGCTGCGCAGCTACCGCCCGCAAGAATTGTTTGATGAACATGGCGCCCTGCGGGCGGAACTGCGGGCGCTGGCGCCGGCGGGCACGCGGCGCATGGGCTCCAACCCCCACGCCAATGGCGGCCTGTTGCGAAGGGATCTGCGGCTGCCGGATTTCCGCGACTATGCCGTGGCGGTGGCCAGCCCCGGCGCCGGGAGAGCGATGAACACACGGCCGCTGGGCGCCCTGCTGCGCGACACCATGGCACGCAATGCCACCAATTTCCGCGTGTTTGGCCCCGACGAGACCAGCTCCAACAAGCTCGACGCCATCTACGAGGTGAGTCCCAAGCTGTGGCTGGCACAGCGGCAGCCGGAGGATGATGACGGCGGCCAGCTGGACCCGGACGGCCGGGTGCTGGAAATGCTCTCCGAGCACACCCTGGAGGGCTGGCTGGAGGGCTATGTCCTCACCGGTCGCCACGGATTTTTCGCCACCTATGAGGCCTTCGCCCACGTCATCGACTCCATGTACAACCAGCACGCCAAGTGGCTGGCCATCTGCGAGGACCTGCCCTGGCGAGCGCCGATCGCCTCCATCAACCTGCTGATCACCTCCACGGTCTGGCGCCAGGACCACAACGGCTTCACCCACCAGGATCCAGGCTTCATCGATATCGTGGTCAACAAGAGTCCCTTGGTAACCCGTGTCTACCTGCCCCCGGACGCCAACTGCCTGCTGTCCACCGCAGACCACTGTCTGCGCAGTCACAACGATATCAATGTGATCGTCTGCGACAAGCAGAACCACCTGCAGTATCTGGACATGGATGCCGCCATCCGTCACTGCACCAAGGGCATCGGCATCTGGGACTGGGCCAGCACCGACCAGGGCGGCGAACCCGACCTGGTCATGGCGGGCTGCGGCGACATTGCCACCCAGGAGGCCCTGGCCGCCACCGAGCTGCTGTTGCAGCACTTCCCGGAGCTGAAAATCCGCTTCGTCAATGTAGTGGACCTGTTCCGCATGACCCCGGAGGAAGAGCATCCCCACGGCCTCAGCCACCGCGACTTCGACAGCCTGTTCACCGTGGACAAACCGGTCATCTTCAACTTCCACGGCTATCCCTGGCTGATCCATCGCCTGGCCTACCGGCGCACCAATCACCGCAACCTGCACGTGCGCGGCTACAAGGAGAAGGGCAGCATCAATACACCGCTGGAACTCGCGATCGACAACAACGTCGACCGCTTCAGCCTCGCCATCGATGCCATCGACCGGGTACCGCAGCTGCAGGCCAGCGGCGCCCACGCCAAGGAACAGCTGCGCAACCTGCAGATCGACTGTCGTCACTACGCCCACGAACACGGTGTCGACATGCCGGAGATCAGCAACTGGTCCTTCAGCGGGCGCGACTGACAGCACCGTCCATCGCACCATGCGGACACTCCACCGCGAGTTGACTGCAACTCGCCGCATTGCCCTTTCGACTGCATTGCCTGCAACCTAATCTTCACCTGTCGACGGCGCAGGACCCCTGGATTCTCCAGCCGGCAGCGCCGCCCCCAAACAGGCAGGAGACGACAAATGAAAAACAGCATGCACAGAACAGCAATCGTGGCCACCTTTGCCGCCGCTCTCACCGGGCTCTGCGGCGCCGCGCAGGCGGCGGGTTCCGCGGAAGAAACAACCACCGCGACGGGAGCAGCACACAGGACGGAGCGGGTAGTCACCTACGCGGACCTCGACCTGACTGCAGAACAGGGCCGTGAGGCTCTGGCCCACCGCCTCAATCAAGCAGCTCAGAATGTCTGCGGACCCACGGACCATCGCCTGGCCGGCAGCCTGCGTGCAGCCGCACGCAACCGCGACTGCGCCCGAGAGGCCTTCGACAACGCCATGTCCCGCATCGAAAGCGAGACCGCCCTGGCGGCTCGCGACTGATCACTCGCGTTTCCGTCTACCCCTGGGCGGAATCCGGGGGGTGTCAACCGACACCCTCCGTTCTTGTTTCCGGCGTATACTATCCGCATGCAAATCCGCCTGCTGCTGCAGAACCAACACTGTCTCTTCTGGCTGCTACAGCTGGCAGGCTGGAGCGGCTGGTGCGTGTCGTTTTATTTCGGCGTAGTCATGTTCAGCAGGCCACCGGCCGGTTACGAGTTGTACCTGGCGCTGATCAGCATCACCGGCCTGCTGATCACGCTTGCCCTGCGCGCCCTGTATCGTGCCACCTGGAACAAGGCACTCTGGCAACGCGCACTGTCCGTACTGCTTGGGGCATACGCGGCCTCCGTGGCGTGGATCGTCGTGCGTCACAGTATCTTCCGTTCGATGTTCCCCGATGAGCGCTCGATGGCAAAACCGGAAGCGCCGGAATGGCTGGGGTTTTTCAGCGGCACGATTTCGGCATTTTGGGTCATGCTGGTCTGGAGCGCCCTCTACTTCGGCATCAAGTACTATCTGCTCATGCAGGAAGAGCAGCAACGGAGCCTCAAGGCTCTCTCCATGGCCAATGAATCCCAGCTCAAGATGCTCCGCTACCAGCTGAATCCACACTTCCTGTTCAACACGCTGAACGCCATCTCGACGCTTATCCTCGCCCAGGAAACCCGGCAGGCGAACAGCATGGTGACCGCGCTGAGCCGGTTCCTGCGCTACTCACTGGACAATGACCCGATGCAGACTGTCACGGTTGCCGAGGAAATCGAGACGGTGAAACTGTATCTGGATATCGAGAAGGTCCGGTTCGAGGAACGGCTGCGCCTGCACCTGCGGGTGGAACCCGACGCCCGTGATGCGCTCATGCCCAGCCTTCTGCTGCAGCCCCTGGTCGAAAATGCCATCAAGTACGCGATCGCCGCTTCAGTTGATGGCGGCGGGATCGAGATATCGGCGGAGGTGACCGGCGACGACCTGGTACTCTGCGTTGCGGACGACGGGCCCGGCCTGAAACCGGGTTCAGAGCGCACCGGGCGTGGCGGTGGCGTAGGCTTGCGCAACTGCCGGGAGCGCCTGCAGCAGCTCTACGGCGACCGGCAGTCGTTCCGCCTGGCCGCGACCGAACCGCAGGGGCTGACTGTCATCATGCGCCTGCCGCTGGAGAAGAAAGGAGGCAGCTGATGCAACAGCTTCGCGTCATCATTGTGGACGATGAGAATCTCGCCCGCCGCGGGCTGAAACTGCGACTGGCACAGTTTGACTGTGTCGAGGTGGTCGCCGAGTGCAGCAACGGGCAGGAAGCCCTGACCGCCATTGCCGCGCAATCTCCGGACCTGGTCTTTCTCGACATTGAAATGCCCGGCTTGAGCGGCTTTGACGTCGTCGCCCGGATGCAGTCGGACGCACTGCCGATGATCGTGTTCGTCACCGCCTACGACGCGTACGCGGTGCAGGCATTCAAGGTTCATGCAGTGGACTACATTCTCAAACCCGTTGAGGATGACCGCCTGGCGTCCACTCTGCAGCATGCGCAGGAACATCGCGAGCGCGCCGGGTTGCTGCGGGTCAAGCAGCAGCTGCTGGGATTGGTCCATGACCTGCAACATGGCGGCGCCGAGTCCGGGTCGCTGGACAACGGGGCGGGGGGCAACAACAGGCAAGCCGGGTGTTATCCCGACAGACTCCCGGTGCGTGATGGCAGCAGCGTGGAGTTCATCCCGGTAGACAGGATCGAGTGGATCGACGCCGCCGGCGACTACATGTGCATCCACGCGGGCGGCGCCACACACATCATGCGCGGGACAATGAAGCAACTCGAGAACATGCTGGACCCGCAGCGCTTTATCCGCATACACCGGAGCACACTGGTCAACATCAACGCCATAACCGGCGCCGAGCTGCAGGACAGCGGCGAATACCTGCTGAGGACGGCGCAGGGCAATTCGCTCAAGGTCAGCCGCAGCTACAGGGACCGGGTAAGATCGGCGCTGGCAATCTGACCGTCTGCTGCTCGCACGATCGTGATCGGCTGCAGGTGACACAAGGCTCCAATAATGGTCAGATAGCACGGCTTTCCAGCCGCCCGAGAGGCAATAGCGATGCGCGAGACACATCCCTGGGCCTGGCCCGGCAGGACATGAACCTGCAGCGGGCAGACATCGTGATCGTGGGCGGTGGCGGCGCCGGACTGCGGGCCGCCATTGCCGCGGCCGAGGCGAATCCGCGGCTGGACATCCTGATGCTGTCCAAGGTGTACCCGATGCGCAGCCACACCGTGGCGGCCGAAGGCGGCTGCGCCGGCGTGATCCAGCCCCACGACAGCTTCGATGCCCACTTCGATGACACCGTCTCCGGCGGCGACTGGCTCTGCGACCAGGATGTGGTGGACTACTTCGTGCGCCACGCCACCGAGGAAAACCTGCGCCTGGAGCACTGGGGCTGCCCCTGGAGCCGCAGGCCCGACGGCAGCATCAACGTGCGCGCCTTCGGCGGCATGAAGATCGAGCGCACCTGGTTTGCCGCCGACAAGAGCGGCTTCCACATCCTCCACACCCTGTTCCAGACCTCGCTCAAGTACCCGACGATCCGCCGCTGCGACGAATACTTCTGTACCGACCTGCTGGTGGAGGACGGGGCCTGTGCGGGCATCCAGGCCATCGACATGCGCAACGGCAGCCATACCCTGATCGCGGCCCCGGCGGTGATTCTGGCCACCGGCGGCGCGGCACGTGTCTACCGCTACAATACCAACGGCGGTATTGTCACCGGTGACGGCATGGCCCTGGCGTACCGCCAAGGGGTGCCGCTGCGGGACATGGAATTCGTGCAATACCACCCCACCGGCCTGCCCGGCTCCGGAATCCTGATTACCGAGGCCGCCCGCGGCGAGGGCGGGGTACTGACCAACAGCGACGGCTACCGCTATCTGCAGGACTATGGCCTGGGCCCGGAGACACCACTGGGGGAGCCGAAGAACAAGTACATGGAGCTGGGGCCCCGGGACCGCCTGAGCCAGGCTTTCTGGCACGAGGCCCAGGCGGGCCGGGCCCTGACAACCCGTCGCGGCGAGGCGGTGAACCTGGACCTGCGCCACCTGGGGGAGGCGCGCATCAATGAGCGCCTGCCTTTCATTCGGGACCTGGCCCGGACCTACGTCAACGTCGACGCGGTGCACGAGCCGATTCCGGTGCGGGCCACCGCCCACTACACCATGGGCGGGATCCAGACCGACCGCCACACCGCCACCGCCCTGCCGGGGCTGTTCGCCGCCGGTGAATGTGCCAGCGTCGGGCTGCACGGCGCCAACCGGCTGGGCTCCAACTCCCTGGCCGAACTGGGCGTGTTCGGGCGGCTGGCCGGGGAGCAGGCGGCGGCGCATGCGGGCCAGGGCCCGACGGGCGACCCGCAGCGCCTGCTCGCCCGGGCCCGGGACAATGCCGCAGGCTGGGATGCCCTGCGCGAATCCAACGGCAGTGAGCGCCTGGCGACCATCCGCGACGAAATGGCCCGGGCCATGGAAGAGGGTGCCGGCATCTTCCGCCTGCCGGGACAGATGCAGACGACTTGCGACAAGATCGCTGAGCTCAAGGACCGCTACCGCGACCTGGGTCTGGTGGACCGCAGCCGCGCCTTCAATACCGAGTGGCTGAACGCCATCGAGCTGGGCTACCTGCTGGATGTCGCCGAGGCCATGGCCCACGCGGCCCTGGGGCGCCGGGAATCCCGCGGCAGCCACCAGCGGCCCGAGGACTTCCCGCAGCGCGATGATGCGCAGTTTCTCAAGCACAGCCTGGTCTACCGCGCGTCCGGCGCGCCGCGGCTGGACTGGCAGGATGTGGTAATCACCCGCTCACAGCCGGCGGCACGCCACTACGGCGCCGCCGGCCAGCAGGAGAGTAAACCGTGACCGAGACCGTAACCGTGCGGGTACAGCGCTACCGGCCCGAGGAGGACGCGGCACCCTGGGAGCAGAGCTTCGAGGTGCCCTACAGCGAGGATCTTTCGGTACTGGACGCGCTCAACCAGATCAAGGACCAGCAGGACCCGACCTTGAGCCACCGCTGGTCCTGCCGCATGGCGATCTGCGGCAGCTGCGGGGTGATGGTGAACAATGAGCCCAGACTGTCCTGCAGGACCTTCCTGCGAGACTACCGGGAGCAGGGCGCGATGACGGTGCGGGCGCTGGACAACTTTCCCATCGAGCGCGACCTGGTCTCGGATATCAGCGGCTTTATCGACCACCTGGAAACGGTGCAGCCCTGGCTGATCCGCGAGCAGGAAACCGCTGTCAGCGAGGGCGCCTACCCGCAGACCCCGGAGCAGATGCAGCGCTACGCGTCCTTCAGCCAGTGCATCAACTGCGGCCTGTGCTATGCCGCCTGCCCCCAGTTCGGCCGCAACCCGGAGTTCCTGGGGCCGGGGGCACTGGCCCTGGCCCAGCGCTACAACCTGGATTCCAGGGACCAGGGCGCGGCGCAGCGGATGCAGTGGCTGAATGCCGAGGAGGGTGTCTGGAGCTGCACCTTTGTCGGCTCCTGCTCGGAAGTGTGCCCCAAGGACGTCGATCCCGCCGCGGCGATCAATCGGGGCAAGGTGGCCTCCGACATCAACTACGCAGTGAACCTGTTCAATATCCTCCGAGGCAAGGACAATGCGTAAACCCTATATCCAGCGCCAGCGCGCCGACTGGTGGTTGCGCAATCCCGGCTACCGCCGCTACATGCTGCGCGAGGCAACTGCCCTGCCGCTGCTGCTGTATACCCTGCTGCTGATGAGCGGCCTGTACCAGTTCAGCCGCGGGGAAGCCGCATTCCTGGGCTGGCTGGAACTGCTGCGCAGCCCCTGGCTGCTGGCCCTGCACGGGCTGGCGCTGGCGGCGGCGCTGTTCCACGCCGTCACCTGGATTGCGCTGGTACCGAAAATCCTGGTGATCGATAGTGACCGCCTGCGCGTGAGCCCGGCGGCGGTCAAGCGGGCGCACCAGGTGGGCGCCGTGGTCTGCAACCTCGGCGTACTGTTGCTGGTCGTGGTGCTGCTGAGCACAGCGGGAGGACATTGAGGATGCGCCGCTCCCATGAACCCATCGCCTGGTCCCTGTTCGGCGCCGGCGGCATGCTGCTGGCGTTTATCGGGCCGGGGCTGGTCCTCAGCACCGCCCTCTTGCCGTGGCTGGCGGCGGGCGACCCGCAGGCGACCCATGCCGCCATCGGCGCACTGCTCGCGCACCCGCTGGGGAAGTTGCTGGTACTGGCCTGCATTGCGCTGCCGCTGTTCCACACCCTGCACAGGATCTACCACGGCCTGCAGGATCTGCATCTGCGTGCCCCGAAGCTGCCCATGCAACTGCTCTGCTACGGTGGCGCAACGCTGCTGAGTGCCGTGACCGGATGGTGGCTGCTGCTGGCCTGAAGACTCAGGGCTGGGTGAGCTGGCGCAGGCCCTGACTGAGGCTGGCTACCCGCTCGAAACCTTCATCATTGAGGATTTTCACCGCCAGCGCCGAGCGGCGGCCAGAGCGGCACAGCGCCACCACCGGCTTGTCTCCGGGGACTTCGTCGACCCGGGCCTGCAGTTCGTCCAGCGGGATGTGAATATCCACCAGCCGTCCGGTAAAGGGGCAATCCCTGACTTCCTCGCCCAGCCGCACATCGAGGACGGTCACCTCATCCAGGTGCCGCTCCAGCCACTCGGCGTCAATTTCCGGCACCCCGGCGTAGGTCAGGCGGATATCCGCCCAATCCGGTCGCCGCGGCAACTGGCCATCCTCGGGGCAGCCACTGCGCAGATTGGCCGGCACCGCCTCGTCGATTTTCTTCGGGTGGGGCAGCTTCATGGCGTTCATGTATTCGACGAAGTCGGTTTCATTGGCACCGCCGCCGACCCGGGCGTTGAAGGCCTTTTCCTCGCCAATGGAGCTGACGGTCCGGCCGTTGTAGTCGTGGGCGGGGTACACCAGGCAGGCATCCGGCAGGCTGAACAGCCGCGTGGTGATGGACTCGTACAACGTCCGGGCGCTGCCGTGCTGGAAATCGCTGCGGCCACAACCGCGGATCAGCAGGGTATCGCCGGTGAAGACCATGGACTGGTCGGCGAGCACGTAGCTCATGCAGCCATCGGTATGGCCCGGCGTGGCCAGCGCCTGCAGGCGTACACCGGCGACCCCGAACTCCTGGCCGTCGTCCAGCGGCAGGTCCACATGCGCCGCACCGATGGCCCGGGCCGAGGCGATCCGGCACCCGGTTTCCTGCTGCAGCAGCCAGGCGGCGGTGATGTGATCGGCGTGGGCGTGGGTGTCGACCACCAGCGCCAGGGTCAGGCCCAGTTCCTCCAGCAGCGCCAGGTCGCGACTGGCCTGGCCGAACACCGGGTCAATGAGCAAAGCCTCGCGCTGTTGCTCGTCTGCGAGCAGATACGTGTAGGTCGAAGAGCTGCTGTCGAAAAGTTGTCGGAAAATCATGGCGATCCCTCCCGCGTGGTGCCCAAGACTACTGCCTTGCCGGTGACGTGACAACGCGCGCACGGAACCGGTGCGCCAGCTCGCTACGCCGCGGAGCCGCCCTTGGCGGCGTACATGCGCTGGTCCGCGCGCTGCAGCAGCGCCGCGGGCGAGGTGCCATCACGAGGATACAGGGCCACGCCAATGCTCAGGGGCGAGAGCACGGACTCCTGCTCCAGCTCGAAGGGCAGGGCAAAGGCGCGCTGGATCTTGCCCACCAGGTCCTGTGCGTGATCGGCGGCTGCCAGTCCCTCCAGGACAACCACAAACTCGTCCCCGCCCAGCCGGGCGACCGTATCGGAGGCGCGCACACTGGCCAGCAGACGCTGCGCCGTGAGTTGCAACAGGCGGTCGCCGGCGGCATGCCCCCGCAGGTCGTTGACCCGCTTGAAGTCATCCATGTCGACAAACAACAGTGCGAACATGCTGGACTGGCGTTCGGCGGCGCTGATCGCCCGGCCCAGGCGATCATGCAGCAGGGCCCGATTGGGCAGGCCGGTCAGGGCATCGTACTGGGCCCGCTGTTCCAATTGCGCCAGCATCCGCGCCTGACTGATGGCGACGGCCACCTGGTCCGCCACGAACTCGAGCAGCTCCTGGTCCTCCTCGCCAAGGCGAACCTCCGGGGAGTAACTCTTGACCACCAGCACACCGATGACACCCTGCTCGGTGACCAGCGGCGCACCCAGCCAGTAACGCGGCTGCCCGCCGTCGCGGTTCGTGTCTGCGCCGGCCAGCGCTTCGGGATCCAGCAACAGCATCCGGCCCTCGGCGCAGACCCGCTCGCCGAGCGGTTCCAGGCCCTCTGGCGCATTCCCGGGTGCGAGATCCCGATCATCGCGGTAATACGGGTAAGTCCAGTGCCCGTCACGTTCGGACCGCAGGGCGACATAGAATCCCTGGCAGGGCACCAGGGCGGCAACGATCTCACGGATCTGCTCCAGCAGGATAGCCAGGTCCCGAGTCCGGTGGGCGGCCTGGGAAATCCGCAACAGGGCAGACTGCTTCAGCTCGGCCTGCTTGCGCCGGGTAATGTCGCGGGCGACGCCGATGCGGATCTGGTCCTGCTCAGACCAGCGCGCACTCCACATGATGTGAACCACTTCGCCGTCCTTGCGCAGATAGCGATTCTCGAACTGGGTGCTGTCGGTGCCGGCCATTACCTGACTGGCAATATTCAGAGTGGTCTCCCGGTCTTCCGGGTGCACCAGATCCTGCACGGTCTTGCCCACCATCTCCTGCTGGGTGAAACCGAATACGCGTTCGCAGGCGGCGGATACATACTGGAAGCGGCCGTCTTTATCGACCACGCAGACAACATCGAGCAGCAAATCGAGAAACTGGGTGAGCGAGGGCTCTGCGAGATGGTCGACCATTGTGAGTACCTCCCTGCGCAGCGCAGGATTCAGGCTCGAACCTCGATCCCGTGCTCCGCCATGTAGGCCTTGGCCTGGGGCACCGTGAACTCCCCGAAGTGAAAGATGCTGGCCGCCAGTACCGCGTCGGCGCCGCCCAGCAGGATACCATCTACCAGGTGCTGCAGGTCGCCAACGCCGCCGGAGGCAATCACCGGGATATCCACCGCATCGGTGATGGCGCGGGTAACCCCCAGCTCGAAGCCGTTCCTAGTACCGTCGCGGTCCATGCTGGTGAGGAGAATTTCTCCGGCACCCAGCTCGGCCATTTTCACTGCCCAGGCCACCGCGTCGATGCCGGTGGGCTTGCGTCCGCCGTGGGTGAAAATCTCCCAGCGCGGCTGGCCGTCTACATCGGCCACCCGCTTGGCATCGATGGCCACCACGATGCACTGGGCACCGAAACGCTCCGAAGCCTGGCGCACCAGTTCCGGGTTGTGGATGGCGGCGGTGTTGATGCTGACCTTGTCGGCACCGGCATTGAGCATGGTGCGGATGTCCTGCAGGGAACGGATGCCACCGCCCACGGTGAGCGGGATAAAGACCTGCTCGGCAATCTGCTCGACAGTGTGAACGGTGGTGTCGCGGTCCTCGTGGCTGGCGGTGATATCGAGGAAGGTGATCTCGTCGGCGCCCTGCTCATTGTAGCGGCGAGCGATCTCCACCGGGTCGCCGGCGTCGCGGATGCCGACAAAATTGACACCCTTGACCACCCGGCCGTTGTCCACATCCAGGCAGGGAATGATGCGCTTGGCCAGGCCCACGGCTCAGCTGCCCTCGTCGCAGAGGCGCTGGGCCTCGGCCACGTCCAGGGTGCCCTCGTAGATGGCGCGGCCGGTGATGGCCCCGCAGATGCCCTCGTGGGCGACCGCATTGAGGGCGCGGATATCGTCGAGGTTGGTGATGCCGCCGGAGGCGATGACCGGGATGCTGGAGGCGCGGGCCATGGCCACCGTGGCCTCCACGTTGACCCCCTGCATCATGCCGTCGCGGGCGATATCCGTGTAGACGATGGCGGCGACGCCATCGGCCTCGAAGCGCCTGGCCAGGTCCGTCGCCAGCACGGTGGACACTTCCGCCCAGCCGTCGGTGGCCACCAGGCCGTCCTTCGCATCCAGGCCGACGATGACCTTGCCCGGGAAGGCGCGGCAGGCTTCGGCGACAAACGCGGGTTCCTTCACCGCTTTGGTACCGATGATCACGTAGCTGACCCCGGCACGTACATAGTGCTCGATGGTTTCCAGATTGCGGATGCCACCGCCAATCTGCACCGGCAAACCGGGCCAGGCCGCCGCAATCGCGGTGACCACCTCGCCGTTCACCGGCTCACCGGCGAAGGCGCCGTTCAGGTCCACCAGGTGCAGGCGCCGGCAGCCGGCCTCCACCCAGCGTCTGGCCACGGCCACCGGGTCGTCGGAGAACACGGTGCTGTCCTCCATGAGGCCCTGGCGCAGGCGCACGCACTGGCCGTCCTTGAGGTCAATGGCGGGAATAATCAGCATGCGGGGTTCCAGTCGAGAAAGTTGCGCAGCAGTTGCAGCCCGGCGGTATGGCTTTTCTCCGGGTGAAACTGGGTGGCGAAGAGGTTGTCGCGCGCCAGGGCCGCATCGGCACTGACCCCGTAGTCGACGCTGCCGGTGACCAGGCTGCGGTCGTCGGCGGTAACATAGTAGCTGTGCACAAAATAGAACCGGGTGCCGTCGGCGATGCCGCTCCAGAGTGGGTGCTCACTCACCTTGTGCACCGTGTTCCAGCCCATGTGCGGCACCTTCAGGCGGGTACCATCGGCGGCCAGCAGGGGGTGGCCAAAATAGCGCACCCGGCCCGGGATGATGCCGAGGCAGGGCACGCCGCCGTTTTCCTCGGAGCTGTCGAGCAGGGCCTGCATGCCGACACAGATGGCCAGTACCGGCTTGCGCTGTTCGGTCAGCGCCAACTGCAACAGTTCGTCGCAATGCAGGCGCCGGATTTCCGCCATGCAATCGCGGATGGCGCCCACACCGGGAAATACCACCCGGTCGGCGGCGCGGATCTGCGCGGCGTCGTGGGTAACCACCACCTTGTCGGCGCCGACATGGGCCAGGGCACTGGCCACCGAATGCAGGTTGCCCATGCCATAGTCGATAACTGCTACGGTGCCACTCACGGCTTTACAGCACACCCTTGGTGGAGGGGGTAATGCCGGCCATCGCCGGGTCCTCGGCCAGGGCCATGCGCAGGGCACGACCGAAGGCCTTGAACACGGTCTCGATCTGGTGGTGACTGTTGTCGCCGCGCAGGTTGTCGATGTGCAGGGTGACCTGGGCGTGGTTGACGAAGCCCTGGAAGAATTCCTGGAACAGGTCGACGTCGAAGCCCCCGACCTGGGCGCGGGTGAAGGGGATGTGGTAGACCAGCCCGGGGCGGCCGGAAAAATCCACCACCACCCGGGACAGGGCCTCGTCCAGCGGCACATAGCTGTGGCCGTAGCGGACAATGCCCTTCTTGTCACCCACGGCCCTGGTGAACGCCTGGCCCAGGGTGATGCCGATATCCTCCACCGTGTGGTGATCATCGATGTGCAGGTCGCCCTTGGCAACGATATCCAGATCCATCATGCCATGGCGGGCAATCTGGTCCAGCATGTGCTCCAGGAAGGGAATGCCGGTGTCGAATTGCGCCTGCCCGGAACCGTCCAGGTTCACCGTGGCGGTGATCCGGGTTTCGAGGGTATTGCGGGTGACGCTGGCCTTGCGCTCGGACATGCTGTGCTCCAGAACCTGCTCTGGCGAATGGGAACCGGGGCGGGGCCCGGAAAAGCGCGCCATTATAGAAGAAAGCGAAACGGAATTCACCGCCGGAAACCCGGCATTACTGGTCTACTGGCGCTGCTCCTGGCCGCCGACCGTGGGCACCGACAGCGGCTGGGTCAGCAAGTGGTCGAAGCGCGAGTCGCGCGGCTCGCGCAGGTACTCAAGGCCCAGCTCCCTGGTTTCGTGCTCGTCGTACGCCCAGTGACGCGCGGAACCGAACAGGTAGTCGAACCAGGGTACCAGCGAACCGTAGTTGCTGTTGGTGTAGCGGGGTTCGGAACTGTGGTGCACCCGGTGGAAATCCGGTGTCAGGACCAGCCAGCGCAGGCGCCGCTCCAGCCCCTCGGGAACCCGGACGTTGCTGTGGCTGAACACCGTCGCCAGCACCGCGAACAGGCGGTAGGCCGCGGCGGCTTCCAGGGACACGCCGAGCAGGAAAACCAGAGGCGCGCTGATCGGCAGGGTGAGGAGCGGCTCCAGAGGGTGGTGCCGGTAACTGGTGGACACATCGACCTGGGTATCAGAGTGATGCACAGCATGAATGGGCCACAGCCAGGGGACGCGGTGAAAGGCCACATGCACCCAGTATCCCAGCAGCTGGGTCGCGGCGAGCAGTATCAGGAACTGCGGCAGCGGCCCCCAATCCAGATACGACATGAGCCCCAGCTCGCGCCGGTCGGTCCACTCGGCCACCCACAGGATCAGCAGGGTGTTGGCGACCGCGGAGAGGTACCAGTTGACCAGGCCAAGGGTGAAGTTGTTGCCCCAGCGCCAGGCTACCCCTCCGGTATCCGCGCGCCGGGGAGCAAACATCTCCCACAACATGCACAAGCCAAACACCGCAAAGGTGAAGGTGTACACCAGGGTAGAGAAAGAACTGACGACGACCTCGGATTCCACGACATCCCTCCATTGCACACTCGCCATTCTAGCAAACAGTGCCGCTGCATAGGCAGCTCTCGCTCCACCTGCAGGCACACACACCCTTGCGCTCGCCAAATCTTTACGGTAAAAGAAATAAACAAGAATTTATTTCGTGGGGAGCGAGTCATGGTTCATTTGTCGAGAAAACACTTCGCAGTATTGATTGCAGGCATCCCTGCCTTGCTGGCAGCACCCGCCAGTCTCGCTGGAGGGCCTGGTGTGATCGTCGACTTCGGGCCCGGCGCGCTGGCAGGCGTGCCCACTCTGGGCACGTCGGCGCTGATTGCACTGGGTGTCCTGCTGGCGATCGTCGCCCTGAGAGCTTCACGGAATGGGTCCGCAGGTCGAGCCGCCGCCGTGGCCCTGTTTAGCGCAGGCCTGATCAGCGGCGGCCTCGGAGTAGAGCGGACCCTGGCAACCAGTTCCTTCAGCGTTACCTCCCAGGGAGACTGCGAGACTGGCGGCAGCTACCAGATGTTCGAGCGCGGTGGCAACATCTTTACCAATGACTGCCCCAACCCGATGCGCATCCTGGGTTACACTTTCGTCGATGCGAACCAGGCCTGCACCCTGGTACCCAACAACAATGAATCGGCACCGGCCTGTGTAGTCGGCAGTCCGGTAGCCGCCGGCGACCAGTGCGCGCTGGCCATTTGTGATGACTAGCCGAAAGCAGCATTAACGCCGTAAAGACCCGCCATCCGGCGGGTTTTTCTTTTCAGGCGACCGCTATACTCTGACCTGTAGACTGCCTGGGCTGAAAATACCGCAACCATTTCCACCCACTCTGGTCCAATAACGCTCGCTCAACCGTAACATTCCACGAGCACCCGCATCATATTAATGAAGCACGAAACCCGGGCATAAAAGGATTCCACCGCATGCATGCAACGCTACCCCTGCTGGAAGCGACCGACTTCCCTACGATCAAGCGGGGCGAACTGCAGACCCTGCAGGTGAACCTGGGCTACCTGTGCAACCAGAGCTGCGTGCACTGCCACGTCAATGCCGGTCCCACCCGCACCGAGATGATGGACGATGCGCACATCGACCTGATTCCCCAGGTGCTCAGGGCCCGCGACATCCAGCTGCTGGACCTGACCGGTGGCGCCCCAGAGATGCACCCGCGGTTTCGCGACCTGGTGACGGCGGCCAGCGCACTGGGGGTGAAGGTGATGGACCGCTGCAACCTGACCATCCTCCGGGAGCCGGGCTACGAGGACATGGCCGGATTCCTGGCGCAGCACCGGGTGGAGATTATCGCCTCCATGCCCTGCTACTCCCCGGCCAATGTCGACCAGCAGCGCGGCGACGGTGTGTTCGACAAGAGTATCGCCGCGCTGCAGGCGCTGAATTCACTGGGCTACGGCCGGGCCGACAGCGGCCTGACCCTGAATTTGGTCTACAACCCGCTGGGGCCCAGCCTGCCGCCGGAACAGGGAGCGCTGGAAGCGGACTACAAGCGCGAGCTGCACAAGCACTTCGGGATCGAATTCAATGCCCTGTTCACCCTCGCCAACATGCCGATCAAGCGCTTTGGCAGTACCCTGATCTCCAAGGGCCAGTTCGGCACCTACATGCAACTGCTGAAGGACGCCTACCAGCCGCAAAACCTCGACTCGGTGATGTGCCGGTCCCTGGTGAGCGTAGACTGGCAGGGCTACCTCTACGACTGCGACTTCAACCAGCAACTTGACCTGCCGCTGCCGGGGGCGAGCCCGCGCCCCCATCTGCGCAGCCTGCTGGACAGCGCTATCGACGGCCGGGAAATCCGCATTGCCGATCACTGCTACGGCTGCACCGCGGGCCAGGGCAGCAGCTGCGGCGGAGCCCTGAGTTAATGAGCAAAAAGCTGGTTTTGCTTGCTGCCGTAGTCGCCCTGGTAGCAGGCTTCTTCGCCCTCGGCCTGGACGACTACCTGACCCTGGTCCAGCTCAAGGCCAGCCAGGCGCGCTTCGCCGAGCTGCTGGCGCAGTATCCGGTGCTGGTGCCGGCGGCCTACTTTGTCATTTATATCATTGTCACCGCCCTGTCGCTGCCCGGCGCGGCAATCATGACCCTGGCCGGCGGCGCCCTGTTCGGGCTCTGGCAGGGCCTGCTGCTGGTCTCCTTTGCCTCCAGCATCGGCGCCACCCTGGCTTTCCTGGTGGCGCGCTTCCTGCTGCGCGATACCGTGGAGCGGCGTTTCGGCGAACGCCTGAAGGCCATCGACCGGGGGATCGAGCGCGACGGCGCCTTCTACCTGTTCACCCTGCGCCTGGTGCCCATTTTTCCCTTCTTTATCATCAACCTGGTAATGGGCCTGACCCGGCTGCGCACCTGGACCTTCTACTGGATCAGCCAAGTCGGCATGCTGGCCGGCACCGCCGTGTACGTGAATGCGGGCACCCAACTGGCGGCGATAGAGCAGGTCGGGGATATCCTGTCGCTGGAGCTGCTGCTGTCCTTTGTGCTGCTGGGCCTGTTTCCCTGGATCGCCAGGGCCATTGTTGCGCTCGTACAGAAGAAACGCGTCTACAAGCCCTGGCGGAAGCCGAAAACCTTTGATCGCAATCTCATCGTGATCGGCGCCGGCGCCGGCGGCCTGGTATCGGCTTATATCGCCGCGGCGGTGAAGGCCAAAGTCACCCTGGTGGAAGCGCACAAGATGGGCGGCGACTGCCTCAATTACGGCTGCGTGCCCAGCAAGGCCCTGATCAAGAGCGCCAGGGTCGCGCAGCAGATGCGCCACGCCGACCAGTACGGGCTGGAGCCGGCAACGCCGCAGTTCAGCTTCCGCGCGGTGATGGCGCGGGTACACCGGATCATCGCCGAGGTGGAGCCCCACGACAGCGTCGAGCGCTATACCGGCCTGGGGGTGGAAGTCCTGCAGGGCTACGCCAGGATCATCGACCCCTGGACCGTGGACATCGCCCTCAACGATGGCGGCAGCCAGCGCCTGACCACCCGGGCGATCGTGATTGCCGCGGGCGCGGCGCCGCTGGTCCCGGATCTGCCGGGCCTGGATGATGTGGGCTACGTTACCAGCGACACGATGTGGGACGCCTTTGCAGACATGGACGCTCCACCCCGGCGTCTGCTGGTGCTGGGCGGCGGCCCGATCGGCTGCGAGCTGGCCCAGGCCTTTGCCCGCCTGGGCTGCGAAGTGACCCAGATCCAGCGCGGCGACCGCATCCTGCATAAAGAGGACCCGGAAGTCTCCGAGCTGGCGCGACAGGCGCTGCAGCGGGACGGCGTACAGGTGCTGACCGAACACAGCGCCCTGCGCTGCGAGCGCGACGGCGAGCGCAAACTGCTGGTAGTCGCCCACGCGGGGGAGGAAAAAACCATCGAGTTCGACCAGTTGCTGGTGTCTGTCGGGCGCAAGGCGCGCCTCACCGGCTACGGCCTGGAAGAACTGGGCATACCGACTGCGAAAACCGTGACGACCAACGACTACCTGGAAACCCTGTACCCAAACATCTACGCTGCCGGCGATGTTGCCGGGCCCTACCAGTTCACTCACACCGCCTCGCACATGGCCTGGTACGCGGCGGTGAACGCCCTGTTCGGCCAGTTCAAGCGCTTCAAGGTGGACTACTCGGTGATTCCCTGGACCACCTTTATCGACCCGGAAGTGGCGCGGGTGGGCCTGAGTGAAGAGGAGGCGCGCGAGCGCGACATTCCCTTCGAGGTAACCCGCTTCGAGCTGAAGGAGTTGGACCGGGCCATTGCCGACAGCGCCACCAGCGGCTTCGTCAAGGTGCTGACCGTGCCGGGCCGCGACCGCATCCTCGGCGCTACCATCGTCGGCACCCAGGGCGGCGACCTGCTGGCAGAGTTCGTGCTGGCGATGCGCCACGGCCTGGGGCTGAACAAGATTCTCGGCACCATCCACACCTACCCGACCCTGGCGGAGGCCAACAAGTACGCTGCCGGGGAGTGGAAGAAGGCCCACGCTCCGGAGCGGGTGCTGCGCTGGCTGGCCCGCTATCACCAGTGGCGGCGCGGAGGTACGGCGTGAGGCTCAGGGTCCTGCTGGTCGCTGCCTTGATGCTGCTGACCCGGCCGGTCCTGGCCTTTGACCACAGCCACGGGCGATTCGCCGAAGTGCTCGCCAACCATGTGCAGTGGCAGGAAGGGGGCCACAACAGCCTGGTGGACTACACCGCGCTACAGGCGACACCGGAGGATCTGCAGCGCTATCTCGAAGCACTGAGCGGGGTGGCGGTGGCGGAATTCGAGCGCTGGCCCCGGGACGAGCAGCTCGCGTTCCTGATCAACGCCTACAACGCCTTTACCCTCAAGCTGATCATCGACCACTACCCGGTGGACTCCATCCGCGATATCGGCAGTTTCTGGCAGAGTCCCTGGAAGCGGCGCTTCTTTACGCTGCTGGGGGAAGAAATGCACCTGGACGAGATCGAGCACGAAATCATCCGCGAGCCCGGGCGCTACGACGAGCCGCGCATCCACTTCGCGGTCAACTGCGCCTCCATCGGCTGCCCCGCCCTGCGCCCGGGGCCATTTACTGCAGTAGAGCTGGAGGCCCAGCTGGAGGACAGCACGAAACGCTTCCTCGGGGATACCAGCCGCAACCGCTACCGCGATGGCAGCCTGGAGCTGTCATCCATCTTCAAGTGGTATCGGGAGGATTTCGAGCGCGGCTGGCGTGGCGCCGACACGCTGGCTTCATTCCTGGCCCTGTATGCAGACGCGCTGGGGTTGGATGGGGGTGCCCGTGAACAGCTGGCCAGCGGCAGGCTGAAGATCCCCTTCCTCGACTATGACTGGACCCTCAACCGCGCCGATTAACCGCCAGCCCCGCCGAGATAGCGCTGCAGAAACGCGTCCGCCTCCGGCAGCGCCGTGCCCACCGTCAGGAAAGTAAGAATATGCCCGCGGCCCGCCTGGCGCTCCAGGGTCACCGGCACGTTCTCGGCGGCAAGGGCGGCAACGAAGTCCTCCGCGTGATCGATCGTCACCAGCGTATCGCGCGTGCCGTGGAACAACAGGAACGGCGGCGCCTGCGGATGCACCCGGGTTACCGGTGAGGCGGCGACGAAGGTTTCCGGAATCTCGTTGATTCGCCCGCCCAGGAACTGGGGCACCAGCTTGCCGCCGGGATATTTGCGCAGGTCCATCGGCGAACCACCCGCAACCACTGCTGCGGGCCGGGTCTTGTCCCCGCCCCAGGGCTGGTCGAGGTCATCGCCGGTACCGGCCGCCAGCGCCATCAGGCTGACCAGGTGGGCGCCGGCAGAGTAGCCGAAGGCGGCGATGCGCTCCGTATCCAGGCTCAGGCGCCCGGCCTCCCGATGCAGCCAGTGCATGGCCTGCTGCAGGTCGTGCACCTGGGCGGGGTAGAGCGATTCGGGGGCAAAGCGATAGCTGGCGTTCATGACCACATAGCCCTGGCCCACATAGTAGCGGGCCAGACGGTCCATATCCTCGCGGCTGCGGCGTTCCCAGCCGCCACCGTGGACCAGTAGCATGCCCGGGAAGGGTCCCTCGCCCCGGGGCTGGTAAACCTCCGCCTGCAGTGGCTCGGGCCAGTCTTCCGGCGTATATACCAGGGTGCTCACCGCCGCCGGCGCCTGCTTCTGCCCCAGCACCACGCCGCAGCCGGCGAGAGTCATGGATGCCACCGCGACCACGGCCACCAACGCGCTTCTCATTTGCTGCCTGCCTCTCCTCGTTTGCGCTTGCTTGCCCTGTTTACGCACAGAAACCAAATTTGGCCTTGCGCCGGGGCGCGCAGCCGGCGCGACTTGGGCGGCCCGACCTGGGCGGCCCCACCTACGCGGCCCGACCTGGGCGGCCCCAACCACACATTCACGTTTCGACCGCTACCTGGAGCTGCAGTACACTAGCGCGCCATGGCCTCCAAGCAAACATTTTCCCGCCGCCTGCTGCAGTGGTTCGACCAGCACGGGCGCAAGGACCTGCCCTGGCAGCGGGACACCAGCCCCTACCGGGTCTGGGTTTCCGAGATCATGCTGCAGCAAACCCAGGTGCGCACGGTCATCCCCTATTACCAGCGCTTCATGGCCCGGTTCCCTGATGTCCGGGCCCTGGCCGCCGCGCCAACCGACGAGGTGCTGCACCTGTGGACCGGGCTCGGCTACTACGCCCGGGCCCGCAACCTGCATCGGGCCGCGCAGCAGGTGTGTGAGCTGCACGGCGGCGAGTTCCCGGATAGTGTTGAGATGCTGGAAACCCTGCCCGGTATCGGCCGCTCCACCGCCGGTGCCATCGCCAGCATCGCCTTCCAACAGCGGGCGCCGATCCTCGACGGTAACGTCAAGCGGGTACTGGCGCGCCACAAGGCCGTGGCGGGGTGGCCCGGGGAGACTGCGGTGCATCGGGCCCTGTGGCAACTGGCCGAAGACTACACGCCAAAGACGCGGGTGGCAGACTACACCCAGGCGATCATGGACCTGGGTGCCACCCTGTGTACCCGCAGCCGCCCGCGCTGCGAGGAGTGCCCGCTGCGGGCAGATTGCAGCGCCAGGGCGGAGGGCCGCCAGGCCGAGTTCCCGGGCAGGAAGCCGCGCAAGGTGCTACCAGTGCGAGACACTGTGTTCCTGATCGTGCGCGATGCCGCCGGAGCCGTATTGCTTGAGAGGCGCCCCCCCAGCGGTATCTGGGGCGGCCTCTGGTGCTTCCCGGAACTCGCGGACGCCGCCGACGCCGGCAACTGGTGCCTGGACCATTGCGGGCACGAGCCTGCGGCAATCTCCACCGGCACTGCCTTCCGCCACACTTTCAGCCACTACCACCTGGATATCCAGCCCCTGCAGGCACAACTGGACGCCACGCCCACGGCCATCATGGCCGCGAGCGACCAGCTCTGGTATAAGGTGGCCCAACCCCAACAAATCGGCCTCGCCGCGCCAGTCGCCCGGCTGCTGGCGACCCTCTGACCCGGGAGCAAACAAAATGACACGCACCGTATTCTGCAAGCGCTACCAGCAGGAACTGGAAGGCCTGACGGCCCCGCCCTACCCCGGCCCCAAGGGCCAGGACATCTACGAGAACGTCTCGAAAAAGGCCTGGGAAGAGTGGCAGGCCCAGCAGACCATGCTGATCAACGAGAAGCAGCTGAGCCTGATCGACCCGGAGGCGCGCAAGTACCTGCAGCAGGAGATGGACAAGTTCCTCGCCGGCCAGGAGCACGACAAGGCCGAGGGTTACGTGCCCCCGGAAAAGTAGCGTCCGCCCCCGGCGGTTGCTTGACTCCCGCCGCGTCTACGGTTTTAATACGCACCCTTCGCCATCACGGCACACGCCCGGATAGCTCAGTTGGTAGAGCAGGGGATTGAAAATCCCCGTGTCGGCAGTTCGATTCTGTCTCCGGGCACCATACATCTTCCGCCTCAAATTCAGCTTCCGCTCACCATTCCACGTGGCACATGTGATGACCGGGAGCAGTTGCCCGGACAGCACCATCTGTTCTGTCTAGATTGCACATGAACCAACTGCGCCCACCCTACATTCAACCAAAATCATCCTTGCAATTGTGGATCTTAACTCCATAATTACAAGGATGATTGCTCGCCGACTTTTCCCCACACTGACCGCAGCCCTGACCGAAGCGCCAGCGGTTGCGTTGCTCGGTCCGCGCCAGGTTGGGAAGACCACACTGGCGCTTGAGGTGGCCGAGTCGCGCCCAGCGGTCTATCTCGACCTTGAATCCGAGGCCGACCGTGCCAAGCTGACGGAGCCCGAGCAGTATCTCGCGCAGCATGCAGACAAATTGGTGATCCTCGACGAGATCCAGCGTGCACCACAGCTATTTCAAAGCCTGCGCGGGCTGATCGACACCGGTCGCAGGCGCGGTCCGGACCAGATTAAAGGCAACGGCCGCTTTCTGATCCTGGGCTCTGCCTCCATCGACCTGCTCAGACAATCCAGTGAAACACTTGCCGGGCGTATCCGTTATCTCGAACTGGGTCCACTGGACGCGGGTGAGGTAGACCGCAATTCGCTGGAGCCCTTGTGGCTGCGGGGTGGCTTTCCGGAGAGCCTGTTGGCCGCATCCGACGCGGCGAGTCTGCGCTGGCGCAACGACTTTATCCGCACCTACCTGGAACGGGATATCCCGCAACTTGGGCCACGCATTCCCGCGGAGACCCTGCGCCGCTTCTGGACCATGTTGTCACACCAGCAAGGCTCACTACTCAATGCCGCGTCGTTGGCCCGCGCACTGGCGGTGGACGGTAAAACCGTGGCGGCCTACCTCGATTTGCTGGTCGATCTGTTGCTCGTACGTCGCCTTGCGCCCTGGCACGGCAACGTCAAGAAGCGGCTGGTCAAGTCGCCGAAGGTCTACGTTCGGGACAGCGGGCTGATACACGCACTGCTCGGTATTGGCGACCAGGAAGCGCTGCTGGGTCACCCGGTGGCGGGTGGAAGCTGGGAGGGCTTCGTCATCGAGTCGCTGATTGGCGCCGCCCCACACGGCACGGCGGCCTACTTTTTCAGGACCGCGGCCGGCGCAGAGATTGACCTGCTGCTAAAGCGCCCCGGTGAGCGCAAGCCCTGGGCTATAGAAATCAAGCGCGGACTGACTCCGAAGCTGGAGCGCGGCTTTTTCCTCGCTTGCGATACCGTCCACCCCCAGCATCGCCGCGTAGTCTATGGCGGTAGCGAACGCTTCCCTATGGCCGAAGATGTGGTAGCGGTATCACTACGCGATCTCTGCGGAGAGCTCGCCGCAGGTTGAGAGCATGGATGACACTGAAAACATCCTACCGTGGTCTTTGATAAAAACCTCCTCGGAAACGCGATAGACCGAATCAAAACCATCAGCATCCATCGTGACAATCATTCGCGTATGTTATCAAAATAAAAGGTTCTCGCAGCACTCCCCGATTACCAGTATTCTCGTCACATCAACTCAGTGTAACGCTTGAGGAACGTATCTCTTAATTTCCGGGGTGAAGTGTATGCGACTATCGTGCTCCCTGTTTCTGGCCCTGATCGTCGGGGCCTGCAGCGATGTTAATCAGGACAGCGCAACCGCGCCCCACAAGGAGGCAACCATGACCAGCCCGCAAACCGCACTTGATTACGGCAGCTGGCCCTCACCCATAACCGCGGAGTCCCTGGTCGAAGGCAGTCGCGGGCTCGGCAGCCCCCACAAGGATGGTGATTACCTGTACTGGCTCGAGTCCCGGCCGGAGCAGGGCGGGCGCATGACGATCATGCGCTGGCGTCAGGGCAGGGAACCGGCAGAGCTCCTGCCCGAGCCATTCAACGCGCGCAGCCGAGTGCAGGAGTACGGTGGCGGCAGTCTGCTGGTCACCAATGGCAGGATTTGGTTCAGCAATTTCGCCGACCAGCGCCTGTACACCTTCATTCCCGGAGAAGAGCCGGTCCCGATAACCCCCGAGAGCGAACTGCGCTTCGCCGGCTGTCGCCTGGATGCACCGAGGAACCGGCTGATCTGCATCCGCGAAGACCATCGAGGCATTGGCGAGCCGGTGAACAGCCTGGTCGCCCTGCCGACCGAGGGGATGAGCGAGGGCGAAGTACTTTTCTCCGGCACGGATTTTGTCTCTGCACCGCGGCTGTCGGCGGACTTCAGTCGCATCGCCTTCACCACCTGGATGCACCCCAACATGCCCTGGGACAACACCAGCCTGCACAGCGCCGGTTTCGATGCCGGGGGCAAGTTTGACGGCCTGGTTACGCACAACCCGGACAGCGCGGAGTCCGTGATCGATCCCCAGTGGAGCAGCGACAACCACCTCTTTGCCCTGTCAGACCGCGACAACTGGTGGCGACCCTATGCCGTGGAGGGCACAACCTTCTCGCCGGTGCCTACCGGTCTGGAGGGCGTAGAAATAGGCGGTCCGGACTGGTCGATCGACAGCCACTATTATCACTTGCTGGAATCCGGCGAATTGCTGGTCCGCGCCCGGCGCGGCAGCGTGGAGACGCTCCATGTCCTCGACGGCAAGGGCGGCCAGCGACGGCTCGATACCGGGGCGGTCTCTTACAGCTCCATCGCCATCGACGGCGACCGCCTGTATGTCACGGCAGGTTTCTCCGAGCAGCCCTCCGCACTGATTGCCATGGATCGACAGGGGACGACCGTTGAGGTGCTGCGTCGCTCGAAAGACCGGGGACTGGAGCCATCCTGGGTGCCCGGGATTCAGCAGATCAGTTTCCCGGTGCCCGGCGGCGCGGTAGCGCATGGTGTGTATCTGGCGCCGCAAAACCCCCATGCCGCAGCACCTGAAGGCAAGGCGCCGCCGCTGATTGTCAGCGTGCACGGGGGGCCCACGGCATCAGCCGGGGTCAGCTACAATCCGGGGCATTACTACTGGACCAGTCGCGGCTTTGCCATTCTCGACCTCAACTATCGCGGCAGCACGGGGTTCGGACGCAGCTATCGCCAGGCGTTATACGGCAACTGGGGCATCACTGACGTGCAGGACGCGGTCGCGGGCGCAAGCTGGCTGGCGGAGCAGGGTCTCGCGGATCCCCAGCGCCTGATCATCCGCGGGGGCAGCGCCGGAGGGTATACCACGCTCGCCGCGCACGCTTTCCACAATACCTTTGCCGCGGGCGCCTCCTACTATGGCGTCTCGGATATCGAGGCCCTGGCCAGGGATACGCACAAATTCGAGTCGCGGTATCTCGATCAGCTCATCGGCCCCTATCCCGAGCGCCGCGACCTCTACATAGAGCGCTCACCCATTCATCACCTGGCGGGTTTCAAAGCGCCGCTAATACTTCTGCAGGGTCTGGATGACCCCGTCGTGCCACCGAATCAATCCGAGGCCATCTTTGAGGCACTGAAGCACAGTGGCGTTGCAACTGCTTATATTACCTACGAAGGCGAGTCACACGGATTCCGCAAAGCCGAGAACCAGATCTCGTCGCTGCAGGCTGAGCTGTACTTCTATGCCCGGGTGCTGGGGTTCGATCCGGCCGATGACTTGCCGGCCATAGCTATCGAAAACCTCGATGAGCCTGGCCCCTGAGAGCTTGTCTGTGCGCGCACAGGGAGATCATGCGGCGACTGCATTTGAGGCGTTGTTCACAGCATGCTCCGGTTGCAATACACCGCTTCCTCGAATTCGCTGATACTCATCGCAATATATGTCACATCCGGGAACATCCCTGACAACATTTGCACTACAGACCTCGACAATGATGCTTTTTGCTCAGTGCTCCGACCCTGCATAATGCTCGAAAACACATGCATAAACAGTTCGTGCTTTCCACCCACCAGATACCTGACGTAGGGGTTGACCCGAACCTTGATATCCTGGATATCGAACAGGCCAGATCCCGCAGCAACTGCATGGATTTGCTCTGCAATATAAAGTTCGGAGTGTGCATCCAGTATTTCCGCTGAACAGTCGAGTATGAAATGCGGCATAAGTGCTCCTGTCTGCCACGCGGCCAGTAGGCCAGCTAGAGTGAATAACTCCCGTTTTCAACGCGCTCCGGTACAAACCGCCGGCTCAGCGCGGCAACGCGTGAACCCAGGTAGCTGGCCGTGGCGATGTCGGCTGGATCCAGCATGCCATTGCGCGCATGAGCGATGAGTCCGCTCTGGGCACCCAGACGATTGCGCCCCTCTGGATCAAACCCACCGGGCAGATCGATACCGACCCACAACATACCGTGCTGGTTGGCGAGAATGTTGAGGTACTGGATAGTGTTGAGCTGGTCGCCGCTGGGGTTGTTGCCAATCGTGAAGCCGGCCGCCAGTTTGCCGGCCCAATGGCGCTGGAACCAGAATTCGCTGGTGGCATCGGCAAAGGCCTTGAACTGCGCGGAAACACTGCCCATGAAAGTGGGTGAACCGAAGATAATGGCGTCGGCTTCACCCATGGCTTTCAGCGCGCTGGCGTTGCGGTAGCGGCCCTCGTGGATGTCGCTACCCTCTATCCTCACCGGGAACGCCCGGACACCGTCGATCTGGTTTGCGCCCCGCAGAGTCGCCTCGGCGAGCCCCGCCGTGGTGCCGGTAACGCTGTGGTAGACCACTGCCACACTGGTTTGTGTTTTCATTTCATTGCTCCTTCTTTCTGTTCTACCGGCACCTGGGGTTCCAGTCGTTGTGCCATGACGGTGGCGATGATCCCGACGCCGATAATGCCGGCGCCGAGCCAGGTGGAGAGGGCATACCGCTCCCCGAGAAATACCGTTGCCACGATCAGGCTCACTGCCGCAGAGACATACCCGATCTGGCTCAGCAACACCGGGCCACCGTCGCGCTGCAGGCGATAGAACAGCGGGAAATTCAGCCCGGATATGACCATCTGGATGGCGATCAGGGTTTTCGCCGAGGCGACACTGGCTACGGAAAACTCCTGCCCGGTCGCCGCGATAATCACCAGAAACACGCCGACCGCAAACAGGTGCCCCCAAAAGGCGAGGGAATTGGGAAGCGCACCGTCGGGCCACCAGCGGCTGCGGTACACATTGCCTATCGCCAGCACAACCGGTATTGCCGCCGCTGCCAGCAACCAGGCCAGGTCAGGCCCCTGAGGGTTGATACCCCGCGTCAGGCTCACCACCAGCGCCCCGACTACCCCTATCGCGATCCCTGCCAATCCCAGCCGGCCGGGCGTTTTCATTCCGAACAGCGAAGCGAAAAGCAGGGTAAAAACAGGAGACAGCGCGAACATCAGGCCGGTATAACCGGCGCCCACCCGGGGAATCACGGTGAACAGCAACACATTGGGTAGCACGAAGGAAATCAGCGATGAAATCATTGTATAGCGCACTACGCCGGTACCCGGCAGCCGCAGGCCGCGTTTCGTCAGCTGGGTGGGCAGCAACATCATGACGACGCCGAGGGAGATAATCGCAGCCCACAGGAGGGCGGACAGCCCTGCGTCGTGGGCCAGCTTGCCGATGGGTGTTCGCATGCCGAGCAGCGTGCCGCTGGCCAGCAACAGGCTGTGGGGGGCGAAGAGCCAGTGAGTGGGTACTGTCGTCGATTCGGTCCGGCGCAGTACCTCGTTCAGTGCCTGGTTTGTCACCAGCGTTTGCCGGGTGCTGTTGGTCATGGTCGGCTCCTCCTGTGTCGGTGAGGAGCAGACTAGTCGCTTGCCCGGTCGGGATAATTAGCCTGAGCGGAAAATGATTGGTAACCCGAATTAACAAATCTACCGCGATGACAGCTGGTCCCAGTAGGGGGGATCCTTGATTTTCGCTGCCAGAAAGTCCGCAAAGGCACGCACTTTCGGCGACAGGTAGCGGCGCTGCGGGTAGACGATGTAGATGGACACCTCCAGCGAGCGACAGGCGTCCAGCACGGTGGTGAGCCGACCCTGGCGCAGGTCGTCGCCCACCAGGAACGTCGGGGTCCGCGCAATACCCATGCCAGCGAGCAGCGCCTCGCGCAGGGCCAGGCTGTTGTTCACCTGCAGCCTGCCGGCGACAGCTACCTGTGTGGGCTGTCCCCCGGGTTCGAGGAAGTGCCACGCCTGGGCCGATTGCTGCAGGCTGTAGCTGAGCACCTCGTGCTCCAGCAGGTCTTCCGGCCTGTCCGGGATGCCGTGTCGTTCCAGGTAAGCCGGTGCTGCCACGATGACGTGGCGACAGGGAGCGAGACGGCGCGCCACCAAAGTGGAGTCGGGCAGGTCGCTGATACGTACCGAGGCATCGAAGCCCTCCTCAATCACATCCAGCTTGCGATCGTTCAGGTCCATTTCCACCGTCAGTTCCGGATATTGCTGCATAAACGCAGGCAGCAGCGGCGCGATGTGCAGGATACCGAAAGACATTGGCACGTTGATTCTGAGGACCCCGCGCGGTTGCTCCTGCAGGCGCGAGACTTCCGCCCGAGCTTCGGCAATGTCCTCCAGCCCTCGACTTGTCTGGGCGTGAAAAATGCGTCCCGCTTCCGTGAGACTCAAGCGGCGCGTGGTGCGGTTGAGCAGGCGCACACCGAGGCTCTCCTCCAGGCGGCTGACCTGCTTGCTCACTACCGGGCGCGATACTTTCAGTCTCTCGGCTGCCCGGGTGAAACTCCCGGCGTCTACGACCGCGACAAACACAGCAACATCATTGAGGTCGTCCATAGGTGGACCATTAGTAAAAATATGGAAATAGAATCTTTCAATTCGGGACGATTATCAATACCGACTGTGGGGCTAGGCTATCAACTCTTGTTCACTACGGGAGAAGAACATGCTCAAAAAGACTCTGGTAATCACAGCCGCCCTGATGCTGGGCGGGCAATTCACTGCGTCAGCCGCTGAGCGCCAGGCGGGTATCAGCCCCTGGGGAGCCGATGATGAAATCGGTCGCCTGAATCTCATGACTGAATCTTCGCGCGACTCCATATTGAGGCGTATCGCCGGTGGTAAAGTCTACGACCTGTCGGTCGAGTACTTTATCGGCATGCCCAGCTGGCAGGCCGCCGGCGACCCGCACTACCGTATCTGGATGACGCATACCCCACACGGCACCGTTATCGATGACCCGCTGAATACCGGCGGCGAGATGAACAGGCGCGTCAGTTACACCGGAGCCGCCGTTTCCATGTACACGCATATGGGGACCCATATCGATGGCCTGGCGCACTTTGGCCTCAATGGCGAGATCTGGAACGGCTTCAGTGCGCAAGAACACCTCGGTGATCGCGGCTGGCGCGTCGCCGGGGTGGAGAACATGCCGCCGATCGTGGCCCGCGGCGTCATGCTCGACGTGGCGGCGGCGAAAGGCGTTGCCATGCTGCCCGATGGCTACCGCATCACGCGCACAGACCTCGAAGCCAGTCTGCTGCGCCAGCGGGTAGATCTGCGGCAGGGCGATGTGGTCCTGATCCGGACCGGACGCATGCGCGTCTTCGACGACACTTCGGCCTATATGGGCAACCCGCCCGGCCTGGGGCTGGCGGCGGCCCGCTTCCTCGTCGAGGAATCCGGGGCAATGATTGTCGGCGCAGACAACCTGAGCCTGGAGGCATTTCCCTCGGAACTGGCGAGCGACTACGTGCCCCTGCACACCTATCTGTTGGCAGAACAGGGAGCACCAATCATTGAACTCGCCTGGCTCGAAGACCTGGCTCGAGATAAAGTGTACGAATTTGCCTTTATCGCGGCGCCACTGAAGCTTCGGGGGGCAGACGCAGCGCCTCTGCGACCTGTCGCCATACCCTTGCGGTGACACGCCATAGTCAGTAACTGCGCTGGCAGACGCAAGGCGGGCCGGTAATTCAGGGGATCGATCATGAACAGGGTTTGCATTATTGGCGCTTCAGGAAAGCTCGGAAGATACATGGTGCAACAAGCTCTGGACCAGGGTTATGAAGTCGTCGGTGTTTGCAGGGAGAAAAGCGTAGCCAAGCTCGATGAGTTCAGAGACCGGATCACCATCATTCCCGGTGCAACGAATGATCGTGAGGTCATACAACGTGCTGTTTCCGGGTGCAATGGCGTGTTGGTTGTATTGGTTCCATGGGGAGTCAGGCAGTACTCATCGGGTACCGCCCAGGCAGTCCTGGATTTTTCGGAGCCAGACGCGCGTCTGATCTTTTCGTGTGGCTGGCACATCAGCCGGGACGGCAAGGATGTGTATTCATGGAAGTTGCAAGCGATAGTAAAGATCTTCGGCGGTCTGGCGAGGCTGTTCCGCGTGGTCGACTTGGATGATCAGGTAGAAGCGTGCCGGCGAATCTTCGCGAGCGAAACCAGATGGACGGTTGTTCGCGGCAGCGATCTTGAAGAGGGAGAGAGCCAGGGCCTGCCAGTATGGAGCAGGCACGTGGGGGACCCGGTGTTGGAGAGCAACCTCACCCGTCGTATTGATTTTGCCCTGTTCATGGTGAAGGCGCTGGAGGATGACGCCCTCATCCAGCAGGCTCCCGCGATTGTCGGGTGTCAAACACCTTCTGCGCGGGAGCGCAACCAGCTGAAATCAGCACTGTAGAGGAGGCGGCCTTTGGCCGCTCTGTACAGCCGGATGGGAGCGCATCGCCCGCCAAGACCTGCAACAAGCTCACCGGGTGGGTGGCTCACAACCTGGGCTGGTTCTATATCGCCGCCGTGAGTGCTCTGTTGGTCGTTCTGCTCGGTCTGGCGGTCCAGGTTCTGAACCTGATGGAAATCACTGCGATATCCGAAAATCCGGATGCAGCCTCTTCCAGTGAGATCTCAGCTCCCGTTTATGGGAGTAATTGCTCTAAATGATGGAGTTCCACCAGCCGGATATCGGGAATGTTCGCTGCCGAACCGAAGTCGGGAAGCCAGACGAATACCGTACTTCGCTCATTCTTTCTGTAAGTTCGCGATATGAAAGCACTCTGCTGGCATGGCAAGGAGCACGTACGGGTCGACACAGTTGCGGAGACCGGCTCGTTGTATCTTTCACTATTGCCTGCGTGAACGTGGTTCTGAGCGCCTGATCCGAGGGTTTCGGCCGCGACCGCGTCCATGAAAACGCCAACGAACTTGAAAACCCCAACCCTGCCCCCATCCATTTAATAATACGGTGCCTCTGCCTGCTGGCCGGGCACCTTCCCCTGTTCATGCAACCTCCTCCGGGACTGAGCACTATGCGAACCCTTCACATGCCAATTCAACAGCGGGCCTTCTGGCAGCTCCCATCCCTGCTGGCACTGCTGTTGTTGCTCAGCGGTTGTGGGATCAATAACATCCCCACCTACGATGAGAAAGTCACCGCCGCCTGGTCACAGGTGGAGAACCAGTATCAGCGGCGCGCCGACCTGATTCCCAATCTGGTGGAAACGGTCAAGGGTTTTGCCGCCCAGGAGCAGGAAACGCTCACCGCGGTGATTGAGGCGCGCTCCAGGGCCACGTCGATCCAGGTGGACGAGAGCATTCTCAACAATCCCGAGAAACTGCAGCAGTTCCAGCAGGCCCAGGGTGAGCTGAGCAGCGCCCTGAGCCGCCTGATGGCCGTGTCCGAACGCTACCCCGACCTCAAATCGAACCAGAACTTCCTGGCCCTGCAGTCACAGCTTGAAGGTACGGAAAATCGCATTGCCGTCGCGCGCCGGGATTTCATTCAGGCAGTGGAGCGCTACAACACCGAGCTGCGTACCTTCCCGGGGAGAATCTGGCACAGCATCCTGTATAGCGACCTGGAGCCGCACGCCAACTTCGAAGCCACCACGGAGAATGCCGACGAGGCACCCGCGGTGGAATTCTGATGCTTGCCCGGCCCGGGAAAAGCCTGCTGCTGGCGTTGCTGCTGTTGCTCCCCACCGCTGTCTGGGCCCAGTCGACACCGGAGTTTCCCGCCCTTACAGGCCGGGTGGTAGACCGGGCGGAGATGCTCTCTCCCAAAGCGGAAGCGCGCCTGACTCAGATGCTCCAGGCCCACGAACAGGCCAGCACCGAACAGCTTGTTGTGGTCACCCTGCCGGACCTGCAGGGCTTCCCCATTGAGGACTTTGGCTATCAGCTGGGCCGGCACTGGGCTATCGGCCAGGAGGGCGAGGACAACGGTGCCCTGCTGATCGTGGCACGGGATGAACGCAAAGTCCGCATAGAAACGGGCTATGGCCTCGAAGGCCGGCTCACCGACGCCGAGTCCTCCTTCATCATCAATCGCATTATCACCCCGGCTTTCCGTCAGGGGGATTTTCAGGCCGGGATCGTCAACGGCGCGGCCGCCATGGTCCAGGTCCTCGGCGGCCAGCCGATGGCGGTTGCCCGGGGCCAACAGCCAGCCGTCCAGGAGAAGCCCAATCCCGGCCTGGTAGGGCTGCTCTTCTTGCTCATGTGGGTGGTGGTGTTCTTTATTGGCAATCGCGGTGGTCGCGGGGGCGCTGCGCTGGCAGGTGCGGCTCTGCTGGGTGCTACCATGGGCGGCCGTGGCGGTGGCTTCGGAGGCGGTGGCTTCGGTGGTGGCGGTTTTGGCGGCGGCGGTGGCGGCTTTGGCGGTGGCGGCGCCTCCGGTGGCTGGTAAGGCCGTACTGGTATCCGCACGCACCGGATCCACTCACCCGACAACGGGAACCACAGAATCATGACATTACTCAGCAAAAGTGACCAGGAAGCTGTTGCCGCCGCGATCAATGAGGTGGAACGGCACACCGACGCCGAACTGGTGACCGTGCTGGCGGCCCAGTCCGATAACTACAGCTATATTCCCTTGCTCTGGGCCGGCATCCTGGCACTGCTGCTGCCAGGTACGGCCAATTACTTCGGCAGCTGGTTCGGTGCCGACGTGCTGTTGCTGGTGCAGTGGGGGACGTTCATCCTGCTCAGCCTGTTGTTCCGAGTGCCCGGCATCAACACCCGCCTGATTCCCCGGCAGGTGCGCTACTGGCGCGCCTCCAATCTGGCGCGGCGGCAATTCCTGGAGCAGAATCTGCACCATACCGCAGGTGCCACCGGTATGCTGATCTTCGTCTCGGAGGCAGAACGCTATGTGGAGATCCTGGTGGATCAGGGCATTGCCGACATCCTCGACAACGCGGTTTGGGAGGACATCGTGGCAGATTTCACCGCCAAAGTGCGCCAGGGCCAGACCCGGCAGGGATTTCTCGACTGCATCGCTGCCTGCGGCAAGCTTCTGAAAGAGCATGTGCCCGCCACCCACGAACGCAACGAACTGCCCAATCATCTGGTGATACTGCCCACAGGATAAAATGACAACTATTGAAGATGGCGGGCAGTACCTCGACGCTTCTTACAGGAAGCTGGAACTGCCGGACACACAGTACCAGGATATCGAGTTTGAAGAGTGCCAGTTCATCGACTGCAACTTCTCCCAGACGGCTTTCAGGAACTGCAGGTTTACCCATTGCGAGTTCGTCCGCTGCAACCTGAGTTTGATGGACCTTGCCAATACGCGACTGTTTGCTGTGGTCTTCAGAGAGACCAAGCTGATTGGCGTGGACTGGGGCAAGGCCAGCTGGCCTGTGTTTCATGTTGATTTTGAGTTGGAGTTTCATCACTGCATCCTCAACGACTGCTCATTTTTTGGCCTCACCTTGAACGAGCTGGTATTGGATGAGTGCAAGCTGCACGATGCGGATTTTCGTGAAGGCAACTTTGCAGACTCTGCAATGACTTGCTGTGACTTTACCCACAGTGTGTTCATGAGAACAAATTTAAGGAATGTGGATTTCAGCGAGTCCACGGGGTACGCGATCAACGTTCTGGACAACGAAGTGGCAGGCGCACGATTTTCACGCGATGAGGCATTGAGTTTGTTGGAGAGCCTGGGCATCGAGCTGGTAGACTAGACCCTCCGGGAATATTTTCATGAACAACCTGACCGAGATGATCCTCCTCCTGGGCCTGATGCTCATGGTCGGGCTCGCGGCGGAGTTGCTGGGCAGGCGCACTACCATTCCCCGGGTGACGCTGTTGATTATCGCCGGTGTTGCCTTTGGCCCGTCACTACTGGGTTGGCTGCAGCCCGCCGGCACGCTCTGGTTCACCGCGGTGTCCCAGGTTGCCCTGACCATGGTCGGCTTCCTGCTGGGGAGCCACCTTACCGCCCGCAACCTGAAACGCCACGGTCCCAACGTGCTGGCCTTGTCCCTTGCCGTTGTCACCGTCTCCGTCATAGTGGTGTTCGCCACTGTCTGGCTCTTGACCGGCGACCTCGTTCTCGCCTTGCTGCTAGGAGCCCTGGCCAGCGCCACGGACCCCGCAGCCACCGCGGACGTTGTCCGCGAGAGCGGTGCCGACGGGGCGTTCACCGAGACCCTTCTGGGCGTGGTCTCCGTGGACGATGTCTGGGGAGTCTTCGTCTTCAGCCTGCTGCTGGGCGCGGCGGCCATGCTGGATGGGGGTGACGGCATGGTCGCGCTGAGCCACGGGCTCTGGGACATTGGCGGCGCACTGGTCCTGGGCGTCGTCCTGGGGGTCCCGGCCGCCTACGTGACAGGCCGTATCTCACAGGGCGACCCGACACTGGCCGAGGCCCTCGGGCTGGTGTTCCTGTGTCTGGGGGCCGCCCGCTGGCTTGAGGTGTCATTCCTGCTCGCAGCTGTAGTCATGGGCATGGTGGTGGCCAACCTGGCAAACCACCACAAGCGGCCATTCCACGCCATCGAGCATATCCAGTGGCCGTTCATGCTGGTGTTCTTCCTGCTCGCTGGTGCCGCACTGGAACTGGATGCACTACCCGCGGTGGGCTGGCTGGGCGCCGCATACATCGTCGCCCGGGTGGCCGGTCGCCTGCTGGGCGCCTCCGCTGGCGCACGAGGGCGCGCCATGGGTCATGGCATGGGCCTCTGGATGGGTGCTGCGCTGCTGCCCCAGGCGGGAGTGGCTGTGGGCATGGCGCTGGTGGCCGCCCAGCGGTTCCCCGAGCGTGCCGACATTTTGCTGTCGGTGGTGCTGGCTTCCACCGTGGTGTTCGAAATCGTGGGGCCACCGATGACCCGCCTGGCGCTTCGACGGGCCCGGGAAGCCGCGTGACGCCACGCCAGCCACAAGCAACAGGATCGTCAAGTGCCGCCAAGGGCGACCGCTTTCAAACCACCAATCCCCCTCAGTTCAGGATCAGCCATGCCGGATGCTCTCTCCCTGCCCCTCACTCTCCCCTGCGGCGCCACCCTGCCCAACCGCATCGCCAAGGCCGCGATGACTGAGGGGCTGGCCGACCCTGCCGGCGTGCCGACAAAGGCTCTCGAGCGACTATATGGGCTGTGGAGCGACGGTGGCGCCGGGCTGTTGTTGTCCGGCAACATCCTGATTGATGGCGATCACCTCGAGCGCCCGGGCAATGTGATCATTGATCGAGAGCCGGATGCGGCCATGCATCAAGCACTGGCACGGTGGGCGGCAGCAGCCACGCGCAACGGCAATCACTTCTGGGCGCAGATCAACCACGCGGGGCGGCAGACCCAGAAAAATGTCAATCCGCATCCGCAAGCACCGTCCCCGATAAAGCTCGGCCTGCCCGGTGGACAGTTCGGTGAGCCCGTGGCGCTGACGGTTGCGGAGATAGAGGAGATTGTGCGGCGCTTTGCGGTCTGCGCAGCGGCCGTGAAAGCCGCCGGCTTCACCGGTGTGCAGGTGCATGCGGCCCACGGCTACCTGCTGTCGCAGTTTCTCAGTCCGCGCAGTAACCAGCGCAGCGACGAGTATGGCGGCGGCCTGGCGAATCGCGCTCGCGCACTGCTGGATACAGTCAAGGCGGTGCGCGCAGCGGTGGGCCCGGATTTCCCGGTAGCGGTCAAGCTCAACAGCGCCGATTTCCAGAAAGGTGGATTCGCTTTCGAGGACAGCCTGCAGGTGGCCCAATGGCTGGAGGCCGCTGGTATCGATCTGCTGGAGATATCCGGTGGCAACTACGAACAACCCAAGCTATTGGGTGTTGAAGGTATCGAGGAGGAGGAAACACAGCAGGTGGCGCGTTCCACCCGGATGCGTGAAGCCTATTTCGTTGATTTTGCGCTGGCCATGCAGGAGCAAGTGTCGATTCCGCTGATGGTGACGGGCGGCTTCCGCCGTCGCGAGGCCATGGAACAGGCGGTCAGTGGCGGCGGCGCTGACCTTGTGGGACTGGGCCGCCCCATGTGCCTGCTCACCGATGCCCCCGCGCGCCTGCTGGCCGGCGAGCCAGCGTTACCCCGCTACGAGGCAACGCTGGCACTCCTTCCGGCGCCGCTGTCGTTCCTCACCCGGAACAAAACATTGCGCACCCTGGCGACCTTCGCGGTGCAGTACTGGTACTACGCGCAGCTGGATACGCTGGGGCGCACGGGCACAGCAGAACCGGGCATGTCGGTGTTCACTGGAGCGCGCAAGGTAATGGCACAGCAGAGGCAATGGCTCGCGGCGCGGCGCCGACTACAAAAGGTCCAGCAGGGTTGAAGCCGCCCACGCGCAGCTGGTCAGCCTCTGCACTATGGCTTGATTGCGACCAGCTGTCGGTAGAGCCTGTCCGCCTCCTCTGACAGCATCGAGTAACTGCGTATGTCACCATTGCGCTGAGCATGCATTGCCTCACCCAGCTTGGACTCGTACTCTTTTTGCAGTTTTTTGACTTGCCTTGCAGCAGAGGTCTTGAAGAAACCAAACATTACCTGTCCCTTTTAGTCACCGTCATATGGATACGGGCAGGAAAGCATTTGGTTCAGCTCAGCCTGAAAAAAGTGTGATTGACTCCATTCCATCGCCAGCTAGAGTACCCCCATGTGTGGTCGCTTCAACATCACCAGTCTGCCCGGGCTCCAGGACCTGATGAATTACCTGGGCATTGATTCGCCACTGCCCGAGCCACGCGTCAACATCGCCCCCACCGAGGACATCCTGCTCCTGCGCGCTGAAGGTGGCGACATGGCCCGGTGGTGGCTGGTGCCCTCCTGGGCACAAGAGGTCAACACAAAGTACAGCATGTTCAACGCCCGCGCTGAATCCCTGACCAGCAGCCCCGCCTTTCGCGGGCCTTTCCGGCGCCAGCGCGGCGTGGTGCCCATGTCCAGTTTCATTGAGTGGCGCATGGAGAACGGGCACAAGCAGCCCTGGCTTATCACCAATGCGGAGCAATGCATAGCGGTAGCCGCCTTGTGGGATGTCTGGGAGGGAGCGGACACACCCCTGCTGTCCTGTACCCTGGTGACGACCGAAGCGGCCGCGGACTTCCGCCCCTGGCACGCCCGCATGCCCGTGCTGCTCACCCGGGAGGAATGCCGCCGCTGGCTGGATAACGAGCAGCCGATTGATGCCGGCGACACGCTGCTGGCATCCATCCTGAAATTCGATCTCGAGCTCTACCCGGTCAGTCGGGCCGTGGGCAATTCCAGCAGGAAGGACCCCGCGCTGCTGGAGCCGACTGGCCAGTCTGTCAAGCTTCGGGGCGAACGCTAAGCAGGTCGGGTGATGCAGCTTCCACTATCATGGCAAGGGATGCGACAGTGCGTGGTCGTGCGGAAGGGGCTAACGGCTTGAAAGGCCAAAGGAAACGGATATGACTTCCATGGTTTCAATGGACCGCCTCAGATTTCTGCTCAAGCAATTTCGAGAGCGGCTCTGGGTGAGACCGATGATAGTTTGCCTGCTATCGATTGGCATGGTTTTTATCGCAAAGCTCTTCGATAGCACCCAGTTGCGGCAATTGGTGCCGGAAGTCTCAATGGACTCAGTCGAGACTCTGCTGTCCGTCATGGCCGCGAGCATGCTGGTCATTGCCACGTTTTCGGTGGCCTCAATGGTTTCCGCGTATGCGGCAGCCAGCAACACGGCCACGCCGCGAGCATTCGTCCTGGTCGTCGCGGACGATGCCTCCCAGAATGCTCTCTCCGCTTTTGTCGGCGCATTCATTTTTTCCATCGTCGCGATCACGGCGGTCAAAAACGACTATTACCAGACCGGGGGTCTTTTTATCCTCTTCGTCGTCACGGCGCTCGTATTCAGCATGGTCATTTTCACTTTCGTCCGCTGGGTCGATGGTATCGCCCGGCTTGGGCGGATGGGGTCAACCCTGGACAAGGTGGAGAGGGCAACGAGCGAAGCGCTGCGGCGGCGGCGTGAGGCACCAACCCTGCGCGGGTCCTTGGCACACGCCCACCCTGCCGGAGAGGCAGTCTTCGCGGCGCAGGTCGGCTACGTGCAGCACATCGACATGGCCGCGCTGCAAGCCTGGGCAGAGCAGGCCGGGGGACGGGTGATCGTGGCGGCCTTGCCGGGCACGTTTGCCACACCGGACCGGCCACTGGCCTATGTTGCCGGGTCTCGCGCCGGCGCGGCTGCGCTGGATTGCACCCCCGTGGTCGAGGCGTTCGGGATTGGTACCGACCGCCGGTTCGATGATGACCCGAGGTTTGGTCTGGTTGTGTTGGCCGAAATCGCCGGCAAGGCGTTGTCGCCCGCGGTCAATGATCCCGGCACTGCGATTGACGTTGTGGGAAGGCTGGTGCGGCTGTTTCATTTGTGGTCCTTGCCGGCAACAGCCGGGGATGATGAGCGACCGCCGTGTGATCGGGTGGAAGTGCCCGAAATCTCGGTGCGGGACATGTTCGACGACGCCTTTACCGTGATTGCCCGGGATGGTGCCAGCCAGGTCGAGGTTTCGGTCAGGTTGCAGAAAGCGTTGTCCACTCTGGCGTCGCTTGGTGACGAGAAAATTCGGGAGGCGGCCCACTATCACCGTGGTCTGGCGCTGGAACGCTCCAGAATGGCGCTGACCCTGCCCGAGGACCTTGCGACGGTTCGCGACGCCGCCAGCTGCACTGCGGAGGAGCGGCCCCCTGCATTGGCGGGTTGAGATTAGGTGGTTGCGCGCAGAGGCAAGAGGGGTTGGCGCGGAAAAGTGCCTTTTGCCGTCAGAAACAGCCTTTTTGGGTGCCTGAAGGGCGCAAAAAGGGCGTTTTTGCGGCATCACAGGAAAAGCGTCAAATATTTGACGCAGATTCGGCGGTGTCCGACGGCACTCAAATGAGCTGGTCTATACTCAGGCCGGGGGCGCCTGGGTTGGCCGTTTCCCCCGGCGGCACCACTGACAGGGAGGTTACATGAGCGGGCACCTGCCAATCATCTACGTCCGGGGCTACGCGGGCAGCGAGGGCGCCGTCGAGCACACGGTGAACCTGCCCTACTACGGCTTCAACCTCGGCAGCACCCAGGTGCGTACCGGACCGGATGGCGATCCCGACTTCTTTATCTTCGAGAGTCCGCTGGTGCGCCTGATGAAAGATCACGGCTATGCCGACATCTTCGCCCGCGTGGACGAGGACGGGGATGTCAGGCTCCTGAACGGTGAGGAGGAACGCTACCGGGCGCAGGGTTTCCCCCTGCGCTCCCTCTGGGTATATCGCTACTACGACCGCACCTCGGAACGTGTCGGCGACGGCAACCGGGACAATATAGAGACCCTGGGTGAGAACCTGGGGCGGCTGCTGGAGTTCGTGCGCCGGGAAACCGGGGCCCAACAGGTGCATCTGGTCGCCCACTCCATGGGCGGGCTGGTGTGTCGCTCGCTGATCCAGCGGGTGCTGAAGGAACGTGCCAGCGAGCGGGTAGCGCGCCTGTTCACCTATGCCTCCCCCCACCGTGGAATCCACTTCCGCCGCGGCCTGGGGTTCCTCACCAAGGTGCGGGATCTACTGGGACTCAATGATTCCGACACCTTCGGCCCCGCACGCCCTGGATTTTCCCGGGGATTGGGACGAGCGCCGGCTGCACGAGATTGGCAACCACTTTCCGGTGGAGCGGGTGTTCTCGCTGATAGGCACCAATCACACCGACTACAACCTGGCGCGCCTGGCGGTGGGCCCGGGCAGCGATGGTCTGGTGCAGATGGATCATGCCTATGTGCACGGCAGCAGCCGCGCCTTCGTCTATCGCAGCCATAGCGGACCCATGGGCATCGTCAACTCCGAGGAAGGGTACCAGAACCTGCAGCGCTTCCTGTTCGGCGATACCAGCGTCAAGATTGAGCTTGAGGGCGTGCGCCTCAAGGACTCCCTGCGTAACGATGAGGACCTGCGTTTCATCCTGGTCGAGACCACCGTGCTGATCCGCGGCGAGGAGGTGGTGATGACCGATCAACGGGAGGAACACGGCTCGGCCCTGACCGTGGGCGCACGGGACCTGGAGGACGGCCACGAGACCCTGTTCCGCACCTACCTGGCCCGCGCCGGCCGCCCCAGCAACCGCGAGCGCTACTCCCATTTCCAGATTCGCCTGCGCCTGTTGCCGCACTACGTCAGCGAAAGGCGGGTGCTCCGGGACCGGCACTACTTCGGCGAGCACCTGTTTCAGGACACGCTGACTGTCGGCATACGCGATACTGATGGTGGCGAGGGTCGGCTGGTACGCGCCGGCTGGACAGCGATGGATAGCGATCTTCCCGCTGCCGGTACGCGCCACCCGCGCAGCGACGACATCCGCTTCAAGTTGCAATCCCGCCACCTGGATGCCGGAGCACTGGTGTTGCGGGTACGCGACGAGAGCGTCCCGGGCAAGTAATGTTTGCAACCCTGACCACCGCCATTGTCGCTTTCGGCCTCGCCGCCCTGGTCATCACCATCGCCGGCAGCCAGCTGGCGCGGGTAGCGGACGAGCTTTCCGATCGCAGCGGCCTTGGCGAGGCGCTGTTCGGGGTATTCCTGCTGGCAGGGGTGACGTCGCTGCCTGACTTTGCCGCCACCCTGAGCGCGGCGCTGGATTCCCGCCCCGACCTGGCCATGAGCAATATCATGGGCAGCATGGCGGCCAACCTGGTCTTTCTCGGCATCGCCGACATGGTCTATCGCAAGGCCAACCTGGAGCACGCGGCTGCCTCCCCCACCATCCTGATGCTGGCGGCGCTGCTGATCGTGCTGCTGACGTTGCCGCTGATGGCCGTGGCGATGCCGGCGCTGAGCCTGTGGGGTGTGCATCCGGTTACGCCCGTGATCGTGGCCGCCTATCTGTCAGGCCTGTACCTGGTTCGCGGCACACAGCAAAAACCCATGTGGATCCCCCGCCATACCCGCCAGACCGTGCCGGACCAACCGACGCCTCATCGTCACGGCAAGCTGTCGACGGCCTGGCTCAGCTTCATCGCCCTGGGTGCGGTAACCGGTGTCGCCGGCTGGATACTGATGGACGCCGCGAAGGTCATCAGCGACCAGGCGGGGCTGTCGGAATCCCTGGTGGGCGGCTTGCTCACGGCACTCGCCACCTCCTCGCCCGAGCTGGTGACGACCATCGCGGCCATCCGCCAGCGGGCGCTGACCCTCGCGGTCAGCAACATTTTCGGCACCAACTGCTTCAACATGCTGGTGGTGGCTGCTGCCGATGCCGGCTATCCGGGCGGCTCCATCTACCACGCCATGGCACCGGTGCAGATGACCTGGGGCCTGGTCGGCATCCTGATGACCGCCATCCTGCTGATGGGCATGGTCCGGCGCGAGCTCTATGGTATCGGCCGGATCGGGTTTGAAAGCGTACTGATCCTGGCGGTCTACGCCCTGGCGCTGGGCATCGTGGTGGCGGCGGGCTGAGTCGCATCCGGGCGGTGATGGACGCACCCACAGCGACACGTTAAGGTTGCGGCAAAGGCCCGAGCCATCGCGGAAGCGCACCCATGAACAAGCAGCACCAGTGGAACTCCTGGTACTTTTTTGTCACTCTCCTCGCAATCCTGCTGTTCCAGAACTGGTGGGCCACCACCCGCAACGTGGAGGTGATCCCCTACAGCGAGTTCCTGAGCCTGCTCAATGACGGGCGTATCGTTGAGCTCACCGTGGAACAGGAGCAGATCAGCGGCCGCTTCAAGGACCCGATCAACAGCAAGCCGTACTTCCTCACCAACCGGGTCGACCCGGCACTGACGGAGCAGATCCGTGATTCGGGTGCGACCTTTACCGGCAAGGTGCAGAACACCTTTCTCTCCAACCTGCTGGCCTGGCTGCTGCCGCTGCTGGTGTTCCTCGCGATCTGGATGTTCGTGTTCCGCCGCTTCGCCGAGAAGCAGGGCTTCGGCGGCATGGTGAATGTGGGCAAGTCCAAGGCGCGGGTACTGGTGGAGCGCGACACCGGGGTGACCTTCGACGATGTCGCCGGGGTCGACGAGGCGAAGATGGAGCTGATGGAGATCGTCTCCTTCCTCAAGGACAAGGAGCGTTACGGGCGCCTCGGGGCACGGATTCCCAAGGGTATCCTGCTGGTCGGGCCCCCGGGCACGGGCAAGACCCTGATCGCCAAGGCGGTAGCGGGGCAGGCCGGCGTACCCTTCTTCTCCATCTCCGGCTCGGAATTCGTGGAGATGTTCGTTGGCGTCGGCGCAGCGCGGGTGCGCGACCTGTTCGAACAGGCGCGCCGGGCGGCGCCCTGCATTATCTTCATCGACGAAGTGGATGCCCTGGGGCGCAGCCGCGGTCTGGGCGGCTTCGGCGGGCAGGACGAGAAGGAACAGACCCTGAACCAGTTGCTCGCGGAACTCGACGGTTTCGATCCGCGCGAGGGCATTGTACTGCTGGCGGCGACCAACCGCCCGGAAATCCTCGATCCGGCGCTGCTGCGCGCCGGCCGCTTCGATCGCCAGGTGGTGCTCGACCGGCCCGACCGCAAGGGCCGTCACGCCATTCTCACGGTGCATGCCCAGCGAGTGCGACTCGCGGCGGAGGTGGACCTGGAGCAGATCGCCGGCATCACCCCGGGCTTCACCGGCGCCGATCTCGCCAATCTGGTCAACGAGGCCGCCATTGTCGCCACTCGCCGCGGCGGGCAGGAAGTCGGCACCGCGGATTTCACCGCCGCCGTGGAACGGGTCGTCGCCGGCGCCGAGCGCAAGGGCCGCCTGCTGCAACCACACGAGCGCGAGGTGGTCGCTTACCACGAGATGGGCCACGCGCTGGTGGCCGCGAGCATTCCCGGCGGCGACCCGGTGCACAAGGTGTCGATCATCCCCCGTTCAATCGGCGCACTCGGCTATACCATGCAGCGGCCGACCGATGACCGCTTCCTGCTCACTACCCGGGAACTGGAGGGTCGCATGACGGTACTGCTGGCCGGACGCGCCGCCGAACTCACCGTCTTCGGCGAGATCTCCACCGGCGCCGCCGACGATCTGGCCAAGGTCACCGACGTGGCCCGGCAGATTGTTACCCGTTTCGGCATGACCGAGGCGCTGGGCCAGGCGGTGCTGGAGCGCCAGACCACCAGCTATCTCGGCGACCAGCAGGTCGGGGTGCGCGAGAAGGACTACTCCGAGGAGACTGCCCGCGAAGTGGATCTGGCAGTCCGTGGGTTGATAGACGCCGCCTACCAGCGCGCCCAGGGCATCCTGGTCGAGCGCCGGGCGCTACTCGACGAAGGCGCGCGGCTGCTGCTGGAGAAAGAAACACTGACACCGGAGGATTTCCCGGCCTTGTCCGCGGTGAAGCAATGACGGGATAACAGTGACCTCGCAGGCTCTATACTTGCCGCTATCGCAACCCTTGTCACAGGATCTGCCATGCACATACACACCACGATCACCCCGCGCGCAATGGGCCTGGCCCTGGTTGGCCTGCTGCTGTGCGCAAGCCTGGCTTACGCCAAACCACCCCTGTCCGCCGAGGTCGCGCGGCTGCTGGAAAGCCACGGCGTCGACGCCGCCCGCGAGCGTTTCGCCGAGCTTTGGGCCAACTCCGCCGCTGACTACGAGGCGGACGTGGAGGGCCTGGCCGACCTCGGTACGCGCTACCTGGAGGCGGGCGATATTGAGGCCGGCATGGCGGTGATGGAGATGGTGTCCATTGTCAGCCTGGCCGAGCTTGATGCGGCCCTGGAGTCACAGGCGGAGATGGTAGCGGAGATGGAGGCGGCCGCGGCGGAGCTTGCGGCGGACGCCAGTGACGAGACCGAGGCCGCACCCGGGGACGAAGGCCCGGCGCCCGCGGCACCGGACCGCGGCCCCGCCCGCACTGATCTTGCACGCCTGACCGGTATCTACGCCAGTGCGGAAGCGCCCAACCGGGAACTGTTTGTAACCCGGACCTGTGACGGTTTTCTGGTTGTCGGCCCCCTGTGGGCGGATACCGCGCCCTGGGATCTGCGTTCGCAGGGTGGGGAGACCTTCAGCTTCCGCCAGGGCGAGCTGCAGTTCCAGCTTGAGTTCGCCACCGGCAGTGATGGCGCGGCACGGCAGCTCAGCCACACCATCCGCGGCCTCGCCAGCCCCATGCAACGTCGCGGCCCACTGCCGGACGACTGGCCACGCTGCCAGCCGGCCGCCGCAGCGGGCCATTCAGTCCCGGGGCCGTGACAGGATAGGGCGCATCAGCTGGGAGTTGGGGCCGGGGATAATACCCAGCCGCGACGGGTCCGGTGGGCGATGCGGCGGTGGATAATACCCTCGCCGCCAGGGCGGGACGGTGGCTGCCGGCAGATAGATATACTCATGGCGTACCTGCTCGCGTGGCGCCGGCCTCTGCCGCGCCGCTTCCCCGGCCGCTGCCCGCAGCCGCACCAGTTCGCGCCGTGCTTCCCGCTCCTGTCGATCCGCTGCCATGCGATCGGTTGTTTGGCGCATCGCTTCCAGCCGCTGCAGGGTATCCGCAGGGGCGGATACCGGCGCCACAATCCGCAGGGCTTCCGCACTGACATTCCCAGGCGGCGGCGTATCCGAGAACCCGACCACGCCATTGCTGTCCACGAACCGGTAGACGGTGGTGGAGTCGGCCGCTGCACCACAGGCAAGCGAGAGCAAAACACTGACCAACAGACGTGACATCATGCTCTGTTCGAACCGGCAAGGCTGCCGAAGTTCCACGCGGTTATCGGCTCGGGATCAGTCGCCCGCCCGACGGCCATGGGCGCGTCGCCGTTCCTGTTCCATATGGGGGTAGAGCTGGGTGGCCGTCGCGCCCGGCAGGCGCCGCTCATGGTCCCGGTGGCGCCTGTCTTCATGACGCCGGTAGCGGCAATCGCACTGCAGACGCCCGCACTCCGGCAGTGGCAGCAGTGGAACATCCGTCTGCAGAAAGCGTTTTTCCCGCAGCGTCGCCACAGCCGTGCAGGCGCCCTGTCCCGGCTCAATGGTGCAGGCGCGGTACGGGGAGCGTGACACTGAGGCCCGCTCCAGGCGCTGCCTCGCACGCGAAGGGGGCTTGCCTGCGCCCAGCGCAGACTTGAAGGTTTGCCAGATACTAGTCATGACCGCAGCTCCAGGTCAGATAGTGAGCGACACCCCGGCAGCTCCAGGGCGTCGACATTGTGCATAGTATAGTCACTCACGCCCACCTCTCCAGTCCGCCGCAACGCGCTACCCGAAACCGCCGCGGTGCAGTGCGGGGCACAAGAAAATGAACTGTCCCGATCTGGCTTCCGCTCACGGCCTGCAGCGGATGCGGAACTTGATCTGGATCAAGCCCGCAGCGCTTTGCCTGGCATATAACGCAGATGAGGTATGAGGCAGCCACTCGTCGGCCCGCATAGTCGCAGCCATCGGCTACCGCCTCAGGGAGAAAGACCATGACCGCACAGCAATTGAACGACATTGAGCGCCTCTACCGCAGCGCCCGCAAGATGGTTCCAGTCTTGAAGGAGCGCCAGCGGGAGGCCGCCAGCCTCGGCCACCTGCCGGAAGCCACGGTACGCGAGATGCAGGATGCGGGCTTCTTCCGCATCATGCAGCCGGCCCGCTACGAGGGTTATGAGATGGACCCGGGAGTGTTCTTCCGGGTGCAGATGGCACTGGCCGAGGGCTGCATGTCCACCGCCTGGGTACTGGGCGTGGTGGCCATTCACAACTGGCAGCTGGCGCTGTTTGACGACCGCGCCCAGCAGGACGTCTGGGGCGAGGATACCAGTGTACTGATCTCGTCCTCCTACATGCCGGTGGGCAAGGTCACCCGGGTCGACGGTGGCTATCGCCTGAGCGGCCACTGGGGCTTTTCCTCCGGCTCCAAGCACTGCCGCTGGGCCTTCCTCGGCGCGATGATACCTCCGCTGAACGCAGGTGAAGCACCCGACTACCGCACCTTCCTGGTGCCGCGCAGCGACTACGAGATCGTCGACAACTGGGACGTCAGCGGCCTGGAGGGCACCGGCAGCCACGACATCGTGGTGCAGGATGCCTATGTCCCGGAGTACCGCACTCACCGCTCCATCGACGGCTTCGAGTGCAACAGTCCCGGCAACGCCGTCAACGACCACTACATTTTCCGCCTGCCCTTCGGCCAGATTTTCGTGCGCGCAGTCTGCAGCTCCGCCATCGGCGCCCTGCGCGGTGTCACCGACAGCTATGTGGAAGTCAACCGGAACCGGGTGGGTCTCAACGACGGCAACAAGATCGCCAGCGACCCCGATGCGCAGATGGCCCTGGCCAATGCCCTCGCCACAGTCGATGAGTGCGAGACCATCATGTTCCGCAATTTCGACCAGATGGTGGCGGCGGCGAAAGAAGACCGTACCCTGCCGATGGAAGATCGCATCAGGATGCGCTTTGACGCCTCGCGGGTGGCGGCGAAATGCGCCGAGGCCATCAATGCCATGTTCATCGCCTGCGGCGCCCAGGGCATCCACCGCGGCCATCCTCTCAACCGGGCGTGGCTGGACATCAACGCCGGCCGCACCCACGTCGCCAACAACCCCTTCAAGTTCGGCCGCAATCTGGGCGGCACCCTGATGGGCCAGCCCAACGCCGACTTCTTTCTGTAAGCGGGAGCACGCCATGACAGTTCAACAAAAGATCGACCCCTACATCATCAAGGCCGAGCCGCGCCCGGAGCGCTATGCCCGGGGCTGGTACGTGATCGGCAACGCCGCCAGCGTGACCACCACCCCGCGCATGCTGGCGGTGTTCGGCACCAAACTGGTGGCCTACCGCGGCGAACAGGACGGCGAGGTACATATCCTCGATGCCTACTGCCCGCACATGGGCGGCGACCTCAGCCAGGGCAAGGTCTGCGGCAACTCGGTGCAGTGCCCCTTCCACCTCTGGAGCTGGGGCGCGGACGGCGTCTGCGACGACATCCCCTATGCGAAAAAGATTCCCGACAAGGCCGTGATCAAATCCTGGCCCACCCTGGAAAAGAATGGCCTGGTGTTTGTCTGGCAGGACCCGGAGAACAACCCGCCGATTCCCGAGCAGGAGCCGGAGGCGATGGCGGACTGGTACTCCGGCAACTGGACCGACTGGGAGATGCGCGCCATCCCGATTGCCTCCCAGGGCCGCGAGCTGGTGGACAACATGGCCGACATGGCCCACTTCGGCCCCATCCACTACTCCACGGTGAAATCCTTCAGCAATACCATGGCAGGACACAAGTTCGTGCAGTACATGGTCGGCGGCCACCAGATCCTGACCGAGGGTGACGGCGGCCTGATCACCAGCGTGGCCACCTATGAGGGCCCCGCCTACATGACCACCACCATGACCGGCAGCATGGACGGGCACCCGATGCAGGTACACCTGCTGGTGAGCCACATCCCGGTGGACATGCACAATTTCGTCATCAACTTCGGGGTCATGATCCGCAAGGACCCGAACCTGAGCGAGGCCGAGAACCAGGCCATGCTGGATGAGTACACGGCGCTCAACATCGAGTCCTTCCACCAGGACGTGGCAATCTGGAACAACAAGTGCATCATCGACAACCCGCTGATGTGCGACGGCGACGGCCCCATCCACATGGTGCGCAAGTGGTACAGCCAGTTCATGACCAATGTCGCCGACATTCGCCCGGACCAGGTCAAGCCGCGGGAGCATGTGACGGTCGAGGGTCCGTCGGTGGCGGACGTGCTCGCCAGCCAGCAATAGCTGCTGCAGGCAACCGCTGAGCAGCAAGCGGGCATCCGTGAGTATGCCCCGGCAGGGGGTTCAGGCTACTATGGTCATTTTGCAGCTGGATCCGCCGCGCCATGCAGGTATTGCTCGTCAACGCGCTCATCGTCGCCCTGGTGGTAATGATCCACTATGAGGCCCTGCACTGGCTGACCCGGTACCTGCCTCGCCTGCCAGTGGTCCACCGCGCCCGCATCGCCATTGGTGTGCTCGGCGCGCTGGTGGCGCACGCGGTGGAGGTGTGGATATTTGCGCTCGCCTATTACCTGCTGACCACCCGGTCTGACTGGGGCTCACTGGACGGCAATTTCGACGGTACACTGCTGGACTGCGTATACTTCTCCTTCACCGTATTTTCGACGCTGGGGTTCGGGGATATTTTCCCCGAGGGTGAAATCCGTTACCTGGTAGGCATCGAGTCGCTGACCGGACTGGTACTGATCACCTGGACCGCCTCCTTCCTCTACTACGAAATGCAACGCAACTGGAGTGAACGATAAGCCGCCATGTCCCGACTCACCATCCGCAAGGCCCGCCCTGAGGACTGCACACTGATCCTGCGCTTCGTCCGCGACCTCGCCCTCTATGAGAAAGCGCTGGACGAGGTCAAGGCTACCGAGGCGGACCTGCACGGCCTGCTGTTCGCCGAGCATCCACGGGTCTTTGCCCTGATCTGCGAAGTGGACGGCGAGGCCGCCGGTTTCGCCCTCTATTTCTACAACTTCTCTTCCTGGCTCGGCCGCCTGGGCCTGTACCTGGAGGACCTCTACGTGGATCCGGCACAGCGCGGCAAGGGGGCCGGCAAGGCACTGCTGCACTACCTTGCGCAACAGGCGGTGGCCGAGGGCTGTGGCCGCTTCGAGTGGAATGTGCTGGACTGGAACGAACCCGCCATCCGCTTCTACGAGTCTTTTGGTGCCCGCCCCCAGAGCGAGTGGGTGGGCTATCGGCTGACCGGCAAGGCGCTGGAGGATTTCGCTGCCGGCAGCTAGCCGATTCCTCCCCCGCAGGGCTGGCAACCGGGCGCCAGTCGCGCATAATGGTGGCAGGTCTGACCAGGGGAGTGGTGTCCATGAACATGAGCAAGGTGGTGTTCGGCTTTTTCGTGCTGCTGGCGGTAACGCTGAACTTCGGTTTCTTCATCGGCGATATCGACAACCCGGAACACCATGATGTCTACGAACTGTTCGCCGCTCTGGTCGTGGGCCTGATCGCCACGGTGCTCAAGTTCGGCGAGCGCTCGCAGATGGGGGCCATTCTGCTCGCCTCCAGCCTGGTGGTGAACCTGCATCTGATCGCCGCTGTCGTGGTCTGGGCCGTTGCCGTCCACGTTACCGATGTCGGCCTGACCCCCAAGGTCATGGCTTCGATCGTATCGCTGTCCGGGGGCGCCCTGCTTGCCAACCTGGTGTCGCTGGTGCTGCTGACCCTCGATACCGCCGGACTCAGCCGGCGCTAGGCCGGCCGCACAGGCCACACCGCGTAGCCCACATGACCAATCCGGCCAAAAATTCGCTGGTATTCCTGTTCCTGCGGCGCATGCGTCTGCCGCTGACAGTGTTGATCCTCGCCTACAGCATCGCCACCGTCGGCTTTACCCTGATCCCGGGCACTGACGACCAGGGCAATCCCTGGCGCATGAGCTTCTTCGAGGCGTTCTACGTTGTAAGCTATACCGGCAGCACCATCGGCTTCGGCGAGGTACCCTACGATTTCTCCCCGGGGCAGCGCCTGTGGACCATGGTCAGTATCTACCTGACCGTCATTGCCTGGCTGTTTTCCATCGGCTCCATCATCTCACTGCTACAGGATCCGGCCTATCGACGCGCTCTGCGCCGGGCCCGACTGGCGCGCCTGGTGCGCAATCTCAACGAGCCTTTCTACCTGGTCTGCGGCTACGGCGACACCGGGCGCATGCTGACCCGGGCGCTGACCGACCGCGGCCACCAGGTGGTAGTCGTGGAGCACAACCAGGACAAGATCGAGCTGTTGGAGGTCGAGGACTTTGATGCGCCCGTTACCAGCTTCTGCATGAACGCCAATCTGCCGGACAACCTGGTGGAGGCGGGGCTGCGCAGTCGCTGGTGCAGCGGGGTGATAGCCGTCACCGGCGAGGGCCATGTCAACCTCAAGATCGCCATCAGCGCCACGCTGTTGAATCACAAGGTTGCGGTGTATGCCAGTGCCGACACCCGCAGTGAAGCGGACAATATGCGCTCCTTTGATACCGACTATGTGGTCAATCCGGTAGAGGAGTACCAGCGGCGACTGGAGCTGGCGATCGACAAGCCGGACCTGTTTCGTCTCTATCACTGGCTCAACTCCGGCCCCAGCGCGCGCCTTGCCAAGGCCGTGTCCATTCCCCGTGGCAAATGGATTGTCTGCGGCTTCAGCCGGGTCGGCCGCGCCGTCTGGAAACTGCTGCAGGAGCGGGACATGGAGGTGGTGGTGATTCATCCGGAACCGGAGCAGTCCGGCTGCCCGGCGGGCACCATCCCCGGCCGCGGCACCCAGGCCGAGGAACTGACTGCGGCCGGCGTGGAGGGTGCAGTGGGTATTGTCGCCGCCACCAACGACGACGCCGACAACCTGTCGATCCTGATTACCGCGCGCGCGCTCAATCCCGACCTGTTCCATGTTGTGCTGGAGAACGGCCTCTCCAGCCACGCCCTGTTCCGCGCCGCGCAGCCGGACTTACTCGGCCAGCCCAGCAGCGTCGTCGCCGGCACCATTCTCAGCCGCATCAGCTCCAGCCTGGTGGAACCCTTCACCCGGCAGCTGCTGCAGCAGGACAACGAGACCGCGCGCCAGGCACTGGCCGCCTTCCTGCGCCACCAGAGCGATCACCCGCCGCAGCTCTCTTCCGGGCGGATCAGCGCCCGGCGGGCACCCGCCCTGGCGCGCGCGCTGGAGGCCGGCCGCCAGATCACCGTGGGCAAGCTGCTGGCCGATCCGCGGGACTGGCAGCAACGCCTCCATCTGGAGGTCCTTCTGGTGCGCCGGCAGCAGCAGGATTTCCTGTTTCCGGCGGATGACTTCGCCCTCGCCCTGGGCGACAGACTGCTGCTGGCGGGACGCGACGGCGAAGCCGCGCGCCTGCGCGCGGTACTGGAAAATGACGAACGGCTGGAGTACATCCTGACCGGCAGGGACCGGCAGCAGGGGCTGGTATGGCAGTGGCTGGAGCGGCGCAGCGGCTGATCAGCTGCAGCGAACCGGCTCGCCTTCCCCCGCGCCAACCTCACCGATAACAGCCGCGCTGGCGTAACCGGCATCCCGTAGTGCCTGTTGCAACAGATCGGACTGCTCGCGGGCCACCCCCAACAGCAGGCCACCGCTGGTCTGGGGATCAAACAGCAGGTCCCGCCGCGGATCCGGGGCCGGCGTGTAGTCCGCGAGCCGCGCATTGGCCGGATGCATGCTACTGCGGATGCCAGCCCCCAGGCTGGTGAGGGCACCGGACAGCGCCGGCAGCGCATCCAGCCACAGCTCCGCGTACTGGCCCGGCTGCAGCATTTCCAGCAGGTGACCCCAGAGCCCGAAGCCGGTCACGTCGGTGGCTGCGGTAGCGCCGAGTTCCAGCGCCAGCCGGGCGGCGGCGTAATTGCTCTGCAGCATCATGTCCGCCGCCGCGGAGAGGTCGCGGCCATCCGCCCGCAGCTGCATGTGCGCCGCAAACAGGGTACCGGTCCCCAGCGGCTTGGTCAGCAGCAGCTGGTCCCCGGGCTGCAGCCCCCGCTTGGGCAGCAACCTGCCGGCGACAACAGGTTCCCCGCTCACCGCAAAACCCAGCGCCAGCTCCGGTCCCTGCAGGCTGTGCCCACCCACCAGGCGACAGCCTACCTGTTCAAATTCTGCCAGCGCCCCCGCCAGCAGCTGCAGCAATTCGCGCTGTTGCAGGGTCGGGCTGCTGAAGGGCAGGGTGGCCGCCGCCAGCGCGAACAGGGGCCGGCCGCCGCTGGCATAGAGATCCGAGAGGGCGTGATTGGCGGCGATCCGCCCCATGATCCAGGGGTCGGAAACCAGCCCGCGGAGAATATCGAGGCTCTGCAACTGGATCCCGCCCGCCGGCACCGCCAGTACCGCCGCGTCGTCGGCACTGTCGGCGGTCGGGCACAACCCAGGGTAGAGCAGGCGCAGGCCGGCGAGGGCCGCGGCCAGACTGTCGCCGCCAACCTTGGCACCGCAACCGCCACAGGGCGCCTGTGCCTCCGCCGCCAGCGCCTCCGGCAGGCTGTCTGCCGCCGCGGCAGGCATGGCCTCGGGCAGCTCCTCGAAACGCGCCATGAACCGGCGGTCGATGCGATCCTTCCAGCGCCAGACCCAGTCTCCGGTAGCGGTGAAGGGCCCGCGATCCGCCGTGGCCCGCTGCTCACCCAGCGACAGCAGGGAGAGGAAGCGGCGCTGCGGCCGATGTTTCCGCAGCGGTCTGCCGAGCAGATAGTTGCGCAGGTTGGCGGCCAGCACTGGCGCCTGGCGCACCGCGTACACCCCGGCCTTGGGCCGGGGATGGGCCAGCTGGGTGGCGATATCGCCAGCGGCGAAGACCGTATCATCCGCCACCGACTGCAGGGTGTCGCGCACTGCCAGAAAACCTCCCTCGACGGTATCGAGACCACTGTCTGCCAGCCAGGGGGCCGCCGCCGCGCCGGTACACCAGAACAGGGAATCAAAGGGCGCGGTGCGGCCGTCGTCCAGCTCAAGGCTGCCGGCGCTGACGCTGGCGACGCGGTTGCCGCAGTGCAGGGCAACCCCCGCATCCACCAGGGCACGCCGCACTGCCTCCCGCGCCAGGCTGTTGTAACCCTGGAGGATGTCCGCCGCGCCACAGAACAGGGTCAACTGCAGGGCCCTGCCACGCAGGCGCCGGGCCATCGCCAGGGCCAGCTCGACACTGCCGGCACCACCGCCCACCAGGGCCAGCCGCAGCGGCCCGGGACCGGGGCGTCCGGGCAGGCTGGCCTCGAGTTCCTGCCAGCGCTGCCACAAATCCGCTACCGGCTTTACCGGGACGGCGTGTTCCCGGGCCCCGGGCACGCTGTCCAGCTCCGGGCGGGAGCCGATATCCAGGCTCAGCACATCGTAGGCCAACGGCGGGCGGCCCGGCAGCGTCAGGCTGCGACTGCGCGGATCCAGGCCGCTGACCTCGGCAGTAATGAAACGCGCCCCGGCCCACTGGCACAGGCGTGCGAGGTCGATGTGGGTTTCCTCGAAACGGTAGTGGCCGGCAATCAGCCCCGGCAGCATGCCGGAATAGGGGCTGTGGCTCGCGGGTGACACCAGGGTGACCTGGACTCCGGCAACCGGCTGCATGGCCAGCATCCGCAGCGCCAGGGCGTGGGCGTGGCCGCCGCCGACCAGTACCAGGTCCCGGGCGAGCTGTGCCTGCTTCAGCACGGCAGCCCTGTCCGGGCAAAGCTGATCACTTCGTCGCGGCGACCCTGGAACAGGATCTTGCCCGCGCGCTGGGACAACTGGTAGCGGTACATGGGGTCGTAATAGCTTTCCAGCAAGGCACTGATCCAGGCCCGGTGTTGGTCGAGGTCGCCGCTGGCGCGCTGCTGGGCGAAGGCCTTCTCCATCTGGGTGCGGATAGCCTGGTGGCGCTCGCCGCCGAGGCGCTTGCGGATACGATCCAGCCCCTCCAGCAGCCGCGCGCGGTGCAGCGCAGGGCCTTCCAGCACCCCCTCACTGTCCATGTAGCGCTGGCCGAGATCGACAACGTAGTCCTCCAGGATGACCTCGACCCGCTCCGCCAGGCTCTCCTCCACCACCAGCATCGGCGCATCCTGCATGCGCTGGCGCAGGTTTTCCGGCAGCGCCAGGCGGCCGATCAGGCGGCCTTCGTCCTCCAGAAACACCAGGCCGCCGCGCTGCAGCTGCTGCAGAAAGCCGATGCTGAGCGCATTTTCGAAGTCGATCTGACTGGGCTGGCCCTCAGGCAGGTGGCCGAAACTGGAACCGCGATGCCGCGCCAGTCCCTCCAGGTCCAGGGCGTTGTCGAGGGCGGCAACCACCCGGGTCTTGCCGGTGCCGGTGCGGCCGCCAATGAGCACCAGCTGCGCCCGCTGCAGGGAGCGTTCCAGCTCCTCCAGCAGGAACCGGCGCAGGGCCTTGTAGCCGCCAACGACCCGGGGGTAGACGATGCCGGCATCCGCCTGCAGGAACGGGTCATGGATCTGTTTGGCGGCGAG
>CAXBCH010000023.1:0-69966 GCA_963974125.1 uncultured Haliea sp. | reverse complement strand
GACGAAGGTACCGCATTTGGAATGGATTTTCGAATCCTCAACCGCGACCTTTCGGAAAGTAACGGACATAACACCGGAGGTTATTCCGTGCCAGGTAACACCTCAGAGCGGACTAAATCAGGCAGTAATTTCGACCGATTGAATCCGCAGCCAATACCGGCCGGCCACTTTGCCTGCAGAGTCAAGTAGATTCTGAGCGGTTGCGAAACGGTTCGGCCACCGGCGGCTGGCTTATGTAGCCGCACAGGCGTTCCACCTTGTCGCGCTCCTGGGCGGCGAGCGCCCGTATCCGGCAGCCGGGATCTCGTTGTGAGGCCCGCGAGCTCCGGCGATAGTTCAGTTAGCTGACAGCACGGTCGCGGTTGCCCGCGCGTTGGATCAGTCCATGCGGCGAAACAGCAGATACACGATCATTGCGGTGGCAAGGCCGGTGCCGGCGGTCCACCAGAGGTCGAGCTCGAAGGCAGCGAGGATTGTCGCGACGGCGCCGGTGAGCAAGCCCATGAGGGTGCCGCGGACGGTGCCGGACAGTCGTTCGAGGCCGCTGTAGGCCAGGTGGGTCGCCACGACCCAGATGATGAACCAGGCCCAGAAGGGGAGAACCAGCCAGCCCATCAGGTGCACACCGAAGGCGGCGCCACCAAGCAGGGCGCCGACGATCAGTATTTGCCAAGCGTACTGGTTGCTTCCCTGACTGCCGGCGAGGCGGTCCTGTTCGGCCTGGCGCTCCATCTGCCCAAGGGCGTAGGAGGTGGAATACATGTTCCCGTGCACGGGGTCATTGTTCCTGCCGGCGTGGTAATCGCGATTGAACATGGCTGCTTTCCTTCCCCAGACGAACGCGTGCATTGCTGATTTCAGGCTCTTGTGCGAACGTCGAGCCTGCGATAACAAATCCGGACATCATTGAGACGACTCTTGCTGTACATGCCACTAGCCCACTGGTCATCATTCACACTTCACCTGCAGCCGGCCGGCTTGGCATCGAACCTCGGCGCCGAATTGCATTCCGATGTTTCCGCAATTGCGTACCATTTGCTGGAACATAATGTTGTCAGGTTTCGCGTCCGCAATATGTTCTCGCATCTGGCCAAGTAACTCGGGGCAAGTGCGACCTTCTGCATTCGGTCTCTCATTCGCCGCTATCTGCTCCTCCATCTGTCTAGCTCTGTCCATGCGCTCGTACATGGAAAGGGTGTCGGGGGCCTCAACCCACTTTCCACCCTCGCCGCACGCAGATAGGACACAAACAATGACAGTCGCAGTTACAGACGTGATGCTTTTTCCCATCACTGCCTCCCCGTCGCCTGAAAATAATTTGTAGATAAGGTTAGAAGTGCGCCTGCCACATGTCAAACAAGCTTCCGCTCAGGGTCGAAAGCGGCCCAAAACATGCTACATACTCTTCCACTAGCGCACGAGAAGGAACATGTGCGCTATTTCGCATTGCGTGACATACAGAAGAAGTACCCCATGCCATCAATCAATTCAGGGGAACGCGAGCCTGTGGCTGGAACCCGGTCTCGATAGTTTCTCCAGGCGTTCGTGAGTTAATGTCCTGGCGGCGTCCAATTCCAGGTTGTTCGACAGTGTTCCAGTCTGTTCCGGTTCCGCGCTGGGCCGGAAGGCAACATCAGGCGATCGCGGAAATAGGCGCGCCTAACTTGTCTGCATGAACAATACCCCACTCAGGGTAGTCTTGCGAATGTATCCTGACATCCTTGAACCCTGCCCGCTGCAAGTGGGACAGCAAATCCGGCAGCGAGAATATCCGCAATTCCAGGGTTGCTCCGTCGCCGCCATGAAAGCACAAATCACTGTAGACGGTCTCGCGACCGTCCTTGTCTCGATTGATTAACTGGCGGCTGCTTTTCCTGCCAATGATCTCGAAGTCATGAAGGCCAGGGAAGTGTTCGGTGGTTTGCCCATCCAGGGTGTATGGGACGGTAAAAACCAGGGCTCCACCCGGGCGCAGCAGGGCGTGCAAATTGGCGAATACGCGATCCAGCGGGGCGTTCACATGCTCGAGTACGTCGGAGCTGATCACAAAGTCATTTGCTGCCAGATAGTGTGATCCCGGGTTGCGGATATCGAGATAGGGGCGGGTGTGGAAGAAAGTGTTACGGTAGGAGAACTTCCGCTCCAGCCAATATGAATATACGGACGCGTCACTCATCCCCAGGCCGGTAATTCCCTTGTCGGGGGCAACGCCTGCCAGGGCGACTTCGGGACGATCATGCAGTCGGAGCTGCAAGGCGGCCATCAACGAGCGAAATCGCAAGGTGGATTTGCAGACGTGGCAACTGGGCACTTCGCGTTGCGACCACAGCGCCTCCTCTCCGCGCAGTTTGCAGCCGCAAATATTGCAGGCCGGTTCGCCCCCGGGCGGGTGCATGCGGGCGTCAATCGCCGCACGGGTCCGCAACCCAATATGGCGGAGTCGGCCCAGGCGAATCATGTTGTCGGCACTCCTCCAGCCACGGACGCGAAAATCGCTGGCTCAGTCTTCCAGCTGGAACGTCAAACCGGCGTTTTTCTGCAGACGCTCCACCAGCAGGCCGCCCATCGCCGGTGCGGGGGTATAGATACCGCCGGGCACGTTGCCGCGATGTTGCAAGAGGCACACGGCGCTCTCGGCGATCATCTTGGAGGTTGAACCGTAGCCCGGATCCTTGTCGCCTTTGACACTGGCCTTGATGGTTTGTCCTTGTGGGTTGGAACCCACAAACAACACATCGTAGTGACCGGCGTCGCGTTCTTCCTTCGACGGGCCCTCGCCTGGCTGGCGCGGGTCCTCGGCCATGGACTTGTCCTCGGCAACCGCGAGTGCCATCTTTTCGCCCTGCTGGCCCGGGCCGGTCAGCAGCATTTCGTCGTAGACAAAATCCTTCCCGTACAGGTGGCCCAGCAGGAAGTTGGAGCGGTGGATGTTCTTGGTATTGATGGTGGCCATGACAAAAGGCGCCGACCAGCTTTGCAACTCTTCTTCATACACAGGCGCCATGCCGGAGGGTTGTTCGACACCGGCATGTCCCTCGGTGAGGGCAAACGGGTCCATCAGCAGCTTGACCATTTCCGGCTGCTTGGCGGCGGCTGCCATGGTGGCCTTGAAGCTTGCCAGAGTGCCCCCGGAGAACGTGCCTTTCATTACCCGCACCCGCCCTTTCACTCGCGGCATCGGTGCCCCGAACCTTTCCTGTGCGGCCTGCTGCAGGAACCAGACACCGAGATCAAAGGGGATGGAATCAAAGCCACAGGAAAACACGATGCGCGCGCCGCTGGCCTTGGCGGCGTCACCGTGGGCGGCAATCATCTCGTGCATCCAGGCCGGCTCACCGCACAGATCCACATAGTCGGTACCGGCGCTGGCGCAGGCAGCCACCAGGTCTGAACCGTAGAGCTGATAGGGGCCAACCGTGGTGATGAGCACCCTGGTACGGGCGACCATCTCGCGCACGGAATCGGCGTTGTCGGCATCGGCAATCACCAGCGGAATGTCTTCCGGGATGCCCAGTTCGTCGCGCACTGCAATGAGTTTTTCCTTGCTGCGCCCGGCCATGGCCCAGTTGACGGTGCCCTTCACACCGTATTGCCCGTTGAGATATTCGCAGACCAGGCGCCCGGTGTAACCGGTCGCGCCGTAGACAATAATGCCAAGCTCACGGGAATCAGACATGCGTTGGATCCTCTTCGGTTCGAATGAGTCGACAAATGCGCGGGTAGCCCCCATCGTCTACTCGTTATGACAGCAATACTTTCCGCCTGTAACGGCTGGGCAAGCTCCCATTGCGCTGCGTTGGGTCAGTACAGTAAACCCGAAACACGCCACGGGCAAACATCCCGGCCGCTGGCACCGCAGGAGGCCTTCCACCACAACTGCCAGGCAGGCTATCCTGCGGCTCCGGATTCAAGAGGAAACAACAATGCCGATGAACAGACTTTTTTGGGTCGCCGGACTCGGCCTGCTGCTGGCAGGCAATGCCCAGGCGCACTCGGCCGCGGAGATTGGCGGCGGTTTTGTCAGTGGCCTGCTGCACCCGGTGCTGGGCTGGGATCACGTGGCTGCCATGGTCGCCGTGGGGCTCTGGGGCGCATTCCTGGGCAATCCCGCGCTGTGGCTGCTGCCAGTCGTGTTTCCCCTGGTGATGGCCTTCGGCGGCGCCCTGGGGCTCGCTGGCGTTCCTGTGCCCAGCGTGGAAATCGGCATCGCCCTGTCGGCATTGGTTCTGGGTGCCATGATCGTGCTCGCCGCGCGGCCGCCCCTGTGGCTGGCGGGAGTGATCGTCGCCACTTTCGCCATTTTCCACGGCCACGCTCACGGCACGGAACTGCCCGAGGCCGCCAGCCCCCTGGCCTATAGCCTGGGCTTTGTCATCGCCACTGGCCTGCTGCACCTGGCGGGAATCGGTTTCGGGCTGCTGGTACGCTGGCCACTCGGCAGAATTGCAGTGCGCGCCGGCGGCGCTGTGATTGCCCTGGGGGGGATGGTATTCCTGGGCAACGCCATTTGAGACTGCCTTTCATGGCCCGGGGGGTTGGCGCTGGCGCCCTGCTCTGCCTGCCGACCATCGCCCTGGCCCACAGCCCAATGCAGGGCATAGGGGAATTCTACGGCGGCATTCTGCATCCGCTACTGGTGCCAGCGCACGCCCTGGCACTGGTGCTGCTGGCCCTGATGGCGGGCCAGAATGGCCTGGAAGCAATACGTCGCTGCCACCTGGGTTTCCTGCCGGCGTTGGCACTGGGCCTGGTATTGGCGGGGCTGGGAAACGGCTCGGAGTTCAAGCTGGAACCGGCGCTGCTACTGGCATCGGTGCTTGCAGGGCTGCTGGTCGTGTTGCAGTGGCGCCCACCGCTGCCGCTGTTCTACGCCGCGGGAGCCGGTGTCGGCCTGCTGCTGGGACTGGATTCCGCCCCCGGGGATCTGGCGCCGGGGCCCGCCGCCGCCTCGCTGCTGGGAACCGGCCTCGGCGCCTTCACCTGCCTGCTGTTGCTTGCAGACCTCAGTGAACGGGCCCGGCGCCACTGGCAGCGGGTCGCCCTGCGGGTGCTGGGCTCCTGGGGCACCGCCAGCGCCACGCTGGTATTTGCCCTGGGCTGGCTGGCGGCCTGAGCGCTACGGTTCCCGATACCCGGTAATCGCCTTGGCCGCCTGGTAGGCGAAGGTCATCGCCGGCCCCAGGGTGGAGCCCGGACCCGGGTAGCAGGGCAAGGTAGGAGCGCTGCAGTTGCCGATGGCGTACAGGCCCGGGATCACGGAACCATCCTCGCGCAGGACCTGGGCGTCGGCATTACAGACCATGCCACCCTGGGTACCGAAATCACCCGGATCCACTTTCATGGCGTAGTACGGCGGCTTGTCGATCGGCGCCAGGCAGGGATTGGGAGTGACCCGCGGATCGCCGTAGTAGCGGTCGTAGGCCGAGTCGCCGCGGTGACAGTCCGGGTCGACGCCGGTGCGGGCATACTCGTTCATCTTTGCCACGGTGTCGGCCAGCCCGTCCGGGTCGACGTCGATCTTGCGGGCCAGCTCGGCAATGCTGTCCGCCCTGGCGAAGAAGCCCTCGTCCTCGTAGCGCCTGGGTATCGCCCAGTCCGGGCGGAAGGTGCTGTTGTAGAGGGGGCCGACGAAATAGCGGGCGCGGAAGTTGGCGTCGAATATCTGCCAGCTCGGGTTGCAGGGATTCTCCTCGCTGTGCTTCTCGAAGGTCTCCTGCTGGAACGCCATGTAGTTCTGGGATTCGTTGCTGAAGCGCTCGCCGGCGGGGTTGACCACGATCGAACCCGGGTAGGACTTCTCCATGATGCTGAGGCGGGGAATCTCCTCCCCCGGCACGGAAATGGTGTTGCACCACCAGGCCTCGTTGAGCCGGTGCATCTTCGCCCCCAGGCGCTGGCCCTCGAGGATGGCGTCACCGGTATTGTCCAGGGTCCCCGCGCTCCAGCGATGGTCGGTGGGCTGGGGCAGGTACTGCTCGCGCATGGCCTGGTTGTGTTCGAAGCCGCCCGCGGCCAGCACCACGCCCTTGCGGGCCTGGATGCGCAGAGTCTCGCCATTGCGCTTGACCTCGATACCGAGTACCGCCCCGTCCTCGTCTATCACGCGGGTCATGGCGGTATTCAGCCACAGGGGCATGTCCCGGTCCTGCATTGACGCACGCAAACGCGCCACGCCGGCGCAGCCCGTGGCCAGGCGCCGGTGGTACTTGTCGCGCAGGCGCCAGGGGATATCGGTCAGGTAGCTGGCCACCAGCTTGAGGGCGGTCTTCCACCAGCCCGGCTGCTGGCCCACCAGCAGGGCAGCCTCCACCTGGGTAATACCGATCAGGCCGCCCAGGTGCATCATCGGGTGGGTCCGGCGCAGGCGCCGCCACTCCTCGCCCAGTTCGCTGGCGGCAAAGGTTTCCGGCTCCATGGAGCGATGGCCGACCATGGCGCCGTCGAGGTTGGTGTAGTAGTCCGGATAGTGTTCCAGGGTGACGTAGCGCACGCGGGTGTGCTGGTGCAGGAAGTCGACCATCTTCGGGCCGTTCTCGAGAAAGGCCTCCAGCTGATATTCGGGCACTTCCTCTTCGGTGATCAGCTGGCGCAGGTAGGTGCGCGCCTTGTCGATGGAGTCTTCGGCGCCGGCAGCGCGGGCATAGCGGTTGCAGGGGATCCAGACCCCACCACCGGAGATGGAACTGGTGCCGCCATAGAGGTTGGATTTCTCCACCACCAGCACATCGCGGGTGCCCATTTCATGGCTGCACAGCGCCGCGGTCAGACCGCCGTTGCCGGATCCGACCACCACCACATCAAAACTGTAATCCCACTGCTGCGCGCTCATTTGCTACCCCATGTCGTCAAGGGGGCAATGGTAGCCCACCCGGAGGCAATTCCCCACGCCGCCCAGGCGTAACCCGAGGCAGGTTCAAAAAATTGGTCGAGAACCGTATCCATCCCGTATAGTTAAAGGGGTCCGTGAGTCTTGCCCTGGCGCACGGCCCAACAACATGCAGGATCCAAACCACAGCAAGGAGATTTTCCATGTCGAACCCGTTGCGCAAGCGCGTGGCCATGCTGGCTGCGGCCGCGGCCCTGGCCATCTCGCCCCTGGCCCTGTCCCACCTGGACGAGGACGAGTTCCACCAGTCCTACCGCCAGTCCTACTTTGCCCTGCTGGGCGCCAACTTCGGCCCCATCGGCGCCATGGTAAAAGGGGAAATGCCCTGGAACCAGGAGCAAATGCAGGAATTTGCCGACGATTTGGCGGCAGTCAGCAAACTGAACATCCTCCGGGGTTTCCCCGAGGGTTCGGAACAAGGCACCACCCGGGCACAGCCGGAGATCTGGGAAAACCTGAACGACTTTGCCAGCAAGTTTGACGATCTGACAGCGGAAGCCGCGACCCTGCAGTCCACGGTTGCCGGTGGCGACCGCGGCGCGATCGCCCAGCAGGTCGGCGCCGTGGGCCAGGCTTGCAAGGCCTGCCACGACGAGTACAAATCGGACAACTACCTCTACTGAGCCAGCAGGCGGGCAGTGCCCGCCGGGTGCCGCCCTACCACATCCGTGGTGGCGGCGGCGCCTGTTGCAGCACCCACCAGCAAACACCGGTAACCGCAGCCAGCAGCAACGGCGCCAGCCACCAGGGTGCCGGCGCTGTCGCGCCTTCCTTGCCTTCCGCCCTGCCTTTTACCATGGCCTGCACCAGCTTCTCGCGGCGCCGGAACTGGTGCCAGGCAATCGCCAGCAGATGCAGCACCACCATGACCAGCAACGCGTCGAACCCCCACGCATGCACCGCGCCGAGAATGTCCCGCGTATCCGCGCTCACCGCATAGCGGAAGGGGCCGTTGAACAGGATCCGGTCGCTGTTGAAGAGCCCGCTGCCCGCCTGCACCAGCAGCAGGGTGAGCAGCACCATCACCGACCAGCCGCCCAGCGGATTGTGGCCAGGACCGGGCGCGACGCGGCCTCGGATATAGCCCAGCACGGTACCGGGGCCCCGAAGAAAGTCGCGAAAGCGGGAATGACGGCTGCCGACGAAGCCCCAGCAAAGGCGGAACAGTACCAGCACGATGACGCTGTAGCCGACCCACTGGTGGCGCTCCATCTGGCCTTCCTCCGCGGTCCACCAAGCCAGGGGCAGCAACAGCACCAGGGACCAGTGAAAGAGTCGGGTTGGCCAGTCCCAGAGCGGGTGGGATGAACGCGGGTTCACCGGGTCGGCACTTCGGGGCATGGTCGTCTGTCTCGCTATCGGTCTCAGGGTCCAATCAGGCAGGGGAATTCAGCGGCCACGTTCTCGTACTCATAATGCCAGCGACCGTCTCTCAGGGTCGCCCGGTGGCGCGCGCCCGGCACCGAGCCGTCACCGCTGTCGTAGCCCGCATCGCCGCGAAACATGACGAATACCGTGCCGTCACCGTGGCAGAACCGCGGCAGCACTTCCCCGGGGGGACGCTCCAGCTCCCGCGCCAGCAGCTCGGCAACGGTGCGGTAGTGGGCGATATGGCACAGGGTGACGTAGGTGGGCGGCAGCACGCCCAGGATGCCGTCGTGGTGCTCCTCGACTGCGGCCGCCACGTTTACCCAGCGCGAGTCGTGGATTTCGCTGCCGTCAATCACCACCTCGGTGTCACTGTCCACCGGCGCCGCGTAGATCCAGGTAGAGAAACGCTTGGCTTCGTTAACCGGCGTGGTCCAGTGGCTGATCAGGACCATGTCATCCGGGGAGGGGCGCAGACCCGATTCTTCCCCGGCCTCGCGGGCTGCCGCCAGGCGGGTGGCGCGGTCTTCATCGCCAGCGGCCTGCTCCCAGTCCTGCGGCTCCAGGGCACCACCCGGGAAGACCCAATAGCCACCGGCAAACAGCAGCGCCTTGTTGCGCCGCAGCAGCAGGGTTTCCAAACCCCCGGGGGAGTCGCGCAGCAGCACCACGGTGCTGGCCGGGCGCGCCTCGACGGGCTCCGGAGACTGACTGTCCGGTCGCGGGAAAAAGCTGTCCCGGCTCACTGTGCGGGTGCCTGCAGCAGCTTCTGCAGGGCCACCACCGTCGCCTCGATACCCAGGGTAATGGCGGGCTCCGGCACCACCCTGAACTGCGGGGAATGGTGCGAGGGCACGGGGTCACCGCCGGCGGCAGCGCGGGCGAAGTCTTCCTTCGGCGTACCGCCAACGGCGAAATAGGTGCTGGGGATATAGGGATCGGTCGTGAAGAAGCCGAAGTCCTCGGCGCCCATGCCCTTGCGCTTGCCTTCCATGAACACCTGCTCCCCAAAGTGGCCGCTCCAGACTTCCCGCAACTCGCGGGTCAACGGCGCGTCATTGACGGTCGGCGGTACCGACTCGCTCTCGGAGACAATCACCTCTGGCAACAGGTCGTCGGGCAACCCCGCGACCCGCCCCATGTTCTCCGCCACCCGGCGGATGCCGTCCAGCAGCAGTTCGCGGTTTTCCGGGTCGTCATGCCGCACCGTCAGCTGCAGGTGGGCGCGGTCGGATATGATGTTGTGCTTGCTGCCGGCGTGGAAGGCACCCACGGTTATCACCCCGGCATCCCGGGGTGCCAGTTCCCGCGACACAACGGTTTGCAATGCGAGCACAATCTGGCTGCCCAGCACCACCGGGTCGATGCCCTCATGGGGGCTGGCGCCATGGGCACCGATGCCGTGGACAATGATATCGACGGTATCCGCGCCCGAGTAGGGAGATTCCTCGGTAACCGCGAGCTGGCCCGCAGGCAACTGCGCGGCGACGTGGAAGGCCAGCGCATAGTCGGGCTGGCCGAAGCGCTGCCACAGGTCGTCTTCCATCATGATCCGGGCGCCGACGATGCGCTCCTCGGCGGGCTGGCCGATCAACATCAGGGTGCCGGACCACTGCTCCCGCTGCGCCGCCATCAGCCGCGCCGTACCCACCAGGCTGGTAATGTGGACATCGTGGCCGCAGGCGTGCATCACGAATGTCTCCTGCCCGGAGTCATCCACCTGCTTTGCCCTGGAGGCATAGGGCAAGCCGGACTTTTCCTCCAGCGGCAGACCATCCATGTCCGCGCGCATCATCACCAGTGGCCCCGGCCCGTTCTGCAACAGGGCCACCACCCCGGTGCCGCCGACACCCTCGGTGACCTCGAACCCCGCCTCGCGCAATTCCGCGGCCAGGCGCGCAGCGGTCTTGACCTCCATGCCGGACAGCTCGGGATTCTGGTGGAAATGGGTAAACAGCGCGCCGAGGTGACGCTCGTAATCGGCGGCGACCAGCTCGGCGAGTTCGCTGGCCGGCGCCGGGTTGGCGAGGACAGCAAGGCTCAGCAGGAGGGTGCCGAGAGACAATCGGGGAGAAGCAGGCATGGGTAGTCCGTTCAGTGGGTCAGCTCGACAGGCTAACCAGCGCAGCCGCGGATGGCAACCTCAGCGCTGGCCCACCATGGAGAGATCGTAGCCGAGGCTGCGGGCCAGCCGCACTGCCTCCGGCCACTCCGCTTCCGGGCGGGTTGCCAGCCAGAGGTTGATGGAGCGGGTGCCGCTGCGGCAAAACGCCAGCGCCGGCCCCCGGGCGCTGGCAAATGCACCGGCGAGCTGCTCCAGATCGGGGCCCGGAAAGTTCATGCCATTGACCGGATAGTACAGGTAGGTCATGCCGTGCTGCGCCGCCGCAGCGGCAAAGTCGGCGGAAGTCGGCTGCCCCGGGGCCTCGCCATCGGGGCGATTGTTGATCAGGACCTTGTATCCCGCCGCTGCGATGGCTGCCACATCCTCGGGCACTATCTGCTCCGACACGGCGACATCCGGGGTAATCTTGACGACCTTCACGGGCAGCTCCTCGCTACGCTATCGGAATCATGGATCACTGGGCAGCGCGCACACGGTCGAGGCTGTCCCTGAGCAGATCCGCCCAACGCCGCAGTATACGCCGGAATTCGGCGCGGTTGGTCACGCTGTTGGTCCATTGCAGCCGGCTCTGTTCCACACCGCGCCGGCGGTCCACAACCCGGGCCTGCACCTCGCCGGTCAAGGCATCCACCAGCTCCAGGTTCAGGGTCATCTCGCCGGCCGAGGTGGTGTAGGAGCGGCTGCGTACCGCACCCTGGACGTCGGGCGCATGGATATCCAGATTGACAATGGAAGGACGCAGCAACAGCACGTCCTCGCCGTTGGGTGCCTCTTCGACCAGGTCGTAGGCCGGTTCCCGTTCCAGCGCCGCGCGGAAATGCTCGTCGCAGGCGCTGGCCATGTGCTGGCGGATCCGGTCCGCATCCTCCTGGCGCACGCGGGAGGCCAGCGCTCTGCTGTCACGCTGCTGGTCGCGCAGCCAGTTCTTGCGGAAAGAGACCTCACACGCGCTCAGGGACAGGTGCTGGTAGTGCCCGAGATCGGCGCCCGGGCGCAGGTAGACCTCGGCAAAGTCATGACCGGAGACCCGCTCCAGGCCATCGTGGCTCAGAGCGGATTCGCGGGAGAAATCGCTGCCGGCGCAGGCAGTGAGTGCAAGCCCGGCCAGGATGACCAGGCTCTGAAAAACGGGGCGGAACATGGCGTCACCTCCATAGTCTGGTGTTCGTACTTCCCACTATAAGACAAAGCCCCACCTCAGTACCACTAGCGGATCAGTCCGAACCCGGCACCCAGGATGTTGATGATCTCCTGCCGCGGATCTTCCGGCAGGGCCAGCGGCTGGCCGGTGATTTTCTCCGCGATACCGACATAGGTGTCGGAGACCGCCATCAGCACTGAGGCCGGCAGTTCATTGTCCCGGGCCAGGGCCACGCGCTCCGGCATCCGATCCTTGTTGAGCAGGATGTCGGGGTCTGGGAAGTGGTTGAGCAAAAGCTGGCGGAAGCTCTCCTTGGAGTTCTCCACCACCTTGCCCTCGCGCCAGGCCGGGCCATCCCAGATGCGCGAGGAGTCCGGCGTTCCCACCTCATCCATGTAGATGAGCTGCTCTTCACCGGCGGCGTTGGTCACGTAGCCGAATTCAAATTTGGTGTCGACGAAGATCTGGTCGATGCGGGCCAGCTCGCGGCTGATGACGTCGAAACCTTCCCGCAGCAGGGTTTCGTAGCGATCCACATCCGCGGGCGTACGGAACTGGAACGCGGCGTAATTGTTGAGGATGTCGTCCCGGGTAATGTTGACATCGTCCTGCTCGGGCACGCCGGGGATACCCTGCAGAATGCCCTTGGTGGACGGGGTTATCAGCAGCTCGGGCAGCTTCTGGTCCTTCTGCAGGCCATCGGGAATGCGGATACCGCAGAATTCGCGCTCGCCGCGGGCGTAGGCGCGCCACATGGAGCCGGTAATGTACTGGCGGGCAATGGCCTCGATCATCACCGGTCGGGCTTTCTGCACGATCCATACCAACGGGTGCGGAATTTCCAGAATATGGCTGTCCGCCAGCCCCTGTTCCCGGAACAGCCGGAACCAGTGATTGGAGATCGCGTTCAAGGCGGCGCCCTTGCCGGGTACGCCGGCCATGCCACCCTCGCCGCGCCAGATACACTCGAAGGCGGAGATGCGGTCGCTGATCACCATGATCGCCAGCGGCGCATCCGCGGCCACCGGATAGCCGCGCTCCCTGATCAGGCGCGCGCTGTCCGCGGCGTCCAGCCAGTAGACGGACCGCACCTTGCCGGAGTGAACCGGGGCACCGGTGCGAATCGGCAGGTCGTTGTTGACCGCCAAAACCTTGTTTGCAAGACTCATGCTGCGTTCCTGTCATGTACCCGAAGGGAAGCGCCAGATTCTAGCAGACAGTGCGTCGCCAGGGCACCCGCCATAGTTCCTGTGGGGCTCGCCAGAGCTGAGTCCCGTGGCTGTCCCCCGGGGACCGGCTCCGGTAAACTGGCGCCTCATTTCATCTCCGGAAACCGCCAGCGTCATGAAGGTTCCCTCTCTCGCCCGGGCCCTGCTCTGGACCGCCCTGGGCAGCGCCGTTCACGCCCAGGCAGGCGGCCTCGCGACCTGCGCCGCCATGGCCGACAACGAGCGCCGCCTTGCATGCTACGACGCCCTCGCGACCGCTGCCGGGGAGCCGACAGAAGCGCCCCCCCAGGGCATCGCGGCCCCCGGAAAGCTGGTGGACGCGCCGCTTGTCGAGGAAGCAGTTGCACCAGTGAATCTCGCCGAAGAAGAGCTGCTGCTGGGCATGCGGCTGGCGGAGGAGACAACCCTGTCCGGCAACGCCTGGGTGATTACGCCCCACCAGCGCAACTACCTGCTGCCGGTCACCTACAACAACAACCTCAACCGCGACGCCTGGGCCGCGCTGGAACCGGATGACGCCATGGACCGGGTAGAAGCGAAGTTCCAGATCAGCCTGAAGACCATCGCCTGGGAAGATATCCTCGGCCCGGGCAGCAATCTCTGGGTTGCCTACACCCAGCGCAACTGGTGGCAGCTCTACAACGATTCCTCGCCATTCCGGGAAACCAATTACCAGCCGGAAGTCTTCCTGACCTTTGCCAACGACTGGCGCTTCTGGGGCTTCACCAACACCGTGGTCGGCGCGGGCTTCAAGCACGAATCCAACGGCAAGGGCGGCGACCTGTCCCGCAGCTGGAACCGGATCATGGGTATGGCGAGCTTCGAGAGGCGGCGCATGGCATTGAATGTGCGCGTCTGGTCCCGGATTCCCGAAAGTAGCAGCGATGATGACAATCCGGACATCATGCGCTACATGGGCTACGGCGATATCGCCGGCATCTGGAAGTGGCGGGAGCACGAATTTGGCGTCCGCCTGCGCAACAATCTGCGCAACGATAACCGCGGCGCGGTCGAGTTGGAGTGGACCTTTCCGATTAACCGTCGCTTCAAGGGGTACATCCAGTACTTCAACGGCTATGGCGAGAGCCTGATCGACTATGACCGAAGCCACAGCCGTATCGGCTTCGGGCTGTCCATGACCGATATCCTCTAGCCAACCAGCCGCGCCCGGTTCAGACAGCCACCCCGACAGAGAGGAAATCAGCGCCAAAGACGGGTAGACTGTGCCCCCCGAAAACAATCGCCATCACGACTATGACCACAGCCAATACGCCATTCGAGATTCTTGGAGAGGACGGCATCCGCCGGCTTTGCGAGAATTTTTACCGCATCATGGATACCCGGCCGGAGGCGCGGGAACTGCGCGCCATGCACGCCGAGGATCTGGGCCCGGTCACGGAAAAGCTGGCCGAGTACCTGACCGGCTGGATGGGCGGACCGCCCCGCTATGCCGAAAAGTATGGCACCGTGTGTCTCACCGACTCCCACGCGGCCTACCATATCGGCCCCGAGGAAAGGGATCAGTGGCTCTGGTGCATGGAACAGGCGCTCACCGAGAGTGACGCCCCCGAGGAACTGCGCGAGATGTTGCGCATTCCATTGCAGCGTATCGCCGATGCGGTGCGTAACCGCGATCAACCCAGCGCAATCAAGAGGGATCCCAATGTCATCGCCGCAGGTTAAAGCCGTCTTACGCGCACTTGCGATCGCGGTTGCCGCCACCGCCACCACTGCGGCAACAGCGGCCGAGCAGCGCCTGGAACAGATCCTGGTCAGCGCCAAGCGGATCAGTGAGGACGCCAGCCGCCTGCCGCTGGCCTGGTCGGCAGTTGATGCGAGCGACCTCAATCTCATCGGTCACACCCACCCCAATGAAATCATGCAGCAGGTTCCCGGCTCCTGGATCAGCCGCGGCAACGGCCAGGAAAGCCTGACCGCGCTGCGCTCGCCGGTGCTTACCGGCGCCGGTGGCTGCGGCTCGTTCTTCATGGCCGCAGACGGCATCAGCCTGCGAGCCCCGGGCTTTTGCAACGTCAACCAGCTGTTTGACGCCAATATCGAGCAGGCGGGCCGGATTGAGGTCATCAAGGGCCCGGCGGGGGCGACCTACGGCTCCAACGCCATGCACGGGGTCATCAACATCCTCAGTGCCGCGCCGAAGCAGGGGGCCGGCCAGCAGCTCGCCATCGAGACCGGGCCCGACGACTACTACCGGGGCAAATACCGCCTGGACCACGTCGAGGGCCGCCACGGTGTCAGCCTGCGAATGAACGCCACCACGGACGGCGGCTACCAGGAAGAGTCCGGCTTTGACCAGCAGAAACTGACCCTGCGCCACGATTACGATGGCGACGTCTGGGCCTTCCAGAGCGTGGTCGACGCCGCCAATCTGAATCAGGAGACCGCGGGCTTTATCCAGGGTTTCGAGGCCTACAAAGACAGCGCCCTGCGGCGCAGCAATCCCAACCCCGAGGCCTATCGCGATGTCTGGTCGCTGCGCGTCTACAGCGAGGCCAGCCGTGAATTGACCAGTGGCCAGCGCCTGAGCATCACGCCCTATCTGCGCCGCAATCGCATGGAGTTCCTGCAACACTTCCTGCCCTGGAAAGCGGTGGAGAGCAACGGCCACGAGTCCCTGGGGCTGCGCACTGCCCTGCACGGGGAGTCCGACCGCCTGAGCTGGGTCGCGGGCACCGACCTCGAGTACACCGATGGCTGGCTCAAGGAAAACCAGGAAAATGACTTCAGCCCCAACCAGCCCCGGGGCACCCACTACGACTACGAGGTCAAGGCCAGTGTCGCCGCCGTCTACAGCCAGCTGCGCCATGCGCTGAACGAGCGCTGGACTCTGGACGGTGGGGTGCGTCTGGAATACACCCACTACGATTACGAGAACCTGGCCGAGGACGGCCCGGCCTGTGCCCCCACGGCCTCCGCCTGCCGCTTCTTCCGGGTTGCCGATCGCAGCGACAGCTTCACTGACTGGTCCGTCAATGCCGGTGCCAGCGTCGAGCTGCGCCCCGATCATTACGCCTACCTGCGCCTTGCCAACGGCTTCCGGGCGCCGGACACCAGCGAGCTGTACCGCCTGCAGTCCGGCCAGTCCGTGGCCGACCTGGACTCGGAAGTGATCGACAATATCGAGCTGGGACTGCGCGGCGACACCGGCACCGGCCTGCGCTATGACCTCTCTGTCTATCACATGAACAAGGACGAGGTGATCTTCCAGGATGCCGACCGGCGCAACGTCAGCGGCGCCAAAACCGAACACTACGGCCTGGAAATGAGCCTCGACTACCGTTCACCGGGGCCCTGGTATGCACGCCTGGACGTTACCGCTGCACGCCACCGCTACGGCAACAACGCCCTGCCCCTGGGCGTCAACGAGGCCATCGACGGCAACGATATCGACACCGCTCCGCGGCTGTTCGGCAGTGCCCGCCTGGGCTGGGAGTTCGCCCCCCGTCACGGCACGGCACCGGTAGCGGAGCTGGAGTGGGTGTACATGGACGAGTATTACCTGGAGCCGGAAAATCGCTTCGAGTACGAGGGGCACTCCCTGCTCAACCTGCGTATCAGCAGCCCCCTGACCCCGCGCCTGGCCGCCAGTGTGCGCATCACCAACCTGCTGGACGAGGACTATGCGGAGCGGGCCGATGTGGGCTTCGGCCAGTACCGCTATTTCGTCGGCAGGCCGCGGAGTGCGTTTGTCGAACTGCGGTATTCCTGGGGCGAAGGGTAGCCCGGGGCTTATCCCAACTTTGGTTACGGTGCGACCGGCCTCGGGAACTGGAGGGGCTTTGCCGGACACGCTGCAAGTCCATCCATGGACGCTCGTTTCTCGACGTCCTGTCTCGAACGGTCCGGCAAAGCCCCTCCAGCCCCCGAGGCCTCTGGCAGGCATGGTGCGTAATTCTCCCGGAGGCGCGAGGAATTACGTGCCGTGGTGCGAGGGAGCGGGCGTTTTGGTCCTGGCTGGACCGTCTGAGACAGGAGAGCCCACCCCGCTTTATCGGGTGTGTCGAAGAACGAGCGACCATGGATGGCCCGAGCGGGTCCAGACAGGACCAAAAAGCCCGCGACCACCAACGACAGTAAACTTACCTCATCGGCGCGATTCCAACGGCCTCCCGAACTTGGGCTAACAGCGGCGTACTGAACGCCCGCGCCCGCTCGGCGCCGCGCTGAAGGACCTGCTCGATGTGGGCCGGGTCGTCCATCAGCTGGAGATAGCGCTCGCGGGCAGTTGTGAGGGTATCGTTGACCAGTTCAAACAGCTGCTTCTTGGCTTCGCCCCAGGCGATACCCTGCTCGAACTCGCGGCGCATGCGCGCGGTTTCTTCCGTTGAGGCGAAGGCGGACCAGATCTGGAATACGGTGGAGTCGTCCGGGTCCTTGGGCTCGCCGGGCTCGAGCAGGTTGGTCTTGATCTTGTTGATCGCCTTGCGCAGCTGCTTCTCCGGCAGGAACAGGGGAATGGTGTTGTTGTAGCTCTTGCTCATCTTGCGCCCGTCCAGGCCCGCGAGCACTGCCACGTGGTCCTCGACCTCGGCCTCGGGCAGGGTGAACAGGGGGGCGAAGTTGTGGTTGAAGCGCTGGGCGATGTCGCGGGCCATTTCCACATGCTGGATCTGGTCGCGGCCCACGGGCACTTTGTGGGCGCCGAACATGAGAATGTCGGCCGCCATCAGCACCGGATAGCTGAACAGGCCCATGGTCACCCCGAAGTCCGGATCCTCCCCCGCTTCCTCATTGGCCTGGACCGCGGCCTTGTAGGCGTGGGCGCGGTTCATCAGGCCCTTGGCAGCACTGCAGCAGAGGATCCAGGTCAGCTCGGTGATCTCCGGGATATCCGACTGCCGATAGAATACCGCACGCTCGGTATCCAGCCCCAGCGCCAGCCAGGTGGCGGCAATCTCCTTGCTGGACTGGCGCACCACCGCCGGATCCTGGCACTTGATCAGGGCGTGGTAGTCCGCCAGGAACAGGAACGACTCCGTGTCGGCAGCGTTGGAAGCGGCAATCGCGGGACGTATCGCGCCTACATAGTTGCCGAGGTGGGGGGTGCCGGTGGTGGTAATGCCAGTGAGAACGCGTTGTTTGCTCATGATTGCCCCGATCTGGTAAAAGCGTGGGATTCTAGCGCCTCAGCGGGCGGCTGGCTATTTCAGACCGGCGCCAGCGAACCGGGGTGATTGTAGAAGCGACGCAGCACCCGGCCCAGGTTGCAGGCATCCTCGCTGCCGGCCAGTTCGCGGATGGAATGCATGGCAAAGGTCGGCACGCCGATGTCCAGGGTGCGGATGCCGGTACCACCGGCGGTGATCGGGCCGATCGTGCTGCCGCAGCCCATGTCACTGCGCACCACGAAGCTCTGCACCGGAACCTCCTCCTGCGCCGCCAGCAGACGGTAGAGGCCGGCGGTTTCGGCGTTGGTGGCATAGCGCTGGTTGGCGTTGACCTTGATCACCGGACCGCCGTTGAGCCGCGGGCCGTGATTGTCGTCGTGCTTGTCGGCATAGTTCGGATGGATGCCGTGGGCATTGTCGGCAGAGATCATCATCGAGTTCTGCACCAGCTGGCCCAGCCGCTCCTCGCTGCCGGCGATGCGGCGCAGGGTCGACAACAGCATCGGCCCCTGGGCACCGGAGCTGGACTGGCTGCCCACCTCCTCGTGATCGTTGCAGACCAGCAGGCAGCTGCGGCGGCGATCAGACTGCAGCAGGGCCTGGAGCCCTGCAAAACAGCTCAGCAGATTGTCCAGCCGCGCCGAGGCGACAAACTCCTCCCGCAGCCCCACCAGGGCCGGACGCTGGCTGTCGTAAAAACACAGCTCGTAGTCCAGTACCCTGTCGACACCGCAGTCCGGATGTTCTTCCAGCAGGCGCTGGCGCAACAGGCTGCGAAAATCGGGCACCGAGGTGTCAGCCTGCAGCGCCAGGATAGGCAGGATATCGGTTTGCGGGTTGATGCTGCGGGACTGGTTGGCCTCCCGGTCCAGGTGAATGGCCAGGCTGGGAATGACGGCCAGCGGGCGCCGAAAATCCACCAGCGCGGTGTGCAGCGCCCCCTCTGCGTCCGCGAAACTGACCCGGCCCGCCAGCGACAGGTCGCGATCAAACCAGGGGTTCAACAGGGCACCGCCGTAGACCTCCACACCGAGCTGAAAGTAGCCCGAGCGCTGCTTCTCGGGCGCGGGCTTGACCATCAGGCAGGGGCTGTCCGTGTGCGCACCGACCATGCGCATGCCGGTTTCGGGAGCGGAATCCGATCCGACCGTGAACGCGAGCAGGGAGCTGTCATTGCGGGTCAGGTAGCAGCACTGCCCCGGTTGCAGATTCCATTCACCCTCCGCCGGCAAGCGGGTAAATCCCGCGGCTTCCAGCCTGCCGACAAGCGCGGCCACAGCGTGGAACGGCGTGGTCGCTGCAGTGAGAAATGCCAGAAGATCACTATTGAACTGTTGCGGTGTCATGGATGAAAAAACCTCGATCCGGGGAAACAACGGTCAGCACAGCCATGGCTAGAGTAGCCAGAGCGCATACAGCAGACCAGCGAGCGCGATACGGTAGTAGACGAAGGGCATCAGACCCAGGCGCTCAAGCAGGCGCAGGAACAGGCTGATACAGGCATAAGCGGTCACCGCCGCCACCAGCGCCGACACCGCCAGCAGCAGCCAGTCCACAGGGGCGCTTTGCTGTGCCAGCTGCAGACCTTTCAGCAATCCCGCGCCGGCGATCACCGGGATCGACAGCAGGAAGGCGAAGCGCGCCGCGGTGGCGCGGTCCAGGCCCAGTAGCAGGCCGGCGCTAATGGTGATGCCGGAGCGGGATACGCCGGGCACGGGGGCCAGGGCCTGCGCCAGACCAATCAGCAGGGCCACGCCCGCCGCCAGCGATCGTGCCGGTGCCCCGCTGCGCGCACGCCAGTCCGCCAGACCCAGCAACAGTCCGAACACCAGCGTGGTAGTCGCAATCACCGGCAGGGTGCGCAGCCGGGTCTCGATAAATTCGTCCGCCAGAAATCCAACAATAACGACCGGCACCGTGGCCAGGGCGAGGTACATGACCAGCCGAACATCGTCGTTTACGGCTTGTCCGCGCAACAGGCCGGCGCAGCTGGCCGTCATTTGCAGCAGCTCGCGACGGTAATACAGCACCACCGCCAGCAGAGTCCCCACATGCACGGCAACATCGAAGGCGAGACCCTGGTCATCCCAACCGAGCAACAGAGCCGGAATCACCAGGTGTGCCGAACTGGAGATGGGCAAGAATTCGGTGATGCCCTGGACCAGGGCCAGCAGCAGGGCCTGCAGCCATTCCGTCATGTTCGCGGCCCCTGCTCGGCCAGCTTTTTCCAGCTGATCTCGTCGCGCACGTACACCGGGCACACCTGTTCCGCGCTTTGCACTCGCTGCCCCTGCAGGGCGCGGAGCGCCTCCGGCAGCAAGTCCCGGGCTGCAGGCAGCAGCTGCGGATACTCGGCACTGAAACGAGCGGCAACAGCAGGGGGCATGGCGTCCCGATATTGTAACCCGCTGCCGATCACGACCAGTGGGCCGCCGCCAGACGGTGCCAGCCCTGGGGGCTTCGTTGCCTGTGCTGCGCTGACCTCCACGGCGCGGTTGCCATCGATCCGGTAGAGTGCCCAGTACAGTTCACCAATATGGGCATCCAGGGTACTGAGGACGCAATCCCCCTCCCCTGCCTGCCCCAGACGCATGGCCCCGTAGACCTGGCAGCTCAACGTCGAGACAGGCAATGCCGGCAGGCCGGTCGCGAAACACAGGCCCTGCACCGCACTGGCGGTAATGCGCAACCCGGTGAACGAGCCCGGGCCGCACCCGTAGGCGACCGCATCCAGCGCTGCAGGACCGGAAGGCATGAGTTCACGCAACATGGCGAGCAACAGCTGGTTGTGCCGCCGCGGTGCAAATTCATGCAGTGCCGTCACTTCGCCTTCACGGTACAGTGCCACTGAACAGGCTTCTGTGGACGTATCAACTGCGAGGATGCTGGTCATAGAATCGGTTACCATTGCCAAGGCGCGGATTATCCCACAGCCCGGCGCCGGCAAGAACCGCAAACAGAGGACAAAACAAGTGAGTCGCATGCAAACCCCCCAGTGCGGCGGCCTGATTCTTGCGGGCGGCGCTGGACGCCGCAGCGGCGGACGCGACAAGGGCTTGCTGGACTGGCAAGGCAGGCCGCTGGTCGCCTGGGTCAGCGAACGGCTTCGACAGCAGACCTGTCACCTGCAGATCAGCTGCAATCGCAACCTCGCCGCCTATGCTGGCTATGCCGACCGGGTGTTCAGTGATCGCCTGTCCTGTTTCCAGGGACCACTGGCGGGATTGGATGCTTTACCGTCGGATCCCGCTGAAGAATTCCTGCTGGTGGTTCCCTGTGACACACCGGATCTGCCACTGGATCTGGCTGCGCGTCTACAGCGCGCCCTGGCAGCCCAGCCGGATTCCTGTGACCTCGCCTATGCCACCGCCAGGGGCCAGCATCACTATCTGCACACCCTGCTGCGACGGCGCTGTCTGGCCAGCCTGCCCGGCTATCTGGCAGGCGGTGGCCGCTCTGTACGGGGCTGGCATGCACAACTGCGCTGTGTCAGCGTGGAGTTTGCGGATGCCGGTAGCGCTTTCGACAATCACAACGAAATACTGACACAAGCGTGAGACTTGTGCGGATCGGGTAGGAGGCGGGATTGCTCCCGCCGTCCTCCCACACCACCGGGCATACGGTTCCGTACCACGGCGGTTCATGTGGCCCATTTGAGCCGGTGATAATAGTCTATCAGCGATACCAGTCCTAACCGGTCAAAGAGTTTCTTCGGCAGAGCTTGATTCAGGTGCGAGGCGCCGGCATTCCACCAAGGACCGCGCCCGTTCTGGGCACTATCCCACGCCCGCTTTTCCTCAAGCCCCAGCCGCATCAGGTTCTTCGCACGGGTATAGGACCGCTTCCATTGAAGCCACAGTACCTGGCGTAAGTGACGGCGTATCCAGCCGTCCAACTCCTCCAGAACACGCTTGACCCCGATATGGCGGAAGTAGTTGATCCATCCGCGTAATTTGGGGTTCAGTTCTTCAATGATCCGGCCCAGCGAACGCCCACGGCCCCGGCGGTAGATCGCCTTCAAGTCGCCCCGCAGGCGTTTAACCGCCTTCGGATCAACTCTCAGGCGAACGTTGTACCTCCGATTACACACCGTGTAGCCGAGGAACTTTCGCTGCCAAGGGCGGCCCACCCCGCTCTTCTCCCGGTTGACCTTCAACTTCAGGGTCTTCTCAAGATAGTGCGTGATGGATCCCAGCACGCGCGTACCCGCCCGTTCGCTCCTGACGTAGATATTGCAGTCATCGGCGTAGCGGCAGAACGCGTGCCCGCGCTTTCCCAGCTCCCGATCCAGATCGGTCAGCAGGATGTTGGATAACAGCGGTGACAAGGGGCCACCCTGTGGGGTGCCTTCCCGCCTCGCCGTCACCAGTCCGCCGGTGCAGATGCCCGCCTCAAGGTACCCGCGTATCAGTTTCAATACCCGCTTGTCCTTCACCTGCCGCGCCACGCGTGCCATCAGCATGTCGTGGTTGACCCGGTCGAAGAACGCCTCAAGGTCGATATCCACTACCCAGCGGCATCCCGCCTCAACGTAGTCGCGGGCCTGCTTTACCGCCTGACCCGCGTTCCGTCCCGGCCTGAACCCGTAGCTGGATTCCGAGAACCCCGGTTCGAACATGGGGCTCAATACCTGATGCAGTGCCTGCTGAATGAGCCGGTCCAGCACCGTGGGTATCCCCAACTGGCGCACACCACCACCGGGCTTGGGTATCTCTACCGCTCGCACTGGCTGTGGCTGGTACGTCCCCTCCAGCAACTCCTGCCTATGCCGGGGCCAGTGGACCTTCAGGTAACCTTTGAGATCGGCCACCGTCAGCCCATCCACGCCGGGTGCGCCCTTGTTGCGCATCACCCGGTCGTAGGCCCGTTGCATATTCGATCGTTCCAGAACCGCCGACATCACATCCATCGGCTCCTCATGGGGATAACCCCTCCTCACCGTGTCACCCGCGCACTGATCCGCCGTACCGCGCAGGTACTGCCCGCGCTCCCCGGTGATCAGGGGCGGTGTTTCAACCGCCCTGTCTGCTCTTTCCAGTGTCATCGAGAATCAGGTTCCCAATCTGTTCCACATGTTCAGCCCTTCAGTGGCCGGTAAACCACCTACTATGGCCTCTGCTGACTTCTGATACCCCATCCCGCCACCTCTCAATGGCGGTAGCCGATGGCAGGGCATCAGACCTCCCAGGGTAATGCGCGTGACCTTCCCACTTATACCCGCCGCATCTACGTCCGCCGTTTCCGTGCAAGTATCGGGCTTTGAAGATATGGGCCTTCTCACCCACGGCGACCGCCTCCTATGCGATTCCTGTTCGTCGGGCCAGTGTTTTGCCTGCAGCTTCCTTCGGATTCCACCTCGCGGTAGACACCCTTGCCGTTCGGCTAGTGGTTCCCCTTACCGGGCCCACAGAGGACTTGCACCTCCAAGTCATCCGGCCACCACCACGTGTACCGGAACAGCGCCCGTCAAGGCGCTACGCGCCATGCCTGGCGCACCCATAAAAAACCCGCGCCGGAATGCCGGCGCGGGTTTTTCAGTGCCCGAAGCCGATCAGCTACCGGAGGCAGCGGCTTTCGGCGTGGCTTTCGCTTTCCGAGGTGCAGCTTTCGCCTTTCTGGGTGCAGCCTTTGCTCGCTTGGGGGCCGCCTTCGCTTTTCCGACTGCGGCCTTTGCCTTTTTCGGCGCAGCTTTTGCTTTCCGGGGAGCAGCCTTTGCCTTCCTGGCCGCGGTTTTTGCCGTTGCCCTGGTTTTTGCCTTGGCCCTGGATGCTGCAGGAGCCACAGACTCCGCCATGGTGTCCGCTGTCTGTGCCAGTGACTTGCGACCGGTACGAGCTTTCCTGAAGGCATTCCGGGTAGCAGCCTCGGCTTTCTTTTCCGCTGCGCGTAATTGTCCCAGAACTTTCTTTTCCAGTGCCTTTATCTTGGTGGCGTCGGCTTTCGCACGCTGCGCAGTCCACTTCTTGGCGTGTTTGGCCAGTGCCCGGGCTTTGTCGATCTCAGCCTTGGCCGCCAACTCCGCCTTTTTCTCGAGAATCTTTTCCTGTGCCGCAAGCTGCTTGGCTACCAGCGTCGCGTCAGCGACAATTTCCTTCACCCGCTGACGCGTTTCCCTGAGCTTGCCCTGCGCTGTTTCCAGCCGGGCCTTGGCACGAGCAGCTGCGTTCGACGCTGCCTTTTTCCCGCGTTCATCCGCTTTCGCCCGAGCGGCTTTTACCCGTGCCCGCGCGTCAGCCAATGCCTTTTTCTCGGCTTCAACCGTGGACTTCAATTTGGCCAGAGTTTCACGCGACTTTTTTTCTGCCGTGGACACTGCGGTCGACTTTCTGGCCGCACTGGCCGCAGGCTTTTTGCGTGGCGCCTTTTTTACCGGCGACTTGCGCACCGCTGTTTTGGTTTTTGTTTTCGCTTTGCTTTTGGCTGCTGCCATAATCCCACTCTCCAGATGCTGTTTTTCAAAACTACGGGCGAGAAAATAGCAATATTATCCAGAGCGCACAACAACGTTTTTGCAACGTATGCAACGAGTTTGCGCGCTGGAAAGAAAATAATTTGCGGGTTTTACGGGGACTTGACTGGGCGGCGGGCGCATCCTTTCGCCCGGAGTTTGCAGAAAACGCTTTATTTACAGGCTATACGCCCAGTGCAGCGAACACTTTCCGACGTATGTCTTCAACGCTGCCGACGCCTTCGACCCGATGACAGGCGGGTGCGCGCGGCCCGGTCATGGACTGATAAAAATTCACCAAAGGGCGAGTTTGCTGCTGATAAACTTCAAGGCGCTTGCGCACCGTCTCTTCCTTGTCGTCATCGCGCTGCACCAGGGCTTCGCCGGTTTCGTCATCAACTCCCTCACGCCGGGGTGGATTGTGCTGCACATGATAGACACGGCCCGACGCGGGATGTACGCGACGACCACTCAGTCGCTCGACAATTTCTTCATCATCCACTGCGATTTCAACCACGTGATCGATGTCCACGCCCGCGGCAACCATCGCTTCAGCCTGCGGTATTGTGCGCGGAAAACCATCGAACAAAAAACCGCCGGCGCAGTCTGGCTGCTTGATCCGCTCCTTCACCAGACCAATAATGATCTCGTCGGAAACAAGAGCACCGGCGTCCATGACTTCCTTTGCGGCAAGGCCGAGTTCGGATTTTGCCTTCACCGCCGCCCTGAGCATATCGCCCGTGGAGATTTGCGGGATGCCGAACTTTTCGATGATGAACTGGGCCTGGGTGCCTTTACCGGCGCCGGGTGCGCCAAGGAGTATCAATCGCATTCAGGTACTTCCTCAATGTCTGTAGAGCGGCTATCGCAACCGCACGAGCAGGTGATTTGCGCTGCCGGATTGTCGGAGGGTCGTAACCATACACAGGGGCAGGACTTTGCACAAGCCCGGAACGGGGCAACCAACCGGCATCAGGTCAGCGCTTTTGCAGCCCGCCAGAGTTGTTCCAGTTCAGCCGCGGTGAGCGCCCGCAGATCAACGGCTCCCGCGGCAGCGGCAGATTTTTCCATGGCCCGAAACCGCTGTTCAAACTTGGCGGAGGCCTGCCTCAGAACGGTCTCTGCATCCAGCCCCAACTGGCGTGACAGGTTGACGCAGGTAAACAGCAGATCGCCCATTTCATCGGCGATCGCTGACTCCGAACCGGCTGCCATGGCTTCCTGCAATTCGCGCCGCTCTTCATCCACTTTGTCCAGCACAGCGGTAGCGTCAGGCCAGTCAAAGCCGACCAGCGCTGCCCGCTTTTGCAGTTTCTGTGCCCGCGGCAATGCCGGCAGTGCCACCGGCACATCATCCAGCACCCCGCCCTGGGCCCGCGCCGCGCGCTCGTCACGCTTGATCGCCTCCCAGGAACGCTTTACTTCCGCTTCATCCACCGAGTCGGCCACGACGCCCTCGATCTCTCCGTGCGCAAAGACATGGGGGTGGCGCCGCAACAGCTTGTCCACCAGGGTGTGCACGATATCCGGAAAGGAAAACAGGCCCTGCTCTTCCCCCAGCCTGGCGTAGAACACGACCTGGAACAGCACGTCACCCAATTCCTCGGCGACGTGGGGGTAATCCCCGTGCTCTATTGCTTCCGCCAGTTCGTAACACTCCTCCAGGGTGGAGGGCACGATACTGCGAAAATCCTGCTTCAGATCCCAGGGACAGCCGCCTTCGGGATCGCGCAAGCGCTGCATCACCCGCAGCAGGTCGTTTACCGTATAGTGCCCGGCAGTCACATCAGCCCCCCTATTCAGACACCCGGGCAACGGAAATAACGTTGCTCAGGCGATCGATTCGCTCCAGCAGTTTCGACAGCGCGCCCAAATCAGGCACTTCCACCGTCAGGCGCATGGTGGCTGTATGCCTTTTCTTGTTGGTCTGTGTATTGATTGCCAGCACGTTGATCCGTGCGTTGGCGAACAGCCCGGTGATATCGCGCAGCAGGCCCTGGCGGTCATAGGCTTCGATGGCGACATCCACTTCATAATTTTCCCGCGGCGATTCACCCCAGGCCACTTCAATCACACGCTCCGGCGACGTCTCCTGCAATTTCAGCAGGCGCGCGCAGTCGCTGCGATGAATACTGACACCGCGGATCTGGGTAATGAACCCGACGATGGCATCACCGGGCAGCGGCTTGCAGCAGCCGGCCATGTGGGTCAGCAGGTTGCCGACGCCCTGCACCTTGATCTGGCTGCGGGAAACCGGACCGCTGCCGGGCCTGGCTACCTGCAACTGCGGTTCCGGGCGCTTTTCCACCAGGGACTGGGCCGCGTTGAGCACAGTGGCAGAACCCAGATCGCCGGCACCAACCGCCGCGAACATGTCTTCCACCGTAGCCATGTTGACCTTGTCCGCCACTCGCCGGTAGTCGACGCTGGTGAGTGCGAGGCGGCGAAACTCCCGCTCCAGCAGGTGCCGGCCGGCGTCGATATTGTCTTCACGGGCCTGCGCCTTGAACCACTGCTGCACCTTGGCCCTGGCCCGGGAGGTGCGCAGGAAGCCGAGCCCGGACTGCAGCCAGTCGCGCCTGGGGCTGCCCTGCTTGCTGGTCAGGATTTCCACCCGTTCACCGGTCTTCAGGCTGTAGGTGAGGGGCACGATCACGCCATTGACCTTGGCGCCGCGACAGTGGTGCCCCACTTCCGTATGCACATGGTAGGCAAAATCAAGCGGCGTGGCCCCCTGGGCGAGATTCACCACATCGCCATTGGGCGTAAACACGTAGACCCGATCCTGGGCGAGATCGAAACTGAACTGCTCCGCCACATCTCCGCTGTCGCCGGTCTCTTCGTGCCAGTCCAGCACCTGCCGCAGCCAGGCAATTTTCTCTTCGTAGCTGCTGGCCATGCCGCCACTGGAATCAGAGCCCTTGTAGCGCCAGTGTGCGCAAACCCCCAGTTCGGCCTCCTCGTGCATCTGGCTGGTGCGTATCTGCACTTCGAGAATCTTGCCCTCCGGCCCGATGACCGCCGTGTGCAATGAGCGATAACCGTTTTCCTTGGGGTTGGCTATATAGTCATCAAATTCATTGGGTATATTGCGCCACAAGCCGTGCACCAGCCCCAGGGTCGCATAACAGTCCTTGATCTCCGGCACCAGAATGCGCACCGCACGGATATCGTAAACCTGGGAAAAACCGATGCCCTTGCGCTGCATCTTGCGCCAGATGCTGTAGATATGTTTCGCCCGGCCACTGATGTTGAACTGCAGCCCCGCCTGCTCCAGCACCCGGGTCAGCTCCGCGGTAACACGGGCAATGAAGCGGTCCCGCTCCAGGCGCTTGCCATCCAGTAGCCGCGCGATCTTGCGATAGGCGTCGCTGTAGATATAGCGAAAGGACAGGTCTTCCAGTTCCCATTTCAGGTGGCCGATCCCGAGCCGGTGCGCGAGCGGCGCATAGACATCGAACACCTCGCGGGCGATGGGCCAGCGTCGCTCCTCATCGTTCTTGACCGCGCGAATGGCGCAGGTCCGCTCCGCCAGCTTGATCAGCGCGACCCGCACGTCGTCCACCAGGGCGACCAGCATTTTGCGAATGTTGTCTTTCTGGCCGTGCGCCTGGCCCAGCACCGGGGAATCCACCTGGGTTTTGAGATCGCTTATGGCAGCCATGCGCAGCACGCCACCGATCAGGTTGCGTACCCCCGGCCCGAAACGCTCACCCACTGCATCCAGTTGCAGCCGCTCTTCGCGCACCGCGCGATAGAGAATGCCGGCGACCAGGCATTCGGTGCCGACGTGCAGCTCTGACAGGATCTGGGCGATATCAAGCCCGGTGGCAAAGCAGTCCGATTCCCGCGCCCAGTCGGGTACATCGCGGCCGGGACGGGAACCGGCTTCCCGCGCCAGCGCACAGGCGCTCAGCAACAGCTCCTGCTCATCCAGCCGATGCGCCAGCGGCAGCTGCTGTAGCCAACGCTCAAGATCTATCTCGCCGGAAGCCGTGAGATGCGATTGTTCCCGTACTCGGACCATCGTTGGGCTCCGCTCAGGGGCTGGCGAATACGCCCGTGGACAAATAGCGATCGCCGCGATCGCAGACAATGGCGACGATCACCGCATTGCTGACCTCTTTCGACAATTTGATCGAGGCAGCAATCGCACCGCCGGAGGAAACACCGCAGAAGATCCCCTCCTCCCGCGCCATCAGGCGCATGTGGTGTTCGGATTCGGCCTGGGAAATATCAATGACCCGATCAACCCGGGCGGCGTCGAAGATCGCCGGCAGGTAGGCGGGAGGCCAGCGCCGGATACCGGGGATACTGGAGCCCTCCACAGGCTGCAGGCCGACAATCTGGATCTCGGGGTTCTGCTGCTTGAGGTAGGCCGACACTCCCATGATGGTCCCGGTCGTGCCCATGGACGCGACAAAGTGGGTGATCGTACCCCTGGTCTGGCGCCAGATTTCCGGACCCGTCCCGCGGAAGTGCGCCAGCGGATTGTCGGGATTGCCAAACTGGTCCAGCACCCGCCCCTTGCCCTCGCTCTGCATTTGCAGCGCCAGGTCGCGGGCACCCTCCATCCCCTCGGCCTGGGTCACCTCTACCAGTTCTGCACCATAGGCAGACATGGCCTGCTTGCGCTCGGCACTCATGTGCGCGGGCATGATCAGGATCAGACGGTAGCCGCGGATGGCGGCGGCCATCGCCAGGGCGATGCCGGTGTTGCCACTGGTGGCTTCAATCAGGGTATCACCCGGCTGGATATCGCCCCGCAGCTCCGCTTCCGCAATCATGCTCAGTGCCGGGCGGTCCTTTACCGAGCCGGCAGGGTTGTTGCCCTCCAGCTTGGCCAGCAGCGTATTCGAGGTATCGCCAGGGAGACGCTGCAGGCGCACCAGGGGGGTATTGCCAATGCAGGCTTCAATCGTTGGATATTCGGACATAACTCACCGTTCCCGCCGGGCGGGGCAGTATATCGACTTTCACCGGCGCGGGCATGCACCGGTCATTTCAGGGCCGCAAAGGCCACCACATAGGCCTGTTCATCGGCCAGCGACAACAGCATGGCGCTGCCACCGCGACGTTTCAGGACTTCCGCCGCACCGCCGGACAGATGCACCAGGGGGGCGCCATGGGCATCGTGACGCACCTCGATATCCTGCCAGCTGACGCCGCGCCCGATGCCCGTGCCCAGGGCCTTGGCGATCGCTTCCTTGGCGGCAAAGCGCTTGGCGAGCAGGCGTACCGGCTGCTGGCTGGCGGCGTATTCACCCTGTTCCGCCAGCGTCAGGATGCGTCGCACGAACTTGTCTCCCAGCCGGGCCACTACGGCTTCGACCCGGACCACCTCGAGAATATCCGTACCCAGGGCGATCACTGCTGCTGGCTCCGGTCGCGAAACTGGCGGAACAGTTCCCGGCTGGCCAGCGGCCGCTCACCGAGATGCCCGGCCAGGGCCTGACGCAGCAGGCGCTTGGCCGCGCTGGCCTGCTCGCCATCGAAGTGCCCGGCGGCGATCGCCAGCAGGTCCCGCCCCGAGAACAGCACCGCCGGGGTGTGCGCCTGCCGTACGCAGGCGACCAGCCCGAACTCCGCCTGGTATTGATACCAGCCTTCCGGCGTCACCGGTTCACCGCTGTAACCGTCGACTGCCGGGTCGAAATGGTAGCCCAGGGCTTCCAGAAGGCTGAACTCGAACCGGCGCAGGCAGGCATCGCCAGCAGCGTCTGCCGCCAGTTGCTGGAGGGTATCGCCGTACCGGGCAAACAGCTGTGGCTGGGGATCCTGGCGGTGCAGCAGGCGCACCAGCAGTTCGTTCAGGTAAAGACCGGTAAAAAGGCGCTCTGCCTGCAACCGGGGGGCGCTGCCTGCGGCCTCGACGGCCACCAGCTGCTTCATTTCCGCGCGTCCGGCAAAGCTTACCAGCAGGGGACGAAACGGTTGCAGCAGGGCAGCCTGGCTACCGCCGCGACTGCGCCGGCGGGCGCCTTTGCCCACCAGGCTCAGACGGCCGTGCTCAGCGGTAAACAGTTCCAACAGCAGGCTGGTGTCGCGCCAGGGGCGACTGTGAAGCAGGTAGGCGGGTTGAAGATTTACGCGCATGAGAGGCTCGCTGGCGCTCAGCGATCATCGTAACCGAGGCTGCGCAGGGCCCGTTCGTCATCCGACCAGCCCGACTTCACCTTGACCCAGAGCCGCAGCATGATCTTGCTTTCGAACAACCTCTCCATGTCACGGCGTGCGTCAGTGCCGATAGAGCGCAGGCGACTGCCGCCCTCGCCAATCAGGATACGCTTCTGGCCTTCGCGCTCAACCAGGATCAGGGCGGATATGTTGAGGATGGCCTCCTCCTGCTTGAACTCCTCGATCTCCACGGTTACCGCGTAGGGCAGCTCGTCACCGAGCTGGCGCATGATCTTCTCGCGCACGATCTCCGCCGCCAGAAACCGCTGGCTGCGGTCGGTAATCTGGTCCTCGGGAAAAAAATGGCCGGCCTCCGGCAGGCGCTGGCGAATCTCCTTTTCCAGCGCGTCCAGGTTCTGGCCGCGCAGGGCCGAGAGCGGAATGATGGTGGCAAAGGGGGCCCGCTCGGCCAGCTGCTGCAGCTGCGGCAGGAGGACGGTCTTGTCCTCCAGCAGGTCCACCTTGTTCACCACCAGCAGGGTCGGCACAGCGGCCTGGGCCACACGCTGCAGAACCATGTCATCCTCGTCGGTCCAGGCGGTGCGGTCCACCACCATCACGATGACATCGACATCGCGTATGGCGCTGCTGGCGGTGCGATTCATGTAACGGTTTATGGCCCTCGGTTCTGCGCGATGCAGGCCCGGGGTGTCGACAAAAATGAACTGGCAGCCGGCCTCGGTCTTGATCCCCAGCACCTGATGTCGGGTAGTCTGGGGCTTGCGCGAGGTAATGCTGATCTTCTGGCCCAACAAGTGGTTCAGCAGCGTCGACTTGCCGACATTGGGTCGACCGACGATGGCGACATAACCGCAGCGCTGGATGGTATCTGTCTCATTGGCCATGGGTTAGTGCCTCCAGTGCAGCCTCGGCGGCCGCCTGCTCCGCCTTCTGGCGGCTGCCACCCCCACCCTCGAAAGTCCGTTCGGGTTGCATGACGCGACACAGAATGCGAAACACCTGTTGATGATCCTCGCCGTCAACGGCGAGCAATTCGTAGGCCGGCAGCGGCCGGCCGCGGCCCTGCAGGTACTCCTGCAGCCTGGTCTTGGCATCCTTGCCCGCGGCACCCATCTCCAGACCCTCGAGCCGACTGTGAAACCAGCGCAACAGGCATTCCCGGCAGCGATCGGTGTCGCTGTCCAGCAGGATGGCCCCGGCAATGGCCTCGAGAACATCCGCGAGGATGGAGGCCCGACGGTGGCCGCCGCTCTTGCGCTCGCCCTGCCCCAAACGAACAAACTCCCCCAGACCCAACTCGCGCCCGATTTCCGCCAGTGTGTCGCCCTTGACCAGGGTCGCCCGCATGCGGCTGAGGTCTCCCTCCCGGGCCTTGGGAAACTGCTGGTACAGGGACTCCGCAATCACATGATTGACAATGGAGTCGCCGAGAAACTCAAGCCGTTCGTTGTTGTTGCCGGACGCACTGCGATGGGTCAGGGCCAGCTGCAGCAGGCCGGGATCACTGAACTCATGGCCCAGCAATTGCTGCAGGCGGCGAAGCTTATCCATGCGGCATCAAGGGGCTTGGCGGACGCCAGCTTCCCTCTCCAGGTCATCGAAGCGGATTATCGCATCAATCTTGCCGAACAGCGGAATGCGCGCCTCGTAGCTGGCATCAATATAGGTTTTGCCATCCTTGCGGAACACCTCGACCTCACTGGGCTTGAGCCCATAGATCTGGTTGGTATTGAAGAGATTGGCAATCTTGCGACGGATGTCGGCGATGGTATCGGTGGCGGGGTCGTGCTCGGCGGCAACCCTGGTAACGACATCGCGGATGGTGAAGTACTCGAAGTAGCTGGGAGCCATTTTCAGGCCACACATGACAAAGAACCCCACCATGATCGCAATGGCGAGCATCCCCGGGAGGGACATGCCGGACTGCTGTTGCCGCAACTTCATATTGTTTACCCCGCACGCTGTCTGTGGACTCATTTTATCGTGCCGGCGCGACTGAAGCTGGGGATACTGAACAGCGAATCCCAATGCATCCAGATCGCGAAGGCCTTGCCTACTATATCTCTTTCCGGCACCTGGCCCCATACCCTGCTGTCACTGCTGTTGTCGCGGTTGTCACCCATCATGAAATAGTGGCCCGGCTCCACGACCAGGGAAAAATCCCGCCCCGGGCGTGTCTGGTCGTCCTGCATCAGGTGCGGCTGGTCTCCCAGGATCTCAAGACCCACCTCCACCCGAGCCTGTCCGTCCGGCACCACGGTCAGCGACTCGGTGGGCACTGGCTCGCCGTTAACAAACAGGCGCTTGTTGCGGTAGCTGACCGAGTCGCCGGGCAGGCCGATCACACGCTTGATGTAATAGGTGTCATTCATGTGCGGCGGGAAGAACACCATGACATCACCGCGCCGGGGCTCGTTGATGTTCATGACCTTGGTCCGCACGACAGGCAAGCGGATACCGTAGGTGAACTTGTTGACCAGGATATAATCGCCGACTTCCAGGGTGGGAACCATGGAGGACGAGGGGATCTGGAATGGCTCCACCAGGAAGGAGCGCAGCACGAACACCACAAACAGCACCGGGAAGAATGACCGCGAGTACTCCACCAGGACCGGCTCGGACGCAGTGGCGCGCACTTTGGCCTCGTAGGCGGCCGCATCCTTGCTGCCCTCATGGGACCACTGCGGATGCGCCACCTGCAGGGCCTGCCGGGCCCGCCGTCGGCGCGGCGCCATGAACAGGGTATCGAACAGCCAGATACCGCCGCTGCCAAATACCAGCACTACCAGGACCAGAGGAAAATCTATCGTCATATCGGGCTATCCATCCACTTTCAGCACCGCGAGGAAGGCCGACTGGGGAATCTCCACATTGCCGACCTGCTTCATGCGTTTCTTGCCTGCCTTCTGTTTCTCCAGCAGTTTCTTCTTGCGCGATGCGTCACCGCCATAGCACTTCGCTGTCACATTCTTGCGCAGCGCTTTCACGGTCTGGCGGGCCACAACCTTGCCACCGACCGCTGCCTGAATCGCGACATCGAACATCTGTCGCGGAATCAGTTCCTTCATTTTCTCGGTGAGTACCCGCCCCCGGTGCATGGTGTGATCGCGATGCACAATCACCGCCAGCGCATCCACCCGTTCGCCGTTGATCAACACATCCAGTCGCGCCAGGTTGGCGGGCTCGAAGCGGTCGAAACTGTAGTCCAGGGAGGCGTAACCGCGACTGACTGACTTCAGCCGGTCAAAGAAATCGAGCACCACTTCCGCCAAAGGAATATCGTAGACCACCGAGACCTGGCTGCCCAGGAACAGCATGTCCTTTTGCAGGCCGCGCTTTTCCACGCAGAGGGTAATCACGTTACCCAGGTGCTCCTGGGGGACCAGGATATTGCAGCGCGCGATGGGCTCACGCATCTCTTCGATTTCCCCCGGGTCGGGCAGTTTCGAGGGACTGTCGACATAGATGACCTCGCCGCTCTTCTTTACCACCTCGTAGACAACCGTCGGGGCGGTGGTGATCAGGTCGAGATCGTATTCCCGCTCCAGCCGCTCCTGGATGATCTCCATGTGCAGCATGCCGAGAAAGCCGCAGCGGAAGCCGAAACCGAGCGCATCCGAGGTCTCGGGCTCATAGAACAGGGAGGCGTCGTTGAGCGTCAGCTTCGACAGGGCGTCGCGGAAGTCCTCGTAGTCGTCGGTGGAAATGGTAAAGATACCCGCATAGACCTGCGGCTTGACCTGCTTGAAACCCGGCAGCGACGGTACATCCGGGTGCTGGGCATTGACCAGGGTATCCCCGACCGGGGCACCGTGAATATCCTTGATACCGGCCACCACAAAGCCCACTTCACCGGCCTTGAGTTCGCCCGTCTCCAGCCGCTTGGGGGTAAAAATGCCAACCGCGTCTATCTGGTGTACCCGACCGGTGGATTTGGTAATGATCTTCTCGCGCTTGCGCAACACGCCCTGCTTGACCCGCACCAGCGACACCACACCGAGGTAGTTGTCGAACCAGGAGTCGATAATCAGGGCCTGCAGGGGGGCGTTGATGTCACCTTCCGGGGGCGGGATATTCTCGACCAGGTATTCCAGCGCATCCTCGATACCCATGCCCGACTTGGCGCTGACCAGGCAGGCCTCGGTCGCATCAATGCCAATGATCTCTTCGATTTCCAGCTTGACCTTGTCCGGGTCAGCCTGCGGCAGATCCATCTTGTTGAGTATCGGCAGTACTTCCAGGCCCTGCTCAATGGCCGTGTAGCAGTTGGCTACGGACTGGGCTTCCACACCCTGGCCCGCATCCACCACCAGCAGGGCGCCCTCGCAGGCGGACAGGGAGCGCGACACTTCGTAGGAAAAGTCGACGTGGCCGGGGGTGTCGATGAAGTTGAGCTGGTAGACCTTGCCGCTGCGCGCCGTATAGTTGAGGGTGACGCTCTGGGCCTTGATGGTAATGCCGCGCTCGCGCTCGATATCCATGGAATCGAGCACCTGCTCCGCCATCTCCCGCTGGCTCAGGCCCCCGCAGTGCTGGATAAAGCGGTCCGCGAGGGTGGATTTGCCGTGGTCAATGTGCGCGATAATCGAAAAATTGCGGATGTGGCTTAGATCACTCACTCAACTGGGCTCGGCTGGGGTCAAAAGGTGCTGGCGAAAGGACGCGCGATTGTACCCCAATGCCCCGGCCACCGCCATGCCGCGCCGGCCGCGCCGCGCAGGCGCAGACGACAGCGGCAAGGGAGCGGCGGGGTGAACTCAGTCGCGGAGCTTGAGACCGATAAACAGCGGTGAGCCGCGACGAATCAGGCGCAGGGGGACAGAGTCACCTGCCTCCAGGCGCGACACCGCACGCTCGAAGGACGCCACATCCTTGACCGGGGTGGAACCGAGCATGGTGATAACATCGCCCGGCAGGACGCCGGACTCTGCCGCCACGGACCCCGGAGACACCTGCCGCACCAGCACACCGCCACTGATGCCGAAGCGTTCCAGAGCCTCGGGGCCGGCCTCTTCCACCAGCAATCCCAGGCGACCGCCGCGATCCTCGCCGGCCCTGTCACTGCTCAAGGCATAGCTGTCGTCCGCGTCCAGGCCACCCACCTTGACCCGCACGGTCTTGCGCTTGCGGTCACGCATGATCTCCACCGGCACCGTGGTATCCGGAGCCGTCAGGCCGACCACGTGGGGCAGCTCGGCCGATGTGGGAATATCCTTGCCGTCAAAGCGCAGGATCACATCCCCCGCCTCCAGGCCCGCCCTGGCGGCGGGACCATCCCCGGCCAGTTGCGCGATCAGTGCCCCCTGGGGCCGGTCGAGGCCGAAGGATTCCGCCAGGGTCTTGTCGACATCCTGAATGGTCACGCCCAGCCAGCCACGGGTAACGCGCCCGCTTTCCTTGAGCTGGGCCACAACGTTGCGCACCACGCTGGCGGGGATCGCAAAGGACAGGCCGATAGAGCCTCCACTGCGGGTAAATATCTGGGAGTTGACCCCCACCACCTCGCCATTGAGATTGAACAGCGGGCCACCCGAATTGCCCGGGTTGATGGCGACATCGGTCTGCACAAAGGGCACGTAGTTTTCGCCCTGCTCCGTGGGCAGGCTGCGGCCCATCGCGCTGACGATCCCCGCGGTTACCGAGTAGTCGAGGCCAAAGGGAGAGCCGATGGCCAGCACCCACTCCCCGACTTCCAGTGCGTCATTCGTTTCGAGGCGCAAATAGGGCAGCGAACTGGCCTCTACCCGCAGCAACGCCAGATCCGAACGCGGGTCGGTACCCACCACTTCCGCCTCGAACTCGCGGCGGTCAATCATCCGCACCAGAACGTTCTCGGCACCTTCGACGACATGATTGTTGGTCACCAGGTAGCCATCGGCCGAGATGAAGAAGCCGGAGCCCATGGACATGCGCTGGCGCTGCTGGGGCGGCTGTGGCTGCTGGCCGCGGAACTCGAAGAAGCGGCGCAGGTATTCCGGAATTTCTTCCATGTCATGAGGATTGCTGGCACTGCGCCCGGGAGGATGCTGGACCACGATCTTCACTACTGCCGGTGACCCCGACTTCACTATGTCGCGGAAGTCCGGCAGCGACTGCGCCGCCAGCCCGGGAGCTGCCAGCGTCAGGCAGAGGAAAAACAGTGTCGGCAAGGTTCTGCGTGAAATCATGCAATCAATCCATTTCAGGTGTTGAGAAAAATTTACGGTGAGAGCGACGGCGAGGAGTGCAGCAGCTGCTGTTGTCCGCCCGGTGAAGCCGCCAGAACAGGCTGCAGTCGGGCGTCGTCCCGGTGGTGCCAGGCATGCCAGCGCACCAGCGCGACACCACCGGCAAAGCCGACAGCTGCACCCGCCACCGCCGCCAGGTCCTGTGACCACGGCAACCAGTGACTGCCGGCGACGGCCCCGGCCAGCATCGCCAACAACGGCAGCATATAGACGATCAGTGAGCCGCGCAGGATCACCTCGTCGGGCAGGCTGATACTGACCTCGTCATTGATCCGACAGTCCGCCAGGGAAAATGTCCCGGGCAGGACCCGGACCAGGCCGCGTTGACCATCGCGGATCCGGTTCAAGAGCCCATGGCCGCAGCCTTTTTGCGCCGAACAGGCGCCGCAAGTACTCTTGCGGATGGTCTCGACCCACAGGCTGTCGGACTCTATGGCGACAATGCGACCGGTCTCCGTGGGCATCAGCGCACCATCCTGACCGAGTCCGCGACCATGCGTGCGGTGTTCACCGGCACCTCGCCAACTACCGTGACCAGCACGGGCTGCTCGGCAAGACTCATGCCGCGGGAGTAGGAAGTGGTACTGCCCTCCCGGGCGACACCCTCGCCCGGCCGCATGGCGCGGGGCAACTGCTCGAGGAATACGGAAAAGACCGCGAGGCCATCGGTGTAGGTGCGGCGGATACTTGCCTCGGCGGCGGAGTCGGTCGGAACAAAGCCGCGGGGCAGCCAGCTAACCACCCAGGGCGCGGTGACGGACGGCCCCTCATCGACCTGATCGGGATGTGGATGACGAGCAGGATGGACTGTCGCCACATCCTGCTGTGGTGTCAGGGGCTCGCCGTAGTGAAGATCGGCAAACTGGAAGCGCTCGAGGGTCTGGTCGCCGCGACCGAGGGTACTGATACGCAGGAGCAAGCCGGTTTCGCGGTCCAGTTCCAGCACGTAGCCATACCGGTACATGTCGCGGGGCTGGATCCCGACCCTCACTGCCTGGCGTCCGGCGATGCGATCGCCCTCGCCCACCTGAAACCGATAGTACTCTGCAATGCCGCATCCCGAGGCTGGCGCCCGGTCGCCCAGCTGCAACAGCTGCTGGCCGGGATGAGTACAATCGAGGGGGTGACCGGCGCGCACGACCCGAACCCCCTGGCCGGTAAGCCGGGTAAGAAGCTCATGACTCTCACCGGACTCCACAGAGCGCGCGATCTGCATCACCTGCAGGTCATCGCCACGCTGGAACGTCACCACGCCCTGGTAGGCCACCTCGCGGTAGCTGCGGGACATTTTCGCGAGCCAGCCCAGTGCCTCGGCGTCGGTTTCAGAGCAGGTGGTGGCCAACGCCGGAGGCACAGCAATCAGGCCGGCGAGCAGCACGCCTTGAACAGCCAGGAAATGCAACAGCGATCGCGCAGTGATCACCACTGTGAGCTCACTCCTCGATGTTGGGGACGCGAGCGAAAGGAATCAGGCCCTGGGGAGAGTTGAGTGCTGCATGCTCGGCATGCTCCTGCATGTACAGGTACATGCGCTGCCGGGCGAGTTCGCGGTAGGCCGTGCGCGCCGCGGGCTCAAGCTCAGGCACCGCCTGGTTGCCGTAGCTGGCACGCATGGGCACCGCGCCGAGGCTATTGACGAAGCCGACCGCAGAAACGCCAGAGGCCGCGACCGGGGCCGCGGCGCCGGCATCGGGGTCAGCCGCCTGGTAAAGCTGCTGACCACCCAAAACCACCACTGCCATTACCGATGCCGCGACCGCAAGACTGCCCAGGGGCCGGGTCAGGCGCTGCCAGGCCCCGGCTGCGGGCTGCCCGTCGGCGGCAATCGCGGCGCTGACCTGCCGGGATATATCCAGATTGATGCGGCCCGCAGGCTGTCCGGAGATGACCGACCGGGCAAGATTGTAGCGAATCCAGGTCTGGCGCAGGGCGTCGTCCTCGGCCAGCTGACCCAGCAGTCGCTGCAGCTCCAGTTCATTGGCCTCGTCGTCCATGAGGGCAGAGAGTGACTCACGCAGTTGTTCAGTCATGGTGCCAGCCCTCCGCTTTGCGTCATCACTATCAAATCACTGCTGCTGCGAACTTTTGCCATGGCCGGTTCCACTCTGCTGAATTTGTTGCCGCTATGCTGGCTCACACTACACTCCGTCGATCTGATCACGCACCTTCTTGTCGATGGCCTCCCGGGCGCGAAAGATCCGCGACCGAACGGTGCCGACAGGACAATCCATGATCTCGGCGATGTCCTCGTAACTCAGACCATCAAATTCGCGCAAAGTTACCGCTGAACGCAAATCATCCGGCAATTCCTTTATCGCCCGCTCTACTACCTGCTTGAGCTCGGCACCGAACAGGGCTGTCTCCGGGGTCTCGATCTCCCGCAGCGCCCCGCCGCCCTCGAAATACTCTGCATCGCCGATCTCGACGTCCGAGCCGGGCGGGCGTCGGGAGCGTGCCACCAGGTGGTTCTTGGCAGTATTGATGGCGATCCGGTAGAGCCAGGTGTAGAAAGCGCTGTCTCCACGAAAACGTGGCAGCGCCCGGTAGGCCTTGATAAACGCTTCCTGGGCGACATCCTGGACCTCATCATCGTGCACATAGCGACTGATTAATCCGAGTATCTTGTGCTGGTATTTCAGCACCAGCATGTCAAAGGCACGGGAATCGCCCTTCTGCACCCGGGCGACGAGCTGCTGGTCCGTTGGTGCAGCTGTCATGTCCCGACTCCTTCCCTGATCCATGACAGTCTGATCCACAGCCCTCTGGGGCCGCCAGCGCTGACGCCCGCCGCAGTGGCTGTTACACCCATACCATGCTGCCCGTATGAGGTTCTGATACCACAAAAGTTCCGCAATCCTGCATTTCCTTAATCCGGGGCACCTCGTTTATACTCGCCGTGCCGGTGACCTGCCGTACTTTACGCTACGTAAGTTATTGAGACACATAATATATTTCACCACCCAGAGGCAGCAAGCACCAATCCCATGTCCAGCAACTCATTTCAGCACGACGTCCTTATCATCGGCAGCGGTGCCGCAGGCCTCAGTACCGCCCTGCGCCTGCCCTCCCATCTGCGCATCGCCCTGCTCTCCAAGGGCGACCTGAACGAGGGCTCCACCTACTGGGCGCAGGGCGGTATGGCCGCGGTGCTGGACTCAGAGGACACCGTGGAATCACACGTTGCCGATACGCTGGTGGCGGGCGCAGGCCTCTGCAACGAGGAGGCCGTGCGCTTCACCGTCAGCAACAGTCGCAGCTGCGTGGAGTGGCTGGTGGCGCAGGGAGTGGACTTTGATCACCTGCCGGATGCCGCCCAGGAATTCCACCTCGCCATGGAGGGTGGTCACAGCCATCGCCGCATTATCCACGCCGCGGACCGGACCGGCCGGGCAATTTCCGAGGTGCTCACCGAGCGGGTACTGGCGGCAGACAATATCGAGGTATTCCCGCATCGGGTCGCGGTGGATGTGGTCCTGCACGAAGGGCGCTGTGAAGGTGCCTATATCTTCGACCGGCGCAGCGACCGGGTGGAACTGTTCCAGGCCAGGGCCGTGGTGCTCGCCACCGGGGGCGCCAGCAAGGCCTATCTCTACACCAGCAACCCCGACGGCGCCAGCGGCGACGGCATCGCCATCGCCTGGCGCGCCGGTTGCCGGGTCGCCAACCTGGAATTCAACCAGTTCCACCCCACCTGCCTGTACCACCCAAAGGCGAAATCCTTCCTGATCACCGAGGCCATCCGCGGTGAGGGCGGCAGGCTGCTGCTACCCGATGGCAGTCGCTTCATGGACGAATTCGACCCCCGGGGCGAACTGGCGCCGCGAGATGTCGTGGCCCGCGCCATCGACCACGAGATGAAGCGCCTGGGCATCGACTGTGTCTATCTGGATATCTCCCACAAATCGCGGGAATTCCTCGAGGAACATTTCCCCACCATCAGCGCCCGCTGCCTGGAGCTGGGCATAGACATCGCGCGCGAGCCCATACCGGTCGTCCCTGCAGCCCACTACACCTGTGGCGGCGTGGTGGTGGACACGGCCGGTCGCAGTGATGTGGAAGGCCTGTACGTGATCGGCGAGGCCTCCAGCACCGGCCTGCACGGCGCCAACCGCATGGCCAGCAATTCCCTGCTGGAATGTATTGTCTATGCTGAATCCGCCGCCGCCGCTATCACCGCGACCATCGCCCGCGCCCCGCAGCCTCAACCCGCGCCGCCCTGGGATGAAAGCCAGGTCACTGACTCCGACGAGGATGTGGTGATCTCCCACAACTGGGACGAACTGCGCCGCTTCATGTGGGACTACGTCGGCATCGTCCGCACCAACAAGCGCCTGGCCCGGGCGAAGCACCGGATCGAACTGCTGCAGGCGGAAATCAACGAGTACTACAGCAATTACAAGGTCAGCAACGATCTGCTGGAATTGCGCAACCTGGCCATGGTGGCGGAGTTGATGATCCGCTGTGCCCAGGCCCGCAAGGAGAGTCGCGGCCTGCACTTTACCCTCGACTATCCTGACCTGCTGCCAGAGGCAGTGGATACGGTGCTGATGCCCGAGCGCAGCTAGTGGGCTGCGCATAGCCGCCACCGGGAGCCCCGCCCGTTGCTTGTATCCGCGGCCATTCGCGCTATGCTGATGAGCCACCCCGCAACCGGAGCACTCATCATGAGCGAACAGATCCCCGCCTCCCTGCCCGACTGGATCAGGGAGCACATCGAACTCTACCGCCGCGACCCGGAGGCCGGCCACTACTGGGATGCCTCCCTGGGGGGCGGCGAAGGCATGCTGACCACACTGCTGCTGACCACCACCGGGCGCAAGTCCGGCAAGGCACTGACGCTGCCCCTGATCTACCGGCCCACCGGCGATGGCGGCTACTGCGTGATTGCCTCCAAGGGCGGCGCCCCGGCCCATCCGGCCTGGTACCTGAACCTGGAGGCCAATCCGAACGTGGAGGTGCAGGTGGCCAGCGACCGTTTCAGCGCCCGAGCACGCGACGCCGAGGGCGAGGAACGCGAGCGACTGTGGCAGCTGATGGTGGACTACTACGCGCCCTATACCGACTACCAGGCGAAGACCGATCGGCAGATTCCGGTGGTGGTGCTGGATCCGGTCTGAACAGCGCCACGAAGGCGACGCGGCACCGGGGTCAGGACAGCGCCAGGTGCAAATGCCGCAACCGGCGCACAAACAGACTCGGCACATGCACAGGGGGGCGGGCGGAGTCCAGCGCGATGCGGCGGGTGCGCGCCAACAGCTCCTCCAGTGCCACGCGAGCCTCCAGGCGCGCCAGCGGGGCACCGATGCAGAAGTGGATGCCATAACCAAATCCGAGATGGCGCGCAGCCCCGGGCCGATCCAGACGCAGTTGGTCGGGATCGGGCCACTGCTCCGGATCCCGGTTGGCGGCGGCCCAACTCACCAGCAACAAATCATCCGGGTACAGGGGGGTACCGCAGAGACGGGTTTCCCGGCGCACCACACGGTAGTGAAATTTAAACGGGGTCTCCAGCCGCACGACCTCTTCCAGGAATGCCGGAAGCAGCCCGGGATCGGCACGCAGACGCTGCTGCAGTGTCTGGTCAGCGGCCAACAGGCGCACGGCCGAACCCAGGAGGCTGGCAGTGGACTCACCGGCGGCGCCAAACAGGATCACCAGCATGCCCACCGCCTGTTGCCGGGTGATCAGCCCGTTCGCGACCGCGCCAGCCAGCACTGACGTCAGCGAGTCCCCCGGCGCGCCCGCTACCGCATCAAGATGTGCCTCCAGGTAAGCGTGCTGGTGCCCGGTCTCGGTCAACACCGTCGCCAGGCGCCCGGCATCCAGCGTGCCCGCGAGAAAATCTCCACCCATCATCGCCCAGCGCTGCACCACCTCCAGCGCGTCCTCCCCCAGGCCCAGCAACTTGCTCACCACCCAGGCGGGCAAGGGTGCTGCAAGGGCGGCGCAAACGTCACCACCGCCCGTCGCCAGCAGCGAATCCACACGCTCCGCGGCGAGTGCACGCATGCCCGGCTCCAGGGCGGAGATAGCAGCGGCCTTGAGCGGCTGCACCAGCATGCGCCGGTGCACCGCGTGCTCCGGCTCGTCCGCGGTCGCAAGCACATTGCTCGCATGGCCGGCACCGGCCAGATCGAATATCTGTGGCATGCCGTCGTCACCGCGCACCAGCATCCGCTCCAGGTTGGCGGAAAAATCCTCGTGCCGCATGACCACTTCCGTCACCGCGGCGTGGGTTCCAACGAAGAAGGCGCGAGTGCCACCCAGCTGGCACACCGGCGCCAGCGAGCGCATGGTCGTGTATAACGGATAGGGATCTTCCAGCGCTTCCACGCTGAACAGGGTTCTGGCATTGGTCAGTCCGGTAGCCATTGATTTTGCTTTCCTGCGAGTACTTTCGTTGAAAGGAAGCGCGCTCAGGGACAGGTAGCGACCGCCGCGGAAACAGCACCTGCGGCGGCCCTCGCCGGGGCATTGAGCTCCCAGCTCCCCAGTGCCGGACTGCCGCTCACCTGCACCCCAAGTTCGCGCAGCCAGCTCGCGGTGACGTGATTGGAGTTGTGCAGCAGCGTGTAGGCGCGCGGGTCTGTGACGAAGTGCAGATTGCGCGTGGCACTGAACTGTGGCGGCAGGTCGCTGGCGTGATAGTGGGCATCCAGCTCTGCCAGCAGCCGGTCGACCTGAGCCGCCTCCAGCTGCAGGCAGTGGGCATGATCGATACCGACACCAATCACCCGCTCCAGTCGCTCGCCGGCTTGTGCCGGTGGTAGTGACAAGCGCCCCAGCGCTGCCCGGCTCGGCCACAGCAACGCCCGGGCACCGCTGTACAAACCTTCACGCTCGTCGACATACCATGCCCAGTCGCCGTAGGCGTAGCGCACCCGGCTGCGGTCGGCTGCAGTCAAAAGCAGCGAGCTGTGGCGGGCATGCTGGAGAAGATACACGGTGCGCGGCTGTTCCACCGCCGTCGACGGCCAGATCGTCGCGCCGCATCCGGCCAGCAGCACCGCGAACAGGGGCAGCAGGAGCGACTTCATCGGCGCAGTGCAGTGCATTCAATATCACTCTCTGGAACATTTGTCGGCACACGACTCCCGGGTTTTGTCACCACCCCAGGCCGAGGACCGCGGCGCTCAACACCAGATAACGTCCCGTCTTGGCCAGAGTCACAAGCAGCAGAAAGCTCCAGAATGGCTCCTTCATCACCCCGGCCACCAGCGTCAACGGATCGCCGATAATTGGCGCCCAGGACAACAGCAGGGACCAGCGACCGTAACGATGATATCTCGCCTGCGCCCGGTCAAGGGCAGGCCCGCTGACAGGAAACCAGCGCCGCTCACGCCAGTGCTCAATATAGCGGCCCAGCCACCAGTTGACGATGGCACCCAGCACATTGCCGACGGTCGCCACAGCCACCAGTAAAATGACCGGGTGTTCCCTCTGCAGCAGCAAACCGGCCAGAACCGCCTCGGACTGCAACGGCAGCAGTGTTGCCGCCCCCAACGCGGTCAGGAACAGCGTCGCCAGTGCCGCCAGGTTCACCATTCAGGCCTCTGCATCAAGCTTTCCGGCCAAACACCAGCCACCAGCGCCGCAGAGCGCGAAAGTTGTCTTCGCCGAGATCATGGACCCACAGCCACAGGAAGCGCCGGCCGCGGCCAGCAACGGGACGCCAGTGCAGCACGACCACCCTCGGTAACAGTACCGTACCCGACAGTAGTTCGATGGCCACTGGCTCGGCACCGTCCTCCTGCCACAACTGGCTGCCGTGCGGCGCCAGCAGCAGTTCTTGTGCACCCGGCGGCGCGGGCCAGCCGAACCACGCCAGCGGAATCCACAGAAGCAGCCCCAGCAGCGCCCACAGGCCGTACCCGCGCCAGGCAATCTCGGCGAGCGCAACCAGCAGCAGCAGGCAAACCGCGCACCAGACGGGGCGCGGGCGATGGTCAGTCCAGGTCAGGACGAGTGAAGGCGAGTATGATGTGGACAATGGCGGCCAGCTCCGGGTCCTCGGGGACTTCGCGGCGCAGGAACCAGCCGAACAGCTCCTGATCTTCGCAGAGCATCAGCTGCCGGTAGCGCTCACGGTCCGCCGCATCCAGCTGCGGGAAACGCTGGTTGACGAAAGGCTCCAGCACCAGATCCAGCTCCAGCATGCCGCGCCGACTGGCCCAGCGCATGCGATTGTGTTCTTCGGTTTCCAGCATGGCAGCTCCAGCCCGGTACGGGAACATCAAAAGCGGCTATTATAGCGGTTCCAACGGCCACCATGTGAAATAGCCGTACAACGCAGAGCAACGGAGGAGCCGTCGTCACCGTGTCAACAAACAGCGCCACAGTCACCCGCCTCGAGCGGGAAGCCCTGCTGGAGGTCAGCGGCCGCGACGCCGTGACCTTTCTGCACAACCAGGCCAGCTGCGACCTGCAGCAGCTGGAATCCGGCCGTGCCAGCTACGGCACCTTCTGCAATCCCCAGGGCCGTGTGCTGGCGGACTTTATCGCCCTGGCACTGGGTCCCGAAAGGATTCTGCTGCGCCTGCGACGGGACATCCTGGACAGCACCCTCGCCGCGCTCGGGCGCTTTGCCCTGTTCTCCAGGGTGACCCTGCAAGCTGCGGGCGACGAATGGCAGCTGCTCGGCTGCCGTGGCGCCGGCACAGCCGCATCGCTGCAGCCACTGTTCGCGGCATTGCCCGCGGCAGACCTGGCCTGGACCGGAGACGCTGACGCACTGCTGCTGCAACTCGACGGCAGCGACGAATGCTTCGAGATATGGGTGAACCGGCACCGGCAGCCGGCGCTGCCGGAACAGCTTGAGGCCACTCTCGAGGCCGCCAGCGAGGCGGACTGGGAGGCTGCGAACCTGCGCCGCGGCATCGCCCGCATCACTGCGGCAACGACCGGCGAGCTGCTGCCACAGCAGCTCAACTACGATCTCAGCGGTCACATCAACTTCCGCAAGGGCTGCTACCCGGGCCAGGAAGTCATTGCGCGCATGCACTACAGGGGCAAGGCCAAGCGCCGCATGCTGCTGGTGCAGTTGCCTGCGGGTAGTGCCGCCAGCGCGGGGGAGCCACTGTATCTGCAGGGCAGGGAACAAGCCGCTGCGCAGGTGGTCAATGTCGCGACCACCGCAGACGGCAGGGCGCTGGCATTGATCACCACCACCCAGCCGGCGGCGGCGGAAGGCCTGCGCCTGGCACCGGATAGCGAACAGCCGGTGCAGGTGCTGGAACTCCCCTACCCCGTGCCGTTCGGCTAGAGGTCACGCCAGGCTCCAGTCTATCGGCGCCTGGCCGTGCGCCTGCAGATACGCATTCGCGGCGCTGAAATGCCCGCAGCCAATAAAGCCGCGGTGGGCACTCAGGGGTGAGGGATGCGGCGCTTTCAGCACACAGTGACGCTGGCTGTCGATCACCCCGCCCTTGCGCTGGGCATAGCTGCCCCAGAGCATGAACACCACGTTCTCACGCTCGCGGTTCACCACTTCCACCACCCGGTCGGTGAAGGTTTCCCAGCCCTTGCCCCGGTGGGAAGCGGCACTGTTGGCGGCCACCGTCAGCACGCTGTTCAGCAGCAGCACACCCCGGTCGGCCCAGGCTGTCAGGTTGCCGTGGCCGGGTGGCGCGATACCGAGGTCGCGCTGGATTTCCTTGTAGATATTCTGCAGGGACGGCGGGATCGCGACACCGGGGCGCACCGAGAAGCACAGGCCGTGGGCCTGGCCGGGGCCGTGATAGGGATCCTGGCCGAGGATGACCACCTTCACCTTCGGCAACGGCGTGTGGTCGAAGGCTTTGAATATTTCCGGCCCCGGGGGGAACACGCTGGCGCCGCCGCGTTTTTCCTGCTGCAGGAAGTCCTTGAGCGCGCGCATGTAGGGCTGCTGGAACTCGTCGGCCAGCGCTGCCAGCCAGCTGGATTCCAGCTGTATCGTCGACATGCTCAGTTGCAGGCCGCCATCAGCACTACCTGTTCCAGGGCCGCAGGTCGCGGGCTGTCCGTGGCCAATAGCAGGCGCTTGTCGCGAGCGCGCTTGCCGGCATCGGCGTTGTCCACGGGCAGCAGATCGGCCGCGGCACTGGCAGCCGCACGGCGTTCGGCCGGGGCATCCGCATAGAGCGTGGTGCGCAGGCGCGGCTGACGCCCGAGCGCGCGGATGCGCTGCTCCATCACCGCCGGCGCCCATTCCTGGCCGTGGGCGGCGCCCGCGGCGCGGGTAATGCTCTCGTTCATCAGGGTACCGCCCAGATCGTTGGCACCGGCGTTCAGGCACACATCGACACCGGCGGCGCCCATCTTCACCCAGCTGGTCTGGATGTTGTCGATATGGCCATGCAGCACCAGCCGCGACACCGCGTGCATCAGCACCGCTTCGCGGAAAGTGGGGCCGCGGCGGGCCCGTCCGCGCAGAAACATCGGCGCCTCCATGTGCACAAAGGGCAGGGGCACCAGCTCGGTAAAGCCGCCGGTGCGGGCCTGCAATTCGCGCACCGCCAGCAGGTGCCTGGCCCAGTGCCGGGGCTGCTCGATGTGGCCATACATGATGGTGGCGGTAGTACGGAAACCCACACGGTGCGCGGTTTCCATCACCTGCAGCCACTCGGCGCTGTTGAGCTTGTCCGGGCACAGGGTGGCACGCACCTCGTCATCGAGGATTTCCGCGGCGGTGCCGGGCAGGGTATCGAGCCCGGCGGCCTGCAGCTGGCGCAAAAAATCCTCCAGGGACACGCCCAGGGTCGCCGCCCCCTGCCACACTTCCAGCGGCGAAAAGGCGTGGATGTGCATCTCCGGGGTGGCGGCGCGAACAGTGGCGAGGATATCCAGGTAGGTCTGGCCGGTATAGTCCGGGTGGATGCCGCCCTGCATGCATACTTCGGTGGCGCCGCGCTGCCACGCCTCGCGGCAGCGGCGGGCGATCTCGGTGGCGCTGATGTCATAGGGGCGCCCGCGCAGTGCCTCGCTGTGCTTGCCCTTGGAGAAGGCGCAGAACTGGCACTTGAAGTAGCAGACGTTGGTATAGTTGATGTTGCGATTGATAGCGTAGCTGACGGTGTCACCACAGCGCTGGCGCCGCAGCCGGTCCGCGGCGTCGACCACGAAGCGGAACTCGGGGCCACGGGCGGCAAACAGGCGTTCCAGGTCGGCTTCCGCAAGCGTAGTGCCGCTCTCGCAGCGCTCGACAATCGCGCGCAAGTCCGCGCCGACGGCGAAGGCATTGACCGGCTCGCTGAGCAGGGCCGCTTCCACGCTGGGCACGGGCGCCTCCTCCCCCGGCACCCAGCTATCCCGGCGGGCGAAGCCGGCGGCATCCTGCTGGCGCAGTACCGCGGGGCGCACCGCGGGATCCAGCCAGGTCTGCGGCGCGTTGGCATAGGCCGGGTAAACCGTCAGGCGCTGCTCCAGGAACTTGCCGGCTGCGGCCGTTTCCCGCGCCAGCTGGTCCAGGTGCGGCCAGGGCGCTTCCGGATTGACGTGGTCGGGCGTCAGGGGCGAGACGCCGCCCCAGTCATTGATCCCCGCAGCCAGCAGCTGTGGCAGCACCCCGGGGCTGAGATTGGGGGGCGCCTGGATGCTCATGGCCGGGCCAAAGATGATCCGCGTCACCGCCAGGGTCCACAGTAGCTCTTCCAGGTCCGGTTCCGGCGCCCGAGCCATCAGGGTGCCGGGCTTGGCGCGGAAGTTCTGCACGATCACTTCCTGCAGATGACCGTGAACCTGATGCGCTTCCCGCAGGGCCAGCAGGGATTCGATGCGCTCGCGGCGGGTTTCACCGATGCCGATAAGGATGCCCGAGGTGAAGGGCACTTTTGCCTCTCCCGCCAGAGAGAGGGTGCGCAGGCGCTCCGCCGGCACCTTGTCCGGCGAACCGTGGTGCGGCATGCCCTTTTCGCACAGACGCTCGGCAGCGGACTCCAGCATGATGCCCATGGAGGCACTGACCGGGCGCAGGAAGGCGATCTCTTCGGCGGTCATGCAGCCGGCATTGATATGCGGCAGCAGGCCGGTTTCCTCGAGGATGCGCCCGGCCACATGCGCCACGTATTCCAGGGTGCTGGCAAAGCCCATCGCCGCCAGCGCCTCGCGGGCGGCCCGGTAGCGCAACTCGGGCTTTTCGCCCAGGGTCAGCAGGGCTTCCTGACAGCCGAGTTCCGCGCCCTGGCGGCACAGCTCCAGAACCTCGTCCACGCTCATGAACGGCGATTCGACCTTTTTCGGGGTGGTGGCAAAGGTGCAGTAGTGGCAGACATCCCGGCACAGCCGGGTCAGGGGAATGAATACCTTGCGGGAATAGGTGACGACATTGCCGTGGCCAAGATCGCGCAGCTGACCCGCCAGGGCCACCAGGGCGGAAGTATCCTCGCAGTCCGCGAGCGCCAGGGCCCGGACGCGGCCGGGCAGTGCGGCCAGGTTGTGCAGCCAACTCCGGGTGTGCCCCGCGGGCAGCGTCGCCGCCTGCTGGTGCAGCTGCAGGAGATCGGTGGGAGTGTCGATATCGCGGGCAATACCGGGCCGCTGCAGGCTGCGGCCGGGCAGGCCCTGCTCTTCTGCCCAGGCCAGATGCAACATGCTGCTGTCGGGCCCGAAAGCAAATCGCGGTGGCCTGCTCGCGGGAAACAGCAACAGGTTGCTACCGGACCCCGCGGCATCCGGTCCCACAACCAGCCCGCTGCGCGCTTCGGCACAGGCCAGGGCGGCGTCGATATCGGCGCCGGCAAGCAGGGGCAGGTCCGCATGCAGCACCAACACCAGTGCTGCCGCGTTGGCATCCTCGCAACGCAGTCGCTCGCAGGCCGCCGCCAGTACGCCATTCAGCGATGGCAGCGGACCGCTGGTCACGGGGGCCAGTTCGGTTGCAGCCAGCAGGGCCTGTTCGGACCACAGGCGCACCGGCGCTGTCGCCGTCAGCTCGCGGGCATCGGGTTCGTCCGAGACCAGGGTGATGGTACTGATGGCCGGGTGGGCGGCCAGCACCCCCACCACATCCCGGGCCATGGCCAGCGCGAGGGTCCGGCGCTGCTCACTGTCGAGCAGGCCGGACAGACGGGTCTTGGCCCCGGCCAGCTGTTTCAGTGGCACCAGCGCATGTACGGTAGTCCGGGAATCTATCGGCACAACAACTCCAGGCAGGCCGCTGCGAGGGCCCGCTTGTCGGCGCGTTCGCGCATAATGGTCGCTGTCACTTCCACCTCCATGCCCAGCTCCTGTATCGCCGGCACCAGTGTAGCGTCACTGTGGTCTACAACAAATGTCCCGATCAAGCCCGGATAGTGCTCCGCGTAATGCGCCGCCACCCCGGTAGCGGTGACCGGCAGGTTCAGCTCCGCCATCATCTTTGCCGCCGGACCCTTCAGCGCCTGGCCGGCGACAATGGGCGCCACTGCCAGTACCGTCACCTGCGACTCTCGCAGGGTCTGCCAGAAACTGTCCAGCTGCAGGATGGGATCAATGCTCACAAAGGGGTTGGAAGGACAAATAATCACCCCGGCCAGGGTTCGCGAGGCACAGAGGTCGGCCAGGTTTGCTTGCAGCGCAGCCGCGTCGACCCCGGCAAAGCTGAAACCGTGCACCAGGGGCCGGCACTGTTCCCGCACGAAATAATGCTGGAACGGCAGGTCACCCTCGGCGGTATGGACCACGGTCCGCACCGGGTCATCACTCATGGGATACACTGCCGCCTGCACCTCCAGGCGCCGGCCCAGTTCAGCCGTAACGGCAGACAGGCTTGCACCCCGTGCCAGTTCACCGGCACGCCACAGGTGAGTGGCCAGATCGCGATCGCCGAGGCGAAACCAGCTGTCCGCGCCCAGCTGTTCCAGCGCCGCCAGCACTTGCCAGCTTTCCCCGTCGAGGCCCCAGCCCTGATGCGGGTTGCTGACCCCCCCCAGGGTATACAGCACGGTGTCGATATCGGGGCAGATGGTCAGGCCCAGGTGCTCGAAGTCGTCACCGGTGTTGCAGGCAATGTGCAACTGCCCGGCAGGCAGCAGGTCATCCAGACCCAGACACAGCTTGGCGCCACCGACACCGCCGGAAAGCGCCAGCACCGGGCCCGCCGGCAAGTTCACCGGAACATGTCCTGCTCGCGGGGCCGCAGCAGGGCCCGGGCGTTGCGATTCGATGATCGCAGCCGGGCGCCGCGGACCAGCACCACCGGCAGGCCCTCCGCCGCCTGCCCCATCACCAGCGACGCGGCACTGGCGAGCTCATCGGCGACGGCGGGCTCGGTGACTTCCAGGCGGTTGCCGAAGCGATCCTGCCCGCCAATTTGATTGAACAGTGGATCCAGGCCGGCGGTACCGAGTGCGATGCCGACGGTGCCGACCCGCCAGGCGCGACCGGCACTGTCATTGATGATGATCTGCGGCGCCGTGCCACAGCGCTCCGCCAGCGCCTCGCGCAGCGCCGCGGCAGAGGCATCGCTGTCTTCCGGCAACAGCAGCACCTGCGGATCATCGGGATCATTGCGAATGTTGGAACGATCGATGCCGGCATTGGCGTGCACGTAGCCGCACCGGTGCTCGACAATGATCACCCCGGGTCGCACCCGCAGTACTTCCCGGGATTCACTGAGAATGAGCTCCACCAGGCGTGGGTCCTTGTCCGCGGCGCGCGCCAGTTCGAGCGCCCGGGGCCCCGGCTGCACCTCGGCCAGACGGCGATAGCGGCCCTCCGCCTTGGAGACAATTTTCTGCGCCAGTACCAGCACATCACCGTCCTGCAGGGTCAGCGCATTGGCTTCCAGACTGGCCGCAATCAGAGCCGCCAGGTCAGCGCCCGGAACGACCTCGGGAAAGTTCTCCAGAGGAATCAGTTCAAGGCGTGCACTCATTCATGGCTGTCCAGGCCGGAAATGCGGATACCGGCGTGGCAGCTATACTGCTTGTTGATCGTGATCAGCACCGAGGTCAGCGCCTCGGCAGCGGCAGCATTGGCGATCATGCCGGCGTGAAAGCCGCGCAGGCCCGCCGCTTCGACCAGCTTGATCACTTCGGCCCTGGCCTCCTTCTTGTTGCCGCAGACCAGCACGTCGCAGTCCACGGCTCCGGTATCCTGCAGGTGCGCCGCGGCCACGTTCTGGAACGCGGACACCACATCCACACCCTCGCCCAGCAGGTCCTGGGCAATCTGGCCCGCGCTGCCTTCCGGCGGCAACTGTACCCGCGCGACCCGCGGCGGCACCAGTGGCACCGTGACATCGATGAGGATCTTGCCCTGCAGGGCCGGGGCAACCAGCTCCAGGGTCGCTTTCTGGTGGCTGAAGGGCACGGTAATGGCAACAATGTCAGCCGCCTCGGCAGCTGCCAGGTTCTCCATGGCCTCGACGTTCACCGCGGCTGCACCGCGCTCGGCCATGACCGCGCGCAGATCGTTGGCGGCGGATTCTGCCTTATCCAGGGTGCGCGAGCCAATGATGACGCGGTAGCCAGCCTGTGCCCAGCGCCGGGCGAGGCCCGTTCCCAGATCGCCGGTGCCGCCGAGGATGGCGAGCACGGGCAGTGATTCAGTTGCCATAGGTGTGATTCCTGCTTGCTTGGTGAAGGGCCCGATGGTTCAGCTAAGTCTACTGATACCACCTCTCTCTGCCCGGAAAATGGTCGCAGCCCCGCCGGCATTTCCCGATCCCGGGGGAAGGCGGTAGGATGCGCGAAGCCGAGGCATCTTAGGCAATTCATCTGCCGATCACAAGTTGCCCCACGACAGTAGCAAGGAGCAGGGTGACATGCACAATCCCATGGATTTCAGTGGCCGCACGGTATTGGTAACCGGGGGTGGCAAGGGTGTCGGCAGGGGCATCAGCGAGCGTTTCCTGGCCGCGGGGGCCGAAGTGGCGATCTGTGGTCGCAATCCGCCCGACTCACTGCCGGCCGCGGGTGGCCGGGAAGCGTTTTTCGTGGCCTGTGATGTCCGCCGCCACGAGCAGCTGGAGGCTCTGGTGAATGCCGTCATTGAGCGCTGCGGGCGCCTGGACGTGCTGGTCAACAATGCCGGCGGCGCGCCGCACGCCGAGGCCGCGACCGCATCCCCGCGCTTTCACGAATCCATCATTGCCCTCAACCTGACCTCGGCCCTGCACGCCGCCCAGCTCGCCAACCGGGTCATGCAGCAGCAGGAGGACGGCGGCAGCATCATCAATATTGCCAGCGTCAGCACCATCCGGCCCTCTCCGGGCACTGCAGCCTATGGCGCCGCCAAGGCCGGCCTGGTCAACCTGGGACATTCGCTGGCGGTGGAGTGGGGCCCAAAGGTCCGCATCAACGCCATCATCGCCGGCCTGGTGGAGACCGAGCAGTCACACCTGCACTACGGCGACGCCGAAGGTGTGGCAGCGGTGGGCCGCACGATTCCGCTCGGGCGCATGGCAGTTCCCGGGGACATTGGCGACGCCTGCCTGTTCCTGGCTTCCCCGCTCGCCTCCTATATCAGTGGCAGCAGCATTGCGGTCCACGGTGGTGGCGAGAAGCCCGCGTTCCTGCAGGCCGCCAATGCGGGCACCGGCGCGTGAACCGCCGCCGCAGCCTGGCGGTTGCCGCGCTGGCGCTGGGCCTCGCCACAGGCTGCCTCGCCGCCCGGGAGTCGGCGCCGGGCGCTGCCGCGGGCGCGAGCGCCGGCTGGCCCAACTACGGTGGCCGGGACGCCAGCCAGTACAGCCCGCTCACGGACATCACCCCGGCCAACGTGGGCCAGCTGGAACTGGCCTGGGAGCACCGCTCCGGTGATTTCAGTGATGGCAGCGGCGACTGGGGCCTGACTTCGTTTCAGGTCACGCCGCTGGTCGACGACGATACTCTTTACTACTGCACACCCTTTGGCCGTGTATTCGCCCTGAACGCGGAGACCGGCGCCGAGCGCTGGCAGTTCGACCCCCGGGTACAGAACCGCCGCAGCGGCGTCTACCCGGCCGTCTGTCGCGGCGTGGCCCTGTGGCAGGCCAGTGACCCGGAGGAAGCCACCGCCAGCTGCGGCAAGCGGGTCCTCTACGGCACCCGCGACGCCGAGCTGATCGCCCTGGATGCGGCTACCGGCCTGCCGTGCGCGGATTTCGGCAACAATGGTCGGGTATCCCTGCGCGAGGACATCAGCGGCGGCGAGCCGCTAGTGTACTACCCGACGTCCCCGCCCTGGGTGCAGAATGATATCGCCGTGATCGGTGCCCTGGTGCCGGACAACGAACGCAAGGATGTGCCCTCCGGTGTAGTGCGCGCCTTCGATGTCCGCAGCGGTGAGCTGGCCTGGGCCTGGGAGCCCGTACCCGAAGACTACCGGGAACGGCATCGCGACAGCCTCGGCAATGCCCGCTATCACATGGGCAGCCCCAACGTCTGGGCACCCATCGCCGGTGATCCTGCACAGGGCCTGGTGTATGTACCCACGGGCAATCCGGCACCGGACCTGTTCGCCGGCGAGCGCGACGGTATCGACACCTATGGCTCCTCAGTGGTGGCCCTGGACGACCGCAGCGGCGAGTTGCGCTGGTACTTCCAGACGGTGCACCACGATGTCTGGGATTACGATGTGGCTTCCCAGCCCACCCTGTTCCAGATTCCCGGTGTAGGCGCCGGTCGCGCTGGTCTGGCGCAGGCCACCAAAATGGGCCATGTCTTCCTGCTCGACCGGGAAACCGGCGCGCCGCTGTATCCGGTGGAGGAACGTCCGGTACCGGGGGGCGGCGTGCCCGGCGAAAAACTGTCGCCCACGCAACCGTTCCCGACCCACCCGCCACCGCTGCACCTGCCGGAGCGGCTGACCCCTGGGCACATGGATGGCTTCCTCTGGCTCGACAAGCTCGCCTGCCAACGGGAGCTGGCAAAATATCGCAATGAAGGCATGTTCACTCCGCCCAGCCTGGAAGGCAGTATCCTGTATCCCAGCACCACCGGCGGCATCAACTGGGGCGGGGTCAGCATCGACCCGGAGCGAGGCCTGCTGATCGTCAACCAGATGCACCTGGCGTCGGTGGTACAGCTGGTCCCGCGAGCGGAGTACGATGAACTCAACCCGGCGCCGGGTTACCCGCTGGAGCACTACCCGATGGCGGGGAGTCCCTATGGCGTACGTCGTTTCCCACTGATGTCGCCCCTCGGCGCGCCCTGCAATCCTCGCCCCTGGGGCAGCCTGACCGCGGTGGACTTGCGCACGGGAGAGACCGTGTGGACCCGCAGCCTGGGCAATACCCGTGGCCAGGCTCCATGGCCGTTCTGGTTTGACGCCGGCAGCCCCAACACCGGCGGCCCGCTGACCACGGCTTCCGGCCTGGTGTTCATCGCCGCCACCACCGACTCCCGCTTCCGCGCCTTTGCCAGCGCCACGGGTGAACTGCTGTGGGAACACGCCCTGCCCTATACCGGCAACGCCACCCCGCTCAGCTATCGCACCCGCCCGCAGGGCCGCCAGTTCATCGTGCTGGCAGCCGGCGGCCATGGCTGGTCCGAGGCTGGCGATGCGCTGCTTGCCTTCAGTCTGCCCTCGTCCAGGGAGGATCCGCCGCCACCCTGACCGCAGCAGCACGGACCCGGCGGCCGGCCAGGTTTGTGCCCGGCGCCCGGAACGGTATACTGCGTTTTTTCACCGGAGGAAAGCGCTTGAGCCTGCTGGACAGTTACCGGGCACTCAGCGAGCGCGAGCTTCAGGGCCTGTTCACCGGGTTTCTGCAGGAGCTCTGCGACAACCTGCAGCGCAGTGCTTCGGGAGCGCAAACCGGCCAGGTCGGGCACGGCACGATTGGGGAGGCCGTCGCCATCCTGCAATTGCAGCGCACGGGCATGGTGACTGCCTTTCTGGACCACATCCGGCGCTTTCACGCCAACCTCACCCCGCCGCCCTCGGAACTGCACCAGTGGTGGGACCTGATTGACGAGGGCGGCACCCTCGATCTGGTGGACCTGAATGACTTCGAGGACTTCCTCGCCATTGAGCGCATGGTCAGCGTTGGCGAGGACCTGCACCGGGTGCCCATGGAGGCCCTGCAGATCCGCGTGGCAGAACTGGCGGGCGCAGATCCCGCGCTCCTGCGCCTGCCCGAGCATGTCGCACAACTGTGCCGCGCCCTGCAGCAGGTGCTCGACGCATTCCGGGTGCCACAAAAGCTGTCTCCCAGGATTTACGATTTTTTTATATCCCACTTCATCCGCCGGCTGGACGAATTCTTCGCGACGCTGAACAACCATCTTGAGAGCGCGGGGGTAAAGCCGGAACTGGAAACCGAGATACGCGCTCACGGTTCACTGTTGAAAAAACCGGTGACCTCCCACCACCGGCCACTGCGGCGCCCGCCCCCGAAATCGCAGGAGCAGCCCGCCACCATGGCGGCCGGCGGCCCGGCTGGTGACAGCGCGTCCCTGTCACGCCCACAGCAACTCTACAGCTCCGTGATCAACGCCCTGAATTTCAAGCGTGAAGCCGAGGGAGGCCCGGCAACGACCAGCACCGGGCCGGTAGCAGATGCCCAGATCGTGGTCGACGCCCTGGCGCGCCTGCAGCAGAGCGGCGAGGCCCTGCAGCAAATCCAGCGTGCCGGCTCCATCGCCGACTACCTCGTCGCCCAGGCGGGGGAAGCACAGGGCCTGGGGGCCGGCAACGCTCTCAGCGTCGAGAACCGCAACCAGCTGGAGATGGTTGACAGCCTGTTCGGCACCATCCAGTCGCAGCTGGATGTCAGTACGGACCTGAAGCCCGCTCTGGGCAATCTGCAGATTCCGCTGGCGCGGCTGGCCCTGCTGGAGCCCCACTTCTTCCTCGACCCGGCACATCCTGCCCGCAGCCTCGTCGACAAGCTGGCCGTGCTGACCAGCTCGGCGAACTTCCCCAACCGCATGCTGGAGAGCAGGGTCGAGACAATCATCGACAACATTGTCACCAACTATGATCGCGACACGGGAGTGTTCGACGAGGCGCTCGCCGCGGTAGAGAGGCTGGTCCAGCAGCAGGCCCAGGCCCACGCGCGCAACATCGAGCGGGTGGTAAAGGCCCAGGAAGGCAAGGAGAAACTGGGCAGCGCCCGCAGCGCGGTAGACGCTGTCGTGCACGCCACCTTGCCCGAGTCGGATGTGCCGCAGGTCCTGCTGGACCTGATTGACAACGGCTGGCGCGATTTGATGGTGCTCACCCATATCAAGCAGGGGCCCGACAGCCCCGAGTGGCAGGAGCACCTGCGAACCCTGGATCTGCTTGCCACCTGGCTGGTGCAGCAACAGCGGGACGAGGTCGATGAGGATCTTGTCGTCGAGCGCAGCCTCGAGGCCGAGCCCTTCATCGACCTGATCGAACAGCAGGTTGGCGCGGCCCTGCCCGGCAATGTATCCATCCAGGCGGTGTTGGACGAGCTGCGCGCCGTCTTCGCCGGCGAGGCTCCGGTGGCAGTGGCTGCGGACAATCGCCCGCGGACCGCCAAAGCGGGCGCCGACACTGACGCCCGGCGCCAGCGCATCGACAAGACCCTGCGCCTGCGGCGCTGGGTACGCCGGGTGGAAGAGCTGGAAACGGGCAATTGGCTCAACTACCGCGACCAGGAAGGGCAGCGGCACCGCATGCAACTGGCCTGGATCAGCGATGATCACGAGCGCTTCCTGTTTGTCAACGAGCGCGGCCAGAAGGTGGCTGAACTCGACAAGATTCAGCTGGCACGCCAGCTCAGTCGTGGCGCGCAATTGCCGGCGCCAGCGGACACGTTGTCAGTGGTCGACCAGAGCATGTACGGCACGCTGGAGAATGTGCAGCGTACCCTGAGCTTTGCCCGCAACCACGACTCCCTCACCCGCCTGATCAATCGCGAGACCTTTGTCGAGCAATTGGGCCGAACCCTGCGCCACGCCCAGCAACACCAGTCCCAGCATGCCATGCTGTGGCTCAATATCGACAAGTTCAACCTGGTCAACAAGATCTATGACCGCATCAGCGGCGACCAGGTCTTACTGGAATTCTCCCGACTGCTGGCGCAGCTGCACGGCAAGAAAATTTCCTCGGCCCGCCTCGGCGAGGATGAATTCGCGGTACTGCTGGTAGACCGGGACCTGGAGCAGGCCCAGGCGATCGCTGAACGGATCCGCAGCGACATCGCCACCGGCAGCGTGGAAATCGAAGGCGAAAAAGTCGGCTTTACCGTCTCCGTCGGTATCGCCCCGATTCTGGACTACAGCCCCGATGTCGATCAGGTCATGGCCAACGCCCAGGCCGCCATGCAACTGGCCAAGCAAAACGGCCGCAACCGGGTGGAGCAGTATCGCGACAGCGAGGATGTCGTGCGCAGCTACCGACAGGAACAGCGCCGGTCGCGGCAGGCACTGGAGGAGGCGCTGGAGAGCGAACGCTTCGTCCTGCGCGCTCAACCCATTGCCAAGACCGCCGTCGCCGGCAACATGTCCACCACCAGGCACTACGAACTGCTGCTGGCGGTGCGCGACAAGCACGGCAACCTGAGTTCTCCCCAGGCCTTTATAGACTCCGCGGAGCGCTATGGTTTCATGACCCTGGTAGATCGCTGGGTAGTACGGGAAGCCTTTCGCTGGATCAGCTCGCTGATGGACGCCCAGAAAGTGGTGCCCAACCTCGCCATCAACCTGTCCGGTGCCAGCGTCACCGACGATGCGTTCCTCGACTACCTGTTCGAGCAGATCTCCGAATTCGGCGTGGGCACCAATCGCCTTTGTTTCGAAATCACCGAGACCGGCACCATATCCAACATGATCAAGGCGGCGGATTTCGTGCGCGCCTTCCGCAACATTGGCTGCAAGTTCTCGATCGACGACTTCGGTACCGGCCTTGCCAGCCACAACTACCTGCGTGAGTTGCCGGTGGACTACGTCAAGATCGACGGCAGCTTCATCACCAACATCCACGAAAATCGCAATGACTACGCGATGGCGCGATCGATCAATGACCTGGCCCACTTCCTCGGCCAGGAAACCATCGCCGAATCAGTGGAAAACGAGGCCATCATAGAAAAGCTGCAGGAAATCGGTGTCGATTACCTGCAGGGCTGGGGGATCGGACGACCGAAACCACTGGCAGAAGTGGCGCTTGACCTCTCGAGCATAGAAAAGTGAAACAGCCCGGGCCCGGCCTGACCCCCGCTACACTGGCTGCGATTCCGGCGGCCTACGATGAACTGATCGCGACTCTCTATCGCGGCCCCCTGGAAAGCCAGCCCTGGGCTTCGGCCCTGCCAGCGCTGCGCGAGTTGATTGATTGTCACGTCGTCTCCCTGGTGCTGCGACCTCCGGCAGAAGATGACCGGGGCGTTATCCTCAACAGCGTTCGCCCCCGCAGCAAAGATACCCGACCCGGGGAGCTCGACGGCCCCCCGGATTGGGAGGTAACCGCCTACCGCGAGCAGTTCTTCTCCCTGGATCCTTTCGTCAATCTGCCGCCAGATCGCGTGGTGGCGCTGGAAGACATCCTCAGCGACGAGGAATTGGTGGCCTCTGACTACTATGAACACTACCTGGAGTCGGCAGGACTGTTCCGGATCCTGGGTCTTGATACGGTCGAACCCGGCGGCATGCTGGCCCGCCTGCGCTTCTCCCGGCGCCGCAATGAGCCCCGTTTCAGCGCCGACGAGCGCAACCTGCTGGCCCGTATTGCGCCCCACCTGCGCCTGTCGATACAGCTGTATGCCACCCTCAGCCGCACCGTGTCGGAGCGCAACCTGTACGCCGGTGCCGTGGAGCAGCTGGCGGTGGCCACTATTGTGCTGGATGAACAGGGGCGCATCCTCAGTACCAATACCATCGCCCGGGCGCTGCTGGACGAAGGCAACGGGCTCAGCGTACGTGGACAACACCTGGTCATCGACAATCGCGACAAGAACCGGGAACTGCAGACTGCCCTGGAGACCATCATCAAGGCCCAGCATCGAGGCGAAACCTCGGTGGTGCGGGCCCTGCGTGTCCCCCGAAGCGGCGGCCATTCCCAACTCGGGCTGGTACTGCGGCCGGTGCCCGTTCCCGAGTGGGGGGAAGGTCAGTCCAGCCCCTGTGTGGCAGTGTTCATCTCCGACCCGGAACTCAACGAAACCGCGTCCCAGGGCACCCTTGGGCAGCTCTTCGACCTGACTCCGGCCGAGGCCAACCTGGCCATCCTCCTGTCCCGGGGCCTCAGCCTGGCCGAGGTGTCCGAGGCCCAGAACATTTCCCCGCATACCGCCCGCGCCCAGCTGAAGTCGATCTTTGCCAAGACCGGCGTCTCCCGTCAGGCCGAGCTGGTGCGGCTGGTGCTGAAAAGTGTCGCCTCACTGGGTTGAAACCCCGGCCCGGACCTGATCGCCGCAGGTGCAGGCTGCCTATCAAATGCTCTATACTCTGGGCCATGCATTTGTCCAGGGGGACGTCATGTCAGTGCACCTGCAAAACGTCAGCGAAACCGAGCCCTTCCGATCGTGTAACCACGAGTACAAAGTCAGCTGCGACACCTGCCGGCTGAGCCGGATCTGTCTACCGCTGGCGCTGAACAGCGCCGACCTGGAGCACCTGGAAAACATCATCCAGCGCAGCAAACCGCTGCAGAGGAATGAGCTCCTCTACCACGAGGGCGGACCCTTCCAATCCATCTACGCGGTGCGCTCCGGTGCCATGAAAGCCTACCGGACCACCAGCGATGGCCGCGAGCAGGTTACCGGCTTCTACTTCCCCGGCGAAGTCCTGGGTATGGACGGCATCAGCGACAACGCCCATGCTTCATCGGCACGGGCACTGGAAACCTCGGCCATCTGCGCGATTCCCTTCGATTCCCTGGAAAAGCTCAGCGCCCTCATGCCCGGCCTGCAAAGGCACCTGTTCCAGCTCATGAGCCGTGAGATAACCGAGGATCAACTGTTGATCACCCTGCTGAGCAAGAATTCGGCCGATGAGCGCGTAGCCACCCTGCTGCTGAGCATTTCCCGGCGCAACGCGCGCCGCCATCTGAGTGCAAGCCAGTTCCGACTGCCCATGTCGCGGGTGGATATCGGCAACTACCTCGGGCTGACCGTCGAGACCATCAGCCGGGTATTCAGCCGGCTGCAGAAAAGCGGCATTCTGCGGGTCGACAACAAGGAAATCGAAATTCTGGACCAGGAGGCCCTGCAGCTGGCGGCGAACATCGCGGCATGACCGGTGGCCGGGGGCGCCCCTCTGCCTCTCTTGATCTGCATCAAGGCGCTGGCAAAGCAGACCGTTAGAATGCGCCCGTGCCACGCACAATGAACTCTTGGGGAGAGAAAAACAACATGATTCAGCACACTCTAGGCCTATTGGTGAAGCCCCATGCGCAGTGGCGCAGTGTGGCCGAACTGCCCGCCCGCTCGATCAATATCCTGATCCTCTATCCCTGCGTTATGGCGCTGCTGCCCGCTGTCGCCTGGTACTTCGGCACCAGCCGCGTGGGCTGGACGGTCGGTGACGGGCCAGCCATCAGGCTGACCGTCGACAGCGCCCTGCAACTGTGCATCCTGTTCTACTTTGCCATGGTCGGCTGCGTGGTGGCCGTTGGCTATTTCATTCACTGGATGGCCGAGACCTACGGCGCCGAGACCACCTTTGCCAAGGGCATCGTGATCGCGAGCCTGGCGGCAACCCCCCTGTTCGTGTTCGGCCTTGCCGGCTTTTATCCCCTGCTGTGGGTGGACATGCTGCTGGCGGTAATCGCGGTCAGCTGGTCGGTGTACCTGCTGTACCTGGGGATTCCGGTCATGACCAACATACCCGAGGAGCGCGGCTTCCTGTTCTCATCCGCGGTGGTCGGTGTCGGCCTGGTGATTCTCGTATCCCTGATGGTAACCACCGTTTTCCTCTGGGATTTGGGCGCGGGGCCTGCCTTCACTGACGTCTGAACAACCCTGGATCGGGCCTGAGCCCACCTTCTTCGATAGTGGAACCAAACCATGAGTGAACTCAACGCTGCGCTGGAGCATCCGACCTACAACTACAAGGTCGTGCGCCAATTTGCCATCATGACGGTGGTATGGGGTATCGTCGGCATGCTGGTCGGCGTGCTGATCGCCGCCCAGCTGGCCTGGCCAGCCCTGAACTTCGACCTGCCCTGGACCAGCTTCGGGCGACTGCGGCCACTGCATACCAACGCGGTGATCTTCGCCTTTGGTGGCAGTGCCCTGTTCGCCACCTCCTACTATGTCGTCCAGCGTACCACCCAGGCGCGCCTGATATCCGACAAGCTGGCCGCCTTCACCTTCTGGGGCTGGCAGGCGGTGATCGTGGCGGCGGCGGTCACCCTGCCACTGGGACTGACTTCCTCCAAGGAGTACGCCGAGCTGGAGTGGCCGATTGACATTCTTATCGCGGTGGTCTGGGTCTCCTACGCCATCGTGTTCTTCGGCACCATCGTCAAGCGCAAGGTCAGCCACATCTACGTGGCCAACTGGTTCTTTGGCGGCTTTATCGTCACGGTCGCGGTGCTGCACATCATCAACAGTGCATCGATGCCGGTAGACATGACCAAGTCCTACTCGGCCTACGCCGGCACTGTCGATGCCATGGTGCAATGGTGGTACGGCCACAACGCGGTCGGGTTCTTCCTCACCGCGGGCTTCCTGGGGATGATGTACTACTTCGTGCCCAAGCAGGCGGAACGCCCCATCTATTCCTATCGCCTCAGTATTGTGCACTTCTGGGCCCTGGTCGCCGTCTACATCTGGGCCGGCCCCCACCACCTGCACTACACTGCCCTGCCCGACTGGGCCCAGAGCCTGGGCATGGTGATGTCCATTATTCTGCTGGCACCCTCCTGGGGCGGCATGATCAACGGCATGATGACGCTCTCCGGTGCCTGGCACAAACTGCGCACCGACCCGATCCTGCGCTTCATGGTGGTCAGCCTGTCCTTCTACGGCATGTCCACCTTCGAAGGCCCGATGATGTCCATCAAGACCGTGAACGCGCTCTCGCACTACACGGACTGGACCATCGGCCACGTGCACTCCGGGGCCCTGGGCTGGGTCGCCATGATCTCCATTGGCTGTATCTACCACCTGATCCCGATACTGTTTGGCAAGAGCCGCATGTACAGCATCGAGCTCATCAATGTCCACTTCTGGATGTCGACCATTGGCACCGTGATGTACATCGCCTCCATGTGGGTCAACGGCATCCTGCAGGGCCTGATGTGGCGCGCCTACAATGAGGACGGCACCCTGACCTACACCTTTGTCGAGTCCCTGGTGGCGAGCCATCCGGGCTATCTGGTGCGGCTGGCCGGTGGCGCCATCTTCTTTGCCGGCATGCTGGTGATGGCCTACAACGTTTACATGACCACACGCAAGGATGTTGCCGAGCAGGCGCTTCCGGCGGGCGCGGCACAGGGGAGTCACGCATGAAGCATGAAGTCGTAGAGAAAAACGTTGGCTTGATGATCATCCTGATCATCGTTGCCATCAGCTTTGGCACCCTGGTGGAACTGGTTCCGCTGATGTTCGGCAAGCAGGTCAACGAGCCCATTGCCGGTCTCAAGCCGCTGCCCGCCCTGGAACTGGAAGGACGGGACATCTACGTCCGCGAGGGTTGCAACAACTGCCACTCGCAGATGATCCGCCCCTTGCGCGCCGAAACCGAGCGCTACGGCCACTACTCCGTTGCCGGCGAGTTCGTCTACGATCACCCCTTCCTGTGGGGCTCCAAGCGCACCGGCCCGGACCTGGCCCGCGTGGGGCAGCGCTACAGCGACGACTGGCACCGTGCCCACATGTACAACCCCCGGGATGTGGTCCCTGAGTCCAACATGCCCGCCTACCCCTGGCTGTTCGACAACGAGATCAACAGCGAACGCACCCCCAGGAAAATGACGGCGCTGCGCAGGGTTGGAGTTCCCTACACCGATGAGGATATCGCCGGCGCCGCCAGCGCGGTGGAAGGCAAGCTGGAGATCGACGCCCTGGTCGCCTATCTCCAGCAATTGGGCACCCTCCTGCAGACGAGGCGCTGACCAATGGACATCAATGATCTGAGAGGAATCAGCACGGCGCTGCTGTTCTTCGCGTTCATCGGCCTCTGTATCTGGGCCTGGAGCAGCAAGCGCAAGAAATCCTTTGACGAGGCCGCCAACCTGCCCTTCGCAGATGAGGAACTGAGTCAACGTACCAAGCAGGAGGAGGCAAAGAACAATGACTAGTTTCTGGAGCTGGTGGGTCATCATCCTGACCGTCATCACCTTTGTCGGGATCACCTGGATCCTGCTGGCGAACCGCAAGCGCGGCGAAGGGACCACCGACAGGACAACCGGCCACGCCCACGATGGTATCGAGGAGTACGACAATCCCCTGCCGGCCTGGTGGTTCTATATGTTTGTGATCACCATTGTCTGGGCGATCGGCTATCTGATCATCTACCCCGGCATGGGCAATTACCCGGGCCTGATCGGCTGGACCCAGATCGGCCAGCACAAGGCAGAAGTCGAGGCCGCGGAGGAGCGCTACAGTGAAATGCGCAGCCGTTACCTGGCCATGTCGGTGGAAGAGATTGCCGAGGATCCAGCGGTCCTCAGGATGGGCATGCGCCTGTTTGGCAACAACTGCGCCCAGTGCCACGGTGCTGACGGCAAGGGCCGCTACGGTTTCCCCAACCTGACCGACAACGACTGGCTCTGGGGCGGTAGCCCCGAGGCGATCAAGACCACTCTGGTCGACGGTCGCCGCGCCGCCATGCCAGCCTGGGCCGGTGTCCTGGGCGACCAGGGTATCGCGGAAACCACCGAGTACGTGCTGTCGCTGAACGGGCGCTCCACCGACGCGGACCTGACTGCCGCCGGCGAGCAGCACTATCAAACCTACTGTGCTGCCTGTCACGGCGGGGATGCCAAGGGCAACTACCTGTTTGGCGCGCCCAACCTGACCAATGGTATCTGGCTCTATGGCGGCAACCGCGAACAGATCGCACACAGCCTGCGTGCGGGCCGCAACGGCGTGATGCCAGCGTTTGGCGACAGCCTGACCGAGGACAAGATCCACATTCTGGCGGCCTACGTCTACAGCCTCAGCAACTGATCTAACCGCCGGCTTCCCTCGGGAGGCCGGTCGCTACACCCTCCCCTGCCCCCGATAGTGGTACCGCGGCATGAAAGACAAGAACCTGATTGACGTTCACGAGTTCGCTCCGGCGGAAGTCAGCGAAATCGATCTGTATCAGCACCGGGAGAAAATCTATACCCGCAAGATCGAGGGTTTCTACCAGCGTATCCGCCTGTACACCGGCTGGCCTCTGTTGATCGCCTATTTCCTGCTGCCCTGGCTGTCCTGGGATGGCCGCCAGGCGATCTGGTTCGATCTGCCCGAGCGCAAATTCCACATCCTGGGTCTGGTGTTCTGGCCCCAGGATTTTCCGCTGCTGGCCTTTCTCCTGATCATCTCCGCCTTTGCCCTGTTCGCTGTGACAGTCGTTGCCGGCAGGATCTGGTGCGGCTACACCTGCCCGCAGACGGTATGGACCAGTATCTTCATGTGGATCGAGCAGAAGTTCGAAGGCAGCCGCAACCAGCGCATGCGCCTGGACAAGGGCCCCTGGAACGCGGAGAAGGTGCTGCGCAAGGGCCTGAAACACGGTGGCTGGCTGTTCGTGGCCTTCCTCACCGGGATGACCTTCGTCGGTTACTTCTATCCGGTACGGGAACTGCTGCCGGACCTGCTGACCCTCTCGGCGGGCCAGTGGGGTGTGCTCTGGACCCTCTTCTTCACCCTGGCCACCTACATCAATGCGGGCTGGATGCGGGAACAGGTCTGCAAGTACATGTGCCCCTATGCGCGCTTCCAGTCGGTGATGTTCGACCAGGACACCCTCATCGTCTCCTACGACCCGACGCGCGGCGAACCGCGCGGATCACGCAAGCGTGACGCCGACCACAAGGCCCTGGGGCTGGGGGATTGCATCGACTGCGAGCTGTGCGTACAGGTGTGCCCGACCGGCATCGATATTCGCGACGGCTTGCAATACGAGTGTATCGGCTGCGCCCTGTGCATTGACGCCTGCGATTCGGTGATGGACAAGATGTCCTATCCACGGGGGCTGATCAGCTATACCAGTGAACATCAGCTGCAGGGGGGAACCACCCACTGGCTGCGCCCCCGCATCATCGGCTACCTGCTGGTACTGTGTGTCATGGTGGGGCTGTTCAGCTACCGGATCGTCACCCGGGTGCCGCTGGAACTCACCGTGATCCGGGACCGCAACGAACTGTACATGACCACCATGGACGGCAAGATAGAAAACATCTACACCTTGAGCCTGGTCAACATGGAGCAGTCCATGCACGAGTTCGAGATCCAGATCAGCGGCATAGACGGTGCTGAAATCATCGGTGACACGCTCTACACTCTGGACGGTGGCGAGGTGCGCAGCATCACCCTGCGGGTTCGAGCCGCCCCGGAACAGCTGCCGAAACCCAGTAGCGAAATTGTTTTTACCGCCAGGGCCACCGACCTGGAGTCGCTGCAGACTCGTTCCGAATCGCGCTTCATGAGGCCACTGTGATGAAACCGGTCTATCCCGATCAAGACACGACCCCCTGGTACCGGCAGTTCTGGCCCTGGTTCCTCATCGCCCTGCCTGGCACCGTGGTTGTGGTCAGCTTCCATCTCATGTACACCGCCTACAAGCACTCTGACGACCTGGTCGTCGATCAATACTACAAGGTGGGACTGGCGATCAATCGTCAGCTGGAACGCAAGGAACGCGCGGCGGAACTCGCGCTGGCGGCACAGTTCACGATTACCGACCAACAGGTTACCGCGAAGCTGGATGGACCGGTGACCGCAGGCACCCTGGAACTGACGTTCTCCCACCCCATGGAAGCCGACCGCGACTTCAGCATCCCGCTGCAGCGGGTAGGCCCGGGCATCTACAACGGCCAAATGACGGCCGCCGTTGCCGAGCGCTGGCACTGGATTCTCAGTGACGGCGCGGGCAACGAATGGCGCCTGGACGGTGTCGTTCGTGCGGAAGATCTGCTCGCCGAAGATTCCTGAGGAGGCGCGCCACGGCGATGACCGGCCCCCAACCCTGCTTCCACTGCGGCGAGACCGTACCCTCCGGCGCCCGCTTCAGTGTTGTTATCGACGGTATCGCCCAGCCCATGTGCTGCCCCGGCTGCCGCGCCGTTGCCAGCCTCATCGCGGACAGCGGGATGGCGAGCTTCTACCGGCAACGCACGGCTTTCAGCGACAAGCCAGCCAGCGATGCCCCGCCGGCACTGGAAGAATTCCGGCTCTACGATGACCCGACCGTGCGCAGCCAGTTCTGCCACCGCGGCGAGGATGGCACCGAGAACGCACGGCTTCTGCTCGGCGGCGTCACCTGTGCGGCCTGCACCTGGCTGATCGAACAGACGCTGCTGCGCGAGCCGGGCATCCTCGACGCCCAGGTCAATCTGCAGCAGCAACGCCTGGCAGTGCACTTCGACAGTGCCAGGGTCCAGCCCAGCCGCATTTTCGCCCTGGTCGAAGCACTGGGCTACAGCGCCAGGCCGTTCCACAGCAGCAGCCAGCGTGAGCAGATCGAGCAGGACTACCGCGCCGACCTGCGCCGGGTGGCGGTAGCGGGTGTCGGCATGATGCAGGTCGGCATGTTCGGCATCGCCCTGCACGCTGGCGACCTGCAGGGTATCGCCCTCGAATACCAAACCCTGCTGCGCACAGTCAGCTTGCTGGTCGCCAGCTTTGTCATGGTTTATTCCGCGCGCCCCTTCTTTACCACGGCCTGGCGCCATCTCCGCCATGGCTCGCTGGTGATGGACCTGCCCGTGGCCCTGGCCATCGGTCTTGCCTTCAGTGCCAGCGTCTGGGCGACCGTTACCGGGAGTGGTGAGGTCTACTTCGACTCTGTAGTGATGTTCACATTCTTCCTGCTGATGGGCCGGTTTTTCGAGAAACGCATGCGTCGCCGACACATGATCGCCTGCCATGATGCCGAGGACAGTTTGCCGCTGGCGGTTACCGTGTGCCGCGATGGCACCTGGGAGCGTGTGCCCAGGCGCCTGCTGCAACCCGGCGACACGGTCCGGGTGGTGGCCGGCGAGACCATCGCCGTCGATGGCACCGTGCACAGTGGTACCAGTGCCGTGCGGGAAGACACCTTCAACGGCGAGTATGTGCCGCGTACGGTGACACCGGGCGACGCGGTCTTTGCCGGCACCATCAACCTGGAAGGCAGCCTGGAACTGGCGGTAGAGCAGCTCTACGAGAACAGCCGTCTGGCCGCCTTGCAGCAGAGCGTGGAACGGGCCCAGCGCGCCAAGCCGAACCTGGCGCGGATGGCCGACCGCCTGTCGGCCTGGTTCGTGGCCTGCATTCTGGTGATCACCGCTGCTACCGGGCTGGTCTGGAGCCAGATTGCACCGGAACAGGTTCTGTGGATCTGTCTCTCGGTACTGGTGATCAGCTGCCCCTGCGCGCTGGCACTGGCCACCCCGGCCGCGCTGACAGCGGCCGCCAGCGCCCTGCGTGGCAAGGGCGTGGTAGTGCACGGGGACAATGCCATTGAAGCCCTGTCACGGTCGCGCCTGCTGGTATTCGACAAGACCGGCACCCTGACCGAAGGCAAATTGCAGCTGCAGCGAGTCGAGCCCTGCGGCCAGCCCGATGCAAGGGAACTGACTGCCCTGGCCAGCGCCCTGCAGCAACATTCCAATCATCCGATTGCCTACGCCTTTCGCGACATTAACCCACTCGCCCAGGTGACTGACCCGGTATATGTTACCGGCGCCGGTGTTGAGGCAAGCTGGAACGGGCGGCGCTACCGCATGGGCAGCGAACGTTTCTGTCGCGAAATCGCAGCGGATTTGCCTGCAGCGCCGGACCCAAGCCTGTACTGGGTGGCCCTGTGTGCGCAGAGCCAGCCGCTGGCCTGGTTCGGGTTCTCGGACCGCTTGCGCGCCGAAGCGGCCGAGGTCGTGGCAGCCGCCCGTGGCGCCGGCATGACGCTGGCCCTGCTGACCGGGGACAGCTCCGCCGCCGGCAAACGGCTGGCGACCGAGCTGGGTTTTGACCATGTCGGCATCGGCCTGTCGCCGGAAGACAAGATGCTGCAGGTGCGCAACTGGCAGCAACAGGGACAGGTCGTCATGGCGGTGGGCGATGGTCTCAATGACGCGCCTCTGCTGAGCCTGGCCAACGCATCTTTCGCCGTCGCCAGCGCCACCGATCTGGCCCGGGCCCAGGCCGACTTCGTGGTCGACAGTGACAACCTCGGGGCCCTGATTACCAGCCTGCACAAGGCCCGCCAATGCACCCGTATCATCAAACAGAACTTAGCCTGGGCCCTGGGCTACAACTGCAGCGGGATACCACTGGCCGCCATGGGCTTCATACCGCCCTGGGTGGCCGCCCTGGGGATGTCCCTGAGCTCGCTGGTCGTGGTGATGAACTCACTGCGCCTCAACAAGTCACGCGACCAGGACGCGGTCTGACATGGAAAGCCTCTATCTGTTGATTCCAATTGCGCTGGTATTCTGCGTCATCGTCATCCGGTTGCTGATCTGGGCCATCGACAGCGGCCAGTACGAGGATCTCGACAAGGAAGCCTCCCGCATCCTTATGGACGAGGAAGCCGGCAAGCAGAAACCGCCAGCGGAAGGAGACAAAGACAGTGCTGACTGAACTCGGCAGTGCCTTCGCCCTGGGGCTGGCGGGCGCCGGCCACTGCCTCGGCATGTGCGGCGGTATCGCCGCCGCGCTGCAGCTGGGCGGCGCCAGGGGGACCGGCATGACCCTGGCCTATCACGGCGGCCGCATCACCAGCTACACCTTGCTCGGTGCCGCACTGGGATTTGCCGCCGGCAGCATCGATATCACCGCCTGGACCATGGCACTGCGCTATCTCGCCGGAATTCTGCTGGTAGCCATGGGGCTGTATATCGCCGACTGGTGGCGGGCGCTACAGTGGCTGGAACGCGGTGGCGCCATACTCTGGCGGCCGGTGCAGCGCTGGTCCGGCAAGCTGCTGCCCCTGCGGCACTGGTATCAGGGCGCGGCATTGGGACTGTGCTGGGGATTGATGCCCTGTGGGCTCATCTACAGCAGCCTCGCCTGGGCGGCTACCGCCCAGGACCCCGGAATGTCGGCATTGATGATGCTGTTTTTCGGGCTGGGCACGCTGCCGGCCATGCTGGCAACCAGCTTCGGTGCCGGTGCCGTGCAGTCATTGCTGCGGCGCAGGGGGCTGAAAATTGTCCTCGGGCTGCTGCTGATACTGTCGGGAATGTGGACGCTGTACCTGACGATAAGCCACGGCAACCACGGCGAGCACAGCGTAACCGGTCATTCCAAGACGTCGTTGCCAGCGTGACTATTTTGCCTTGGGCGG
>CAXBCH010000022.1:0-72861 GCA_963974125.1 uncultured Haliea sp. | reverse complement strand
TTCACCTTGTGGCCCAGGCCACCCTCTCTGTCCGCTGCGCGGCCATTCACCTTGTCCGTGCGTGATCGCCCGCAGAGCGGGCTCCTACAGTGGCGCTACCTAACTGCGCCGCCACCATCTACGGACAGGATCTGGCCGGTGATGAAGGAGGCGCGGTCGCTGCACAGGAAGGCGACTGCTTCGGCAATTTCCTCCGGTTCCCCGATTCGGTTCAGCACCGCCACTTTCTTCAATTGCTCTGCGACCTTCGGCTGCTCGGTGAAATACTTCTCCAGACCCGGGGTGCGGATGACTCCCGGTGACACGGCGTTGATGCGGATGCCCTGGCCGCCGTACTCCGCGGCCGAGCTCTTGGTCAGGATGTTCACCCCACCCTTGGCAGCGGCGTAGGCCGTATTGAACGCCTGGCCCTTGAGCGAGGCGTTGGAGGAGATGTTGACGATGGCGCCGCCACCCGAGGCCAGGATCGCCGGAATCTCGTACTTCATGCACAGCCAGGTATTGGTCAGGCACATTTCCAGGGTCTGGTCGAAGACCTCGCGCGTGTACTCGTGGATGGGGCCGGAACCCCGGCTCAGGGCGGCGCTGTTACAGGCGATATCCAGCCGTCCCCAGGCGCTGACAGCCGCAGCCACCATCGCCTTTACCGACGTTTCGTCGCTGACGTCGCCGTGGACAAACAGGGCCTCGCCGCCCATTGCCGTTATGCCGGCAACGGTTTCCTCGCCGGATTCGGCATTGAAGTCCGCGACCACGACCCTGGCCCCTTCGCGGACGAAACACTGGGCGATGGCCCGCCCAATGCCCTGGCCGGCTCCGGTGACGATGCCGATCTTGCCCTCGAGAATACCCATGGCTTGCTCCTGTGTTTGCAGTGAATGGTGCGAATGTTAGCGTGAATGGGACGCCGCATCAGTACCCCGGCGGCAACATCCACAGGCGGGTACAACATGGCAGTATGGTCGCGGGAAAGCGCGCGCTGTGATGGCCTGAGGCAGCGCTCGCCCTGTTGCCGCACTGACGGTAACGGTATGCTGAAGTTCTCATGCACGGTGGAGAATACGAATGGATCTACAGGGAAAAGTGGCGCTGGTAACCGGTGCCGGGCAAGGGGTCGGGCAGGGGATCGCCCTGGCGCTGGCGGCGCAGGGAGCGAAAGTGGCCGTCAGCGGACGCACCCTGGCCAAGCTGGAAGCGACGGTGGAACAGATTCGGGGACGCGGTGGCGAGGCACTGCCGGTGGTGTGCGAGGTGAAGTCCCCCGAATCGCTGCAGGCCTGTGTCGACGCCGTTATCGACCGCTGGGGGGCACTCAATATTCTGGTCAACAACGCCCAGGAGGTGCCGCTGGGACGGCTGCTGGAGGTGACCGACGAGGCAGTGACCGCGGGCTGGGAGTCCGGTCCCATGGCAACCCTGCGCCTGATGAAACTGTGCTATCCCCATCTCAAGGGCGACGGAGTGATCATCAACCTGGGGAGCTCGGCGGCCAAGCGCTGGGACATGGCGGGTTACGGTGCCTACGCCGGAATCAAGGAGGCGATCCGCTCCCTGACCCGGGCCGCGGCCTGCGAGTGGGGCCCGGACAATATTCGCTGCAATGCCATCCTGCCGCACGCGCTGTCACCGGCGCTGGAGTGGTGGCTGCAGCGCGACCCGGCGGAGGCGGAGGCGTTTTTCGCCCAGATACCGCAGCGCCGGATTGGTGATTGCGAACAGGATATTGGCCGCTTTGTCGCCCTGTTGTGCTCCGAAGGTGCCGGCTACGTCAACGGCCAGAGCATTGCCCTGGACGGCGGTCAGGCCTTCCTGGGCTAGAGCGGGTCCCGGGGCCGCCGGCTCAGCGCTGGTCAAACAGTGGCAGGATGATTTCCATCCGCAGGCCGGGATGGGTGTTGGTGGCGGTGATCCTGCCGCCGTGCTGGACGATGGCCCGGCGGGCGATGGCGAGGCCAAGGCCATAGCCGCCGGTCTCCCGGGCGCGGGCGCAATCCACCCGGTAGAATGCGTCGAATACCCGCTCCAGCTCCGCGACGGGAATCCCCGGCCCCTGATCCTGGATGGTCACCGTCAGTAGGCCGTCGCCGGTGTGGGCAGCGACAGTGATCTCTGTGTCCGGCGGGCTGTAGTACAGGGCGTTGCGGAGGACGTTGTCGAAGGCCTTGCGCAGGTACCCGCCGTCTCCCAGCACCAGCGCCTGTTTGCAGCCGCACTGCAGGTTTACCGCGATCCCGTTTTTGCGCCCCTCGAAGCTGGCGTCGGTGCACAGGTCCCGCAGCAGGGGCACGAGGTCAATGTGTTCATCCATGGTGCTGCCACCGCCCTGGCTCCCCAGCAGTTCCGCAATCAGGTCGTCCAGGCGCGTGGCCTCGCGTTCGATCCGCTGCAGCTGCGTGGCGGCCGCGGCCGGGTTCTGCTCCGCCAGTGCCAATGCTACCCGCAGCCGGGCCAGCGGTGAGCGCAATTCATGGGACACATCCGCAAGCAGGCGTCGCTGGGCATCGATACGCTGTTGCAGCTGCGACGCCATGCGGTTGAAATCCCGGGCCAGATCGTCGGTTTCATCGCCGCCCTGTTCGCGCACCGCCAGGCGCACGGACAGGTCGCCGGCGGCGAGCTTGCCAGCGGCCTGGCGCAGGCCGCCCAGGCGCCGGGTCAGCACTCGCGACAACAGGTAGCACAGGAGGCCTGACACCAGTACCGCCAGCGCTCCCCGCAACCACAGATTGCTGCCAAGGACATTCACCAGGCGCGAGCGACTGGGCTTGAATACCAGTACCGAGCGCATTGGGCCCAGGTCCTCGCGATAGAGCTGATGCGCGACAAGATGGCGCCCATCGTCGCGCAGGAAAGCGCGTCGGCCACTGTGGTCCAGGCGCGCGGCCGCTGCCGCGACATTGTCCGGCACACGTCGGCCGAGCACATCCTCGCCGCTGGCATTCAGCAACCAGGCCCGCACCCTGTACTCGTTCTGCACCTCGGCGATGACCTGCGCCAGCTGCTCGTCGGGCTGATTCTGGAGGTCGTACAGCAAGCGCATGACAAAGCGTGGCGGTCCGTCGCCGTGGCGCGTCCGGTTTTCATCCGGCAGCAGGGAGTCCAGATAGCGCCCGGCCAGCAGCCAGCTGCCGAGCACGGCGATGGTAACCACCCAGAAACCGAGGAACACTTTCCCGAACAGGGAGGGTGCCGGCATCAGCTGTATTCCGCAGCGGAGACAGTGAACTGGTAGCCCGCGCCGCGGATGCTGACAATCGGATTGTCGGCGCCGCAGGCGGCGAATTTCTTGCGGATCTTGCTGACATGGACATCGACACTGCGGTCATAGGCCGACAGCGGGCGGCCGAGGGCCTGGCGGCTCAGTGACTCCTTGTCCACCACGCTGCCGGCGTGGGTCAGCAACGTGAGCAGGATATTGAACTCGGCGCTGGTCAGCTCCAGGTCCCGTTGATTCCAGGAAGCGCTGCGTTCGGCGCTGTTGAGATGAGTGAGACCCACCCGCAGCTCGGTATCCCTGCCGGGATCCGTGCTGCGTCCACGGCGCAGGATGGCGCGCAGCCGTGCCGCCAGCTCCCGCGGGTTGCAGGGTTTGGGCAGGTAATCGTCGGCGCCCAGTTCGAGGCCGATGATCCGGTCCGTATCCTCGCCGCGGGCAGTCAGCATCAGCACCGGCGTGTGCTGTTGTTCGCGCAGCTTGCGCAACACTTCCAGACCCTGCACGCCCGGCAGCATGATATCCAGGATGATTGCGTCAAATGCCTCCTGCCGACAGCGTTGCAGGGCCTCGCGCCCGTCGTGACAGCTGGCCACGACAAAGCCCTCCAGCTGCAGGAACTCCCGCAGCAGGGCGCACAGTTCGCGGTCGTCATCAATGATCAACAGGGACTCTGTCATGGCAAGCGTTCTGGTTTTGCAATCGCTCATAGTGTGGGGTTATCGAGGTGGAAAAGCCATGCTGTGATAACCGGCGGCTACGCTTCTTTACAGTTATTAACCGTTGTACGGCTCACCCTTACCAGGATTTTGTCCATACTGTTCCTGTGTTCAGCCAACCGGAGAGATTCCATGCAAACACCTAAAATGACAGTTTTTCGCGCCGGTGCCCTGGCGCTGGTCCTTGCCACTGCCGCCGTCGCCGGCCCGGTCTCGGCATGGCCGGGCGGGGAGGGCGCTGGCGAGGGCATGTTGGGTAAAATGAGTCGCCATCTGGACCTGAGTGCAGAGCAGCAGGCCAGCGTTGCGGAACTGATGTCCGAGGCGCGTGCAGCGGGCGCCGCGGACCATGAGCGCATGCGGGAAATCAAGCAACAGCTGCGGGCACAGGTCGGCAGCTTCGATGCTGACGCCACCCGGGCCCTGGCCGATGAACTGGGCCAGATCACGGCGCGCAGCAGCTACCGCATGACCGCAACCCGCGCTGCAGTGCACGCGCTGCTGGATGAGGATCAACGCAGCAAGCTCGAAGCCATGGAAGCGCAGCGTGGCGAGCACGGGCGCAAACACGGCAAGAAATCTGCAGGACAAGGTGGCAAGCAGGAGCGTCGCGGCCTGGAAGCCAGCGACAGCTGAGCGCCGGGGCTACTGCCCAGCGACCCGGGTCCGGCCCCTCAGGCCGGCCTCGGGTCGCATTGCATTGTGTGGCGGCAGCCCTAGAGGACTTCGATCTTCAGGCCCAGCTCGGATACTGCGGAGCCCAGCGCCTGCTGCTGTTTGCGGCTGGTGACGACCGCGGTGCTGGCCCTGGCCGGGTCCAGATAGCGGTCGCAAACCCGCCGCAGATCTTCCAGGGTTACGCCCAGGATGGCGCGGCGGAAGGCTTCCCGCTGTTCGTGGCTGCGGCCGAACAGGCGCTGGTAGAAATGCTGTCGCGCTTCGCCGGCGGGGGAGGCGGGCTTGTCCAGGCTGCCGATCACACCCAGCACTGCTTCCTCCAGCGCGCTGTCTTCGTGGCGGAACTCCAGCATCCAGGCAATGGCGCGGTCAAAGTCCGCCAGCGTGTCCAGCAATCGCGGATCGCGGTAGGAATAGAAACGGAACGCAGCAATGCCGGAATCCTGGCTGGCGCCGCCGCCATAGGCGCCACCCTGTTCGCGGATGCTGCGGTGCAGAAAGCCGTTGCGCATGAAGCCGCCGAGCACGGTCAAGGCCGCTGCATCCGGGTGGCCGACAGGTACCGTGGGGTAGGCCCGGGCACAGAAGTTGACCTGGGTGTTGGCGATCCACAGCTCGCGGCGCGCTTCGCGCACCGGTTCTGCACTGAACGGAGCCCTGCTGGAATCCGGGTGGACGGTGGCGCGCCAGGCTGACAGGGCCTGCCGACTGACCGCGTCGATAGCGTGCTCATCGGCGATAGCCAGCAACTGTGGCGGCATGCCGGTGACAGCGCGGTGAATGTCCTGCAGGCTACCGATAAAGTCCTGCAGGCTGCTGTCGCTGGCCAGGCTGTCATCGAGGGCCTTCAGGGACCTGATACCCTCCAGTCCGCCGAGCTGGTTGTTGATCCGTGCCAGCGGGCTCATGCCGGCACTGGCGGCGGTCATGGCGAGTCCGTGACCATTGCCGGTGACCGACTGTTCCCGCCGCGCCCGGGCCTGTGCTACCAGTTCCCGCAGGCGTCCGCGTTCATCGAAACGGACCTGCTGCAAGCTGTCCTGCATCAGTGCGATCTGGGCTTCGCTGTTGCGTGCCAGCGCCTTGGAAGAGAGGGTGAAGTACCCCTGCAGTTGCTGCTCGTCATCCACCGCGCTGCGCAGGGAGGTGGCAGCGCCGATGCTGCCGACGGTCGCGGCCTGACGGTGCTGAACGGCGAGGTAGTCCTCGCTGCCGAGGCCGACCTCGGTCAGGACCCGCGTGTACAGTGGCAACAGGCCAATTGTGGCAGTATCCAGTGCCGGCAGCGGGCTGACCAGTTGCTGGTACACCAGGCCATTGGTGCCCTGGCGGTAGGTGGTCAGGGTCAGGCCATCCTGTTGCTGCTCGCGGTATTCGAGTTCCGGCAGACTGGCGGGCACATCGGCCAGGGTAACCTTGGGCAGGATACTCATGTCCCCGGTCTGCTGCTGGCGCTGCTCCAGTTTCTGCGCCAGCTCGATCACACCCTGCTTGTCGGCTTCGCTCATGCCCGCCTTGAGGGCCGCCAGCCGTTCCGCTTCCGCCGCCAGCCGCCGCGCCGAGAGCCCGGTGTCCGGTGTCATGACCAGGGTGACACGGTGCGGATTGTCGAGCAGCAGGCGCCGGGCCAGTTCCTTGATGTACTCCGGGTCGCGTATGTTCTCCTGCAGCGTCGCCAGCACCGGGTCCAGGTCCAGTACCGTGACCGGGTCCGCATAGTGGGTGGCGGGGCTCAGGGCCTGCAAGATAATCTGCAGACCGTAGGGAAAGCCGTCGCCGCTGATTTCCCGCTGGTGCAGTTCCAACTGGTGCAGCACAGCCTCCAGTTGCGCCGGCGCCACACCCTCCCGGGCCACGGTTTCGATGACCCCGAGTACCAGTGCCTCTAGGGCATCGGTGGAGTCTGCCTCGCCACCTTCAATGCCACAGCTGAAGACCATCTCGCGCTGGGAGTCCTCGAGTCCGCAGAGGGGGGAGGGGGCCTGGCCGAGGGTGGTGGTTTCCAGTGCATGCATCAGCGGTGAGGCGCTGTTGTCGAGCAACACGCTGGCCAGCAGCTGCGCTTCCAGCAGTTGCTGCAGGTCGGTGCTTTCTCCCAGCAGCCAGCCGATGACGATATGCGTCTTGCGCGCGGTATCGCCGGAATCATCCAGGGCATAGGGGCGCTCGACCCGGCGCGGCTCGCTGTAGCGGCGCTCCAGCGGCACTTCGATACGCTCTGGCAGGCGCTGGAAGTGCTGCAGGGCAAGGTCCTCGAACACGGCCTGGTGCTCGTGGGCCGGTATGTCACCGAAGGTCATGAAGATGGCGTTGCTGGGATGATAGTGACTCTGGTAGAAAGCCTTTAATTGCGCATAGCTCAGGTCGGGTATCTGCTCGGGATCACCGCCACTGTCGTAGTGATAGGTCGTGGTGGGGAACAGGTGCTCGCACAAGGTCTGCCACAGGGTGCTGGGCACTGAACTTCTGGCACCTTTCATTTCATTGAACACCACGCCCTTGAACACCAGCTCGCTGTCCGGGTTGCCGGGTTCGGCAAACTCTACCCGGTGGCCCTCCTGGGCGAAGTCCAGGGGGTCCAGGCGCGAGAAAAAGACCGCGTCCAGGTAGACATCCAGCAGGTTGGCAAAGTCCTTGCGGTTCTGGCTGGCAAAGGGGTAGGCGGTCCAGTCGCTGCTGGTAAAGGCATTCATGAAGGTGTTCAGCGAGCGCCGCAGCATCATGAAGAACGGGTCGCGTACCGGGTAGCGTTCGCTGCCGCAGAGGGCAGTGTGCTCAAGGATGTGGGCGACGCCGGTGGAGTCCGTCGGTACCGTGCGCAACGCCACCAGGAACACATTCTCGCTGCTGTCCGCAGCCAGGTGGTAATGCATCGCGCCGGTGACCTGGTGCTGGTACTGATCCACCCGCAATTGCAGGGACTCGATTTCATGGCTGCGCAGCAGGCGAAAGGCGGCATGGCTGACGGTTGCCGGGGTAATCTGGTTCATGCTGGTCCTGATTGGTCGCAAGTGAGGGCTGTATTCTAGCGCGATTCCACCGTCCCTGCTGCGGCGGGTACCAGTTCAATGCGGTAGAGCCAGGGCCAGTTCTTGCCGGTCACCCAGAGTCCGCCGTCCGCGGGGTTGCGGGCGATGCCATTGAGTACATCAGTATTCCGGCGCCGATCCGCCGGCGACAGCAGGCCGCTGAGGTCAACGCTGGCGGTCACCTCGCCGCTGGCGGGATCAATGATGACGATGCGGTCCGTTTGCCAGACATTGGCCCAGACCTTGCCGTCAATCCATTCCAGTTCGTTCAGGTGCGCGACGGGTCGACCCTGCTGGGTGACGGCGACGCTGCGCAGGTGGCGCCCATTGTCAGGGTCGAGGAAATGCAGATGGTGACTGCCATCGCTGTAAATCAGCTCGCGGCCGTTGTCGGTGAGGCCCCAGCCCTCGCCGCGGAGGGTAAACACGGCGGCGGGGCTCAGATCCTGCCGCGTATAGACCAGCATGCGCCGGGCGCGCCAGGTCAGCTGGAACACCCTGTGGTCGAAGACCGTGAGGCCCTCCCCGAACAGGCGCGGGTGCAGGTGTCGCTGATCCAGCAGTTCGCCGTCCTCGAACCGGTAGCGGAGCAGACGCGACTGACCGTAGAGACCGGTGCTGAGATACAAGTGGCCGTCGACAATCTGCAGACCCTGGACAAAGCTGTCGGCAGCAAGGGGCTTTTGTTCCAGCACTCGATAGCTGAACTGCTCCACTGCCGCAACCGGCGTGGCCAGCAGCCACACCAGCAGTCCGCAGCACACGATCGACCTGTTCAAATGCGGTTTCTCCCGAGATCGCGAATGATGAAGCGTGCCGGCGCCAGTGCCCTCGCCAGCTCCGGCTCCAGTGGCAGCGGCTCCGCACATATCTGGCTCGCCAGCAGTTCCGCCGCCAGCGGTGTCGAGGTGAGCCCACGGGAGCCGTGGGCGGTGTTCAGGTACAGCCCCGGCACATAGCTGCCGACTCGCGCAATGTCGGTGCGGGCGTTGTCCCGCAGTCGGGCATAGTCGCGAACAAACGCGTCGCGATCCGGCACCGGCCCTGCCAGTGGCAGATAATCCGGGCTGGCGCAGCGCCAACCCGTTCTCCCGGGCAGGTCAGTGTCTGCAAGGTCCGTTAAAGATGCCGCCACTGCGGGCAGCGCTGCCGCCAGCTGTTCGAGGTTTTGGACACGATCGCGACACCGCAGTTCCGGATCCGTGTCGCCCGGTGTAAAGGTGGCGCCGATACAGTGTCCCTCCGCGGTTGCCGGGGCGATGTAGCCGCTGTGACAGAGAACCGAGCGCAATGCCGCCAGAGCGGGCAGCGGTGGCAACTGGGTGGTCTGGCCGCGGACAGCCCTGAGTGGCAACCACTCGAGCGAGGCCAGTTCGCCGCACTGTGTACCCGCGGCCACCACCGCGACCGGCGCGCGGGCCAGCGCGCCCTCAGCGCCCAGGGCTTGCCAGGCATCGTCCACCCGCTGCAGGCGGATTGGACCACAGCCCTCGCGCAGGGTAATCAGCGGATGCCGCAGCAGATGTCGGCACAGCGCCGGCGGGGACATCCAGCCCGAGTTCGGGTACCAGTAACCGGCGCTGCCCTGGGCGACACCCAGTACGGTAGAGGCGCTGGCGGCGTCCAGTACCTGCGCCAGTTGCGGCAGCGCCTGCAGCAGCGGTGCCATGCGCGCGAGTTCTTCGGAGTCGGCGACCTGGTGAAAGCTGCCGCACAGCTCACCGTCCGCGCCCGGGACCAGAGTGCCGGCGCTGAAGCCCGCGCGGTACTGCCGGCTGGCGAAGTCGAAGCTGGCGAGGGCGAAGTCCGTCAGGGGCGAGTGGCGGTGAGACAGGCGGGTGTAGAGCACGCCCTGGGCATTGCCCGAGGCCTCGGCCGCCACCGCGCCCCGGTCCAGCAGCGTGACCTGGATTCCGCGGCGGGCGAGGGCGGCGGCGGTGTGGCAGCCCGCGAGACCGGCGCCGATGATCAGCACCTGCGCCGGAGTTTCCTGTGCGGGACCGGCAAGGTCCCAGGGCGTACCCTGCAAGGGTGGTAGGGGCGGGCGGCTGCTGAGCTGCCCGCACATCTGCTGCCGCTTGGGGCCGAAACCGGGAACCTTGCGCAGCGCAAAACCGGCCGCCGCCAGGCCGCGACTGACTGCGCTGGCGGCGGTGAAGGTGGCGAACGTTGCTTGCGGCCGGCTGAGTGCCGCGACTTTCGGCCACAGTTCCGGTCGCCACATGGCGGCGTTGCGCGCCGGGGCAAAGCCGTCCAGGTACCAGGCATCCACCAGTGGCCTGCGATGGTGGCCGAGATCGTCCAGCACCGCTTCGATATCGCCCCACCACAGGTCCAGGGTCACCTCGTCCGCAGTGAACAGGGCCCGGTGCACCCCGGGCAGGGGCTGCGGATACTGTGCCAGCAGTTCCGTCAGCAGGGGCGCCAGTTCTGGCCACGCGGCTCCTGCCCGTTGCAGGTCCGCGCGTGCCAGCGGGAATTTCTCCAACGCCAGGTAGTGCAATCGTCGTGGTCCGTGGGGCGCCCTGGTGCGGGCCCGCCATGCCTGCCAGGTGAGGAGGAAGTTGAGCCCGGTGCCGAAACCGGTTTCGGCCACGACAAACCGGTCTGCGCGGTGCCTCTGCCAGCGTTCCGGCAGGTCGTTGCCGGCGAGAAACACATGGCGACCCTCCGCCAGGCCATTGTCGCTGGAGTAGTAGAAGTCATCGAAGTTGTCTGAATAGGGGGTGTCCTCTCCCCGCCAGCGCAGTGAGGGGCCCGGCAAGGCCTGCCACGGCGTGTTGGCACGCTGCATGTCCCTGTCCTGTCAGCCGGCGACGCTGTAGCCGCCGTCAATCGGCAGGGTCTGCCCGGTGATCCAGCTGGCCTGGGCGCTGCTCAGGAACAGTACCGCGCCGGCCACATCCCCGGGAACGCCGTGGCGGCCCAGTGGCGTGCGGGCCAGAGTCGGCGCTGACCACTCCGGGTTGGCGATGGTCGCCGAGGTCATGCGGCTCTCGCACAGACCCACGGCGACACAGTTGGCGCGAATGCCCAGAGCGCCCCATTCCATCGCCATTGCCCGGGTTGCGCCCAGCAGGCCGGTCTTGCCGGCACCGTAGCCCGGCAGCATGCCGATCCCGAAGTAGGAGGTCATGGAGGCAACGCCGATGACCGAGCCACCGCCGACAAACCCGCTCGCCCGCAGCACATCGCGGCAGCCCCGGGCCAGGCGAAAGCCCGACACCAGGTGGATGTTGATGGCGCGCGCGAAGTTGTCCGGATCCCATTCGTCGAGGCCCATGGCGGGCAGGGCGATGCCGGCATTGTTGACCAGTACATCCAGCTGCGTCTGCGCCTGGGCCACAGCATCAATCTGCGCCATGTTCTCCACGTCCAGCTGCAGGTAGCGATAGCCGGAGAGGTCGGCATCGTAGTCGGTCGCGTCGGCCCGGGTGCCGGTGATGGTGACTTCGGCGCCTGCCGCCAGATAGGCCGCGGCGATGCCGGCGCCAATGCCGCTGGTGCCACCTGTCACCAGTACTCTGGCGCCGCTGAAATCGAAGTTCGCTGCATTGCTGGTCATGGTTGTGCTCTTGTGCTGATAGGGATGATGTGGGGTGGTGCCGCCGCAAGAGACTAGCAGATCGCTCTCCGGGGAGCTATTGCTGCCCTGGCGGAGAGGCTGACGTGGGGGCCGATGCTGGTTTTTGCCGTGGGCAGGCAGTAGACTTGCGCCCCTTGATGTGAGAGGGCATTCCATGGCGCAGAACCAGAGTCAAACCATCCCCCGGGACAAGTTCCTGACTATCGCCGTCAACCTGCTGTACAAGGCATTCCTGGAAAGCCGGCGCGCCGAGGCCAAGAATGTATTTCGCGACATGGCTGCCGGCAGGTCGGTGCATCTGACCAATGTGCAGATGGAGGATCGCTCCCAGGTCCGGTTCGATGTTGCCCTGGATCACACGGAGTTTCGCGGCAAGCTGAATTTTGGCGCTTTCCGCAGCAGCCTGGCAATGCTGGTGGCGCAACTCAGTGACGCCCTGCGGGCGGAGAAGGACATCAAGGTGTTCTCGGACCAGAACAATCCCGACAACGTCATTTTCGGGCTGACGGCCGCCACCGAAGAAGACGGCGAAGTCAACGTCATGGTGCTGGGGGTCGATTCCAGTGAAACCCGGGGCTCGATTGAGCTGCGCCTGCAGTACCTGGACCCGGAGCAGTTCGCGCCGGAGTCTGAAGTCGCGCCGGCATCACCCCCGGCCTGACCTCCGGGCAGCGACCTGGACTCAGTCGGGCGCCGCGGCAATCGTCACCGTTTCCCGTTCCGCCGGCGCAATCACCTCGGCGGTGCCGGTAACCACCTTTTTTCCATGCTGATTGAGAACCAGACAGTCCAGGGTCACCTGGCGCCGCCGCGGTTCCTTGTCCGCCACCGTGAGTTGCACTGTCAGGGTGTCGCCGATTTTCACCGGCAGCCGGAATGTCAGCGACTGGCCCAGGTAAATGGTGCCTGGCCCCGGCATTTGCATGGCCAGGACGGCAGAAATCAGCCCGCCGCTGAACATGCCGTGGGCGATGCAGCCGCCGAAGCGGGTGCTGGCGGCGTAAGCCGGATCCAGGTGCAGCGGATTGTGGTCGCCCGAGGCGGCGGCGAACAGGCGCACGTCCTCCATGGTGACCGTGCGGCTGCTCTCCGCCCGCTGGCCGATACTGAGTTCGTCGAAAGTGTGGTTGCGCACCTCGGGCATGCTGGGGTCCTGCGGGGATTGTTGAAAGCGCGATGATACCTTAGTGTAGCGGTCCCCAAATACCCTGAAGTCCAGCCCGCAGGAGCACAGCAATGCCGGAAGCGGTGGCTCGCGCCATTCCGCCAATCACTTTTCCCCCGGAGCTGCCTGTGGTGCAGCGCCGGGAGGACATTGCCGCGGCGATCAGCGCCCACCAGGTGGTGATCATTGCCGGCGAGACCGGTTCCGGCAAGACCACCCAGATCCCCAAGATCTGTCTGCAACTGGGGCGCGGGCGCGAGGCCCGCATCGGCCATACCCAGCCGCGGCGGCTGGCGGCGCGAACGGTCGCCCAGCGTATCTCCGACGAGCTGCAGGTACCGCTGGGGGAGACGGTGGGCTACCAGGTGCGGTTCACTGACCAGGTGTCCGACGCCTCCGCGATCAAGCTGATGACCGACGGCATCCTGTTGGCGGAAATCCGCCACGACCGGCTCCTGCGCCAGTACGATACGATTATTATCGACGAGGCTCACGAGCGCAGCCTCAACATCGACTTCCTGCTGGGCTATCTGAAACAGCTGTTGCCCAGGCGCCCGGACCTGAAACTGGTCATCACCTCCGCCACCATCGACGTCGACAGCTTCTCCCGCCATTTTGACGGTGCACCCGTTATCGAGGTGTCGGGTCGCAGCTACCCGGTGGAGACGGTCTACCTGGATCCCGCAGAGGACCGGGATCTGGGGTTGCAGGAGCAGATCGTGGGCCTGGTCGGTGACATTGAGGCGGGTCGCTTCGGTGAGCGCGGCGATATTCTGGTGTTCCTGCCCGGTGAGCGCGACATTCGCGAGCTGGCCCGGCAGTTGCGTGGCCAGGAGCGGCTGGAAGTGCTGCCGCTCTACGCCCGCCTGACCCAGGCTGAACAGAGCCGTGTGTTCGATCTCAAGCGCAGGCGGGGCATGCGGGTGGTTCTGGCCACCAACGTGGCGGAAACGTCCGTGACCGTGCCCGGCATCCGCTATGTGATTGACCCGGGTGAGGCCCGGATCAGCCGCTACAGTTTCCGCACCAAGGTGCAGCGGTTACCCATCGAACCCATTTCCCAGGCCAGCGCCAACCAGCGCCAGGGTCGCTGTGGCCGCATCGCCGCCGGCGTCTGCATTCGCCTTTATACCGAAGCTGATTTCCGCTCGCGGCCGGAATTTACCGACCCGGAAATCCTCCGCACCAGCCTGGCGGCGGTGATCCTGCAGATGCTGCAGCTGGGGCTGGGCGAGTTGCAGCGGTTCCCTTTTATCAACCCGCCGGACCCGCGCATGGTGCGGGACGGCTACAAGCTGCTGCAGGAACTGGGAGCGGTGACCGCTCGCGGCCAGCTCACCGCGGTGGGCAAGCGCATGGCGCGGCTGCCGGTGGATCCGCGGCTGGCGCGCATGGTGCTGGCGGCGCAGGATCAGGGCTGCCTGGACGAGGTGCTGGTGATTGCGGCGGCACTGGCGATCCAGGACCCGCGCGAGCGGCCCGCGGACAAGCAGGCCCAGGCGGACCAGATGCACGCGCGTTTTCGCCATCCGCGCTCGGATTTCATGGCCTGGCTGGCGCTGTGGCGCTACTACGAAGAGCAGCGCCAGGCCCTGAGCCAGAGTCAGCTGCGCAAGCTCTGCCAGCGCGAGTTCCTCTCTTTTCTGCGCCTGCGCGAATGGCGCGACATGCACGCGCAGCTGCGTATCAGTTGCCGCCAGCTGGGCCTGCATCCAGCCGCCTCGCTACCCGCGCTGGAAGAGGAGAACTACGACGCCGTGCACAGGGCGCTGCTGGCGGGATTGCTGTCGAACGTTGCCCAGCACCAGGAGGATCGCGAGTACCTGGGCAGCCGCAATCGCAAGCTGCAGATCTTCCCCGGCTCCGCCCTGGGGCGGCAGCGGCCGAAGTGGCTGGTGGCGGCGGAAATTGTGGAGACCTCGAAGGTCTTTGCGCGCACGGTCGGCACCATTGATCCAGCCTGGGTGCTGGACATCAATCCCGGGTTGCTCAAGTTTCACCACTACGAGCCGCGCTGGGAGGCGCGCCAGGGCCGGGCCATGGCCTGGGAGCGGGTTACCCTCTACGGCCTGACCGTCGCGGACAAGCGGCCGGTGCACTACGGGCCAATCAATCCGGTCGAATCCAGGGAACTGCTGATTCGCGAGGGCCTGATTGCCGGGCGCTTCCCGCGCCACCCCGGATTCCTGAAACACAACCTGAAGCTGCTGCGCTCCCTGGAGGACCTTGAAGCCAGGGTCCGGCGCCGGGATCTGCTGGCGGATGAGCAGGTTCTGTTTGCCTTCTACGACGAACGCTTGCCCGCGGACATCACTACCGCCGACCGCCTGCGTGCCTGGCTGGCGGCCACGGAGGGAGCGGATGCCAGTCTGCGGGTGCCCCGCGAACTCCTGCTGGCCAGGGACCCGGGTTCAGGCCTGGGCCAGCAGTTCCCGGACCGGCTCAGCTGGGGCGACACGGAATTCCGCCTCAGCTACCAGTTCGAGCCGGGCCAGGCGACCGATGGCGTCTCGGTGACGGTGCCCGTGGGCCTGCTGAACCGGGTGCCCCGGTTTCGCTTCGAGTGGCTGGTGCCCGGGCTGCTGCGGGACAAGTGTATTGCTCTGGTGAAGGGGCTGCCCAAGGACAAGCGCAAGCAGCTGGTGCCAGTGCCGGACACGGTGGATCGCGCCCTGGCGCAGCTGGAGCCGGCGGATGAGGATCTTTGCCTGGCGCTGGCGCGGGTGCTGTCCCGGCTGGGCGGGGTCACCGTGCAGGCGCAGGACCTGCAGATCGAAAAGCTCGACCCCTTCTACCGGATGAATATCCGGGTGGTCGATGCCGATGGCAAACTGCTGAACCAGGGCCGGGACCTGGCGGCTCTGGTGCACGAGTTCCGCAGCGACACCCGCCAGACCATCACCTCGGCCAGTGCCGGCAGTCCCGCCCGCGAAGGACTCACCAGCTGGACGATCGGCGCGCTCCCCGAGGAGTGGCGTTTCCGCCAGGCTGGCACCGAGATCGCCGCCTGGCCGGCGCTGGTGGACAAGGGTGAATCGGTGGCGGTGGAATTGTGCGATTATCCCGGCCAGGCGCTGTTGCAGCACAGGCTGGGGGTGCTGCGGCTGCTGCGGCTGCAACAAAAGCAGCAGGTCAAGTTTCTGCGCAAGCAACTGCTGCTGGGCAACGAGACCAGCCTGCTGCTGGCGGCGGCGGGGCAGGAACGGGTGCCGCTGGTCGATGACCTGATTGATGCGGCCTGGGTCCAGGTGGCAGAGCTCAACGATGCCTTGCCGCGGGATGAGCCCGGCTTCCAGGCACTGCTGGCGCGCAGTGGCAAGGTGGTGGGGCGGGCCACGGAGCTGGAACGCAATTTGTTGAGCGCCCTGAAGTCGCTGGCGGAGATACAGCCACTTCTGGCCCGCTATACCGGTGCATCCTGGGCCGCAGCGCTCGACGACATGCGCCAGCAACTGGCGGCGCTGTGGCAGCCTGGTTTCCAGCGTGATACCCCGGAGGACTGGCTGGCCCAGTACCCACGCTACATGAAAGCCCTGCAACAACGCCTGGAGCGGCTCAATGGCCAGCTGTCCCGGGACACCAGCCAGCGCGAACTGTTGCAACGGCTCGCGACGCCCCTGCACGAAGCCTGCGCTCGACGGCCGGGACTGCTGGCCCTGTGCGCACCGGCGCGGCAATACCGCTGGATGCTGGAGGAGTTCCGGGTGTCGCTGTTTGCCCAGCAATTGGGTACCCGGGTGCCGGTCTCGGACAAGCGCCTGCAGGAGCAGTGGCAGGCAGTACAGGCCTGGCTGGGCGCCCATCCAGACAGTGGCCTGATCGCCTGATTTGTGAAATAGTGCCAATGTGCAGTTGGGCGCAGGGAACCTTCCTCGCCAATACTGAGTCACAGTACTGTAGGTCGGCGCCTGGCGTTGACCTTGTGCATTTACGTCCATTCCAAAAAAGGATATCAATTATGGCACAAGCAAAAAAACCCCTCGCGCTTGCGCTCGGCGCAGCTTTTCTGGCCAGCTCGGTCGTGCCCATGGCATCCGCGGAAGCCAACCCGTTTGCGGCGGAACAGCTCAATACCGGCTATAACCTTGCCAACTATGGCTCTCACGGTGAAGGCGACCACGAAGGCAAGTGTGGCGAAGGCAAGTGCGGCGAGAAGGAAGGCGAAGGCAAGTGCGGTGAAGGCAAGTGCGGCGAGAAGGAAGGCGAAGGCAAGTGCGGTGAAGGCAAGTGCGGTGAAAAGGATGGCGAAGGCAAGGACGGCGAAGGCAAGGACGGGGAAGGCAAGTGCGGTGAAGGGAAGTGCGGCGGCGCCTGATGCCGCACGGTAGCACCGAGCCCGCGGGAGCGGGCCTGGGATTGCGGCGGGCCCTGATGGGTCCGTTGCTTTCAGCGGACCAGGGAGCGGTCGATTTTCTCGAGGTGGCGCCGGAGAACTGGATTCGCGTCGGCGGCCGCCATGGCCGCCAGTTCCGCGAACTGGTGCAGCGCCACCCGCTGGTATTTCACGGCCTGTCCCTGGACATTGGCGGGCCGGACCCACTCGACATGGAGTTGCTGCGCGCCGTGCGTGCGCTCATGGATGAACTGGGAGTCAGCCTGTACAGCGAACACTTGAGCTGGTGCGCCGCTGAAGGGCACCTGTACGATCTCCTGCCGATACCTTTTACCGATGAGGCTGTGCGCCATGTCGCCGAGCGCGTGCAGCAGGTTCAGGATGTCATCGGTGCCCCCATCGCGCTGGAGAATGCCTCCTACTACGCCCAGCCCCACGCCGACATGAGTGAACTGGAATTCATCAACGCGGTGGTCGCAGCCTCGGGCTGTGATCTGTTGCTGGACGTCAACAACATTTACGTCAACAGTATCAACCACGGTTACGAGGCATCCGCTTTTCTGCGCGGCCTGCCGCTGGAGCGGGTGCGCTATATTCACGTAGCCGGCCACTACGACGAAGCGCCTGACCTCAAGGTAGACACTCACGGCGCCGACGTCATCGATCCGGTGTGGAATCTGCTGGCCGAGGCCTATGACCTGCTCGGGCCGGTGCCGACCCTGCTGGAGCGCGACTTTAACCTGCCGCCCCTGCCGCAGCTGCTGCAGGAAGTGGCGCAGATCCGGCGCTTGCAGGCCCGGTACGGTGCTGGCAGTGTCGCCGCGGTAGGGGCGCATGGCTGAGCTGCGCAGCAGTCAGTTGGCACTGGCGGACTACCTGCGCAACCCCGAGTTGGTGCCACCGCCGGCGGGTGTTGAAGGTCGTCGCCTGAAGATCTACCAGGACCTGATCTACAACAATATCGAAAGCTTTCTCAGCAACGGTTTCCCGGTGCTGCGGAGCCTGTACAGTGATGGGGCCTGGCACGGCCTGGTGCGTCAGTTCATTGACGGTCACCGCTGCCACACACCCTACTTCCTTGAGATCAGCCAGGAGTTCCTGCGCTTCCTGCTGGAGCGCCACCGGCCCGGGCCGGAAGATCCGCCATTCATTGCCGAGCTGGCTCACTACGAGTGGGTGGAGCTGGCACTGTCCGTGGCGGAGGAGGATCTGCCTCCGGCGGCGGTCGCGGCAGACCCGATGCGGGCGGTCGTGCGACTGTCACCGCTGGCCTGGGTGCTGGCGTACAGTTTTCCGGTACACCGGATCGGAGCGGACTACCGCCCCTCTGGGCCCGGTGATCCGGTATACCTGGTGGTCTACCGCGACCGCGAGGATGTCGTCCGCTTCATGGCGCTCAATGCCGCGACGGCACGTCTGCTGGAGCTGGCCCGCGACAACCAGGCCGGCACTGGCGCCGAGCTGTTGCGGCAGCTGGCAGCGGAACTGGACATGGACCAGGATGCGGTAGTCGGCTTTGGCAGTGCGCAGCTGGCAGATTTTGCCAGCCGGACTGTCGTAATGCTGAACTGATACAAGCCAACTTTTGCCCCTCCGACCGTGTTGCTCACTCTGTCGCACAAGCGTAACATTTCGCCACTTTTTCCCGACACCGGCACTGCCATGAAATTGCTGCGACCGACACTCGGCCTCCTCTGCCTGCTGCTGTTTGCTCCTGCGATGGCCCAGGATACGGTCAACCCCGATCCGTGGGAGGGACTCAATCGGCCCATATTCGAGTTCAACGAACGCCTGGATCAGTACCTCTTGAAACCAGTGGCCCAAGGTTACCAGGCGGTTTTGCCCGATCCGGCAGAGAAAGGTGTAAGCAATTTCTTCAGCAACCTGCGCGATGCCAACTCCACCATCAACGCGGTTCTGCAGGGCCGCCCGGGCGGCGCCGCTCGCGCTGGTGGCCGCTTCCTGCTCAATTCGACCATCGGCATGCTGGGGCTGTTTGACGTTGCCAGCCGCATGGGTGTCGAGCCCTACCGCACCGATTTTGGCCACACCCTGGCGATCTGGGGGCTGCCTCCGGGGCCTTTCCTGATGGTGCCGATGTTGGGTCCGCGCACCGTGCGCAGTGGCACCGGTACGGTTTTTGATGCACTGACCTCGGTGGAAGTGAGCATTGACGAGGTCAGGCTTCGCAATTCCCTGTTCGGGCTCGAACTGATCGATACCCGGGCCAGGCTGCTCAAGGCTGAAGATCTGATGTCAGGTGATCGCTACATTTTCGTCCGCGATGCCTATCTGCAGCAGCGCCGTGCGCTGGTGAACGACGGTGTGGTGGAAGACGATTTTTCCGACTTTGGCGACGCTGACTGGGACGAGGACTTTTGAGTCGCGTGCGCTGTTTTCACGCTTGTGGCAAAACTGTGAAATCCTGCCCAAACACAGTGCAAAGCGGTTGCCCGCCCCGCGGCAAGGGCGTAGTGTCTGCCCGCAAGCTCCCCGCAAGTAACGCATGATGGAATCCAAAGGCTATGTGCTGGTGATTGATGACGACGCCGCCCGTGCGGCGGCGCTGGCAGAGATCGTCTCGGCAGCCGGTTACCGCACCGAAGTGTATACCGACGTCAATGCGGCCTACCATTTTCTCGACAACAACGAGGATCTGGACGTCATTCTGTGCGAACTGGATCTGGAGGATGTGTCCTGGGTGGAGGCGCGCCGTTCACTGCGCGAGCTGGATCTGCAGATTCCGGCAATCATCTTCAGCGACCGGGCGGAAGTGGCCAAGATGATGACGGCCCTGCGCCTGGGCGCCAGCGACTTTTTCGTACGCCCCGTCGAAGACACTGACGCCCTGCTCAAGTCGATTGAGCGCTGCGTGCGGCAACGTCAGCTGCGCCGCGAGTTGCAGGAATCCCGCAAACGCCTGGAACGGGCCAACATCGAATTGCGCGGTACCGTAAAGATGCTGGAACAGGACCAGCAGGCGGGCCGCCAGGTACAGCTGCGCATGCTGCCGGCGAGTCCCATGGTCCGGGGTGAATATGTGTTCAGTCACACGGTGATTCCCTCGCTCTACCTGAGTGGTGATTTTACCGACTATTTCATCGTGGGAGAGCACCACGTGACCTTCTTCATGGCCGATGTCTCCGGCCACGGCAGCTCCTCCGCCTTTGCCACGGTGCTGTTGAAGAACCTCTTTGCCCGCAAGCGGTCAGACTATCTGCGACGCAGCGACGACACCATCCTGAGCCCGGTCGCCATGCTCAAGCGCGCCAACAAGGAATTGCTGGGCCTGGAAGTTGGCAAGTTTGCCACCATGGTGGTCGGCTTGCTGGACACTGCCGCCAATACGCTGCGTTACAGCGTTGCCGGGCATTTGCCGCAGCCGGTACTGGTGTCGGCAGAGGGTGCGCGCTACCTGCGCGGCGAGGGTTCGGCGGTCGGCATCATGGAGGACGCGTCTTACGAAGAGCACTTGATCGACCTGCCGCAGCGTTTCATGCTGGCGTTGTTCTCCGACGGGATTCTGGAAATCCTGCCGCCGCAAAACCTGATCGAGAAGGAAAAGTATTTCCTCAAGGTATTCGAGGAAACCGCCGAGTCACCCGAGGAGATCGTCACCCGGCTTGGGCTCGACCATGTCGAAACTGCACCCGACGATATTGCTGCGCTGTTTATCAGCAAGCGGGGTTAGAAATGGAAGAAGGCAGGATTCTTGCTGCGAGCCAGGACGGTGCATATGTCATTCGCCTGACCGGTGACGTGCGCCTGACGTTGTGTACGACGATTGACGACTACGTGCACAGGATGCTCGACAATCCGGATTTTGCCAGTGTCTGGGTGGATCTCTGCGGCGCCGAGGGCATAGACAGCACGACCCTGGGGCTGCTGGCCAAACTTGCGCTGGAAGTGCGGGCTCGCTTCGGCTTCATGCCCGCGATCTACAGCAACAACCCCGGCATTACCCGTCTGATCAAGAGCATGGGCTTTCAGCGCCTGTTCGAATTGCATGAGGAAGCCTGTGCCAACCCCGACTGCATCAACTGCATTCCCCTGGTGGAGGGCAGCGAGCGTGCGGTCAAGGACAAGGTCGTGGAGGCCCACCGGGTACTCATGGGGCTGTCGGAGGAGAACCGGGCCCGTTTCAAGGACCTGATGGTGGTGCTGGAGCGCAGCTGAGCCCGCGGTCAGCCGGGCCTGGCTGCCAGTTTGCTGCGGATGTAGTCCGGGTGCGGTACATAGGTCAGCTCCGCGACCTGGCGGATCAGGTGCTCCTCGTACTTGTCCAGGTTGCCGTCCGCATAGGCTACCCGCCACATTGAATCGATCAGTTCGAGCTTCTCGGCGGGACCGTAGTGATCGTTGATGACCCGTGTGAACTCGTACAGGGAGGTGGCTGCGTCCACCCGCTTTGCAGCCTGCTCGACCAGCGCGTGCACTTCCTGCCGAGACAGCGGCAGCGATGCACACAGCAAATTCTCCAGCGCCGCCTCTTCTTCCGCATCCTGGGTAAAGTCGGCCCGCGCGGTTTCAATCAGCAGTGCCGCTGACGCCAAGTGTACCCGGTGCCTGTGCTCTTCGGGGCTGTCCCCGGCGGGGAGGATGAACAGTGATTTCAGGGCGTTGATCATGACTGGACAATGACCTGTTCCAGCCTGATCTGGTCGGCGATGAAATTGCGGATGCCTTCGGCCAGTTTTTCCGTCGCCATGGCGTCCTCATTCAATGCCAGCCGGAAATCAGGCTCTGCCGGCGCTGCCCGGGCATCCTCCGAGCGGGCGCCGTCGGGAGCAAGTTGTCGCGGCAGCTCGCCGGCGTCCGCCGCCAGGCTCTCCAGCAGGGCGGGGCTGATGGTCAGGCGGTCGCAACCGGCCAGGGCCTCGATTTCGCCGGTGTTGCGGAAACTGGCGCCCATGACCACGGTGTTGTAGCCGTGGGTCTTGTAATACTGGTAGATGCGACGTACGGACTGCACGCCGGGATCGTCCGTGGGCTGGTTGACGACCAGGTCGCTGTTGGCCAGGTGCCAGTCCAGGATGCGGCCGACAAAGGGCGAGATCAGATAGACCCCGGCATCGGCGCAGGCGGCAGCCTGGGCAAAGCCGAACAGCAGTGTCAGGTTGCAATTGATGCCTTGCTTTTCCAATTGCTCACCGGCGCGGATTCCCTCCCAGGTGGAGGCGACCTTGATCAGGATCCGGTCCCGGGAGACGCCCGCTTTCTCGTACAGGTCGATCAGCCGCTGCGCCCGGGCAATGGTGGCGCCGGTATCGAAGGACAGTCGCGCGTCAACTTCGGTAGAAATGCGGCCGGGCACGATAGTCAGGATCTCGCAGCCAACATCGACCGCGAAACGGTCGCAACAGTTGGCCAGTTGCTCCGCGCTGGAGCCACCTTCCAGGGCGGCCCAGCTGCGGGCCTGGGCCAGCAGTGTGGCGTAGTGGGGCAGGGCGGCGGCCTTCAGCAGCAGGGAGGGATTGGTGGTGGCGTCCTGGGGCTGAAAGCGGCGGATGGCCTCGATGTCGCCGGTATCGGCGACCACGTCGGTCATTGCCTTGAGTTGCTCGAGTTTGCTGGTCATGTTGCTCCTTTCCTCTCTCAGGCGGCGGAATCGCGGGTCTGTTGCCGCTCGTCGGCATCCCGCACCAGACTGTATGCCTGTTCCAGCACTTCAATGCCGGCACCCTTGCGATGGGCGTTTTCGCTGATGTGGCGGCGAAACTGGCGCGCCCCCGGCAGGCCCTGGTACAGCCCCAGCAGATGCCGGGTAATGTGATTGAGACGTGTGCCCGCGGCCAGTTCCCGGGCGACGTAGGGTAGCATTTGTTCAATGACCGCATGCCGGGATTGTAGCGGATTGTCCGCGCCGAACAGGACCCGGTCTACATCCGCCAGCAGCCAGGGGTCATGGTAGGCTGCCCGTCCCAGCATGACACCGTCCACCTGCGTCAGCTGCTGGCGGCATTCCTCCAGTGTCGTGATGCCGCCGTTGACGACAATGGTCAGCTGGGGCAGGTCCGCCTTCAGCCGGTGTACCCAGGGATAGTTCAGGGGCGGAATCTCGCGATTCTCCTTCGGCGACAGCCCCTGTAGCCAGGCTTTGCGGGCGTGGACGACGAAGACCATGCAGCCGGCTTCAGCGCTGGGGGCAACGAAATCCAGCAGTTGCTGGTAGGACTCCATGTCATCAATGCCGATCCGGTGCTTGACGGTTACCGGCAGGGCGCAGGCGTCCCGCATTGCCGCCACGCATGCCGCTACCCGCTGCGGCTGCGCCATCAGGGCGGCGCCAAAGGCCCCGGACTGCACCCGGTCCGAGGGGCAGCCGCAGTTCAGGTTGACCTCGTCATAGCCCCAGTCCCCGGCCCAGCGCGCGCAGCGGGCCAGGTCCGCGGGTTCGCTGCCTCCGAGTTGCAGTGCCAGCGGATGCTCCACCGGGTCAAAGCGCAGGAAACGCGCACGATCGCCGTGGATCAGGGCGCCCGTTGTCACCATTTCCGTGTACAGGCGTGCGTGCCGGCTCAGCAGGCGCCACAGGTAGCGACAGTGGCGGTCACTCCAGTCCATCATGGGGGCGACGCAGAAACGATGGCTGTTGAAGGTGGCGGACATTGGGCAGTCGTCAGGCATTGGCAGTGAAAATGAGAACACCATTGTACCCGAGAAGCCAGCGCAGTTGGTTATACTCGGTTGTCCGATGCAACCGGCGCCAGTGCCGGGGGAGGGCGGTGATGCACTATATTTTTGAAGTTACCCTGAAGCCCGGCTATAGCGCCGAGCAGTATGCGGATGCCTGGATCCGCGCCAGCGAAATCATCCAGCGGGCGCCGGGCGCCCAGGGCACCCGTCTGCATCGCAAGATCGGCGATCCATCGCGGTTGCTGGCGATAGCTACCTGGGAGAGCAAGGCGGCGCGTGATGCGATGGAAGCGGTCCTGCCGGACGAGGTGCAGGAGATCATCGCCGAGCAGGTGCCCCATGTCGAGATCAACCTGATCGGCGAGTTCGAGGCGCCTGAGTGGACGGTGCTGCCGCCGGACTGAGAGCCGGAGGCGATACGATCTCGCCCACGGCCTCTTGCCTGAGTACCGTGGAGGGGCTGCAACAGCACTGTCGCGGACAATCTCCATCGAAGACCACCACATGCTGCAGATTGAAACGCACCGGCAGCATGCCGCCCAGCGGGATGTCAACGTGACTGGGGGTCAGACAGGGAACGCGCTGGCCGTCCGGCAGCAGCAGGTCGTAGAGGTAGCTGGCACCGCGGAACGCCTTGTGCACCACCCGCAGGGCAATGTGGCTGCCCTCGTCGTACTCGATATCGTCCGGGCGTACCAGCAGACGCAGCTCTTCGCCGGGCTGCCAGTGAGGGTGGCCGCGATCCAGTACCCCCAGACCGTCGTTCATCTCGCCGGCAGCATTGACCGTGACGGTGATCATGGTGCCCTGGCCGATAAACTCGGCGACGAACTCGTTGCCGGGATTGTGGTACAGGTTGTACGGCGTGTCAGTCTGGGCCACCCGTCCGCGGTTCAGCAGGGTCACCTGGTCGGCCATGGCAAAGGCCTCGTGCTGGTCGTGGGTGACCAGGATGGCGGTGACGCCGTTGCGCTTCAGCAGTTCACGGATTTCGGCGGCCAGTTCCGTGCGCAGCTCTGTATCCAGGCTGGAGAAGGGTTCGTCCAGCAGCAGGATCTCCGGATTCGGCGCCAGCGCCCGGGCCAGCGCCACCCGCTGTTGCTGACCTCCGGACAGCTCGTGGGGGAAGGCACTGCCGTATTCGCTCAGGGCGACCAGTTGCAGCATGCTCTCCACCCGCTCGCGCCGCTCCTTGCGCGGCAAGTGGCTGAGCCCGAAGCCGATATTGCGGCGCACGTCGAGATGGGGAAACAGGGCGAAATCCTGGAACACCATGCCCACCTTGCGCTGTTCCGGTGGCAGCTGGCGCCCGGGTGTGCTGATGGCAACGCCACGCAGGGAAATGCTGCCGGCGTTGATGCTCTCAAATCCGGCGATGGCGCGCAGCAGCGTGGTCTTGCCGCAGCCCGAAGGTCCGAGCAGGCAGCCGATCTGCCCGCTCTGCAGGGTCATGGAAACGTCTTCCACCGCGGTGAAATCGCCGTATTTGACCGTTACCTGCTGCAACTCCAGCTGGCTGCTCATGCGTGTTCCTGCTCCCTCGGCATGCTGCGGTTCATCAGGATAACAGGCAGCAGGCCGATGAGCACGATGGCAATGGCGGGCAGTGCTGCGTCCGCGAGCCGTTCATCGGAAGCCAGTTCGTGGGCGCGCACCGCCAGGGTGCTGAAATTGAAGGGGCGCAGGATCAGGGTGGTGGGCAGCTCTTTCAGGACATCGACAAACACCAGCAGCAGGGCGGTGAGCAGGGTGCCGCGCAGCATGGGCAGGTGAATCCGTCGCAGCACGCCCAGGGGCGAGTGGCCCAGGGAGCGCGCGGACTCGTCGATGCCGGGGCGGATACGGGCCAGTCCCGCCTCCACTGTCTGCAGCGAAACCGCGAGGAAGCGCACGACATAGGCGAATACCAGCGCCGCCAGGGTGCCGCTCAGCAGCAGGCCGGAGGAAATGCCGAACTGCTGGCGCAGCCAGCTATCAATACTGTTGTCGATCCAGGCGAAGGGAATCAGCACGCCGACGGCGATCACGGTGCCGGGTACCGCATAGCCCATGCCGGCAACCCGGGTGGCGATGGTCTCGGCCCGGCCCGGATACAGGCGTCGACCGTAGCCCAGCAGCAATGCCAGCAGCAGGCAACACAGGGAGGCGATGGCGGCGAGCAGGAAACTGTTGCCTACCAGTTGCAGAAAGGCCCTGTCGAGGACACCGGCATGATTGCCCGCGGCCCAGAACCCGAGCTGGGCGGCGGGCAACAGGAAACCGGCGGCCAGTATGCCCAGGGCAATGCCGAAGCTGGCGGCAGCGCGCCAGCCGCGCAGGGGTATCCGGGCAGGAAAACTGCGGGCGGAACTCTTGTGGAAGCGAAGGCGTGCCCGCGAACGCTTCTCGAGGATGAGCAGGGTAAATACGAACAGCAGCAGGAAGGCCGCGAGCTGGGCCGCGGTCTGCAGTTCACCGAGGCCGTACCAGGTACGGAAGATGCCGGTGGTAAAGGCGCTGACACCGAAATAGGCCACGGTGCCATAGTCGGCGAGAGTCTCCATCAGCGCCAGGCTGACACCGGCGGCGATAGCCGGCCGGGCCAGGGGCAGCGCCACCAGGAACAGGGTTTGCCAGGGCGTCTTGCCCAGGTTGCGACTGGCTTCCAGGACCGCGGTCGACTGTTCCAGGAAGGCGACTCGCACCAGCAGGTAGACATAGGGATACAGCACCAGCGACAGCATGCAGATGGCGCCGCCGAGGGAGCGGATCTGCGGGAACCAGTAATCGCCGAAGCCCCAGCCGAAGCTGTCGCGCAGCAGGGTTTGCACGGGGCCGGCGTAGTCCAGCATGCCGGTGTAGGTGTAGGCGATGATGTAGGCGGGCATCGCCATCGGCAGCAACAGGGCCCAGCTGAAGAAACGTCGTCCCGGAAAATCACACATTGCTGTCAGCCAGGCGGCGCTGACTCCCAGCAGCAGGGTGCCGCTGCCTACGCCCAGCATCAGCACCAGGGAGTTGCCGATGTAGTCCCACAGCACGGTGTCCAGCAGGTGCCGCCAGGCGTCGCTGTAGGGCCCCAGCAGGCTGGCGACGATCACCAGGATGGGCACTGCGATTACCGCGGCGCTGAGCAGCAGCAGGCTTCGCCACAGGAAAGCCGGCAGCGAATTGCCCCGGGTTGCGGTTGGCGCGGGGGTGGCTATTTCCAATTCGCCCTGTCCATGGCCATGACCGCCGCGGCATTGAGCCGGCCCAGTTCGCTGACCTGCAGCGGGTCAGCCCGGAACTCGCCCCAGGATTGCAGCAGCGTGGAGGGGGCAATGCCGGGTCGGACCGGGTACTCGTTGTTGGCTTCGGCGTACCACTGCTGGCTGTCTTCACGCAGCAGGAACTCGATCAGTTGCCGCGCCTTTTCCGGGTGCGCCGCGGAGCGGGTGACACCGGCGCCGCTGATATTGATGTGTACACCGCGGCCAGCCTGGTTGGGCCAGAACAGGCGCACCTGCTCCGCGGCCGCCCGCTCTTCCGCATTGTCCGAGCGCAGCATGCCGCCGAGGTAATAGCTGTTCACCAGGGCGACATCGCACTGGCCGCTGGCCACGGCCTTGATCTGGTCGCGATCACCACCCTGCGGCGGACGCGCGAAGTTGGCGACAAACCCCTCCAGCCAGTCTTCGGTGGCCTCGGCCCCCTGGGTGGCCAGCATGCCGGCGACCATGGACTGATTGTAGATATTGCTGGAGGAGCGCACGCAAATGCGCTGCCGCCAGACGGGGTCTGCGAGCGCGGCGTAATCGGACAGCGCGCCGGGGTCGACCCGGTCTGGTGCGTACACCAGTACCCTGGCGCGCAGGGACAGCCCGAACCAGAAGCCTTCATCACTGCGCAAATGTACCGGCACCGCCGCCTCCAGGGCCGGAGACGTGACCGCCTGCAACAGGTCTGCCTGCTGGGCCCGGTAGAGGTTGCCCGCATCGCTGGTCAGCAGCAGGTCCGCCGGTGAATTCAGGCCCTCGTTGCGCAGGCGCGCGAGCAGCGCGTCCCCATCCCCGGTGACCAGATTGACGGCGATTCCGGTTTCGGCGCTGAAGCGGTCCAGCAGCGGCTTGATCAGCGCTTCCTGGCGCGCCGAGTAGACGTTGACGGCTTCCGGACCAGAGCAGGCGCTCAGTGCCGGGGGCAGAACCAGCAGCGCAACCAGGAGCCGGACAATGGCAGCGCCGCGGAGTCGATAAAACATGCAAACCTCTCTGATGGCTGGGCAAGTTACGGATTGATAACGCTAATTATTCTCATTTGTAAAACAATAGCAACCCTATTCTCTGCTATCGACCCCGAGACTGTAAATGCTGCTGCCGGTCGCAGCCCGGCAACGGGCGAGTCGCTGCAGCCGGGAATTTTGCAGGCCGGGGCTGCGGGCGCGTACACTGAGTCGGTTATCCGCCGGAGAATGACCTGTATGTCCCCAGACCTGCCCCTGTCGCTGCTTGAACTCGCGTCTGTGCGCGCGGGTGACTCCGTTGGCCAGACCCTGGCCAACAGCGTCGCCTATGCCCGGCATGCGGAGCAATTGGGTTTTACCCGCTTCTGGCTGGCAGAGCACCACAATATCGAAGGGGTGAGCAGTTCTGCCACGGCGGTGCTGGTCGGGCACATCGCCGGTGCCACTGACAGCATCCGGGTAGGCTCTGGCGGCATCATGCTGCCCAATCACCCGCCGCTGGTGATTGCCGAACAGTTCGGTACCCTGGAGTCCATTTATCCCGGGCGCATCGATCTCGGCCTGGGCCGGGCGCCCGGAACCGGTCCAGTCACCAGCCGCGCCCTGCGCCGGGCGGGGCCGGGCGCGGAAGCGTTCCCGGAGGATATTGCCCAGCTGCAGGCCCTGCTGGGTCCCATGCGCCCGGGGCAGGCCGTCAAGGCAATCCCCGGCGCCGGTACGGAGGTGCCGATCTGGTTGCTGGGCTCCAGCCTCTACAGTGCCCAGCTGGCGGGCATGCTGGGCCTGCCCTATGCGTTCGCCGGCCACTTCGCGCCGCGTTTATACCGTGAGGCAATACAGGTGTACCGCGCGCATTTTCAGCCCTCGCAGCAGCTGGATACAGCCTATGCCATGCTGGCGGTGCCTGCGATTGCCGCGGATACGGACGCGGAGGCGCAATGGCTGGCGACCACCAGCCAGCAGCGCATACTGGCGCTGATGCGCGGGCGGCCCCTATTCATGGAGCCGCCCATAGACAGCATGGATGGACTGTGGAGCCCGCAGGAGCAAGCGGCAGTGCGCGAGTTCCTCGGCCTGCAGCTCTGCGGCGGCCCGGCTACGCTGGGTCGCCAGCTGCAGGAGCTGCTGGCGACGGTAGACGTCGACGAACTGATGTTCACGGTCGACATCTACGAGCCGGTGGCCCGCCGTCACGCCCTCGACATTCTGGCGGGACTGCGCTCCGAGCCCGACCGGTTGGCTGCCGGCGCCTGATCCAGGCCGGTGGGCAGCGGGCGATGCAGCCCGTATAATCCCGCACTTTCAGCCAGGTTCCGTCCAGCCCATGACCGTTCGCACCCGCATCGCACCTTCTCCCACCGGCGACCCCCACGTCGGCACCGCCTATATTGCCCTGTTCAATCTCTGCTTTGCCCGCGCCCACGGCGGCCAGTTCATCCTCCGCATCGAGGATACCGACCAGGCGCGCAGTACGCCGGCCTCGGAACAGGCGATCCTCGATTCCCTGCGCTGGCTGGGGCTGGAGTGGGACGAGGGCCCGGATGTCGGCGGCGCCTGTGGCCCCTACCGCCAGAGCGAGCGCATGGAGCTGTACGGCGAGTACGCCATGCAGCTGGTGCGCGAGGGCAAGGCCTTTGTCTGCTATCGCACGCCCGAGGAGTTGGATGCGCTGCGCGAGGCGCGCCGCGCCGCGGGCGACAGTACGGCACTGAAGCCCGCGGACCTGCAGCTGCCGGCGGAGGAAGCGGCCCGGCGCGAGGCGGCCGACATGCCCTACGTGATTCGCATGCTGGTACCGGACGAGCCCGGTGCCTGTGTCATTGAGGACCTGTTGCGGGGCACGATCGAACTGGACTGGAGCATGGTCGATGCACAGATCCTGCTCAAGTCCGACGGCATGCCCACCTACCACCTCGCCAATGTGGTGGACGATCACCTGATGGGTATCACCCACGTTCTCCGCGGTGAGGAGTGGATCAATTCGGCGCCCAAGCACAAGCTGCTTTACGAGTATTTCGGCTGGGACATGCCGGTGCTGTGTCATCTGCCGCTGCTGCGCAATCCGGACAAGTCCAAGCTCAGCAAGCGCAAGAATCCCACCAGCATTCTCTACTACCAGCGCATGGGCTTCCTGCCCGAGGCGCTGCTCAACTATCTGGGTCGCATGGGCTGGTCCATGCCCGACGAGAGCGAGAAGTTCTCCCTGCAGCAGATGCTGGACCACTTTGATATCCAGCGGGTCTCCCTCGGCGGGCCCATTTTCGATATCGAGAAGCTGCGCTGGCTCAACGGGCTGTGGATTCGCGAGGACCTGAGCGAAGAGCAGCTGGCCCAGCGCCTGGTGCAATGGGCCTACAATGCAGACAACCTGATGCAGGTGCTGCCCCACGCCCAGAAGCGGATGGAGACCCTGAGCGACTTCGCCCCGCTGGCGGCGTTCCTGGTGTCCGGCACACTGCCCATTACCGAGGACTCCTTTGCCGATATCAAGGGTGAGCGCGAGGATCTGGTGACCAACCTGCAGTTCGCCCTCTGGCGCCTGGAAGCCCTGCGCGAGTGGGACCGGGATGCGGTGTGGAACGCGCTCAAGAGCCTGGCGGATGCCCTGGGTATCAAGATCAAGGAGCTGCTGGCGCCATTGTTCGTCGCCATTGCCGGCTCCAGTACCTCGTTTTCAGTGGTGGACTCCATGGCCATGATCGGCCCGGACATGAGCCGCGCCCGTCTGCGTCACGCCATCGAGGTACTGGGCGGGGTATCGAAGAAGGCCGGCAAACGGCTGGAAAAGGCCTACGCCGAGCTTGCACAGGACGGTTGAGTCGTCCCTGGCCATGCCCGCAGCTCTCGCGGCCCCTGCCTGGCGCCGGGGCCAGCGCTGAAGGGTCGGTGGTATTCTCGCGGCGGCAGCCTACAATGAGCGTCCTGTAAAGCCACCCGGAGAGTTGAGCTTGGCTATCAGTGCGTTTGACCTGTTCAAGGTGGGCATTGGTCCCTCCAGTTCCCACACCGTCGGGCCGATGAATGCGGCCCGCCGTTTTGCCCTGGCGCTGGATGAATCGGGCGCGTTGCAGCGGTGCCAGCGTGTCACCGCGGAACTGTACGGCTCCCTGGCCGCGACCGGGGCCGGGCACGGCTCGCCCAAGGCGGTGATTCTCGGGCTGGAGGGCGAGACCCCGGAAGGGGTGGTGGTGGAGGACATTGCAGCCCGGGTCGACGCTGCCCGCGAGGGCGGCCGCCTGCGGCTGCTGGGGCACCACGAAATCGCCTTCAGCTATCGGGACGACCTGGTCATGCACCGCAGCGAGTCCCTGCCCTGGCATGCCAACGGCATGCGCTTCACTGCTTTCGATGCCGGCGGCGAGGTGCTGCTGACGCGGGTCTACTACTCCGTGGGCGGCGGGTTTGTCGTCGACGAGGCCGCGGCGGAGGGGGGCGACGTCATTGTCGATGACCCCACCGAGCAGGCCTGGCCATTTACCACCGCGGATGAACTGCTGCGCCAGTGCAAGGCCAGTGGCCTCTCGATCAGCGCCCTGATGCTGGAGAACGAAAAGGCCTGGCGCAGCGAGCAGGAGATTCGCGACGGCCTGCTGGCCCTGTGGCGGGTCATGGATGCCTGCATCGAACGCGGCTGCCGCGCCGAGGGCATCCTCCCCGGCGGCCTCAAGGTCAGGCGCCGGGCGGCACAACTGCACCGGCAGCTCAAGGCCGGCGCCGGGGGCCTGGGGGACGATTCGCTCAATACCATGGACTGGGTCACCATCTATGCCCTGGCAGTCAATGAAGAAAACGCTGTCGGAGGTCGCATTGTTACCGCGCCCACCAACGGTGCCGCCGGGATCATTCCAGCGGTGCTGAAGTACTATTTGACCCACTGCAAGGGTGCCAGCGAAGACGACGTCACCCGCTACCTGCTGACCGCCGCCGCGATCGGTATCCTCTACAAGATCAACGCCTCCATCTCCGGTGCCGAGGTTGGCTGCCAGGGTGAGGTGGGATCAGCCAGTTCCATGGCGGCAGGTGCACTGGCGGATGCGCTGGGCGGCACCCCGGCCCAGGTCGAAAACGCGGCGGAGATCGCCATGGAGCATAATCTCGGCCTGACCTGCGACCCCATCGGCGGGCTGGTACAGGTCCCCTGCATCGAGCGCAATGCCATGGGTGCCATCAAGGCCATCAGCGCCGCGCGCATGGCCCTGCGCGGCAGCGGCGAGCACTACGTGTCCCTGGATCAGGTGATCAAGACCATGAAAGATACCGGTCGCGACATGCAGGACAAGTACAAGGAGACCGCTCGCGGCGGCCTCGCGATCAACGTGCTGGAGGTGCCCGTCAATTTTGTCGACTGCTAACCTCGACTGTAGGAGCCCGCTCCGCGGGCGATCGCGCACGGACAAGGTGAATGGCCGCGCAGCGGACAGAGAAGGTGGCCTGGGCCAGTGCGCTCCCACCTATCGCGCACGGAGTGCGCTCCTACGCGAGGCTTTTGCCGGATGCGCTTGACACCGCTTGGCGGCCTCACTAGAATTCGCGTCCTCAGAGTTTCGGGGCTATAGCTCAGCTGGGAGAGCGCTTGCATGGCATGCAAGAGGTCGACGGTTCGATCCCGTCTAGCTCCACCAAACAAACCCTCTGTGTCCAACGGCACAGAGGGTTTTTTTATGTTCGAGGCGTTGTTAGAACAGGTAGTACGCGAACACGTAAACCATCAACAGCAGCACGATCCACAGCGCCGTGGTGCCGATCTCCCAGGAGCGCCCCAGGGGGCCGGTGTGGCCCATGGTGTTGCGGGCCGAGGTGGTGAGCGCATCGCGGGCATCACCGAGTCGGGATTGCAGTGCATTGACCACTGGTGCGCCCAGGCGGGCACCGAAGCGCGCCAGCAGCGGCAGGCCGTTGCGCCATAGCCAATCCACATCCAGTGAAATGGTCAGGGTGCGCTGCATCCACGGCAACAGCAGGAAGAATGCGAGCCCGGAGAACAGCAGCAGCTGCAGGTAGAACAGCACCTTGCCCGCCTTGTAGGGCTCATACTCAACGGCGTAGGGCAGCAGCGGGTAGAGCAGCTGCGGGAACACACCCAGCAGGATACAAAGCCCGGCGAAGAACAGCATCGCCAGGGTCATGTTCCAGGGCGCATCCCTGGGGCGCAGGCCGGAATCCTTCTGGAAAAACACGAACCAGGGAAACTTGATGCCGGCGTGCAGGAACACGCCCGCGGACGCGGCGGCGAGCAGGAAGTACACCAGCATCAACCCCTCATCCACCGTGGCCTGGGAAATCATGGTCTTGGTGGTGAAACCCGATGTGAGCGGGAAGCTGGAAATCGCCAGGGCGCCGATCACGCCGCACCACATGGTGACGGGCATGGTGCGGAACAGGCCGCCAACATCGGTGCACAGGTGCATGCCGGTACGCATCACCACAACCCCCGCGCTCATGAACAGCAGCGCCTTGTAGATGATGTGGGCGAAGGCGTGGGCGGCGGCGCCGTTGATCGCCATCTCGGTACCGATACCCACCGCGCAGACCATGAAGCCCACCTGGTTGACGATGGAGAACGCGAGGATACGGCGGATATCGTTTTCCAGCAGGGCGTAAATGATGCCGTAGAAAATCATGAACACGCCCACCCAGATCAGCACCGACTCGCCCGGGAACAGCAGAATGAGTGCGAGAATCGCGGTCTTGGTGGTGAAGGCGGAGAGGAATACCGAACCGGTCGGGCTGGCATTGGGGTAGGCGTCGGACAGCCAGGCTGACAGGGGCGGCGCGGCGGCATTGATGAGGATGCCGACCAGGATCATCCAGGTGCTGAAGTCGGTGGCCTGCAACGGCCGGATATCCAGTGACCCGGTGCTGATGAGTAAGCCTTCGATACCCACCTTGAGAATCACCCCGCCCAGCAGGTGCATGATGGCGTAGCGGATACCGGCGGCACGCGCCTTTTCCGTGCCCCCGCACCAGACCACGACCGTGGAAAACAGGGCCATCAGCTCCCAGAACACGAACAGGGTAAGCAGGTCCCCGGCGAAGCAGACACCGACTGCACCGGCGGCGTAAAACTGGGCTGCCACCAGTTCCGTGCGGCGGGCATGGTTGAAGGCAAATACGGCTCCGGTGGCCGACATGATGGCAAAGATGGTGGCGAAAAGCCGGCGTACCGGGCTGCCCTCAACCAGTTCCAGCGGGTAGCCGAGAAAGGCCCCCTCCAGACTGACGCCGTCCGGAACCTGCCAGATACCGTACAGGCACACCAACGGCGCGCCAATGACCACGAAGGCACGCAGCTGGCGCGAGCTGATGGCCGCGGTCAGCAGCGCGCCGCCGATCAGGGCGAGGGCTGGTGGCAGTGACTCAAACATCGTAGTAAGTGTCCGGGCGTTTCAGCAAGGCACCGAGCAGCTTGGCGCCAAATACCATCAGCACGCAGCTGAAGAAGCCAAACAGGGCGCCGAATCCCAGCCAGCCATCGACGCCAAAATAGCCCTTGATCGGAATCAGCCACTGCAGGGCCACGGTCAAGGCCAGGGTGACATAGCCAATGAGCCACAGCCAGCGGATGGTACCGGGGCGGGTGAGCCAATGATTGTCGTCGGGTGCATTCATAACGGCAGACTCTCTACCAGCTGCGATTCAAGATCCAGCAGGGGCTGGTTGAAGAAGAAAAATCCGATGGTCAGTGCCGCGGTAACGCCAAGCGCCAGCAGCATGGCCGGCGGCGCTTCACCGTGCTCCATATCGACCCCGGGCGTGGCCGGTGCCAGCCAGGCGAAGTAGATGATGGGCAGGAAGTACATGGCGTTGAGCGCGGTACTGGCGATGATGGTGAAGATCGCCAGGTAGTTCTCGGCCTGGAAAGCGCCTGCGAGGATAAACCACTTGGAGACGAAACCGGCCGTCGGCGGCACACCGATCATGCTCAGGGCGCCGATGGTGAAGGCCGCCATGGTGATGGGCATGCGCCGGCCGATACCCGCCAGCTGCCACAATTCGGTCTTGTGGGCCGCGGTGTAGATGGCACCGGCGGCAAAAAACAGGGTGATCTTGCCAAAGGCATGCGCCGCAATATGCACTGCGGCGCCGATCTCCGCCAGCGGCTTGAGGATGACCGTCGCCATGATCACATAGGACAGCTGGGCAATGGTGGAGTAGGCCAGCATCCGCTTCAGGTTGGTCTGGTACAGGGCGACGATGCTGGCGCTGATGATGGTAAAGGCAGCCACATACTGCAGCCACTGGGCGCTGGGCTGGCTGAACAGGAAGTCGACGCCGAAGATGTAGATGATGATCTTGGTGACGCAGAAAACGCCGGCCTTGACCACCGCCACCGCGTGTAGCAGAGCGCTGACCGGGGTGGGAGCGACCATGGCGGCCGGCAGCCAGCGGTGCACCGGCATGACCGCGGCCTTGCCGATGCCAAATACAAACAGGCCCAGCAGCAGTCCCACCGCGGGCCCCGGTACATTGCCCTGGATAATGCCGCCGAGGGTAAAGGTGGTAGTGCCGGTGGCCACCCAGGTCCAGATGATGGCGGGCAGCAGCAGGCCGATGGAGGTGCCGATCAGGACGCCGAGGTAGACGCGAGCCGAGGCAACGGTCTTCGGATCACCCTTGTGCGCCACCAGGGGGTAGGTCGAGAGGGTGAGAATCTCGTAGAACAGGAACAGGGTAAACAGGTTGTCGGCCAGGGCGATGCCCATGGCGGCGGCGATGGCCAGTGCGAAACAGATGTAGAAGCGGGTCTGGTGCTTCTCCTTGTTGCCGCGCATGTAGCCAATGGAATAAATGGTGTTGATGATCCACAGGAAGGAGGCGATGCAGGCAAACATCATCCCCAGCGGTTCCAGGGACAGTGCCAGGGACAGGCCCGGCAGCGGCTCCGAAAGCGTGACCTGGGGCCGCGCGCCAGCCGCTACTTCCGGGAACCAGGAGAATACCAGTACCGCCAGCGTGACCGCAGTAATCAGGCTGACAGCCTCCCGTACGTTGGGCCAGCGACCGGCGCAGGCGATGCCGACTGCCCCCAGCAGGGGCACCAGCAGGAGGATTGGCAGGGTGTTCGCGCCCATCAGTTCAGGCCTCCAAGCAGGGTGCCGGTGCCGCTTTGGGCCAGCGCCAGCGGCAGCTGCGGGAACAGCCCGAAATAGACGTTGCTCAGTGCCGCCACCCAGATCAGCACCCGCAGCGGCAGTGATACTTCCATCGTTGCGGCAGCACCGTCGGGCGCCTCGCCGTAGTAGGCGACTTCAATGAATTTCCACAGGTACACCACCGCCATCAGGGAACTGGCAATAATGGCGGCAACCAGCGGCACCCCCCAGCCCGGCACTTCCATCACGGCGACCACGAGGTACCACTTGCTGATGAATCCTGCGGTGCCGGGGACCCCGACCAGGCTGAGCGCGGCGAGGACGAAGGCCGCCATGGTCCAGGGCATGCGCCGCCCTATGCCGTGCAGGTCGCTGATGATGGCGCTGCGCGAGGTGAGGACAAAGGCCAGCACACAGAGGAACAGGGTACCCTTGGCGAGAGCGTGATTGAACATGTGCAGCAGTGCGGCCATCAGGCCAGCCTGGGAGGCCAGGCCCGCCGCCAGGGCGATGTAACCGATTTGCGCCACGGACGAGAAGGCCAGCATTTTCTTCACGTTGCCCTGGTAGATGGCGATCGCGGAAGCCAGCAGGATACCCGACAGCGCAAGGGGAATGATGAACACGCTGAACAGGTCGGAGTGACCCAGCAGGTTGCCGTGAAACACCGCGTAATTGAAACGCAGGAGCACGTAGATGGCGACCTTGGTAGAGCAGGCGGCGATGAAAACGGTGACGGCGTTGGGTGCGTAGGTATAGGCGCGGGGTAGCCAGATATGCAGCGGGAAGATGGCCGCTTTCAGCGCCAGGCCGATGGTGATGAACCCCGCGGCGATGATAATGGGCCGGGTTTCAATCACACCGTCCAGGCGCAGAGCCATGTCGGCAAAATTCAGGGTGCCGGTCATCATGTAAATGAAGCCGACGCCGATCAGGTAGAACGTGGCGCCGATGGTGCCGATGATCAGGTACTTGAACACGGCCGAGAGCGCACGCCGGTCGCGGCCCGCGGCAATCAGGATATAGGTGGCCAGGGAAGAGATTTCCATGAACACAAAGACGTTGAACGCGTCGCCAGTCACCGCGATACCGCACAGCCCGGCCATGGCGATCAACCAGGCGCCGTAGAACATGGGTGCGCGGCGGTTGTCGATATCCAGCCGCAGGGACTGCCGTCCCCCCGCCAGCGCCAGCGACGAGGCCCCCGTTATCAGCAGCAACACCAGGGCGCTGAGCCCGTCGACTGTCAAGGCAATGCCGAACGGCGGCTGCCAGCCGCCCACGGCATAGTGCTGGGTGCCGGTCTCCAGCACGGTCACGGTCAGCAGAATCGCGAGTCCCAGCGATGCCAGGCTGGCGACCAGTGCGGCCAGCCAGGCGAGGAAGCCGGCCCGCAGCAGGATAACCAGCGGTGCGGTCAGGAGCGGCAGCGCGACCTGCAGTGCCGGCAGGTGGTCAGCCAGATTCACGCCTTGCGGTCCATCGCCAGGATCTCATTGTCCTCAATGGTGCCGTACTCCTCGTACAGGCGCACCACGATAGCCAGGCCGAGGGCGGTGGTGGAGATGCCCACCACGATGGCGGTCAGGATCAATACCTGCGGCAGGGGATTGGAAAAGACCTGGTTGTCCACGCCGGCCTGGATAATGGGTGCGGTGCCGTTTTCGATCTTGCTCATGGTAATAAAGAACAGGAACACCGCGGACTGGAAGATAGCCAGCGCCATGATCTTCTTGACCAGGTTCTGCCTGCTGATAAGAGCGGCGAGGCCGATCATCAGCAATACCGCGAACACCCAATAATTGAAAAGGCCCAGGAGTTTCATGACAGATCAGTCTCTGGCAGCAAATGCGTGGAAGATGGAAAGCAGGACACCGGTCACCGTCAGACCGACCCCCAGTTCGATGACAATGATACCGATGTGCTGACCCAGGATCGGATCGTCAGCGAGTACCGAGTAGTCGAGGAAGTTGCCGCCCATGGCAATGCCGGCGAGACCAACGGAGCCGTAAAGCAGTGCGCCGCCAGCGCTCATCCACAGCAGTACCCGGGGGGGGATGACCGCCAGCGTCAGGCGCTCACCGCGGACCAGCGAGAACAGGATGATACCGGCGACGAAGATGGCACCGGCCTGGAAGCCGCCGCCGGGACTGTACTCGCCGTGGAACTGGATGAACAGGGCGAACAGCAGGATGAAGGGCACCAGCAGTCGCGCCATGACCTTGGGAATCAGGTGCTTGCTCAGTCCTTCCTCGACATGGCTGTCGAGCCGCGAGAAGGGTTTGCCGCGGCCACCGCCCAGCAGGAACATGACGCCGATACCGGCAGTCAGCACCACGAACACTTCACCGAGCGTATCGTAGCCGCGGTAGCTCGCCAGTACCGCGGTCACGATATTGGGTATGTCCACCAGTTCCGGGGTCTGCTCGATGTACCAGGGCGCGACGTGCTGCTGGGCCGGCGCCTGCGGATCGCCCAGGGACGGCTGGCCAAAGCTGGCGTAGATCATCAGCAGGGCGACGGCGCCTATCACCGCGATCGAGAGCGCGCCCAGCGAGCGCCCCCTGGCCTCGGTGGACGGGGTCAGGCGCAGACCCGCAAGCAACAGTACCGTGGCGACCCCGGCGCCTACCGCCGCTTCCGTCAGCGCCACATCTGCCGCGTCCAGCAGGAAAAAATTCAGGGCCATGAGCAGGCTGAAGATGCCGGACAGCATCACGGCGGAGAACAGGTCGGTAGCACGCACGATGGCAACGGCCGTTATCACCAGCAGGGAGAGCAGGAACACTCCGATTAAAAGGGTCGTCACTGGGTCGTCTCCCGGGTTCCGGTCTCGGCGTTGGATGCCGTGCTCCCGACCCCTTCGGGGCGCAGTCCGGCCAGCAGCGCAGCGTTGGCCAGGGCGTAGCTGGCGGTGGGGGAGGTGACCATCAGGAACAGCATGACCGCGGCCAGCTTCACCGTCACCAGAGAGGGTCCCGCGTACAGCATCAGACCACCGAGGACAAGTACCGGCCCCAGTGAGTCGGTCAGGCTGGCGCCGTGAATCCGGGTGTAGAAGTCGGGCATGCGCAGGGCGCCAATGCCGCCGGCCAGCACAAACAGGCTGCCGGAAACCACCAGCAGACCCGCGAGCAGTTCCAGGACGCCGTTCATTCCGTGTCGCTCCCCGATGTCGTGGCCTGCTCGGCGGCTGCCGCCCGACGCTGCTCGCGCAAATGGCTTTCATGCACGAACCAGAGCACGGCGAGCACACCGATAAAGTTGATCAGGGCGTAGGCCAGCGCCAGATCCAGAAAGTCCGTACGGCCCATGGCGAAGGCCATGATGGCAATCAGGAGCACGGTTTTGGTGCCGAACATGTTTACGGCCAGCACCCGATCGTAGACGCTGGGACCCAGCAGTGCCCGTGCCAGCGCCAGCGCCATGGTGACCAGAATGGCGATTGCGGCAACCAGCAGCATCAGTCTGGATCCACAGTCGCAACGCGCCGGGCCATGGCACCGGCCTGGAGGTCTTTTGCGGTTGCCGCGGTCAGGCAGTGGGCGGTGATGGTGTTGTCGTCGATGTCGATGGTCAGGGTTCCCGGGGTCAGCGTTATCGAATTGCCCAGCAGGGTCAGGGCGAACTTGCTGGAGGCCCTGGCATCCACCTCTACAATGGTCGGTGACAGCGAGGACAGGGGACCCAAAACCATGCGCAAAACCTGCACGTTGGAAACCACCATCTGGCCCAGCAACCAGACCCAGTAGAGTGGCATGCGGTAATACAGCGCCCAGCTGTGGGTCTCCTGATCAGGGCGCGCCATGCGGTGAGTCAGCCACACCACCAGGCAGCACGAAGCGATACCCAGCTGCAGTACGGGGGTCTTGTAGAGCCCGCCCCACAGTAACCACACCAGGAACATGGCAATGACTGCGAGCACGGGTCGCAACAGGCGCATAGGAGGATAACTCTTGCCGACAAAGCCGGAATCATACCTTAACGGTGTGAGAAGATGCCACCTGTCGTGCCCTGGCTGGCACCACGACTGCACGGAAGCCCGGATTTTTCGTGCTAGACTGACCGCCCAATTTGCCGCTGGAATCCCGTTTATGAAAGTACCGCCTCGCCTGCAGCCCCTGGTTGAGGACGGCCTGGTTGATGAGGTGCTCTACCCGCTGATGAGCGGCAAGGAAGCCGACATCTTCGTGGTCCGCTGTGGCGGTCGCACCCGCTGTGCCAAGATCTACAAGGAGGCCTACAAGCGCAGCTTCAAGAAAGCGGCCGCCTACACCGAGGGCCGCAAGGTGCGCAACAGCCGCCGCGCCAGGGCCATGGAAAAGGGCTCCAGCTACGGCCGCAAACAGCAGGAAGAGACCTGGCAGAACGCAGAGGTTGATGCGCTCTACCGCCTCGCCCGCGCCGACGTGCGGGTGCCGGAGCCTCTGGGCTGTTTCGACGGTGTGCTGTTGATGGAGTTGATCACCGATGAGAACGGCGACGTTGCCCCGCGCCTGGCAGACGTCACCATGTCTGCCGAGCAGGCCGTGGAGGACCATGCGCAGATGCTGCGCTACGTGGTGCGCATGCTCTGTGCAGGGGTCATTCACGGCGATCTCTCGGAGTTCAATATCCTGGTGGACCCGGACGGCCCGGTGGTCATCGACCTGCCCCAGGCAGTGGATGCCGCCGCCAACAACAACGCGCACAGCATGCTGTTGCGCGATGTGCGCAAGGTGACGGATTACTACGGGTTGTTTGCCCCGGAATTGCTGGCCACCCGCTATGGGGAGGAGATCTGGCACCTGTTCGAGGAGGGAGAGCTCGCCCCGGAGCAGGTGCTGACCGGCGTCGCCCCGGAAAATGAGACCCCCGCCGACCTGGATGCGGTGATGCTGGAAATCCGCGCTGCGCTGGAGGAAGAGCAGGAGCGTCTGCAGCGGCTCAGGGAAGCCGATGAGGAAGATTGAGCCGTGACCCGGGCAAACCGTGAGCGCGCGCTGCCGGATCAGGTCTATTCCCTGCTGGTCGAGGATGAGGACGCGCGGGTCTGCCGTGATATCCCGGATTCCGCCTGCCATGAGCAGCCCCGGGCCTTCGTTCTGCAGCTGGCTGCCCTGACCCTCACCAAGATCGGTGATGCCCTCACCAGCAGCCGCCTGGTGCTGGCCTGGATGCTGTCGGCGCTGGGTTCGCCGACCATCTTCATCTCCCTGCTGGTGCCCCTGCGCGAATCCCTCTCGCTGATGCCGCAGCTGTTGGTGGCCCAGTTCGTGCGCGAGCACGCGGTGCGCAAGCTGTTCTGGGCCTGGGGCAGTGTCGTCCAGGGCCTGGCCCTGGCGCTGATGGTGCCCGCGGTGCTGCTGCTGCGCGAGTTCGCCCTGGGGCTGGCGGTGGTGTCCCTGCTGGCGGTATTCAGTCTGGCGCGCGGTGTCTGTTCGGTTGCCGCCAAGGACGTGCTCGGCAAGACCATCTCCAAATCGCGGCGCGGTCGCCTCAACGGCCTGTCGGCGTCTGCCGCCGGCGCGGTGACGCTGGCCGTGGCAGTGCTGTTGCTGCTGGTGCCCGGCCTTGCGGGGGAGGGTGTGGACGGAGACGCCGGCCTGTTTGCCGGGATCCTCGCGGTCGCGGCGCTGCTGTGGCTGCTGGCGGCCGCGGTCTACACCGGCGTGCCCGAAGTGCCCGGGGCGACCGAGGGTGGCGGCAACGCGATCGTCGAGGCTCTGCGCAGCCTGTCCCTGCTGTACCGCGACCGCCAGTTCCGCGACTTTGTCATCGCCCGCATGCTGCTGATCAGCTCTGCATTCGCGATTCCCTATATTGTGGTTTTGATACAACGCGCAGCCGAGGGTCAGCTGCTCGGCTTCGCCGCGCTGCTGCTGGCCGAGGGTGCTGCCGGCCTGTTGTCGGCACCGTTCTGGGGGCGCTGGTCAGACGCCAGCGCACACCGGGTGATGGCGGCGGCGGCCGGATTGTCGGTGGCGGTGATGGTTGTTGCCCTCGGCCTGCACTGGCTGCGGCCCGGGGCCATTGGCATGGTACTGGTGGCGTCGCTGTTGCTGTTCACCGCCGCAGTCGCTCACCAGGGCGCCCGGGTCGGCCGCAAAACCTACCTGGTGGATATGGCCACCAGTGAAAATCGTGCCCAGTACACCGCGGTCAGCAATACTGTGATCGGTCTGTTCCTGTTTTCAGGTGTTGGTCTCGGGGTGATCGACGCCCTCTACGGGACCGCCTCGGTGCTGGTATTCCTGGCGCTGGCAGGCGTGCTGGCAGTATGGCGCAGCCTGTCCCTGCCCTCCGTGTCCGACTGATTCCCGCCAACCTTCTGCGCAGAGAGAACCCGCATGATCAGACGACTGTTATTGAGCTTGCTGCTCGCGACCACCGCGGCAACCGCCCAGGCGCAAACCCTGCGTGTGGGTGTGGCTCCGGAGCAACCGCCGCTGGCATTCCGTGACGGCGAGCGGATAGTCGGCCTCGAAGCCGACAATGCCCGCGCGGTCGGCGAGATCACCGGCCGCGGCGCCCGGTTGCTGGCAATGGCCTCTTCCGAGCTGATTCCGGCGCTGGAGCAGGGCCGGATCGATGTCATCATGTCGGGCCTGTCCGTGACCCCGGAGCGCGCCGCGCGAGTACAGTTCGTGGAGCCTTACCTGCAAGCCGGGCAAATGGCGATCATGCAGGTCGATCGGGTCAGTCGCCTGGGGCAGCCATGGGCGATATACCGCGAGGGTATCCGCATCGCTGTAGTCGCCGATAGCGCCGGTGAGGCTTTTGCCCGTCGCGATCTCGGCGATGCCACGGTACTGGCCTATCCCGGTGTGCCGGAGGCGCTCGCCGCGTTGCGGGCGGGAGAGGCAGACCTGTTCGTGCACGACGCAGCCACCAGCTGGCTGCTGGCAACTTCCGATGCCTACGCCGACCTGATCAGCCAGAACTACCTGCTGACCGACGAGCCACTGGCCTGGGCGGTGCGCCGGGACGACCCGGCGCTGGCGGCGGAGCTGGCGCGGGCGCTGTCGATGATGCGCCGCAACGGCACCCTGGACTACATTGTCGACCGCTGGATCCCGGTTCGGCCAGAGGCGCCGCGGGGCAATTGATCAGCCGGGGAAGTTGTACTCGTGACCCCAGTGGTCACCCTCGGTGCTGACGGTCGGCGTATAGTTGTCCCAGTCGACCAGCAGGCCGTCATAGCCATACTCCACCGCAATGCCGCCCGGCGCCAGCACATAAAAGGAACACATGTTGTCGTTCACATGGCGGCCCAGGCTGGCGAGGATGTTGTGGCCGGCCGCCTTGGCGCGATCGAGGGCCCGGCCCACTTCGTCCAGCGTGCTCACTTCCACCATGATGTGGACGACGTCGCCGGGATAGGGGTGGTTGTACAGGGCCAGGGAGTGCTGGCGCGGGTTGTCCGCATGCAGGAACAGGATTTTGGTTTCCGGGGCGCCCTCCGGCATCGGCGGGTAGAGCTCGTCGCTGACCCCGAGGCCGAGCAGGTCGGTGTAGAAGCTGGCCGCCGCCTCCATGTCCGGCGTCGGCAGTACCGCGTGGCCGAAGCCCATGTCGCCGGTGTACTCGTCGCCAGTGATGAAGCGTTTGACGCCGGTGGGTGATATCAGGGGCGCATAGTCCAGGCGGCGACCGTAGTACAGTTCCAGGGTATTGCCACAGGGATCCTGCAGGGTGACAAATGCGGTCACGCAGCGTCGCGCCGCCGCGGCGGCATCGCCGTCCTCCAGGGTATGGCCGGCATTGCGCAAGCGCTCACACAGATCCAGCCAGGCGCTGCGGTCGCGGCACTCCAGACCGGCCGCGAGCAAGCCGTCAGTCTCTGCCGGCTCCAGCATGAACCGGAACGGGTGGTCATCCATGCGCAGGAAGCGGGCGCCCGCGGCGTCTTCCCGGCCCGCATCCATCAGGCCCAGGATCTCGGTGCCAAAGGTCATCCAGGCGGCCGTGTCGGTGGCGGCGATTCTCAGGTAGCCGATACTGGCGATGCTCATGCGGGTCTCTCCTCGGTGTGTTTTTGCGGTCTGTCGTCATCTTAAGCGGCTTTGCCCTGTGTGCACAAAGCCTGCCGCAGGAGAGCCGGGCTCTGGTATAAACAGGGAAACCCGCGGGCACTCGCCCGGCGGTGATCAGATATGTCACTGGCAGTTGCTGCATTGCGTCATTGAGCCGGGAGGGGCACTGTTGAATACTCCGTGCTTCACACAGGCAGGGAGCGTCAGCATATGGCAGCTGCGGAAACACTGAGCCAGAACTTCGAGTTGGGATTTACCTATACCCGCTCCACCGGTCCCGTGGTGGGAAAATTTCTCACCGGCCTGAGAGACGGCAGGGTGTACGGGATTCGCGGCAGTGACGGCCGCGTGCTGGTGCCCCCGGCGGAATACGACCCGGTGACCGGCGCGGCGCTCGACGAGTTTGTCGAGGTCGGGCAGGAGGGTCGCCTGTTGAGCTGGTGCTGGGTGAGCGAGCCCCGGGAAGCACACCCCCTGCAGCAGCCGTTTGCCTGGGCCATGGTGCAGCTGGATGGCGCCGATGTGGCGATGATCCACTGCCTCGAAGCACCCTCCGCAGAGGCGGTCACGAGCGGCGCCCGGGTCGCTGTCAGCTGGGCCGCTGAGCGCCAGGGCTTTATCACCGATATCCGTTGTTTCACCCTGCTGCCAGGAGCCGCGTCATGAGCGAGCCACAGGCCGATGTCACCGGCATCAAGGCCCCCGTATATCTCAAGTACCGGTTTACCGCCGGCAGCGCGCCGGCGCGCTTCCTGGGCCGCCTCAAGGAAGGTGTCCTCACCGGCCAGCGCTGCCCCCGCTGCAGCAATGTCTACATACCGGCGCGGGGTTCCTGCCCCGCCTGCGGCGTGCCCACGGAGGAAGAGGTGGTGCTGTCGGACAAGGGTACGGTCCAGTCCTTTACCATCGTCTCGATCCCGATCCCCGGCAACCCGATCGAGCCGCCGTACATCGTCGCCAATATCGTCCCCGACGGTGCCAACATCTCCTTCATTCACCTGCTCAGCGAGTGCGTGAATGAAGAGGTGCACATCGGCCAGCGCGTCCAGGCCCTGTGGAAGCCGGCAGAAGAGTGGGGCTACGCGATGGACAATATTCTTTACTTCCGGCCGCTGGATGAACCGGATGTACCCGTGGACAGGATCGGCAAGTTGCCGGTCACCGGACTGGAGGGCTAGAGCGTGCGCGAGATTGCCATTGTCGCCTATAGCCAGTCGCCCTGCGTCGCCGACGCGGGCGCCACCAATGAGGTCGAATTGATCATGCCCCAGCTGCAGGCCGTGTACAGCCAGCTGGGCCTGGCCAGCGCCCAGGATGTCGATTTCGTCTGCTCCGGCAGCTGCGACTACCTGCAGGGTGCCGCGTTCGCCTTTGTCGCCGGGGTCGATGCCCTGGGTGCGGTGCCGCCGATCAAGGAGTCCCATGTCGAGATGGATGCGGCCTGGGCGCTGTACGAGTCCATTCTCAAGATCCGCATGGGTCACGCCGATTCGGCGCTGATCTACGGTTTTGGCAAGTCCTCGCCGGGCGAGCTGCCCATCGTTCTGTCGCAACGCCTGGACCCTTACTATCTGGCGCCGCTGTGGCTGGATACGGTGTCCCTGGCGGCATTGCAGGCGCGCCTGATGCTGGAGCAGGGGCTGCTCAGCGAGCGCGACATGGCCGCTGTGGTGGCCCGCTCCCGGCGCAACGCCATGGACAACCCGCTGGCGCAGCTGGCGGGGGAGTTCACTGTCGAGGAACTGCTGGCGGAGGAGGCCTTTGTCGCACCCCTGCGGCGCGCCGACTGCTGCCCGGTGTCGGACGGCGCCGCGGCGATGGTCATCGCCACGGTGGAGCAGGCGCAAGCCTGGGGCGCGCCCTACGTGCGCATTACCGGCATTGATCATCGTATCGAGAATCACAACCCCTGCCTGCGTGACCTGACAGACTCGGTGTCCACCCGCCAGGCCGCCGCTGCCGCGGGCGTGCATAGGGGCCCGGTGGATGTGGCGGAAATCTACGCGCCGTTCAGTCACCAGGAAATCCTGCTGACGCGGGCACTGGGGCTGGGCGACGATACCGTGGTCAATCCCGGTGGCGGGGTGCTCGCAGGCAACCTGATGATGGCCTCTGGCCTGGCCAGGGTGGGCGAGGTATTCCGCCGGATAATCAATGGCGAGGCCGGGCGCGGGGTGGCACATGCCACCAGTGGCCCCTGCCTGCAACACAACCTGGTCGCTGTACTGGAGGGCGCGTAATGGCTGAATGGGCTGCAGTGGTTGGCATTGGCCAGACCCGCTATAAAACCCGGCGCAGCGATGTGTCGATCGCCGGCCTCCTGCGCGAGGCGGTGGATCGGGCGCTGGCGGATGCGGATGTGACTTTCGATGACATTGACGCGGTGATTATCGGCAAGGCGCCGGACATGTTCGAGGGCGTGATCATGCCCGAGAGCTATCTGGCCGATGCCCTTGGGGCGATGGGCAAGCCTATGATGCGGGTGCACACCGCTGGTTCCGTGGGTGGCTCCACTGCCATTGTAGCCGCCTCGCACGTGCAGAGCGGTACCTTCAAGCGGGTGCTGACGGTCACCTTCGAGAAGCAGTCGGAATCCAATGCCATGTGGGCCCTGTCCACGCCGCAGCCATTCTCGGTGCATCTCAATGCGGGTGCGGGCGGCTATTTCGCGCCGATCATTCGCGAGTACATACGCCGTTCCGGGGCGCCGGATGATATCGGCATCAAGGTGGCGGTGAAGGACCGGCGCCACGGTGCCCGCAATCCGCTGGCGCATCTGCAGCTGCCGGATATCACCGAACAGGAAGTGCGCGATTCGATGATGCTGTGGGACCCGCTGCGTTTCCTCGAAGCCTGCCCTTCCTCGGACGGCGCCTGCGCGATGGTGATTGCCGCGGAGGACAGCATTACCGGCAGCAAGCCGCCGGCCTGGATCCGCGGCGTGGCGATGCGCTCCGAGCCCACCATGTACGCGGGGCGGGAGGAGGTGAATCCGCAGGCGGGGCGCGACTGCGCCGCGGATGTCTACGCCCAGGCCGGGATCACCAACCCACGGCGCGACCTGGACTGCGCGGAAATCTACGTACCGTTCAGCTGGTACGAGCCCATGTGGCTGGAAAACCTGGGCTTTGCTCCCGAAGGCGAGGGCTGGAAGCTCACTCTCGAGGGCGCGACCTCGCTGGACGCGGGCGGTGACATCCCCTGGAACTGCTCCGGCGGAGTCCTGTCTTCCAATCCCATAGGCGCCTCCGGCATGATCCGCTTTGCGGAAGCGGCGCGGCAGGTGCGCGGTGATGCCGGGGACCATCAGGTCGAGGGCGCGCGGCTGGCCATGGGCCACGCCTACGGGGGCGGAGCCCAGTTTTTTGCCATGTGGGTCGTGGGCGCTGACAAGGGCTGAGGGCTAGACTTATGGCAAGACACTTCAACATAGCGGACATGTTCGAACTGGTAGCGGACAAGGTCCCCGAGCGTACTGCGCTGGTTTGCGGCGCCCAGCGCGCCACCTACGCGCAGCTGGACCAGCGCGCCAATGCCATGGCGCACTATCTGCGTGAGCAGGGCGTGGAAGCGGGTGACCATGTCGGCCTGTACCTGTACAACTGCAACGAGTACCTCGAGGGCATGCTGGCCTGTTTCAAGCTGCGGGCGGTGCCGATCAATATCAATTACCGCTATGTCGAGGAGGAGCTGTCGTACATCTTCAACAATGCGGACCTGGTGGCCTGTATACACCACCGCGAATTCGCGCCCCATATCGCGGCGGTGCAGGCCAGCTCCCCGGACCTGAAAACACTGATCCATGTCGACGATGACAGCGGCGCCGATGCCGCCGCCATCGGCAGCACGGCCTATGAGGATGCGCTCGCGGGCCGCAGTACCGCCCGGGATTTCCCCGAGCGCGCCGATGACGACCTGTTCATTCTCTATACCGGCGGTACCACAGGCATGCCCAAGGGCGTGATGTGGCCGCACAAGAACGTGTTCCACGCCGCCATGGGCGGCGGCGGCTACTTTCATCCGGACGGTGTGATTACCGAGCCGGAGCAGATTGCCGACCGGGTGGGGGATTTCGCGATAGTTGGGATTGCCCTGGCGCCGTTGATGCACGGGGCCTGCTGGTGGTACGCCTGCATCCAGCTGCTGTCGGGCAACCTGCTGGTGCTGAATCCGGCCCACCACCTGGTGGGTGAGGACGTGTGGGATATCGTCGAACGGGAGAAGGTCAACTCCATCACCATCGTCGGCGACGCCATGGCGGTGCCGCTGCTGGATGCGCTGGAAGCCAATCCCGGACGCTGGGACCTGAGCTCGGTCTTCGCCGTGGGCTCCGGCGGCGCGGTGTTTTCCGCCAGCAAGCAGGAGGCTTTCCGCCGCCATCTGCCCAACATCATGATTCGCAACAGCTTCGGTTCCTCCGAGTCGGGCGCCATGGGCGCTGACAGCGGCGGCAAGGCGGGGCAGGGTCTGGGCAATATTGTTCGCGACCCGTTCATGTCAGTCGTGGCTGAAGCGGAGGACGGCACGCACTTTCACGTCGAGCCCGGCGCCAGGGGAATCTTTGCCCGCAGCGGCCATATTCCCGTTGGTTACTACAACGACCCGGTGAAGACGGCGAAAACCTTTGTACCGGTGGACGGCAAGACCTGGCTGCTGACCGGGGACGAAGCGCAACTGGAGGAGGACGGCACCATCACCGTCTACGGCCGCGGTTCCAACTGCATCAACAGTGGCGGCGAGAAGATCTTCCCGGAGGAGGTGGAGCAGGCCCTGAAAAATCACCCGGCGGTATTCGACTGCCTGGTGGTGGCGACACCGGATGAACGCCTGGGCAGCAAGGTCACCGCCGTTGTCGCCGCGCGCGATGGCCACGCGCTCGACCTGCAGACACTGCAGGAAGAGGCCCGCAAGCATATCGCCGGCTACAAGGTGCCGCGTGAATTACACATCGTCGCCGAGGTGCCACGCGCGCCCAGCGGCAAGCCCGCCTATCCCAGGGCCCTGGAAATCGCCCTGTCCGGCCAGTACCGGGCAGGCTAGCAAGGAGTGACAACCGTGCAGGAACTCGATATCAGTACCCCCAGCTGCCTGGTGCAGCAGGAAGCGGGCGTCCTGGTGGTAACCCTGAACCGCCCGCAGGCGAAGAACGCCTTCAACCCCGCCATGCTGCTGGGTCTGTACCGGGCCTGGCGCCGGCTGGAGGAAGACAGCAGCCTGCGTTGCGCAATCCTCACCGCCAATGGCGACACTTTCTGCGCGGGCATGGATCTGAAAGCCGGTGCCGACGGCGATCACGGCGCCAGCGAGGAATTCATGGCGCTGATGGGGGAGGTCCCCAATCTGCACTGGCAGGCCCTGCTGCGGGACAATCGCCCCAACAAGCCGCTGATCCTTGCGGTGGAAGGCTATGCCCTGGCCGGGGGCACCGAGATCCTGCAGGGTACCGATATTCGCATCGCCGCGGACAATGCCATCTTCGGCGTCACCGAGGTTGCCCGCGGCCTCTATCCCATGGGTGGCTCCACGGTGCGCCTGCGGCGGCAGATTCCCTACTGCCTGGCGGCGGAAATGCTGCTCTGCGGCGAGCACATCACTGCGCAACAGGCGCTGAATTGGGGCCTGGTCAATCGCCTGGTGCCACCGGGGCAAACCCTGGCGGTAGCGCGGGAGTACGCCGCGCGAATTTGTGCCAATGCGCCGCTGGCGGTCGCTGCGGTGACCCGCTCCCTGCGCGAGCACCAGGAGTGCATGGCGGAAGACGAAGCCATGCTGGCGTCTGATGCCCTGGCCGGGCCGGTGTTTGCCTCCGCCGATGCCAAGGAGGGCATGCGCGCTTTCCGGGACAAACGGCCGCCGCAATTCCGCGGCGAATAGCCCCGCCGACACTTGTCAGCTACCGGCGCACTGGCCTGCTGCGGTCGGGCTGCGCATAATGGTGACCCACACTCTGACGGAACCCCCTGATGTCTGATCATGCCCACGCTTTCAGTACTGTTGTCCGCGAGCGCCGCTCCCTGCGCGCCTTTCTCCCCGACCCGATTCCGGCCGCCGAGCTGACGGCGATCTTCGAGGACGCCGCCCGCGCGCCCAGCAACTGCAACACCCAGCCCTGGGTCGTGCATGTGGTCTCGGGCGCGAAACTGGAAGAACTGCGGGAGACCCTGCCCGGCGAGTTCCTGGCGGGTCGCATCAGCATGGATTTCCCCTACGACGGTGTCTACGAGGGGGTGTACAAGACTCGCCAGCACGCTGCCGCACATGCGCTCTACAACGCCATGGGCATCCCGCGCGAGGACAAGGCCAGCCGGCAGGAAGCCTTCATGCGCAACTTTACCTTCTTCGATGCGCCCCACGTTGCCTTCCTGTTCCTGCCCGAGCCGTTTGGTCTGCGCGAGGCCTGCGACCTGGGCATGTTTGCGCAGACCCTGATGCTGGCGCTGACAGCCCGCGGTTTCGGCTCCTGCCCGCAAACGGCGCTGGGGTTCCAGGCGGACCAGTTGCGGGCAGCGCTGGCGGTGGATCCCTCACACAAGCTGATGTTCGGGATCTCCTTCGGCTATCCGGATCCGCAAGCTGCGGCAAACCAGTGCGTCACCGAGCGGGCGTCGCTGGATGACTTTGTGATTTTCCACAGCTGAGGGCAGGTCGATGGAATCCGTACTTTTACAGGAACAGCGCGGCCGGGTACGGCTACTGACCCTGAACCGCCCCGCCAAGAAAAATGCCATCAACGATGCCCTGTGGGTGGCCATCCGTGAAGCTTTCAAGGCTGCCGCCGAGGATCCGCAGGTTGCCTGCGTGCTGTTGACCGGCGCCGGCGACAGTTTCAGTGCCGGCGTCGATCTGGCGAGTTTTGGCGGCACCGCTGGGGACGAGCCCCACCCGTTCGAGAGCGCCGCGCGGGCGGTGGCGGAGTTTGACAAGCCGCTGGTCATTGCCGCCAGGGGCGTTGCTGTTGGCGGCGGCGCCACGGTGCTGTTCCATGCGGACATGGTCTATGCGGGGCAAAGCCTGCGTCTGCGACTGCCGTTCGCCGCCCTGGGCCTGGTGCCCGAGTGGGCCAGCAGCTACATGCTGCAGGCCAATATCGGTGCCCAGCGGGCCGCGGAACTGTTCTACACCGCCGACTGGGTCGACGCCGCCCGCGCCCGCGAGCTGGGAATCGTGGCCGAGGTCCTGCCGGATACGGAACTGCTGGATCACGCCTTCGCTCGCGCCGAAGCTGTCGCTCAATGGCCGGTCAGTTCCCTGCGCGAAATCAAGCGCTGCCTGCGGATGCATCACCAACACAGCATTGATGCTGCCTTCGTGGCCGAGCAGGCCGCCATGGTGCGGCAGGCAGGGTCTGCAGATAACATCGAGGCGCTAACGGCGTTTTTCGAGAAGCGGCCGCCGCGCTTCGTCTGAGCCAGCGGCGAGCGCTCAGGGCTGGACGAATTCGGTCACTTCCAGGCTGAAACCGGAGAGGGCATTGAAGCGCACCGGCGCCGACATCAGGCGCATTTGGCCGATGCCGAGGCGTTTCAGGATCTGCGCGCCGGTACCGATCACCCGATAGTTGCCGATACCATCGGTGCTGCTGCCGGTAACCGTCGGTGGATCCGGGAACTGGATGACATCGGCGAGGGCCTGGGCGGCAGTGACCGGCTGGCCGATCAGGACCAGCGCGCCGCTGCCTTCGCGGGCGATGCGCTCCAGGGCGCGGCGGCAGGACCAGCCGGGTGCCTGGTCCTCGATCACGGTGCCGATGACGTCCCGCAGCATGCTCACGGTCTGCACCCGCACCAGGGTCGCCGTGTTTTCCTGCAGTGCGCCCCGGGTCAGGGCGTAGTGCAGGGTGTCGTCGATCAGGTCGCTGAACGTATGCAGCTGGAACTCGCCGAATTCCGTGTTGACGGTCTTGCTGTCACTGAGTTCGATGGACTGTTCGTGCAGCGAGCGGTACTCGATCAGGTCGGCGATGGTACCCATGCGCAGGCCGTGGCGTTCGGCAAACACTTCCAGTTGTGGCCGCCGCGCCATGGTGCCGTCTTCGTTCATGATCTCCACGATCAGGGCCGCGGGTTCGAAACCGGCCATGCGCGCCAGGTCGACGCCCGCTTCGGTGTGGCCGGCCCGGCGCAGGACCCCACCGGGCTTGGCAACCAGCGGAAAAATGTGGCCCGGCTGGATGATGTCCACCGGCCTGGCATCCGCTGCCACGGCCTTGCGCACAGTGTGCGCGCGCTGCACCGAGCTGATCCCCGGACCCTTGCGCTCCGCTGCATCGATGGACACGGTGAAGTTGGTTTCGTGCTGGGAACGATTGTCGCGCACCATCAACGGCAGCTGCAGCTGCCGCGCCCGCTCTTCGGTCAGCGGCATGCATATCAGGCCGCAGGCTTCGCTGGAAAAAAAGGTGATGATCTCGGGGGTGACCGCTTCCGCGGCGACAATCAGGTCGCCCTCGTTCTCGCGGTCTTCGTCATCCATCAGGATGACCATTTTCCCGGCGCGAATATCGTCGAGGATGTCGGGAATACTGCTCAGTGCCATGGGGCGCCTCGGAACTGGCGGGCGCAGGGCCCGCCGTTTCAGTGTCAGATCAGTTCAATCGCAACTGCGGTGGCCTCGCCGCCACCGATGCAGAGGGCCGCCACGCCGCGCTTCTTGCCCAGCTTCTGCAGGGCATACATCAGGCTGACGATGATCCGTGAACCGGTAGAGCCGATGGGGTGGCCCTGGGCGCAGGCGCCGCCGTGGATGTTGACCTTGTTGTGGTCCAGACCCAGGTCCTGCATCGCCAGCATGGTGACCATGGCGAAGGCTTCGTTGATCTCGAACAGGTCCACGTCGGCCGCGGTCCAGCCGGTCTTGGCGAACAGCTTGTTGACGGCGCCGATCGGGGCGATGGTGAATTCCGACGGGTGCTGGCTGTGACGGGCGTGGGCGACAATGCGGGCCATGGGCTTGAGGCCACGCGCTTCCGCCTGGCTGCCGCTCATCAACACCAGGGCGCTGGCGCCATCGGAGATCGAACTGCTGTTGGCGGCGGTGATGGTGCCATCGGCAGCGAAAGCCGGACGCAGGTTGGGGATTTTGTCGATCGCGGCCTTGTGTGGCTGCTCGTCGTCGCTGACCACCGATTCACCGGCACGGGTGGTGATCGTTACCGGTGCGGTTTCCGCCTGCAGTGAACCGTCTTCGATGGCGCGTTTGGCGCGGGTCAGGGACTCCACGGCGAAGGCATCCATCTGCTCCCGGGTCAGGCCCCGGGCATCGGCGGTTTCCTGGGCGAAGCTGCCCATGGCACGGCCGCTGTCGGCGTCCTCCAGGCCGTCCACAAACATGTGGTCCAGCATTTTGGCGTGGCCAGTGCGAACGCCGCCGCGGGCGCCAGGCAGCAGGTGCGGGGCATTGCTCATGCTCTCCATGCCGCCGGTGACGACCACGTGGTTGGTGCCGGCGACGATGCTGTCAAAGCCGAAAATGGTCGCCTGCATGCCGCTGCCGCAGAGCTTGTTGAGGGTGACCGCGCCGGCGGCGTCGGGGATGCCGGCGCCGCGCGCGGCCTGCCGGGCAGGGCCCTGCTTGAGGCCCGCAGGGAGCACGCAGCCCATGAAGATTTCATCGACATCGTCAGCGGCAACGCCGCTGCGCGCCAGTGCGGCAGCGATGGCGGTGCTGCCGAGTTGCGCTGCGGTAAGGGTGGCAAGACTGCCCTGGAGGCCCCCCATGGGGGTGCGGGCACCGTTGACGATAACGACAGAATCATTGCTCATAGTGTATTTTCCGGCTGCTGGTTAGTGCGGTCGGGCGCAGCCTGTGCGGCCGCCTGCCCCCCCTGAAACGGGGCCACATTAGGCCACAGACCGCCGCGTGACTCAAGGCGCGGCCGGCACAGGCGCGGCCGGCGGGCAGCTTACTCCAGTCCGGAGCCGTCCTCGGAGTAGATCACCCAGATCTTGGTGTAACCGTCGGTCTCCCAGACGCCGGTCCATTCCTTGGGCAGGGTGACCGCTTCACCGGCCTTGACTTCCATCACGCTGCCGTCGGCGGAAGTCAGGGTGACACCGCCCTCGAGGAAGTACATGAATTCATCCACGCCGTAGGGCTCGTCGATTTCAAAGCGCGAGGGACCGGCCCGATACAGCCCGGAGCCGAACTTGCCGTCGCTGCTGAGCAGCGAAGTCACATCCAGCACCGTGTGGCCGTTGCGTTCGGTGCGGGTGGTGTCCTCGCGCTCAAACATGGCGCCGCTCATGTCCTCGGCGGTTATCCTGGCGGGCAGGGCAGTGTCCCCGGCCAGGGTCTGGGCGGCGGCAAGGGCTGCGAGTGTGGCGATGCAGGTCAGGGAAGCAAGTTTTCTCATGGTTGTTCTCCAGTTGCGTATGACTTAAAGGTAGCCAATGGCCAGATAGCCGACCACGGTGATGGCGGCGGCGATCAGCGCATAGGGGAGCTGGGTCAGGGCATGCTGCAGTGGCGTACAGCCGGTGGCCTGGGCGGTGAGTACGGTGGCGTCGGAATAGAAGCAGGCGTGGCTGCCAAAGGTGCTGGCAGACAGGGTGGCGCCGATCACCAGGGTCATGTCCGCGCCCAGGTTCTGGGAGAGGGCGGTGACAATCGGCAGGATGATCACGAACACGCCCCAGTTGGAGCCGGTCATGAAGGACACCAGCCCCATGCTGACAAAAATGATCGCTGGCAGCAGTTCCGGAGTCAGCAACGGCTGCACCGTGGCCACGACCAGCGCCGGCAGGCCCAGGGAGTCGTTTACATCCTTGAGGATAAACGCAGCCACCAGCACCGCCAGCGGTTCCAGCATGGTCTTGAAACCGTCGATGACGGTGTCGAAAGTGTCGTGCAGGTCCAGTATCCGCAGTGCCAGGATGGCGACAATGGTGACACCCAGGGTCAGGTAGATGCCAATCAGGAAATCGTTGTCGAAGTACATGGTGGCAAATACAAGGGTCAGCATCGGCACAACGAACAGCGCCAGACTCGGGTTGGCACCCTCCCTGGGCACAATGGCGTTGTTGGCCTCCTCGATTTTGGCCGCTTCCGGGGGTACCGTGATACCGGTGGCAAAAGCGCGTTGCTCTGCTGCCCGCATGGGTCCCAGCGCGGGTACGAACCCGGCTATGACTATGGGTACCAGGAATACCGCGATCCAGGCGTAGAGCATGTAGGGGATCGACTGGATGTAGACGGTCAGGCCCTGGCCTTCCGCCGCGACGCCATTTGCCACCAGCAGGCCACCGAAAAACGCGCCCCAGGTCGAGTAGGGGATGATGACGCTGATGGGGGCAGCAGTGGAGTCCACCACGTAGGCCAGCTTTTCCCGGGAAATGCGGAACCTGTCGGAAATGTCGCGCATGGCGGCGCCCACCGCCATGGAGTTCAGGTAATCGTCCACAAACATGAAAATGCCCAGGCCCCAGGTTGTGTAGAGCGTGGACTTCTGGTCGTGTACCAGTCGGGTAAGGCGGCGGGTAAAGGCCCGGGTGGCGCCGGTGCGCATGAGCAACCCGATCAGGCTGCCCATGAAACCACAGACGAGGATGACCCAGGCCACGTCCTCGTCAGTCATGACCCGCAGCGAGGTGTCCGCGAGGCCACTGACAAAGCCCGCACCGTGCAGGATGACCAGTCCCAGTAGCGCGCCGCTGATCAACGATTCGATCGGTCGACGGCTCCAGATGGCGAGGCAAAACACCAGCAGGGTGGGGACGACTGCCAGGGCCCCTAATCCGGGATCTTCCATGTCGACTACCCTGCCACCGATCCGGTTTGTTCCTGTACCGCTCGCCAGGCGGCATCGATGGCACCGTCGACGTAAGCGTAGGCCGATGCATCCGAGTTGGCGATGGAGATGCGCCCCAGCTGGCGGGCACCCAGCCGATGCGGGCCATTTGCCGGGCCGTAGCCTGCGGGGTCAAACAGCTCGTTGTATTCGTAGGCGTAGCCGTGGGGCCAGCGGTTGACGGTAATGCCGGCAATGTCCCGGGCGGCGTCAAAGCCGCCGGAGGCCAGCGCGCCCTGCAGCTGGCTGACAATGGCCTGTTCGAACTGGTCAAAGGACATCTCGTAGAGGGCCCTGCGCCCCAGGGTGTGCTGCTCCCTGGCACTGAGGCCCTGGTCCGGCACGGTGGGCACAAAGGTGCCGTGCAGGATGGTGGGTTGGCCCGGGTCGCGCACGGCCTGGTAGCCGCCCATGGTGACCGGGAAGTCGAGTCCGAAGCTGTGCATCAGCTCTGGCTGCGGTACGCTGATATTGCTGAAACCGAGCTCGGCAAGTGCGCGCCAGTTGCGCACCGCGATACTCAGGTACACCAGCGGCACCTTGCTGGCATAGGCAATGGCCTCTGTCTGCTCGGCGGGCAACTCGGGGACGATATGGGGCAGGATATTGTTGTAGCAGGCCATCACCGTGTGCTTGCCGCGCACACGGTACACCTCGCCGCCACGGACATAGCTGACGTCCACGGATTCGCCATCACTGCTGTGGCGAACGTCCACAGCGGTACTGTTGAGACGCAGCCGGGTGCGGTTGCCATCGCGGTCCAGCGCCGCGTAATCCACTTTCGGCAGCACCAGGTCTTCCATGCCGGTGCCGGAGAGAGCGTCGGGTACAAGCTGGCGAACCAGCGCCCGGGCCACGCCTGCATTGCCGTCAGGGAAGTGGAATATATAGGGTTCAGACTGATGGTCGGCCTTGTCTTCCTGCAGCGCGCCGATGCCGAGCTGCTGCGTGCCCGGTGCACCGTAGCGGTAACCTTCCAGTGCCGACAGGGCGTCATAGCCTACCCCCCAGAGCCCGCGCATGGTGTCCCGCAACAGCAGGTAGACCGCTTCCGGAGCGCGCACAGTCTGCAGCAGAAAATCCCTGTAGCTGGTACTGCCCAGGAAGGCGATTTTCTCCTCCCGGCTGAGACCCGGGAGGTAATCTCGCGGCGCAGTGACCAGGGTCAGCAGGGAGGTCCTGGCGTCTTCGGGTAGCGGATAGCCCGCAATGGTTGCTGCCAGCTCCTGCGCGCTGATGGATTTGCCGCTCTGCCAACGCGGTGGATTGAAGTGGGGCCGGGTGGTCGCAGTGCCGTAGCGACTGGCACTGAAATAGAGGCCGGTACCAAGCTCGTTCGCGGCGAAATACTGCTGGTCGAAATAGTCGTAGAAGCGCTCGGTAGCAATGCCGAGATTGCGCAGCAGTTGTGCCGAGACCGGCGAATAGCTGGAGGGCGTGTCAATGGACTGGCTGCCGCCGTAGCCGATCAGGCGCTGGCCGTCGACCTCGAACTCGTTGCGCTTGGCGTGGCCACCAAAATCATCGTGATTGTCCAGAATCAGGATGCGGGCGTCGGCCCCGGCCTGCTGGCGATAAAACGAGGCCGCCGCCAGGCCGGAGATCCCGCCTCCTACCACCACGAGGTCGTAGGTGGGGTCGGTTTGCTGTCTTGGTGCCGGATAGCGCACACCCTGCCAGGACACGGCATGCGCCACCTCGAAGGAACCGGGATGGCTGCCACGCATGCCGCTCAACAGGGGCGGATAGTGGCTGCCCGCGGCAGTCGCGCCGGTGGTCTGGGCCAGCAGTTCCAGTGGTGTCAGCGCCGTGGCGCCGACGCCGAGAGCGAGGCCGCCGAGAAAGTCCCGGCGGCTGATGGTAAGGCGATCAGCCATGTCGCAAAACCTTGTCTAGAACGAGTAGCTGAAGCGCATTCCCGCGGTGCGGGGCCGGCTGGGACTGATGTCCGTCTGCACAAAGGGGTTGTTGGGGTTGCCGCCGCTGCCGCTGGAATCGTAGTACTCGTCGTCGAGAATGTTTTCCACATACAGGGCCAGTGACCAGCCGTCCTGGGAGCGGTAGCCCACCAGGCCCTGCAGTTCACTCCAGTCGCTGCGCAGGCGGTTGCCCTCCGGGAAGTTGGTGCTCTCCGGGGTCAGCGGCAGGTAGCTGGCGCGGGCCTCGTCTTCCCAGCTGAAGGCCAGGTTGCCGAACCAGGCGCCATTGCCGACCGGGAACTGTGCATCCAGCATGGCGTAGAACGTGTACTCCGGGGTACCCGGCATGGGTTCGCCCTCGCAGGCATTGACGTCGCCGAAGATGCGCTCGCCCTCGGAGCAGAAGGCCTGGATGCCGGTCGCCTCACTGTCGAACCAGGAACCGCCGGCGCCCAGGCGCCAGTTCTCGTTGAGGGCAAAGTTCCAGGTTGCCTCGATGCCGTGGGCGTCCACGGTGCCGACGTTGCAGATGATCACCCCCGGCTGGCCGGGAACGCCACAGGTGGCCTGCAAATCCTCGTATTCATAGATAAAGGCGTTGAGCTGCACCTGGCTGCGGCCGTCGAGGTGGGTGCCCTTGTAGCCGATCTCGTAGGAGATCACGCTCTCCTCGTCGAAGGAGCCGGGCACATGCGTGCCGGGACGCGCTTCAATGGTGCCCCAGACACCGTCGGGAATGACCTTGAAGCTGTTGAAGCCGCCCTGCTTGTGGCCGGTGGTGACGCTGCCGTAGAACAGCATGTCGTCGGTAGGCCGGTAGTTGAGCGTCGCGCGCCAGGTCGGCTTGGTCCAGTCCCGGGTGTCCTTTACCGGCCCGTCCGGCGTAGTGAAGCCGGTCTGGACCCGGTTGCCCAGTACCGGGCTGGGGTTCAGCGCTGTCAGCACTTCCTGTGACATGCGCTTCTCGTCGTCGTTGTAGCGCACGCCGACACTGGCATCCAGTTTTTCACTGAAGCGGAAGCTGAGGTCGAGGTAGGCGGCCCAGCCCTGGAACACGCCCTTGGTGCGGTTCCAGTCATCCATGCGCCCGGTGGGGCTGGCAGCCCAGTCGTAGGTACCGAAATAGTCGTAGAGGACATAGGCGTAGGCGCCGTCATAGGCGTTGTTGTAGTAATCGAATACGCCCTCGCAGCTGTCGCCCCAATAGACGTTGCAGTACAGGTCCTCGTCCTGCTGGCCCAGGAACAGGGTGTCGATTTCCTCGCGGTAGTAGGAGACGCCGCTGTACCAGTTGAACATGCCCTCGTTCTGCGAGGTCAGCCGGATCTCCTGCTCGAAATAATCACCTGACTGGATCTGCTCGTAGTTGAAGATGGTCAGCGGGGTGCCGTCGAAATCCTCGGTATAGTGGTAGTCGTGGTCCTTGTAGTTGGTGAGCGAAGTAATCCGCGCCCAGCCCATGTCGTAGTTCGCTTCCAGGCCGATGCTGAAGATCTCGCCGTTCTCGAAGACGCCGTTGTCCGGTTCGTCGATATTGATTCGGCGCGGGTCGGAGGGCACCTCGATCTCGCCGTAGAGTTCCTCCAGCAGGGCGAAGGAGCCCGCGTTGCCGGTGGCCCGGTAGATGGTGCCGGACTGCTTGCGGTCCTCGTACTCCAGGAAGACCGTGGCCTCGAGGGCGCCGCCAGCATCGTAGACACCGGTCAGGCGCAGGGCATCCTTGTTGTGCTTGATGAACTTGTTGCCGGTGGCAATGTTGGTGACGTAGCCGTCTTCTTCCGAATGGTAGCCCGCGATCCGCACTGCGAAGGAGTCGCCGATGTCGATATTGCCGGCGGCCTCGCCGGTGAAAACGCCGCGCTCGCCCACCCTGACGTCGACGTAGGCATCGCTGTCGCCGCGCACAGGCTTGGTGGTGAAGACGCTGAAGGCGCCGGATATCGAGTTGCGGCCGAACAGGAAGCCCTGTGGGCCGCGCAGGATCTCTGCACGGTCGAGGTCAAACAGGCTGGTAACGGCGGAGCCGTTGCGCCCCTGGTAGAAACCGTTCTTGTAGACGCCGAGGGACGGGTCGCCGCCGTTGCCGAAGTCGTTGGTGACAATGCCGCGCACCCGTATGGTGTCGAGGAAGCTGTCCTTGGAGTTGCCGGTGACGCCCGGCGTAAAGGACACCAGGTCCTTGATGTCATCGAGATTGACTTCACGCAGGAACTCGCCCGACAGCGCCTGCACTGCCAGCGGTACATCCATCACCGATTCCGCGCGCTTGGTCGCGGTAACGATGATCTCCTCGAGCTGGGCGCGGGCGGGACTGGCCATGGGGCCCGCCAGCAGCGCGGCGGATACCGCCGCGGCGAGGGCGGAGCGCGACAGGCGCGGGTAGTGGGAAAAGGACGAGCTGGTGCTGAGCTTGCTGTTTGGCGCTTTGGTCATGACGTACCCCCTTTGAAGTCATGTGGCACTGCAAACGCCGGCCACGAGGGCCGAACGGCAGATGACGTTTTTGCGGGCGTCACGGTGTCACCTGAACCACTGTCTTCGTTATTGTGGATGGTTCGTTCGGGAAAACTCTATTCGCAGGCACTGTCAGGAGACAGTTTTCCTGCGCCGGTCAACTTCGAACAGACGCAATTGAAGTTACGAGATTCGGGCAGGCATTGCAATCGCCGAGGACCGCTTTCTGCTACCACTTTAGGGGTAGGCGCAGGGAGCGGCGCGCGCAATGGCCATTCATTCCACGCTGACACCTTCCGCCGCAAGTGCCCGGCGCATGGGCTCGAGCTGCGTTGCATAGCGTCGCCAGCGTCCGACCGAGCGAGTGTGCGCCGCTTCCCTGACCTGTACCACGCTGGCGGTGGTCACCGCGGATTGCTGTCGGTGAAAGTCGAGGCAGGCAGGCTCCCAGGGCAGGCCCAGGAACGCGATCAGTGCCCGTGCGTTGGGTTCCACGTTGGCCGCGACGTCTTCGTAGTGCACTTCGTGAAAGCGATCACCGAAGCGTTCGCGCCAGCACTTCATCAGCCGCAGATAGCGCGCGTGGTGCCGCGCCATCTCTTCCTGCTGGTAGGAGTGGGGATAGGCCTCCGCAAACAGCTGCTTGAAGCTGGCGAAGCAGGCGTCCATGGGGTCGCGGCGCAGATGGATGATTCTTGCCTGCGGCAGGGCTGCCAGGATCAGCGGCAGATAGCGGTAGTTGGTTGGCAGCTTGTCCACGAACCGTGGCAGCGTGCCCTGGAACTTGCGACTGGTGGTCAGGTAGGCCTCGCCCAGCCGCTGCAGGTCCATGTGCGCCGCCGCGGTAACCAGCTCCGCCGAGTGGCGCTCGCGGCCCCGGTAATTCAGCAGGCGCCGCAGCGAGCTGTCGAACTGGCGCAGTTCGCCGGCAGAATGAACCATGGAATGGCTGGTAATGATGCGCTCCACCAGGGTGGTGCCCGTGCGCGGCTGGCCGATGATGAACACCGGTGCCGGATCGTCGCAACCCCGCGCCTGCCGCTCCAGCCAGGCCTGGTCGAAGGTCTGCTCCAGGGCCCTGAACATGGCGACTTCGGCGCTTTCGTTGTAGCTGATGGACTGGCGCCTGGCGGCGGCGCCGGTGGCGTAGGCGTCAAAAGCCTGCGACCAGCGCTCCAGGTCTTCCAGTTCCTTGCCCAGGGCATAGCCCAGGTAGGCCTGGTCACGGAGGTTCCCCCGTGCGCGCTGCAACAGTCCCTGCAACTGCTGCACATGGCTGTCGTCGCGGGCGCGGTCGAGTCCGCTCAACAACCAGTGGGCATTGGCGTTCTCCGGCTGCTCGGCGAGCGCGCGCTGGAGGCTGTCGCGGGCGGCGTCAAAGTCGCCGCTGAACATCTGGTTGTTGGCCAGGTTGATCCTGAAGGCGACGTTGCGTGGCTGTTGCGCGACCGCGCGTTGCAGCCACTCCGCCGCCGCTGCCGTGTCTCCCAGCAGGGTATGCACGGTGGCGATGGTGTCCTGCACCACCGGGTTGCCATCCTGGTGCTGCACAGCCCGGGCCAGGGCGTCATCGGCACGATTGACGTGGCCCAGGCGCATGAACAGGCGTGCCAGCTGGGCCCAGGCTGCCCCGTGCTCGGGCGCGAGTTTGGTGACCGAGCCGAAGGCCTGTACCGCGGTGCCGAGGTCGTTGCTGTCGGCGGCGACCAGTCCTACCAGAAAATGCCCTTCGGGCAGGTCCGGCCGCGCCGTCAGCACCCGGCGGCAGCAATCTGCAGCGCCCTGGCGGTCGCCCTGTGCGAGCCTCGCATAACCTTGCTGGAGAGTTTGCTGCATCCAGGGTTCGGGACTGCCGGGTGGTGGGGGCATGGGGCGCTGCTTCTGCTGTTGGAATGTGGCGAAGAGTACCAGAGCACCCGGCGCATGGCACCCGGCACCGGGTGAGTCGTGCAGGATTCAGCCCGGATCAAACAGTTTGCCCCGGACCGCTGCGCGATACTGGCCGGGAGACACGCCGTTCAGGCGCCGGAACAGGCGCGAAAAGTGGCTCGCATCCTGCAATCCCAATTGCCAGGCAATCTCACTGATACTCAGGTTGCTGCGGCGCAGCAGGTCGCGGGCGCTGCTGTTGCGCAACGTATTCAGATATTGCTGCGGTGTCATCCCGGTAGCCTGCTGGAAACGGCGGTGCAGAGTGCGGCCACTGACTCCCAGCGCCGGCGCCAGCATCTTCAGGGTCACGGGTTGATGCAGCCTGTCCTGCAACCACTGCTGGGCCTGGAGGACGGTTTCGTCATGGTGGCTGCTGCGCGGCGGGTCCTGCCAGGCCGCGGCCCGGAACGGCCGGCGGATCTCCGGCGAGAACTGGTGCTCCACGGCTCTGGCGATGCGGCTGCCGTACCAGTCCTCGGCTATATGCACGCAGAGGTCGGCGATAGAGTTGACGCTGCCCACACAGTAAATGTTGTCGCTCTGGGTGATCAGGTGCCGGGTCTTCAGGTTCACGTCCGGATAGCGCCGGGCAAAACGTTCAAACCAGTTCCAGTGAGTGGTAGCCGGGCGCCCGGTGAGCAGGCCCGCCTCGGCGAGGATGCAACTGGCGGTGCCAACACTGCAGATACGGGTCCCTGTCGCTGCGATTCGGCGCAGTTCCGGCAACCAGTCGCGGCAGGCCCGCAAGGTGGGGAGGGGTGTCCGCCAGATGGCTGGCAGGATCAGCAGGTCCAGGGGCGGCAAGCTATCGCGGGACTCTGTGGTATGCAGGGTCAGGCCGCTGGCCAGGGTCATCGGGCCCGCAGTCTCGGCGGCGAGCAGGAATGACAGCGGGCGTGCATTGCGGTTGGCGCCCAGCGCAGTCTGGCTGGAGGCACCGAGGATCTCCATGGGCAGGGTCAGACTGCTGGCAAGGGCGTCAGGATAGACCAGGGCGGCGACGGTGAACATCGGGGGCATTTGTCCAGATTGGCGAAAACGGCATGGAATGTGGCAAAAATAGCATATTCATATGCTGTGTGTCTCAGTACACTGACTGATGTATTGGCATTAGCTTTGTTGCCTCAAGGGAGGGATAGATGGGTCAGCCGCGGTTACCGGTGATAGTGGGTTTTGGTGGCATCAATGGGGCGGGTCGGGCCTCCGGTCATCACGCCTACCGGCGCCTGGTTCAGGATGCACTGCCCGCGGCCACGCGGCAGCGAACGCTGGCGGCACTGGCCCGGCTCATGGGGCTGGAGGATCCCGCGGCCAGCACGGCCTGGATCCTCGATCACACCCTGATCCGGCGCGTCGAAGCCAATCACTTCGATCCCGACGCCGTCAGCTGGAACCAGCGCCTGGTCGCCCAGGGCGAGGGTGGCCCGTTGCAGCTGACCCTGCGCAAACAGCAGTTGCCCGCCGTTGTTCCGCCCAGCTGGACTGTCACCGCGCTGAGCCAGACCCAGGTCTCCGTGCGCATCGACGGTGCCCTCGACATGTTGCTGCCGAGCCTGCGCGAGTTCGAGATCAAGGCGGCAGGGCAGCTGCCTACCGGCTTTGATCCCGGCAAGTTGTACCAGTCCCGCAATCACCCGCGGGGCCTGCAAATGATGATCTATGCAGCTTCCGACGCCCTGGGCAGTCTCGGGATTCCCTGGGAGAAAATCCAGCAGTCGGTCGCCGCGGACCAGATCAGCGTCTACGCCGGCAGCGCCATGGGCCAGCTGGACGACGCCGGTGCCGGCGGCATGCTCAAGGCCCGCTACAACGGCCAGCGGGTGACCTCCAAGTTCTGCCCCCTGTCCCTGGCGGAAATGCCGGCCGATTTCGTCAATGCCTACGTGCTGGGCAGCTTTGGCGCCACTGGCGCAACGCTCGGTGCCTGCGCCTCGTTCCTGTACAACCTGCGTCTCGGTATTGAAGATATCCGCAGCGGCAGGGCCCGGGTTGCCTTCATTGGCTCATCGGAAGCGCCGGTGAATCCGGAGGTGATGGAAGGCTATGGCGCCATGGGTGCACTGGCTTCCGACAAGGGGCTGCGGGAGCTCGACGGCCTGCCGACTGATGCGGAGCCGGATCACCGTCGCGCCTGTCGGCCGTTCGCGGAAAACTGTGGCTTTACCATTGCCGAGTCCGCGCAGATGGTGGTGCTGTTTGACGATGCCCTGGCGCTGGAACTGGGCGCCACCGTCTACGGCGCCGCCACCGATGTATTCGTCAACGCCGACGGCTACAAGAAGTCCATTTCCGGCCCCGGTGTCGGCAACTACATCACCATGGCCAAGGCCGCGGCCGCGGTGCGCGCCATGCTCGGTGAGGGAGCGCTGCGGGAGGGCGGGCTGGTCCAGGCCCACGGCACCGGCACCCCGCAGAACCGGGTGACGGAATCGCAGATCCTCTCGACCACGGCCAGGGCGTTCGGCATTGACGCCTGGCCGGTGGCGGCGCTTAAATCCTATCTGGGGCACTCCCTGGGTTCCGCTTCCGGGGACCAGGTCACCGCGACCCTGGGGATCTGGGCCGACGGCATTATCCCCGGTATCAACACCATTGATGCCCTGGCGGAGGATGTCTGCCGGGACAACCTGGCGTTTACCCTGCGCCACCGGGAAATCGACCCCGCCCGCCAGTCCTACGCCATCGTCAACTCGAAGGGCTTTGGCGGCAACAATGCCTCGGCCGCATTGCTGAGCCCCGCGGTGACCGCGCGCATGTTGCAGTCGCGCCACGGCAGCAGTCAGTGGCAGGCCTGGGAGCGGGCGAACGAAAGCGTCCGCGCGCGCCAGCAGGAATACGATACCGCGATGATCGCCGGCACGGTCGCGCCCACCTACCGCTTTGATTTTGGGGTGCTGGGGGACGCTGATGTCAGCATCGGCGAACGTGACATGCAGGTGGGCAGCTACCGTATCGATCTCGACCTGGCCAATCCCTACGCCGATATGCAACCTTAGGGCAGTCATAAAAAAGGCAGCCCGGAGGCTGCCTTGCGAGGAGCCGCAGTGGTGACCTACAGGTTGTAGGTGACCTCCACGCCGACCCTGCGCCCTTTGGACATGGGCGCGAAGGTGCCACCCAGCGGTATGCCGAATATGTCATTCGGGAGCTGGGTGTCGTTGCCGTGCAGCACCTCGTCCAGCAGGTTGCGGCCGTAGATGGAGAACACCCAGTGGCCGTCGTTGCTGTAGAAGTCCAGGCCGGCATCGACCCGCTTCTGTTCGTTGAGGGTGCCCAGGTTGTTGTCGGTATAGGCCGACTCATCCCGGTAGGAATAGCTGATTCGCGAGCCGAGATAGCCCCAGCTGCCCAGCTCCAGGTCGTGGTTCAGGCCTACGGTCCAGGTCAGCTCTGCCGCCCGTGGCAGGTCCAGATCCTTGTCGACACCGTCGATGACGCCGTCACCGTTCAAGTCCACCAGCACCTTGTCGTAGCTGGCATCGAGGATGCCCACGGAGGCGATGGCCACCAGGCTGTCGGTCAGACCCCAGGTGGCGTCCACTTCCAGGCCCATGATGGTGGCTTCGGCGGTGTTGCGTACCAGCTGGATCACGCCGATCGGGCCGGGCAGGTTGATTTCCCGCTGCATGTCATCAATCTGGTTGTAGAATACCGCGGCGTTGAGGATGCCGCGGCCGCCGAAGGAGGACTTGTAGCCGATCTCGATGCCGTCGACGGTCTCCTGATCAAACGGTCCGGGGGTGTCCGCGGGGTTGAAGGAGGTGTTGCGCATATTGTAGCCACCGGAGCGGGTACCCTGGCTGTAAGAGCCGTAGATGAACGCGTCATCAGACATGTTATAGGTCAGACCAATCTTGGGTGAAAAGCTGTCCCAATTGTCCTTGCTCACAAAGTCATAGTTGCAGTCACCTCGCAGTACCACATTACAAGACTGTGCCAGCGGGATAGTGGGCAGGGGTACGGCCGTCGGGAAGTTGCTGGAAATATTCCGGCTGAGCGATGCAATCTCGGTTTCCTTGTCCTCCTCGGAATAGCGGGCGCCCAGGCTCAGGACCCACTGATCGTTGAGGTCGATGTCTACCGAGGCGAAGATACCCCAGGTCTCGGTCAGCAGGTTGCCGCCGCCGTCGAAGCGGGCAAACGGGATCCCCTCCGCCCCGAAGGCGCTGGCGATAACACCCACCATGTCCCGCCGCTCGTGATAGTTGATCTCGCTGTCGAAATAGAACACGCCGGTGGTGACGTTGTAGCGCTCGTTGAACAGGCCGTTGTAGCGCAGCTCGTTGCTGACCTGCTCGTATTCCAGCCAGGAGGGCGCGTGGAAAACCCATTGGGGCTGCGCGTCGATATCTCCGAGACCCTGCGCCGTGTAATCGCGCCAGCCGAAGATATTGGTAATGGTGCCGTCACCAAAGGCGACATCGTAGTTGACCTCGGCGGTAAAGGCATTGGTCTCGTTGTCCTGGGAACCGGGCTCGTCGATGGATACCTCGAACTCCTCGCGGTCGCCGTTGAAGGGGAAGCCGGGGACACCGGAGCCGTTGGTGTGGCTCTGGCCGATAGGGCCGTCGCCGGTCACTTCGCTATATTCATAGCGCATGATCACTTCCAGGGAATCAGTCGGTGTCATTACCACCACCGGGCGGAACATGGTCTGGCGGATGGCGCCAACGTCCTCGCCGTCAAACTGGTTTTCAATGAAGCCATCATCGTCATTGTGGTAGCCGGTGACGCGGGCGGCCAGCCAGTCGTTTATCGGGCCACCGACGCTGGCCATGATATAGCGGCTGGGGCCGCCGTCCGGACCCTGGTCCATGGCGGCGCGGGCAGAGAACTCGAACTCGTCGCCCGGCTTCTTGCTGTTCAGCAGCACCGCACCGCCGGTCACGTTGCGGCCGAACAGGGTGCCCTGGGGGCCGCGCAGCACTTCCACGCTTTCCAGGTCAAAGGTGTCAAACAGGATGCCGTTGTTCAGGCCGACATAGACGCCGTCGACGATCACGCCCACCGTCGGGTCGATGCCGGGGATGGAGCTGTTGACGCCGAGGCCGCGAATCGAGAAGTTCGCTGTGCCGCGGGCGGTGCCCACGTCATCCAGGGCCACGTTGGGCAGGCGCACGGAGAGGTTGGTCAGGTCGCGGATCTTCAGCGATTCCAGCTGGTCGGCACCGAGGGCGGAAATGGCCATCGGCACTTCCTGGGAACCTTCCTCGCGCTTCCGGGCGGTGACCACGACTTCTTCCAGCAGGGCAGAGGCGCTGCGGCGGGCTTCCTGGGCCAGGGCCCCGGAGCTGAATGTGGTTGCCATGACGGTGCCGAGCAGGGCGGCGACGCCGGCTGCCAGCGGGTTTTTTCCGAGGGATTGCGGTCGAGTGGTGTGCTGCATGTTGTGTGCTCCTTTTAATTATAAAATCACTGCTGGTGTTGCGATGGTGCGCCTGCCCCCTGTGCGTGCGCTGCGCTGTTGTTGGCTTGCGACTGAATTGTGGTGTTTTTGGCAAGGGCGAACAAGCTTGATTATTACCGTAGTTTTTCTTGCGGTCGCGCCAAGTTGACACTTTAAACATGCGTGGGCCCGGATGCCAGCCCGGGGCCACGTAAAAATTACCGCCAACGGGGCTGCGGCAGTGGGCTTCGCGGTTTTCCCGAGCCACTGGTATGATGGCACTTTCCTGTAGCCAGCGGCTTGTAAACGAACCCCATGCCAGATGTATTGCAATGCCTGCAAACCCGCAACTCGGCGCCGCGCTTGACAGCGCCTGCACCTTCGCGGGAACAGCTCGACGAACTCTTGCAGGCCGCCCTGCGGGCCCCCGATCACGCCTGGCTGCGACCCTGGCGCTTTATTGCCATAGAGGGCGAACGGCGCGAGGACTTTGGTGAGGTTCTGGAGCGCTGCCTGTTGCGCCGGGATCCGGCTGCCCACCCCTCGGCCCGGGAAAAGGCCCGCGCGGCGCCGCTGCGGGCGCCGCTGGTGCTGGTGGTCGTCGCCCGCCTGCAGGAGCATCCCAAGGTCCCCGGTGACGAACAGCGGTTGTCCGCCGGCTGCGCCGCCCACGCCATTCTGCTGGCGGCGGAAGCACTCGGTTACGCCGGGATCTGGCGCACCGGCAACGCGGCCCTTGATCCCTACGTGGGATCCGCACTGGGCCTGGAAAGCAACGAAGAGGTGATAGCCTTTCTCTATCTTGGTACCCGGGACGGAAATCCCAAGAACCTGCCGGCGTTGAAGCCCGCCGATTTTCTCAGTCGCTGGTAAGCGGCGGCCCCTATTGCATCCCCTGGAGTGACTGCCACCATGCCAATACCTGAATTCGAGACCCTGGCCCTGAGCATTGAGCAGCAGGTGGCCACCGTCGCCCTCAACCGCCCGGACAAGGCCAATTCCATGAATGTCGTCATGTGGCCCGAGCTGCAGGCCTGCTTCGAGTGGCTGGACGCCGAACCCGGTGTGCGGGCGGTAGTGCTGAGCGGCAATGGCAAGCATTTTTGCGCCGGTCTGGACCTTGCCATGTTCAATGGTCTCAAGGGGCAATCCAGCGATCCGGCGCGCCAGGGCGAGGAACTGCGGCGCAACGTATTGCGGATGCAGGACAACCTCAGCGCCATAGAGAAGTGCCGCAAGCCGGTGCTGGCTGCGATCCACAACACCTGCATTGGCGGTGGCGTGGACCTGGTCTGTTGCTGTGACATGCGCTATGCCACCGAGGACGCCTGGTTCGCGATTCGCGAAATCGATATCGGCATGACCGCGGATGTCGGCACCCTGCAGCGCATGCCGAAACTGGTTGCGGAGGGCGTGGTGCGAGAGCTGGCCTACACAGGCCGCAGCATGGACGCGGAAGAGGCCCGGGAGATCGGCTTCGTGAACCGCGTCTACGAGGATCGCGAGACCATGCTGCGCGAGGTTACCGCCATCGCCCGCAATATTGCCGGCAAGTCACCCCTGGCCGTGCGTGGCACCAAGGAAATGCTGCTCTATACCCGCGACCACAGTGTTCGCGACGGCCTCAACTATATCGCCACCTGGAACGCCGGCATGATGAGCCAGGCGGATCTGATGGCGGGCATCCAGGCCCAGGCCGAGAAAAAGAAAGCCGCTTACGAGGATTAGGGGGGGCCCGCCTAGGGAGCCCGCCTAGGGGGGGCCCGCCCAGGGAGGCCCGCCCAGGGGGGGCAGGGGGGCGCCCAAGCCCCCGCTCAACGGGGGCCACCCGGGGCCTCCGCTTCAGTCGGGGTTGCCGGGCCAGATTTCGGAAACAATGAACGGGTGAAAGGCGATGGCGATGCCCTCGTTGACGAAATTCTCGTTCTCCAGGATGTTGCGGCGGCGGATGAAGCGTCCGGCGGAGGATCGCGCATCAATGGCGTCCGTGGCGTCGAGGCCGCCAACACTGGCGAACACGCGTTGCAGTTCCATGTCGTAGATGCTGATCTGCAGCGACGCCACCGCGGCGCCCTGGTTCCAGTCAAAATCGGCGGAGACGCCAGTCCCGGGGCCCTGCAGGGAGGGCTTGCGGCTAACCCCGTGCCAGCGGGCGATACGTTGCATGCCGGCGCCGAATGGCACCTCTGACTCGATCAGGTCGGTGAACACAAAGGCGTCGACCTCGGTGGTTTCCCGCAGACGGTCGCGCACGCTCTGCATGACCTGGGCAAAGGTGCCCATGTCGACCCGGCCGGTAGTCGGGTCAAAAGGGTTGCCAAAGGCTCGTACAGCGGTGTTCCAGTGCTGAATGAAATCACGCTGGGGCAGTACCTTGTAGCCGTGCTCCTTCAGGTAGGTGTTGACCATGCCGTCGATGCGGGGGGCTTCCTTGTCGAGGTAGGCGCGGGATGGCTGCCCCAGATTGACGTGGGGGATGATGACGGTTTTTATCCTGCTCTGCGCCAGTCGCTCCTCGTCCAGTTCGTACGGGAATACGGTGGGATTGTAGGTCGGTGCGCCGCTGCAGGCGGCCAGACCCAACAGTGCCGCAAGGGCAATTGCCGTGCGGCCCAGAGTGCGGAAATAACGCATAGTGGCTCCAGTTCGTTTATAGTGCGCGCATGGTAGCAAAATCTCGCGGGGGAGACAGCGACAATGGCAGCTGAAGTATTCGACTCGGTGGCTGGAGACGGCCCTGACGTGGTGCTTTTGCACGGTCTGTTCGGGATGGGCAGTAATCTGGGAGGACTGTCACGCGCACTGCAGAGCCACTATCGGGTACACAGTCTCGACCTCCCCAACCACGGCCGCTCTGCCTGGACCGAGAGCATGGCATTGCCGGATCTGGCGGATGCGGTGCAGCGCTGGATGGAGCATCGCGATCTGGAAATGGCGCATTTTGTCGGCCACTCGCTGGGCGGCAAGGTTGCCATGCAACTGGCCCTCGATGCCCCCTACAGGGTCGATGCCCTGGTGGTTGCGGATATCGCTCCGGTGGCCTACCCGGCCTCCCACGACGCCGTGTTTGCCGCGCTGGCGGCGGTTGACGGCGCCGGCTGTCGCAGCCGCACCGAGGCCGCAAAAATGATGGCGGAGCACCTGCAGGAAGACAGCGTGATCCAGTTCCTGCTGCTGAGCCTGCAGCGCAATGACGCCGGCGAGTACCACTGGCGCTTTAACCACAAGGTTCTGCGCGAGCGCTATGCCGAGGTGCGTGCCGAGGTGGACCTGCAGCCACCATTCAATGGCCGCACCCTGTTCATCAGGGGCGGAGAATCCAGCTACATACTGGACGAGCACCTGCCCGCGATAGAGGCGCGCTTCCCGCAGGCAGAGCTGGAAGAAATTCCCGGCTGCGGCCATTGGCTGCATGTGGAGCAGCCAGCCCTGTTCAATAAGCTGGTGCTGCGTTTTCTTGATGGCTGATTTGCGCCGACACGGGGCCTGAGATGTATTTTACGCTGTGGGAAGTGCTCTCTGTGCTCGCGTTCGGCGCCCTGTGCGTGTGGTTTCTGGCGTCTATCCGGGTTCGGGAGTTGGCGGTAGCGGCGGTTGCCCGCGCCGGCAAGCGCGATGACTTCCAACTCCTCGACCAGACTGTCCAGATATCCCGTGTGTCCCTGAGCCGGGACGAGCGCGGCAGCTGGCACATCTGGCGCCAGTACCGTTTCGAGTACAGCTACGATGGGTTGGAGCGACATGAGGGCTTTGTCATCATGTTGGGTAAGCGCTTGCAGGCGGTGGTGGTGCGGGAACCGAATGCTACCCTGCACTGAGCGCGTCGGCAGCAGCTACCAGAACAGTCTCAGGATAACGACAGCGCCGAGGGTGACCAGGACAGTACCCAGCAGCAGATCGACCCGTCTCGCCTGGCGCTGGAGCAGCGCCATCCAGGCCGGTTTGCTGACCAGGATCACCACCAGGCAATACCACAGGGCATCGGTGACCGAGATAGTGATTACGAGCAGGGTATAGACCAGCCAGTTGGGCTCCTCGGGGAGGAACTGGCTGAACAGGGCCAGCATGAACAGCGCCAGTTTGGGATTCAGGAAGGCGATGAAGAAGCCGTTGAGCGCGCCCCGCCCGGGGCTGGTTCGAGGCGCTGAATGGGTCGTGGTAGCGGTGGCAGCGTTGCCGCTTCGGGCCAGCAATGCCGAGACGCCGAGGTAGATCAACCAGCCGGCACCGGCGAGTTGCAGCAGGAAAAAGATGCGCGGTGAGCGTGTGATCAGCAGGGACAGGCCGCCGACGGTAAACAGCGCGTAACAGCCCACTGCCAGCCCGTGGGCGAGGGCTGCGGCAAGTCCGCTGGCGCGGCCCCCGGCAAGCGCTGAGCGTAGCACCACGGCCAGGCTGGGTCCCGGCGCCATCGCCCCGAGCAGGCACACACCGAGCAGCGACAGCCAGGCGCTCAGGGTCACGGGTGCCGCTCCTTGTCTGTTGGTAACACCTGTCAAGACCTCATCATTTTTTCCACAGATTCTGTGGATAAGTCGGTGCATATTTTGTTTAATGGAGTCCTCAGGCCAGTGGCCCGGGGCTGTGTTACAGATTGGTTAAAAAATAAACAATAGGTAAATATCTTTATAAAACAATAGTTTAAGCCTTTCACCTAAAGTTCGTTGTGGCTTTGTTGAGCTAAGCTCACCTCGAATTGCACTCGCAGCGTATTTGTGCATAACCTTTTCCATCTTGCTACTTAACGTAACTTCCCCGCTGGCTGGGGAACAGAGCAAGTGGGGTCTGTGCGGGTAACATAACTGGCATTCTTCGGGACCCCTGTGCGCATAGCGTTTTTCTCGCCGTCAAGCCATTTGTGCAATGTTACCGGGGCGTAACGGTTTTGTGACACCTCAGTCCTGGCCCCGGTAGATGCAGCCCGACGTGCAGGTTTCGCGAATTTCAACCTGTGCCAGCTCCGGTAGCGCGGGGGACAGTTCGCGCCAGATCCACCGCGCAATGTTTTCGCTGGTAGGGTTTTCCAGGCCCGGAATATCGTTCAGATAATAGTGGTCCAGCCTGTCCAGAACCGGCTTGAACGCCGCCTTGATGTCACCGAAGTCCATGACCCAGCCGCTGGGTTCCGCAGCGGGTCCGGAGACCACCAGCCGGACCTGAAACGAGTGGCCGTGCAGGCGGGCACACTTGTGCCCCGCTGGCACATTGGGCAGGCGGTGGGCAGCCTCGAAATGAAATTCCTTGAAAATGTCCATGGCTGGTGAACCTGTGGCAGGGTGGCAGAGGCGCAGTTCCTGCGCCGTGATCGGGAACGGGAATACTACTATCAAACCCGTGTTTTTACAGCGTTGGAAAAATATCCGTGAAATCGTCGGCGAAGGTTTGACAGCCTTTTTTTTATCTCTATAATGCGCCTCTCGGTCAGGGGGTGGTTAGCTCAGCTGGGAGAGCATCTGCCTTACAAGCAGAGGGTCGGCGGTTCGATCCCGTCACCACCCACCATTTATCGAGAACGTTTTGGAGCGGTAGTTCAGTTGGTTAGAATACCGGCCTGTCACGCCGGGGGTCGCGGGTTCGAGTCCCGTCCGCTCCGCCAAATACGAAAAAAGCCACCTTCGCGGTGGCTTTTTTCGTTTCCGGGCAATGAATGCCCAGGCAGGGCTCTACCCACTTAACGGGGGATGGGCCGGTTTTCACTAAACCCTGTTGATGA
>CAXBCH010000021.1:0-82270 GCA_963974125.1 uncultured Haliea sp. | reverse complement strand
ACTTGGGGCGCTACCGGTACCGAAAACCGCCCACAAATTTTTCTGACGAGGCAAAAATATTTACACTACCCTGGCGTCCTTCGTGCCCCGTTCGGCGCGCAGCATTATTGTGAGTGGATTAATGCCTTCACATCTTCGCTGAATAATCTGCGTTGTTCATGCCATGAATAAAACATATGGCCGCCTTCATACAGTTTTTCTGTAACCCTCGCCCTCGCCTCTGCTGTTAAGCGGCTTTGGTGCAGCAGACGCTTACTGGCGAAGTAAGGCGTCACGGTATCGTACTGGCCGTGAACGATCAGAACCTTCATTGCCGTATTGGTCGTCACGCCGGCACGAAAATCATCCATCGATTCGGCCAGCTGGAACAAGTCGAATTCCTTCTCATCATTCTTCCAGGCTTTGTGGGCCTCGTTGTTAAGCACGATATATTCAAGCTCTGTCGAAACACCCACTTCACTGCGTTGCCAATGGTATATGGCCGCAGCGTAAAGGTTCATGGTATTGAATAATGCTTCACTGATCGCAGCTTCATTGTTGGTGCGATTGGGAAATGCGTCGCCTGAACTGAGGCTGCCGTCATAAAGATCCGTAATCCGATGGTCTTGCTTTTTTAACAGACGGGCAAAGTCGTCAAACGTGACTCGACCTTCGGACTCAATAACAAACTGGGGATCAAGCCCCATCATATCTGCCACCTGGGTGAAAATCTGGTGACGTTCGCTATCGTCCATCATCGTTCCAGCGACCAGCGCCCGGGCATAATCAGAAATGGCGAAATTTTCGGCTGCGTCGAGAACATCGGACATCGAAGTGCCTGGGTCTACATTTCGGCAAAGAGCGTGCTTATGTGCTATGCCTGTATAAACCGGCAATTGATTCACCCACTGACTGGTGCTGTAGTCCGAGTTCGAGGCATCACGGAACTGCCAGATTGGCGAGATTACAATTATGCCATTGACGACGAGTTGGAACTCCTTGGAGAATAGCTTGGCGAGTCTCGCGGCGCGATACCCTCCATAGCTTTCACCGGCAAAAAACAGGGGACTTTGCCAGCGATTATGTCGGGTGAGGAATTTGCGCATGAACTCCCCAATACTGGCAAGATCCTTCTTGATCGCCCAGTAGGGATTGTCTTTTTTCTCCGCTGGCTTATCCGTGTCGGTTGTCTTTTCAGTCCGAAGTCGGCTATAACCGGTGCCAATTGCATCAATGAAGACCAGATCGGTAAAACCCAGCCAGTGAGACGGGTTGTCGACCAGGCCTTTGGCGCCCGCTAGTTCGTGCCCTTCCTCGTCAAAGGCAACGATGCGCGGGCCTGCACAACCAAATTGCAAAAATACCGAACTGCCGCCCGGCCCGCCGTTAATGCAGAATGTAATTGGCCTTTGCGCGCTGTCGTCCGTCACCAGATAGGCGGTGTAAAACATATCGGCGGCCGGTTTATCGTCGATATACAGTGGCATCCAGTCAGCGATTACCTCGGTAACCAGTTCCTTGCCACCACTCACGAAAGTAAAAGTTTTCTGGCCTCCAGTGTTGGTCTGGCTATCTTCTGCTTTGTTTTCTTCTGACTTCGTGTCGTTGTTATTGTCGCTCTTCATCTGCGTTTCCATGCCATGGTCGTAGTAGTTTCAGAAACTAATGGCTTTATCCAGACAAACAGTCCGAATCACGTCGCTGACTTCACCGGGCTCTCGGCCTCGCAGGTAGTCAAAGTATAAGCAATATAAATGGGGTATTAGGAAGATGTCCACTCGCGCCACCCAGATCTTTGACCCGAAGATGAGTCAGGATCTGGTCGGGGCACGGCATCGGTATCTTCGGCCGGATCGGGGTCCAGACAGGCGTTCTCGGCATCTTGCTCCAGCAAGCCCTGGCGTTCCAGGCAGCAACCTACACGTAGACTGATCAGCTGAAACAGGTCCTCCAGCTCGTCTTTGTTCGGTGTTTTAACGCGTTGAAACCGAGCCAGCGGCTGGCACTGCTGTCTGGTCTCTGCCAGCCCGCTCATGCGGTAGAACGCGGCATTGGCGTTGATGATTTCCAGGTTCTCGTCCGTGATGACAATGGATTCCGAACTGGCGTGGCGTGAATTTGTTGATATGCACCAAATGCACACCAAAGTATGTCTTGTGAGTCAGATAGGGGAGGCTATTAAATATAAAAGCTATGAAAAACAATAAGATGATGGCCCGCCCGGCAGAATTCGAATCTGCGACCTCTGCCTCCGGAGGGCAGCGCTCTATCCAGCTGAGCTACGGGCGGATATTCAACATTTCGCAGTCAATACCACGGCTGCGAAGGGGACGAGATAGTAGCAGAGCTGCCTGTTTCGCTCAATAGACGTTCACGCGGTGAAACTAATCACCCTGTTGCCACTCAGAGAGTGCAGCATACTGCCTGTCCCTACAATTGCGAGACAAAAACCATGACCTCGACACAAGCCCCGCAGCGCTGGTTGCCCGGTTGGGTAACCGCCTTGCTCTGGGTCATTGCGTTTGTCTCGGTGCCGCTGCTGATTGATCAGTGGCGGCATCGCGATGCCCCCGACTCGCTGCCGACGCAGGTCCTGGTCGATCTCGACGGGACCCGGCTGGACCTCCACCAGATGAGCAGTGCGCGGCCCGTGCTGGTGTATTTCTGGGCCACCTGGTGCCCGATCTGCCGGCTGGTCTCTCCCTCGGTGGATGCGCTGCGGGATACGCATCCTGTGGTCACCATTGCCCTGAGCTCGGGCACACCGGGGCAGGTGGCGGACTATGCCGCCGAGCATGAACTCGGCTTTCGCATCGTCAACGACCCGGACGGGCATATCAGCCGCGCCTGGGGCGTGGGGGTGACCCCGACCCTCGCCGTGGTGCATCGCGGTGAGATACGCTCCATGACCAGCGGCGTGACCACGCCTCCCGGTATTTCCCTTCGTCTCTGGATGTCCGGCCTGCTCGGCTCCGCAGGCGATGACTGATGCGCCCGGAGTGCCTAAGGTGCTTCCGTCGCCGCTGCGGTACCGGGCGGGAACGCCGCGAAGATCGCCTCGGCGGCCTCGTTGTACCGTTCCTGGTCTTGCATCTGCTTGCCGGTCAGGCGGGACTGGACCACGCCGCGCCAGACCGAGCGCTTCAGCCCGGGGTCGATCATGTCGACGATGAAGGTGCCCTCGGTGTAGTTGCGTGAGGTCACCTCGGTGCGCGGGCCGATGCAGCTCCAGCAGTTGTACATGCTGTAGCGGTTGTAGCCGTGATACCAGCCCATGCCGAAGCCGCTGTCGCGGGTCTGGACGTCGGTCTTGAACTGGGTGACCAGGTGCCAGCTGACCAGCATGTCGGCTGTGGCCGGGTCGTCCACCAGAGTGAAGCCCTTCTGGCCCAGTGCGTGGCGGATGCCGCTGTCGATGCGGTCTTTCTGGATGTCGCTCAGTTGCAGGGGGTTGTCCCCCTCCACCGTGCCCGAATCCTCGAGGAAGGCGATGCTGCGTACCTGGCTGAAGTCGTACTCGGCGTTGTAGTCCACGTCGGGCCTGGGCGGGCCGCTGGCGCAGGCGCCCAACAGAAGAGCGGCGGTGGCGATCAGGGTGATCCGGGCGGTGTGGAATGGGTATTTCACGATGATTGTCTCCAATGGGTTGGCAGCGGCTGGCGCCATAGCGGTTACCTGTTCAGACCTGCGGGGCGGGGACAAGTTTCAGTGCCTGCCCGTCAGCCATCCTGCTCGCAGGGCTCGAGCACCGCCTGCAGTGCCTCCACATGGCGCCGGGGGGCGCCGGCCCACTGCCGCAGTTGGCTGTCGCGACGGCTTTGCCACTGACGGTAGGCCATTGGCAGGTCGGAGTCCAGCGCGGCTTCCAGCGCCGCCACCAGCGGCAGCAGTTCGTGCTGGCGCCGCCCCAGTGCAGCGGACCAGGGCTGCACTTCGCCGATAAAGAACTTCTCGATGACGTTGCGCAGAATGGTCGCCGCGGCCGGACGTATGGGGCCGCGACACAGCGGGCCGCGCTGGCGCCGCGCCTGCAGGAGCTCATTGCCTGCATGCAGCCAGCCCGCCTGCAGCGCCAGCGCCTTCAGCAGGTAGCCACCGTCGGCTTTTGCTACCTCGCTGAGCTGGATCTCGAACATCATGTTGTCCGCGGTGTAGTCCCCCGCCAGCCAGCGGCGGGCGCTGGCGTTGATCTCCGCCAGCGCGGTCAGGGGCGCGCTGCTGGTCTGCTCAGGGTAGCTGCCCAGGCGTTGCGGTGGCTGCCACAGCTGGCGGTACTCCGGCCCGCCCAGGGTGGCGTTGAAGATCAGGGCCGGGAGCTGCTGCTGTTTGAGGCTGTGGGCTTCCTGCAGCAGCGCTGCGAGATCGGTACGCTGCTTCGTTCGCATATGGGCGATGCAGGCCGGGGCCAGGCGCAGGAACTCCAGCTCCAGCAGCAGGCGCTGGGAGGGGCTGGCCATCAGGCCCAGGCTGGAGTTGCGCTTGCCGATGGTAATCTGCACTTCACAGCCGCTGAGGGCGAGAAAGTCCAGGGTGCCGAGGTTGCCGCCTGCGAGCTCCAGCCGCAGTTCGCTGCGGGGTGGCAGCCGCGGCAGGGCCGGCAGTTCCACGGTCGGGGCGGGCTGGTCCAGGGTGCGCTGCAGTCGCTCCAGATAGCGCTCCAGCGCCGCCTCTGGCCGCTGGCCGCCGCAGCCTGCCAGCAGCAGGCAGAGGCCGACGATGAGGGACCACAGGGGCCGCGGGCCGGGTAGGGTGGGGGTGTTCATGAGGGCATGTTATAACCCAAAATCCGCCCCGTCGCCCCGATCCAATGCGGCCACCGTATGACCGGAACTGCGACAGGCGCTATGATGGCGGCTCGTCCGGCGCAGGAGGATCCCATGCCCCGCACTTGCAGATTGCTCGCCACAGTATTTTGCCTGCTGGTTGTTGCCGCGGCGGCCGTTGCCGCGGCGGCCGTTGCCGCGCCGGCCTCCCCGCTGGATGCCGACACCATTGTGCGCCAGGCCATGGACCACTACCGGGGCCAGAGTTCCCGCGCCGACATGACCATGACCATCCACCGGCCGGACTGGGAGCGCAGCATGCGCATGCAGGCCTGGACCGCGGGTGACGAGAAGACCCTGGTGCGGGTCACGGAGCCGCGCAAGGATGCGGGCAACGCCACCCTCTCCGTCGACGGCAACATGTGGACCTTCAGCCCCAGCATCAACCGCGTGATCAAGGTGCCGTCCTCGATGATGGGACAGAACTGGATGGGCAGCGACTTCTCCAACAAGGATGTGAGCAAGAGCGCCGACATTGTCAGCCAGTATGACCACACGCTGCTGGCGACGGAGGAGCACGAGGGGCATCAGGTCTGGGTGGTGCAGTCGGTACCCCATGAAGAGGCGGCGGTGGTCTGGGGCAGGGAGGTGCTGCGCATCCGCGATGACTGGGTACTGCTGGAGCAGCAGTTCTGGAGCCAGGACGGCGAGCTGGTGAAAACCCTCGAGGCGCTGGCGATCGAGGAAATGGCCGGGCGGCCGGTAGCCACGGTGATGCGGATGGCGAAAACCGCGGCGCCGGAGGAATACACCGAGCTGCGCACGCACGCGGTGGAGTTCGACCTCGAGCTGGCGGACAGCCTGTTTACCCTGTCCAGCCTGCGCAATCCGCGCCGGTGAATATCACCTGGCGCCTGGCCTGGCGCAACCTGTGGCGGCACCGGCGGCGCACCTGGCTGACGGTGGGGGCCATGGTGTTCTGCAATGTGTTGCTGATCTTCCTGATCTCGGTGCAGCTGGGCTCCTACCAGATGATGATCGACAACAGCCTGGGGGCCTTCTCCGGCCATCTGCAGCTGCAGCATGAGGGCTTCGACGAGGATCAGCGTATCCGCCAGAGCGTCCCCGCGGTCGCGGAGCGTGCGCGGCAGGTACAGGACCTGCTCGGCGAAGAGGCCGTGGCTGCCCGCGGTATTGCCTATGCCCTGGCCTCCAGCGAGGAACGTTCCTTCGGCATTCAGATCACCGGGGTGCAGCCGCAACGCGAACCGCGGGTGTCGACCCTGCCGGGCCTGCTGCGGGAGGGCCGCTACCTGTCCGGTGCCGACGCCGAGATCGTGGTCGGCGCCCTGCTGGCGCGCAACCTGCGGGTGGCGCCCGGGGACGAGATCACGATCCTGGGCAGCGGCCGCGACGGCTCTTTCGCCGCCGCCATCGCCACCGTGGTGGGCATTGTCGATTCGGGTATTCCGGAGCTGGACCGGGCCCTGGCGCAGGTGTCGCTGTCCTGGTTCCAGGCGGTCTTCAGCATGGGCGACCACGGCCACAGTGTGGTGGTGCGGCTGCCCAACCTGGAGCAGGTGCCGCTGGCGGTGGCGACCCTGCAGGGACTGCGGGCCGAACACCCGGAGCTGGTGGTGCTGGACTGGGATCAACTGCAGCCCGGCCTGCGCCAGGCGATCCGCTCGGACATGGTCAGTGCCTGGGTGATGTATGCGGTGCTGATCCTGCTGGTGGCTTTCAGCGTCCTCAACACCCAGTTGATGTCGGTGCTGGAGCGCACCCGCGAGTTCGGGGTGATGCTGGCGCTGGGCGTCAGCCCGGGCCGGCTGGCGCGGCTGGTGGGCCTGGAGACCGCCCTGCTGGCCGCCATGGGTCTGGGGTTGGGAGTGGTGGCCGGGGGGCTGCTGGCGCTGTACCTGCAACAGGCCGGCTTTACGTTCCCGGGCATGGCGGAAATGAGTGCCCGCTTCAACCTGCCCGAGCGGATGTACCCGCCGGTGACGCTGCCCTCGCTGCTGTGGGGGCCCCTGACCGTATTCCTGGGTGCCCTGCTGGCGGCGCTGTACCCGGCCCTGCGCCTGTTCGGCCTGCAGCCGGTTGCCGCGATGAGGGCCAGCTGATGCACTGGCCCCTGAACTCACTGCTGACACTGGCCTGGCGCAATCTGTGGCGCAATTACCGCCGCACCCTGATCATGCTGCTGGCAATTGCCCTGGGCGTCTGGGCGATGATCGTGATGAGCGCGCTGATGCGCGGCATGACCGACCAGATGGTGCGCAATGGCCTGGCGACCCTGCCCGGCGAGGCCCAGATCCACCACCCGGACTTCCTGCGCGACCCCAGCGTGGTCAACCACATGCCGATGCCCGCGGGCAGCCTGCTGCAACAGCTCGAGCAAGCCCCGATTACCGCCTGGGCCGCGCGCCTGCGGGTGCCGGCGGTACTGGCCAGTGAATACGCCAGCCGCGGCGTGACGCTGCTGGGGGTGGACCCGGCCCAGGAGGCAGCCCTGGGCAGCCTGCCGGAAAACCTGCTGGAGGGGCGTATGCTGGAGGGCCCGGATGACCGCGGCATCCTGCTGGGGGCGAGCCTCGCTGCGCGGCTGGAAACCGGCCTCGGCAAGCGTATCGTGCTGATGACCCAGGACACGGAGAACGACGTCGCCGATCGTGGCGTGCGGGTGGTCGGCATCTACCGGGCGCGCCTGCAGGGCGACGAGGAACGCTTTGCCTGGGTTGGCCGCGGCGCCCTGCAGGAACTGCTGGGGCTGGATCAGGCGGTCACGGAAGTGGCGGTCACCGGCTCCGACTATGCCGCGGTGGGGGCCTGGTTGCCGGCGCTGCAGGCCAGTGCCGGCCCGGAGCTGGAGGTGCTGGGCTGGACCGAGCTGCACACCTTCCTCGGCACCATGCTGGCGGTGCAGGAGGGCTTTGTGCTGGTGTTCATGGTGGTGGTGTTCCTGGTGCTGTCCTTCGGCCTGATCAATACCCTGGTGATGGCGGTGTTCGAGCGCACCCGGGAACTGGGCCTGATGCAGGCCCTGGGCATGCGCCCGGCCCTGATCCTGTCACAGGTGCTGCTGGAGAGCCTGCTGCTGCTGGCGCTGGGCCTGCTGCTGGGCAACGGCCTGGCCCTGGCGACCCTGCTGCCACTGCGCGATGGCGTCGACATTTCGGCGGTGGCGGAAGGCATGGAAATGATGGAGATGGGGGCCACCCTGTACCCGCTGCTGGCCGTGGATGACATGCTGATGTCGACGGCGGTGGTATTGATCCTGGGCCTGCTGGCGAGCCTGCTGCCGGCCTGGCGCGCCTCGCGGCTGGACCCGGTCCGGGCCCTGGCGAGGCACTGATGTTGCGAAGAGGAGAGAGCCGAGCGTGAGTTCAATTGTCTGTCGGGACCTGTGCAAGACCTTCCAGCAGGGCGAGGAGCGCATTACCGGTCTCGACCGGGTGTCGCTCAGCATCGATGCCGGCGAGCTGCTGTGCCTCTCGGGGCCCTCCGGCTCCGGCAAGACCACCCTGCTCAACGCCCTCGGCGGGCTCGACACCCCGGACAGCGGCAGCATCAGCCTGGCCGGGCGCCGCATCGACCAGCTCTCCCGCGGTGCCCTGGCGGACCTGCGCCTGCGCGAAATCGGCTTCGTGTTCCAGGCCTACAACCTGATTCCGGTGCTGTCGGCGCGGGAGAACGTGGAGTTCGTGATGCAGGTGCAGGGCGTGGCCGCGGCAGCCCGCGGCAAGCGGGCGGCGGCGGTGCTGGCGGAAGTGGGCCTGACCGGCCTGGAAGACCGGCGGCCCGGGGAGATGTCTGGTGGCCAGCAGCAGCGGGTGGCGGTGGCGCGGGCCATTGCCAGCGAGCCACGGCTGGTATTGGCGGACGAACCCACCGCCAATCTCGACACGCACAGCGCCACCCGGCTGATGGACCTGTTCCAGGCCCTGAACCGCGATCGCGGCGTCACCTTCGTGCTCGCGACCCACGATCCCCGGGTGATGGCCTATGCGCGGCGCCTGATCAGGATGGAGGACGGCCGCATCATCGAGGATGTCGCGCAGCAGCCCGCGGGGCGGCTGTCCGCGGGCGGCGCGGGCTGAGCCGGGATGCGCTTGCTGGTGCGCTGTATGTGGCTGGCCGCCCTGCTGCCCGTACTGTGCGCCCGGGCCGAGATCCCGGGCTTCGCCGGCGGCCATGCCAAGCTGCAGGCGACCCACACGCTCTATCCGGAGGGCAGCCTGTGGCGGGAGGCCCTGGGTGGCAGTGACCTTGATCACGGTGCCGAACTGCGCCTGCGCTGGCAGCAGCGTGCCGGAGGCTGGGAAGCGGGCGCGGACTACCAGTTGCTGACCCGCCACCGGGAGTTGCCGGCGCTGTCGCTGGCGCCTGGCGCGGGCCAGCCGGTGCTGCCGGACGATGACCGCCGCTGGTGGGATCTCAGCCACGAAATCGACAGCAGTGAAGACTCGCTCACCCTGCAGCGCCTGGATCGATTGTATGCGGGCTACAGCAGTGAGCGTGTGGTACTGCGGCTGGGGCGGCAGGCGGTGAGCTGGGGCAATGGCCTGCTGTTCAATCCGGTGGATGTGTTCAATCCCTTTGATCCCACCGCCATCGACACCGAGTACAAGACCGGCGACGATATGCTCTATGCCCAGTACCTGCTGCCCTCGGGCAGCGACTGGCAGCTGGTGCAGGTGCAGCGCCGGGACGCACGCGGGCAGGTGAGCAGCGCGGTGAGCTCAACCGCACTCAAGTTCCACGGCTTTGCCGCCGAGCGCGAATACGACCTGATGCTGGCCCGGCACTTCGACGAAGTGCTGCTCGGCTTTGGTGCCAGCAGCAACCTGGGGGAGGCGGTGCTGCGCGGGGATGTGCTGTTCGCGGATACCGCAGACGGCTGGACCGGCAGCGCGGTGCTGAACGCCGCCTGGTCCTGGACCTGGGGGGGCCGCAACATGAGCGGGGTGCTGGAGTACTTCTTCAACGGCCACGGCCTGCGCGAGGCGGACTACAGTGTGGCTACCCTTGCGCGGGAGGAGGCGCTGCAAGCGCGCCTGCAGCGGGGCGAGCTGTTCACCCTCGGCCGCCACTACCTGGCCGGCTCCCTGCTGGTGGAAATGACACCGCTGCTGCAGCTTACCCCCAGCCTGTTCGCCAACCTGGGGGACGGCTCTGCGCTGGCCCAGCTTGCCCTGCGCTGGGACCTGCACCAGGACTGGCAATTGCTGGGGGCACTGAACCTGCCACTGGGTCCTGCCGGCACCGAATACGGTGGTATCCGCCTCGGGGAAGGGGTCGACCTGGCTACCGGCCCCGCCCTGTTCGCCCAGCTCGCCTGGTACTTCTGATTACTCGCCGGCGAGGGTTGCCCGCGCCCGCGGCAGCCAGGCGTGGATGTGGCTGCACTCCTCCGGTACCGCGCCTTTGACCCAGCCGGCGAAGTCGACGCAGACCAGCAGGTCGATGTCGGCCATGGAGACGTGCTCGCCCGCGATAAAGGGTGTCTTCGCCAGGGCCCGGTCGACCATGCGCCAGGCGGCCTCCATGCGCTGCCGCCCGCGCTCCACCAGGGCGGGTATCTGCTCCACTTCCAGCGGGCCGGGCAGGGCGCGGCCGGCAAAGGCCGGATTGCCGTTGCGGAAGACCTCGGCGATGGCGAGCAGCAGGCTGTTGAACAGGCGGTGGTTCCAGCTGATGACCTGGGCCTTCTCCAGCGGGGTGGTCCCCAGCAGCGGCTTCTCCGGGTGCAGGGCCTCCAGGTAGACGCAGGCGCCGATCACCTCGGTGAGTACGGTGCCGTCGTCCAGTACCAGGGCGGGCACGGTGCACAGGGGATTGATCTTGCGGAAGGTCTCGCCGAACTGCTCCTGTTTCAGCATGTCGATCTGCACGGTCTCGATCTCGATACCCTTGTAGTCCAGAAACAGCTGCAGGCGGCGGGGATTGGGGGCCGGGTCGTAGGTGTACAGTTTCATGGCGGTGCTCCGTGGCGGTGATGTGGGTCCTATGGTAAGGGCAAATCCACGGCCGCTGCCAGCGCCGATAACGGCGAGTTTTCCCCCGGACCATAACTGGCTATAATGCGCGGCCAAATTGTCGAGGATACTGTTGTGATCAGCCGAATTGTAGTGAGTGTAGCGGCCCTGCTTGTGGCCATGGCGGCGAGTGCCATTGACCTGACCGACAGGCAGCGGGCCGACATCGAGGCGCGGATCAAGCCCGTGGGTGAGGTCTGCCTGCACGGGGACGCCAGCTGTGGCGGCGCGGCAGCGCCGGGTGCTGAAGCAGCGGCCCGGACCGGTAAAGAGGTCTACGACGCAGCGTGCATGGCCTGTCACATGACCGGCGCCGGCGGCGCGCCGGTGACGGGTGACGTGGTGGCCTGGGCCGAGCGCATTGCCAAGGGGATGGATGTCCTCCATGAAAGCGGGATCAAGGGCGTTCCCGGCACCGGGATGATCGCCAAGGGCGGCTGCATGAACTGTTCTGATGAAGAAGTGATCGCCGCTGTGGACTACATGGTGGAAGAGAGCCAGTAAACCCCGGCACGCCAGCCAAGGGCCGCCCTGCGCATGCACGGCGGCCTTTTTTATGGGTATGATGGGGCCGCAAGCGGCAGGGGGAAGCCATTCATGAAAGCGATCACACTGTGTCTGGCGGCGCTTGCAGCGGCGCTGCTCCTGTTCGCCTGTGCGGAGGAGCCGCCGCCGCGACCGGTGGTGGGCGTGGTCGTCGATACCGTGCGGCTGGAGCCCTACCAGCCGCAATCCGTTTATGTCGGGCGCCTGGTGGCGAAGGACGATGTCACTATCCGCGCCATGGTCAGTGGCTATCTGTTGTCGCGCGAGTTTACCGAGGGTGAGCAGGTCGCGGCGGGGGATGTACTCTATCGTATCGACCCCTCGGAGTATGCCGCGACGCTGGCCAAGGCCAGGGCCGAGCTGGCGGCGGCGACCGCGAACCAGGCGAACGCCGAGCGCAACTACAAGCGGGGCCTGGAACTGGCTCCTAAGGGCGCGATTTCGCAGGTGGAAATGGACAACCTGACGGCCCAGAAGCTGGATGCGGATGCGAAGATCCAGGCTGCCCGGGCCCAGGTGACCAGCGCCGAGGTCAACCTGGGTTTCACCACCATCAAGGCGCCGATCGCCGGCCGCATCGGTCGCAGCCAGGTGACCGTGGGCGATCTGGTGGGGCCCAACAGCGGCGACCTCACCAGCCTGGTCAGTGTCGACCCCATCGAGGCCCTGTTCCAGGTGTCAGAGGCCACCTACATCGCCCAGATCACCCAGCGGGTCACCGCCAACCCCAGCGTCGCCGACCTCAAGGGGGTGGAGGTCATGCTGGAACTGGCCAATGGTGTGGTCTACCCGGAAGTGGGCCGGATCGACTACTTCGGCAACCGCATCGACGCCACCACCGGTACCATGGAAGCGCGGGCGCGGATTCCCAACCCCTACGGCCTGCTGGTGCCCGGGCAATATGTGCGGGTGACCTTGCAGGACACCGAGTTGCTGGAGGGACTGTTCCTGCCGCTGGCGGCGGTGCAGGCGGACCAGCAGGGCACTTTCGTGCTGGTGGTGGATGCCGCCAGTACCGTGGTTCGCCACAACGTGGAGCTGGGCGACCGCTTTGATGACCTGGTCATCGTCAAGGAGGGCGTGGAGGAAGGTGACCGGGTCATCGTGCGCGGCCTGCAACAGGTGCGGCCCGGCATGCCGGTGGAGGTGACCGCGACGGTAGCCGCCGCCGGCAACGGGGCATAGGGCGATGTTCAGTGCGTTTTTCATCACGCGCCCCAGGTTTGCCCTGGTCATTGCCCTTGTCCTGACCCTGCTTGGCTCACTCGCCATCACCTTGCTGCCGGTGAACGAATACCCGCCGATCTCGCCGCCCAATATCGTGGTATCGGGCTTTTACCCCGGTGCGGCCGCGGAGGTAGTGGAAGCGGCGGTCGGCACGCCGATCGAGGATGCGGTCAACGGGGTCGAGGACATGATCTACATGTCCTCGAAGAGCGCCAATGACGGCAGCTACTCGTTGTCGGTCACCTTCGAGGTCGGCACCGACGCGGACATGGCGCTGGTGCGGGTACAGAACCGGGTCAAGCTGGCGGAGCCCTCGCTGCCGGCGGAAGTCACCGCCCGTGGCCTGACCATCGTCGAGCGCGCTCCGGACATGCTCAAGATCGTCAGCTTTACCTCCCCGGACGAGTCGCTGGATTACAAGTTCCTCTCCAACTACGTCAAGATCAACGTGCTGGCGGCGCTGAGCCGGGTGCCCGGGATTTCCGGGGCGACCGTGATCGGCGAGGCGGACTACGCCATGCGCCTGTGGCTGGACCCGGACAAGATGGCCAACCGCGGCCTCTCGGTGACCGATATCCACGCCGCCCTGCGCGAGCAGAATGTCCAGGTCGCCGCCGGCAAGATCGGCGGTGCGCCCTTCGACCGGCGCATGGAAACGGAATTCACCCTGCGGGTGAAGGGCCGGCTGCAGGAAGTCGAGGAGTTCGAGAATATTGTGCTGCGGGCCCGCCCCGACGGCTCGGCGATCTACCTGCGCGATGTGGCCCGCGTTGAGCTGGGCCAGTCAGGCTACGCCTTCTTTGGTGAAATCAACGGCCGTCCGGCGGTGAACGTGGCCCTGTACCAGGCCTCGGACGCCAATGCGCTGCAGGTGGGCGCCGCGGTGAATGCCCTGCTCGAGGAGGTGTCGGCGGGCTTCCCGGCGGGCATGTCCTACCAGATCAATTACGATACTACCCGCTATGTGTCCACGGCCGTGACCCAGGTGCTGGTGTCGCTGGGCATGGCGGTGGCGCTGGTGATCCTGATTACCTACATTTTCCTCGGCAGCCTGCGCGCGACCCTGGTGCCGGCAGTGACCATTCCGGTATCGCTGGTGTCGTCGCTGGCGGTGCTGTTCCTGCTCGACATGTCCATCAATACCATGACCCTGTTCGCGCTGATCCTGGCCATCGGCATTGTGGTGGACGACGCCATCCTGGTGATCGAAAACTGCGACCGTCATCTGCGCGAGGACCCTGCGCTGGCACCCCGGGAGGCGGCCCTGATCACCATGCGCGAGGTGTCCGGCGCCATCATCGCCACCACCCTGGTACTGCTGGCGGTGTTTGTCCCGGTCGCGGCGTTGCCCGGCATTACCGGCGAGATGTATCGCCAGTTCGGCGTCACCATCTGCGTGGCGGTGGTGTTTTCCTCACTCAATGCCCTCACCCTGAGTCCGGCGCTCTGCGCCCTGCTGTTGCGCCAGGGCGGTCAGCGCGACGCCGGCTGGTACCGTGCCTTCCTGGGCTTTTTCGCCCGCGTCACCGGTGGCTACAGTCGCGGTGTGGCCTGGGTGCTGCGCAAGCTGGTCGTGGTCGGGCTGATTTTTCTGCTGTGGATGGGCGCCCTTGCCCTCGGTGTGCTCAGTATTCCGACCGCGCTGGTGCCCGATGAGGACAAGGGCGCGCTGCTGGTCAATGTGCAGCTGCCTGACGCGGCCTCGTTGCTGCGCACCCGGGACGCGGTGCGCAAGGTGGCGGATATCATTGCTGCCGATCCGTCCGTGCAGAGCGTGACCGAGGTCAGCGGTTTCTCCATCCTCACCGGCGCCATGGCCAGCAACGCCGGCACCCTGTTCGTGGTGCTGGATCACTGGGACCAGCGCCAGCGGTCGGAGCAGCTGGTGTTCAACGTCGCCGGGCGCATCAACGCGCAGGCGTTCGTGCAGGTGCCGGAAGCCCAGGTGGTGGCGATCGCCCCGCCGGCGGTGCCGGGCATGGGCGCGGTGGGCGGACTGGAACTGATGCTGCAGGATACCCTGGCCCGGAGCCCGGCCGAGCTGGCTGCGGTGCTGAACAATTTCATCGTCGACAGCAACGAGCAGCCGGCCCTGACCGGCGTGTTCAGCAGCTTCCGGGCCAATGTACCGCAGTATTTCATCGATGTGGACCGGGTCAAGGCGAAGAATCTCGGCGTGCCCCTGAATGAGATCTTCATGACCCTGCAGGCCCAGCTGGGCTCGATGTATATCAACGATTTCAACAAGTTCGGCCAGACCTACCAGGTCACGATGCAGGCCGATGCACGCTTCCGGGCGGATCTGGAGGGGCTGGAGCACTTCTACGTGAAAACCGGCAGTGGCGAGATGGTGCCGCTCAGTACCCTGGTCAGCAGCCGCCTGATGCTGGGTCCCGACGTGGTGCAGCGCTACAACCTGTACCGCGCGGCGACCGTGCGCGGCAATCCCGCGCCGGGCTACAGCAGCGGCGATGCCATGCAGGCCTTCGAGACCGCAGCCACCCGCCTGCCGGGCGGCTACCGGATCGACTGGACCGGCGCCGCCTATCAGGAACGACAGGCGGGCAATACCGCGGTGGTGGGCTTCGCGCTGGCGCTGGTATTCGTGTACCTGTTCCTGGTGGCGCAGTACGAGAGCTGGTCGATTCCGGTGGCGATCATCCTGGTGGTGCCGATGGCGATCGGCGGTGCTATCCTGGCGCTGCTGCTGACCGGTCAGGCCCTCAATCTCTATGCCCAGATTGGCCTGGTATTGCTGATCGCCATGGCGGCGAAGAACGCCATCCTGATCGTGGAGTTTGCCCGCCAGTTGCGGGAGGAGGGTGGCAAGGGCATCCTCGAAGCGGCCGCGGATGCCGGGCGACTGCGTTTTCGCGCCGTGTGCATGACCGCGGTATCGTTCATTCTCGGGATCCTGCCGCTGGTCTTCGCCTCCGGCGCCGGCGCTTTCGGCCAGCGTTCGCTGGGGATCACGGTCTTCGGCGGCATGCTGGCGGCGCTGGTGGTGGGGACCTTCTTCATCCCCGGCTTCTACGCCATCATCCAGACCCTGCGCGAGCGCATCAAGCAGCGCCTGGGCCTGACCCCGCCTTGACCCTGTGGGAGCCCGCTCTGCGGGCGATCACCGTGATTTGTGGGAGCGCGCTCAGCGCGCGATCGCCCGCAGAGCGGGCTCCTACATGGAGGTCTCAGGCAAACAGTGACTTCAGGCTGCTGAGCGTTTCGGTGGCGCGCTGTTCGTTGGCCTCGGCGGTGTCGGCGTCGCCGCCCTGCCACTGCAGGTCGTCAGGCGGCAGTTCGGCGAGGAAGCGGCTGGGTTCGCAGCTGATGATCTCGCCGTACTGGCGCCGCTTCAGGGCCATGGTCATGGTCAGGGTTTCCCGCGCGCGGGTGATGCCGACGTAGGCCAGGCGCCGCTCCTCGGCGATATTGTCCTCCTCGATGCTGGCGCGGTGCGGCAGCAGTCGCTCTTCCATGCCGATGATGAACACGTGCGGAAACTCCAGGCCCTTGGAGGCGTGCAGGGTCATCAGCTGGACACTGTCGGGGCCGGCCTTTTCCTCTTCCTGCTGTTCCAGCAGGTCGCGCAGCAGCAGCCGGCTCACCGCTTCATCCAGGGCGATTTCCTCGTCCCGCATCACCCGCTCCAGGCTGTCGACCAGGAAGGTGACATTGCCCATGCGGCGCTCGGCCACATCCTCGCTGGAACTCAACTGCAGCAGCCAGTCGGCGTAGTCGATGTCGCGGATCAACTGGCGGATGGCGCCGATACCGTTGCCGCCCTGGGCCTGGCGGCGCAGGCCGGACAGCCACTGGTAAAACTCCCGCAGCCGCCGCAGTCCCGCCTCGGGCAGGGCGCCGGCATCGATATGCTGCAGGGCCTGGCTCAGGCTCTGGTGGTGGCTGGTGGCATAGGCACCCAAGGCCTCCAGAGTGGAGGGGCCGAGCTTGCGCCGCGGCACGTTGGCGATGCGCAGGAAGGCATTGTCGTCGTTCTCGTTCACCAGCAGGCGCATGTAGGCCATGATGTCCTTGACCTCGTTGCGGGCGAAAAACGAGGTGCCGCCACTGAGATGGTAGGGCACCTGCTGTTGCTGCAGGGCCAGTTCCAGCAGCCGCGACTGGTGGTTGCCGCGGTAGAGCACCGCGTAGTCGCCAAAGCGGGTGCGCTTGCGCAGCTTGTGGTCGAGGATCTCCGCCACCACCTGGTCCACCTCGTGCTGTTCGTCGGTGCAGCGCACTACCCGCAGCGGCTCGCCAGCGCCCAGTTCACTCCAGAGACGTTTCTCGAACACGTGCTCGTTATTGGCGATGAGGGTGTTGGCGGCCTTGAGGATGCGCGAGGTGGAGCGGTAGTTCTGCTCCAGCTTGACCACCTTGAGGCCGGGGAAATCGGCCTGCAGCAGGGCCAGGTTCTCCGGCCGCGCGCCGCGCCAGGCATAGATGGACTGGTCGTCGTCACCGACCACCGTGAGGCCGCCGCCGAGGCCGATCAGCTGCCGCACCAGCAGGTACTGGCTGGCGTTGGTGTCCTGGTATTCGTCCACCAGCAGGTAGTGCAGCCGCTCCTGCCATTTCGCCAGGATGTCGGGCTGGTGCTCGAAGAGGATGGTGGGCAGCAGGATGAGGTCGTCGAAATCCAGCGCATTGTAGGCCTTGAGAGCCTTGCGATAGCGCTGGTAGGCCTGGGCGAACAGCATGTCGGCGGGGCTGCTGGCGTGGGCCAGTGCCTCCTCCGGCAACACCCGGTCATTCTTCCAGTTGGAAATCCGCTGCTGGATCAGCTGCGCCTGGTCACCCTCGGCCCCGTGTTCCTGGATCAGCAGGTCGCGGATCAGGTTGCGGGTGTCCTCGCCGTCGAAGATGGAGAAGCCCGCCTTCATCGCCAGCGCCTTGCGCTCCTCGCGGATGATCTTCAGGCCCAGCTGGTGGAAGGTGCTGACGGTCAGCCCCTCGGCGGCCTGCGAGCCCAGCAGCGAGCCGACCCGCTCCTTCATCTCCCGGGCCGCCTTGTTGGTAAAGGTGACCGCGGCGATGTGGCGCGACTGGATGCCGCACTGCTCCACCAGGTAGGCGATCTTGCGGGTGATGACGCTGGTCTTGCCACTGCCGGCGCCCGCCAGTACCAGCAGGGGGCCGTCGATGTAGCGCACAGCCTCGCGCTGGCGGGGGTTGAGTTGGGTCATTTGCCTGGGTTCGGGTGCCGTCAATCAGGGCGGGCAGTGTAGCAGGATTCGTTACCCTGCAGGCGGGCTGGCCCAACCCAGATCATCGAGAATGACATACAACGCCGGGAGTACCAGCAGTACCAGCACAGTGGCGCTGAGCAAACCGAACACCACGGCAATGACCAGCGGTTTGATGGCATCCGCCTGGGTGCTGGTTTCGGCCAGCAGTGGCAGCAGGCCGGCAATGGTGGTGGTGGAGGAGATCAGGATGGCGCGGAGGCGGTCGCGGCTGGCCTGGCCGGCGGCGGCAATGCTGTCGAGCCCGGCCTCCCGGTGGCTCTTGATGAAATGGATCAGCAGAATGGCATTGTTGACCACGATGCCCGCCAGGGATGCAGCGCCAATCAGCGAGGGCATGGACAGATAGTAGCCCATCAATACATGGCCCCAGATGGCACCGACGAAGGCCAGCGGAATTGACAGCATGACAATCAGCGGCTCGACGTAACTGCGGAACTGGAAGGACAGGACCACAAAAATGCCCACCAGACCGATCAACAGGCCGCGACCGATGGAGCCACCGGTTTCGGCAGAGTTGGCTACCTGCCCCTCTATGCTCACGCTGACGCCGGGGTGGCGCTGCTGGAACTCACCCAGCCACGCCTTGCGCAGGTCGTTGATAATGGTCTGTCCGGTGGCAAGGCGGGTATCGACGTTGGCTTCCACGGTCACCGTGCGCCGGCCATCGATGCGGGTGATGCGGGCCCAGTCCCTGCGCTCGGTCATGTTGGTCACCACATCGAGCGGCACCCGGCTGCCATTGGCCAGGACAATGGTCTGGTCGCTCAGGTCGTCAAGACTGTCGCGGTCAGCGAGGTCCTGCCTGACCAGAACCTCGACGTCCTGCTCGCCGATGCGCAGGGTGTCGGCGATTTCGCCCAGCAGTGCCGCGCGCAGCTGCGCCGCAACGTCCTCCCCGGTCAGGCCGAGGCCGTAGGCGCCTTCCGCGAGGGCAAAGGTGCGCTGGGGTTTGCCCGGGCGCAGATCGTCGATGACATTGTAGACGGCGGCATAGCTGGCCAGGCGGGCGCCGAGTTCCCCGGCCGCCCGCTTCAGGCTGTCCAGGTCCTCGCCCTGCAGGCGCAGCTCGATCGGTATGCCGGCGGGGCCAAAGCCCGGTTCCTGGATGATCAGCCGCTCGAGCCCGGCAATGCTGCCGATCTCTTCCTGCCAGGCAGCCGTCAGTTCATCCAGAGTCACATTGCGCCGCTCTGCGGTCAGCAGGTCGACCATTACCGTGGCCACATGGGCACCGGATTCGCGGGCGCTGGGGTTGTGGTTGAAGCGCACCTGTATGGCTTCGACGAGCGCTGCTGCCCCCGGTTGCCCGGGCGAATAGCGTGCGTCCAGTCGCGTCATGGCCGCTTCGACCTGGGCAGCGACCGCCTCGGTGCGCTGCAGGGGGGTGCCCTGGGGCATCAGGATGCGCGCTTCGAGGACATCGCCATCGATGGCGGGCATGGCTTCGCTGCCGATATGGCCACCCGCGAGAAAACCCGCTGAACCCAGCAGGACAGCGAGTACGCCCCCCAGCACTGGATAGCGATAGTGTATCGCCCGGTCGGCCACCTGCCCCACGCGTTCCCGGAATTGCGCGAAACGCACTTCGAAGGCAGTGCGAAAGCGGGAGGCCTGTTGCTCGCGCAAAGTTGCGATACTGCCCTTGAGGTGGTGTGGCAGGATCCAGAAGGCCTCGATCAGGCTGGCGGCCAGGGCAGCGATCAATACCACCGGCAGGACTTCCAGCACCGCGCCCATCTCCCCGGCCAGGAACGACAGCGGTGCGAACACGGCGACGGTGGTCAGAAACGAGGACAGGACACCGGGGATCACCTGCCGCGCCCCGCTGACGACCGTGTCCAGCGGCGAGCGCTGGTCGCTGGCGTGGGCCGCGATATTGTCGGTAATGACGATGGCGTCATCCATGACGATGCCGATGGCCATCAACAGCGCCACCAGGGTGATCATGTTGAGGGTCAGGCCGGTGAGCGCCATTGCCAGGAATGCGCCCATGAAGGCCGCGGGCAGCCCCAGCACCGCCCACAGCGCCAGCCGGGGCCGGAAGAACAGGCTCATGATCAAAACGACCAATGCCAGCCCCATGATGCCGTTGGCTACCAGCATCTGCAGCCGGTCGCGGACGATGCCGGTCATGTCCTGGGTCAGGGTCAGCCTCAGCAGGCCGTCGACACGCGCGTGCTCCTCTGCCAGCAGCGTTTCCAGGGCGGCCTTCACCGACAGGGCATCAGCGCGCAGGGACTTGCTGACTTCCAGAACCAGCGCGGTTTCGCCGTTGAAGCGCAGCTTGTCCTCGGGGCGTTCCCCGACCTCCCGCAGGGTGGCGATATCACCCAGTGTCAGCTCGCCACCCTCGGGCTCGGAGATCACTACCAGTGACGCCAGCTCGCGCAGTGAGCGGCGCTGCTCGGTGAAGCGCAACTGGATATCCCGGTCGGCGGTTTCCAGGGTGCCCAGCGGCAGGTCCAGGCTCTGGCGCGCGACTCTCTCCGCCAGCTGGCGGGCGGAAAGCCCGTACTGTCCCAGTACATCGCGGCGGACTTCCACCTGCCACTGGCGTTGCGAAAGGCCGCGCAGGGTCACGTTGGCCACGCCCGGTAGCGCCATGATCCGCTCTTCCAGCTGCAGCGCATAGTCTTCCAGCTGTCGCCGCGGCAGATCCCCGGCGATGGCCACCGCGACGACCAGGTCACTGCGGTGGAATTCGCGTATCACCGGCGCCTCCGCGCGGTCTGGCAGTGTGTCGAGCGCACGCACTTCGGTCTGCAGTTCATCGAGAAAGCGGAGGACATCGCCACCTGCGGTCATCGTCGCGGTGGCGCTGGCCAGATTGTCCTGGGCAACGCAGCGCAGCTCGTCGAGGAAGTCGACACCCTTTACCGCATCGTGCAGGCGCCGGCAGATGGCATCCTCGACGTCGGCGGCGCTGGCACCGCGATATACCACCTCAATCGACACCTCGGTCGGGCGGTAGTCGGGGAAGGTTTCGCGCTTGAGCTGCGGTGCGGCAAACAGGCCGGCAGCGAGCAGCAGCACCAGCAGCAGATTGGCTGCCGTCGGGTGGCCGGCAAACCAGCGGATCACGACTGCGTCCCGCGGGCAGCGGCGGCGATACGCGTCTCCAGGGCCTCGTCCCGCTGGGGCGCGAGCAGTGTGCCGTCGATTGCCAGTGGCAGGTCATCGACCACGATACGCTCCCCCGGCGCCAGGCCCTCGCCGATTACTGCCAGGTCACCCTGTTCAAAGGCAACATCGACAGTGCGGCGCCGCAGGCGGTTGTCGCTGTCGACCAGGTACAGTTCGCCCTGGTGCACAGCCGTCGCCGGTACCACCAGGCGCGGTTGTGGGCTCGGCGCGGCCAGCCTGACCCGGGTGTACATGTCGCGCTGCAGTGGTGGTCGGTCGGGTGGCATGGCGTCCCGGTAGGGATGAGCCACCCGCACCACTACCCGCACCGTGCGGGTGGCGGGGTCGAGGCCGCTGGCGACGCGCACCACCTGCCCGCTCCAGCGCACTTCCGGTGCCCCGGCCAGTGCCAGCTCCGCGCTGATGGCGGACAAGTCGACGCGCTCGCCAAGATCCAGCGCATTGTCGGGCGGGTCCGGCACGATGACACTGGCCAGCAGGCGCCGCAGCGAGGACATGGGAATGCGCGCCTCGACTTCCGCGGCCAGCAGGCTGTCAGCCTGGAACAGCTGCTGGCCCTGGGCCGCATGCTGGTGCAGCTCAACGTGGATGTCTCCCAGGCGCAGGTCATAGGGGGCCACGAACCGGGTGTCTTCGAGGTCGCGCCGGGCCTGCTCCAGCCGGGTCTGGCTCCGGTCCCGCTGTGCCTCCAGTATCTCGCGCCGCGCCGGCAGCAGCGCCAGCGTATTCTCGAGCACGGTGACGGCCTGGCGCTGGGCCAGCGTGTTCCGGCGCTGCTCGTCCCGCCGCGAGCTGGAAACCGAACCGCTGGCGGCGAGCCGCTCAATGCGGGCCAGTTCTTCTTCGGACAGCACCAGTCGTTCCTGCTCCAGGTTCAGCAGGCGCAGGGTGTTGTCCTCCTCCCGCTCCAGTTGCGTGAATTCGGCGGCGAGACTGGCCAGTTGGCCCTGGGCTTCGGCGATCGCCAGCTGGTAGCGGCTCGGGTCCAGCGCCAGCAGCAGTGTACCTGCGGGGAGCAGGGCACCGTTTTCCAGATCGGGATGCCGTTCCACCACCCGGCCGGCGACGTTGGCTGTCGCCCGCCAGGTCTCCGCGGGGCGCGCGATACCGTGGCCCCGGGCCTCGAGCTGGAACTCCAGGGCGGTTGCGACAATGATGTTGACGGGGGTTGCCGCAGTGGCGGCTGCATCCCGCACCGGTGGCTGGCGCAGGGCGACAAAGAGGGCCAGGAGGACCAGCCCCGCCACCAGGCCCGGCAGGATGCCGGAGCGGCGTAAGGCCTGTGGGAGCGGCAGCTTCATCGCGTGCTCCCCGGGTCCTTGCGGATGCCGTGCAGGTAGATGGCAAAGACCCCCGCGGCCATGCCGCCGATGCGCGCCATGTCCCCCAGCATCAGTGCCTGCATGACCAGGCCCTGGACAGTGCCAATGAACTGGGTGGCGGCGGCATCGATATCGAGCCCGGGTCGCAACAGGCCGCCCTGGCTGGCCTCAGCCAATCTGTCCCGGACAGACTCGCGGTAGCGCAGCAGGAGTGAGCGGACTACCCGCCTGGCCGGTGTCTGGCGGTCATGTTGCAGTTGCCCCACGAGCAGCCGGGGCACCCCGGGATGCTGGGCAATGAAATCGATATGGGCGTGGAACATCGCTTCCAGTGCCGCGATGGGGTCCCCGGCGCCGGCGGCGGCCGCTTCGAGGCGCGACATCACCTGCTCTGCCGCCCAGCTGGCAACCGCCTCCCAGATCGCGTCCTTGCTGGGGAAATGCTTGAATAGCGCGCCCTGTGTGACGTGCATATGCTCGGCGATATTACCGGTGGTAATGCGGGCAGGGTCTTCCCTGGCACAGATATCGACGACTGCGGCAACGGTGCGCGCACGACGCTCGTCGGCGGAGAGATAAGTCTTGGCTGGCATTGCTGTTCCCGAGAAAAGAAGTAATTGATTACTATCTTTAGACGTCCGGAGCCAGGCTGTCAAGGGCTGCCACCGGTTGTGACCGCGGCGGTGGCGCAGGGAGTCACATGCTGGTCATAATAAAGCGCTAGAGTCTGCCAGGGTGCGCAGTCAGGATTGCAGGAGCGAGAATGAAAGGAACCGCCATCCCCGGCCCCGCCGATGCGGAGTTTATCAGTAACGAAGAACCGGCCCGGACACCGGTTGCGCAGCCCGACTTTGAGACGGTTGCAAGCGCTCGCTACCCGCGCAGGGCCATTCTCCGCGGTGGTCTCGGGCTGGCAATCGCGAGCCTGTTTGGCAGTCTGCCGGGCCCTGTGCGGGCGCGCCAGCAGGGTTCGGATGGGGCCACAGGGTTGCTGGGCTTCGAGGCGGTTCCCGTCAGCCGTGCGGACACCGCAGTGGTGCCGCCGGGTTACCGGCTACAGGTGCTGTTGCCCTGGGGTGAGCCGATGACCGGTACCTATCCGGCATTTTCGCCCGACAATACCGGCGCCGAGCAGGCCATGCAGATGGGTGCCCACCACGACGGCATGCACTTTTTCCCGTTGGCGGGCAGCTCCCGCGAGGGCCTGCTGGTGGTCAACCACGAGTACGCCGAGCCGCGCCTGATGCACCGTGCCGCGGCGGGACTGGGGCTGGTCAGCTTCGACGTACCCCTGCGCGCGGACGGCAGCCGCGACCCGGACCAGGTGCTGAAGGAAATGCATGCCCACGGGGTCAGCATTGTGCGTATCCGTCGCGATGACGATGGCCAGTGGCGGCCGCTGCGGGACTCCCTGAACCGCCGCATCACCGCGCTGACGCCGATGGTGTTCAGTGGCCCCCTGCGCGGCGACCCGCGCCTGCAGACCGCCTACAGCCCGGATGGCCTGCGCGGTCGCGGCACGCTGAACAACTGTGCCCACGGCGTCACGCCCTGGGGCACCTACCTGACCTGTGAGGAGAACTGGCGCTATTATTTCGTGCGCGACCAGGGCGACATGCCCGCCACGCTGTCCCGCTACGGGGTCGGCCCCCTCAATGCCTGGCGCTGGCACCTGGCGGCGGCCAATGCGGGCGAGGCGGCGGACCAGTACGCGCGCTTTGACGCCACGCCGCGCGCCGACAGCCCGCAGCAGGACTACCGCAATGAACCCCATGCCTTCGGCTGGGTGGTGGAAGTCGATCCCTTCGATCCGGCCAGTATCCCGGTCAAGCGCACCCACCTGGGCCGCTTTGCCCATGAAAGTGTGGTTTTCGCGCCGGTGCGGGAGGGGGAGCCGGTGGTGCTCTACTCCGGCGATGACGCCATGTTCGAGTACATCTACAAATTCGTCTCCGCCAGGCCCTGGCACGCGGCCGGCGCCAGCGGCGCGCTGCTGGACGAGGGCACCCTCTATGCCGCGCGTTTCGACAGTGACGGCAGCGGCGAGTGGCTGGCGCTGGCGCCCGGCGTCAACGGCCTCGGTCCTGAAAACGGTTTTGCCACCCTCGCGGATGTCCTGCTCAATACCCGCGGCGCAGCCGATGTGGCGGGTGCCACACCGATGGATCGCCCGGAGTGGGGCGCTATCGACCCCGGTACCGGGCAGGTGTATTTCACCCTGACCAAGAATACCCGGCGCAGCGCCGGGCAGGCGGGGGGTGCCAATCCCCGGGCGGACAATGTCATGGGCCAGATCGTGCGCTGGCGCGAGGCCGGCAATGACCACGCCGCGTCGACGTTCACCTGGGACCTGTTTCTGCTGGCGGGGGGCCCCGATAGCGGGCGCGACCTCCAGGGCAGGCCCCTGGACGCCGACAACCTGTTTGCCAATCCCGACGGGCTCTGGTTCGACGCCGACCGCCGCCTGTGGATACAGACCGATATCTCGGACCTGGACCAGAACCGGGGACCCTACCGACCCATGGGCAACAACGCCATGCTGGCCGCCGATCCGGACAGCGGGGAGCTGCGGCGCTTCTTCACCGGTCCGCCGGGTGCCGAGATCACCGGCTGCGTGACCACGCCGGACCAGACCACCCTGTTCATCAACGTGCAGCATCCGGGCGCCAGCACCTCGGCGGAGGATTTCGCCGCGGGCCGGATGGACAGCCACTGGCCCGGTGGCGGGAAGTCGGTGCCGCGCTCGGCGACGGTGGTGATTACCCGGAATGATGGTGGCAAGATAGGGGCCTGACCAGCGCTATGGCATACCGGGATGGCGGCACACTACAGGACCTTTGTTGTCGCCAACCCGACTGCGGGCGCCGGCAGTGTCGCCAGGCAATGGCCGCTGCTCGAGCGCTTGCTGCGTGCCAGGATACCGGAGCTGCAATATGCGTTCACCGAGGGTCCGGGGCACGGCACCCTGCTGGCGCGCGAGGCCCTGCGCGCGGGCTGGGAGATGGTTGTCGCCGTCGGCGGCGACGGCACCCTGAACGAGGTGATCAACGGCTTTTGCGAACAGCCCGATCCGCACGACTGTTACGCCCTTGACGAGCAGGGCTGGATCAACCGGCTGGGACCGGCTCCGCAAGCGCTGAGCGACAGGGCGGTGCTGGGTATTGTGCCCCTGGGTACGGGCAGCGACTTCCGGCGCAGCATTGGACTCTCAGGTGGCCTGCGCGAGAACATCGAGCTGCTGGCGGGGCGCGCGACCCGCGCTGTCGATCTCGGCCAGGTCGGGTATCTGGATCGCGGGGGTGAACTTGCCACCCGCTTGTTCATCAATATCTCCAGCGCCGGTTTCAGTGGCCGGGTGGTCCACTTCGCCAACCGCGGCTGGAAGGGCGGCGGCGGCCGGCTGAGCTTTATCCTCGCGTCGCTGCGCGCCCTCGCCGGATGGAAGAACCTGGAACTGGCGCTGCGCCTCGACGACATCGAGATCCGCGGCCGCATGCTGGCGCTGGTCGTGGCCAATGGCGAGTATTTCGGCGGCGGCATGCGGATTGCCCCCGGTGCCCGTCTCGACGACGGCCAGTTCGAGGTTGTGGTGCTGGGTGATCTGCCCCGGTGGCAGCTGCCGGGACTGCTGCCCGGAATCTATCGCGGCAGCCATCTGCACCATGCCCGGATAACCCGCCATCGCGCGCGCCAGGTGTCAGTGCGTCTCACCGCGGCGGCCCCGGGCCTTGTCGACCTGGACGGGGAGCAGCCCGGCTGCCTGCCGGCCATGTGGAACCTGTACCCGCACGCGCTGCGGCTCAAGGTTCGGAACGTGGGCGGCGCCGGCACCCCTGGTCGCTAGCGCAGCCGCTCGATCAGCAGCGCACTACCGGTACCTGCCGCGCCCGCCGCGGAGACAATGCCCCACTGCAGGTCGCGCCGCTCCAGCTCGTCCAGCAGGGTGCCGGCCATGATGGCGCCGGTGGCGCCCATGGGGTGGCCCAGCGCAATCACGCCGCCGTTCACGTTCAGCTTGTCGTCGGGGATATCCAGCTCGCGCATGGCCACCACGCTGATGGCGGCGAAGGCTTCGTGGATTTCGAACAGGTCGATGTCCGCGGCAGTCAGGCCCTGATCCGCCAACAGCTTGCGGGTGGCTTCAATGCAGCCGCTCAATACCTGCAGCGGGTCGGCATTGACCGTGGCGCTGGCCACGATGCGGGCGCGAGGGCGCACCCCGCTGCGCTCGCCCCAGGCCTCATCGGCAATCAGCACCAGGGCGGCGCCGTCCGCCATGGCGGGGGAGTTGCCCGGGGTGTGAATATGCTCCACCTGCTGCAACTGCGGGTAGCCCGCGAGCTGGAAAGCATCGATGCCGGCGGCGCCGGCCTTGGCAAACACGGCGGGCATCTCTGCCAGTTGGGCGGCGGTGGTATTGGCGCGAATGCATTCGTCGGCGCTGACCGTGGTGCCATCCTCAAGGGTGATCGGCACAATGGAGCTGAACCAGCCCTGGTCCCGGGCGTGGGCGGCGCGCTGCTGGCTGGCCGCAGCGACCGCGTCGGCCTCCTCACGGCTGACGCCGTGGAGCGTGGCGATCAGGTCGGCGCCATTGCCCATCATCAGCATCCGGCACTGGGCGGCAAACTGGGGGTCGGTGAACACCCGGGCCTGGTCCGACAGCATCGGTACCCGCGACATCATTTCCACCCCGCCGGCCACCGTCACCCCGGCCTGGCCGGCGCCGACCTTGAGCGCCGCCAGGGCCATGGCGTCGATGCCGGAGGAGCAGTAGCGATTGACCGTCAGGCCCGGCACCGAGCCGGGCCAGCCGGCGAACAGGGTCGAGCTCTTGGCGATATTCCCGGCCTGCTCGCCCTGCTGGGTGACGCAGCCGAGGACGACGTCGTCCACCTCCGCCGGGGTCAGACCGGTACGCTCGACCAGCGCCGCGTAGAGCTGCTGCAACAGCGCCTGCGGGGTCAGGGAATTGAGGGCGGCGCCCTCTTTTGCGCGTCCGCGCGGGCTGCGCAGGGCATCGTAGATAAATGCGGTTCTCATGTACCGACTCCGACAATCAGGCTGACACAGGTGGTGGCGCTGCCACCGAGGTTGAAGGTGGCCATGTTCTCGGCCCTGGGCAGCTGGTAGCCGCCGGCGCGGCCGGTCACCTGGCGGGCGCAGTCCAGGGCCATGCGCACGCCGGTGGCGCCCACCGGGTGGCCGAGGCCGATCAGGCCGCCGCTGGGATTGATGGGGAAGTCCCCGTCCCGGGTGATGCGGCCTTCCGTTACCGCCTTCCAGCTTTCGCCGGGGGCGGTGAGGCCGCTGTGGTCGATGGCCATGTATTCGGTGACCGAGAAGCAGTCGTGGGTCTCCAGCCCGTCCAGATCCGTGATCTGCTGGAAACCGCCCCGGCGCAGGGCGTCTTCCATCATCGCCCGGATGTGCGGGAACAGCAGCGGCTGGCCCGCGCTCAGCTGCAGCTTGCGCTCCAGCAGGATGGGCGCTGAGCGGTGGCCCCAGCCCTTGATCCGGGGAATGTCCGCCAGTGCCAGGCCCTGGCGCGCGGCGTGCTCGCGCGCCGCCTTTTCGCTGGCGAGGATCACGCAGGCGCCGCCGTCGGTGATCTGGCCGCAATCCATCTTCCGCACCCGGCCCTCGATCACTGGGTTGAGCTCGTCATCCTGGCTGAAACAACCGGGTGGGAATTGCCACTCGCGGGTCTGGGCGTTGGGGTTGGCCTTGGCGTTGCCAAAGTTGATTTCGGCGATGCGCGCCAGGTGCTCGCTGTCGATGCCGTGACGCTGCTGGTACTCGCGGGTGATGCGATCGAACATGTGCGGCCAGGGATAGTCGCAGTCGGTGGCCTCGTGGCCCTGCCAGGCAGCGGTGCCGAGGTACTCGGCGCCGGTCCTGCCGTTGACGTTGCGCATGTATTCCAGGCCCAGCACGCAGGCGATGTCGTAGTGACCGGCCTCGATATCGCGCATGGCGCTGAGCATGGCGATGGAGCCGGAGGCGCAGGCCGCTTCGTGACGGGAGGTCGGTATCGACGCCAGCTCCGGATAGGCCTGGCCGAAGAAGCCGTTGAGCTGGCCCTGGCGGGCGAACAGCTCGGCGACGAAGTTGCCGACGTGGCCCACCTCGATCTGAGCGGGATCGATGCCCGCATCGGCGATGGCGTCCGCCAGCACCGCGGTGAACAGGTCGTAGATTTCCAGGCCCTCGCGGGCCCAGTTGCGGCTGAAGTCGGTCTGGGCGCCGCCCAGTATATAGACGTGGCTCATGCGCTGATTCCTCGTTGTGCAACCTGCTGCTGGAGTTCGCCGCGCACCACCTTGCCCACCGGATTGCGGGGCAGGGCGCTGAACACTTCCAGCCGCTCGGGCAGTTTGAATTTGGCGATGCCCTTGTCCAGCAGCCAGCTGCACAGGGCCTCGAGTTCCGGTGCCGGTTCCCCCTCTACCGGTACCACGCAGGCGCAGATCTTCTCTTCCAGGTCCGGGTCCGGGTAGGCGCACACGGCCGCCTCCGCCAGCCCGGGGAAGCCCTCCAGCAGGATGTCCAGTTCCGCCGGGGAGATCTTCATGCCACCGCGGTTGATGATGTCCTTGCAGCGGCCGACGATGCGGTAGTAGTTGGGCGGCTCGCCACAGATTTCCACCAGGTCACCGGTGCGGAACAGGCCGTCGCTGGTGAACACGCCTGCGCCGTCGTGGTCCAGGTAGCCATCGAACACCGCCGGGCCGCCGATGCACAGTTCACCCGGCACCCCCGGCTCAGTGATTTCCGCGCCGGTGTCCGGGTCGATGACTTTGGTGGTGATGGACTCGTGGGAGTGGCCCTGCCAGGGCATGTCCGGCACGCCGAAGCGCGGGAACATCTGTGCCCGGTACTCGGGCGAGGGTGCCACATCCGGGGTGGAGAACAGGCTGATGCCCTCGTTGGAGCCGTAGAAATTGATGATGGGCTTGCCATACTCGCCCTCGATCACCGCGATCATGGCGGGCGACAGGGGCACGGAGCCGGAGCCGAAGGCGCGGATGCTGCTGAAATCGCACTGTGCCCACAGGGCGGGCTGTTGCGCCAGCCGGTTCAGCAGGGCCGGCGGCGCGATGGTGAAATTCACCTGCTCTTCCTGGATCTGGCGCAGGAACATTTGCGGATCCATGGGCTGGTGCAGTACCAGCTTGCAGCCGTTGATCACCGAGGGAAACAGGAAGCCCCCCAGCGCGGCCATGTTCACCAGCGGGAAGGGCACCAGCAGGTTTTCCCCGGGCTGGTAGTCCCCCGCGGCCATGGTGTTGCGGGCCATCGCCCGCCACATGTTGTGGGAGCGGGGCACCCCCTTGGGGGTGCCGGTGGTGCCGGAGGTCCAGACCACGGTGAGGATGGCGTTGGCATCATCGGGATACTGCAGGCGATGTTCCTGATAGGCGGACAGCAGTGCCGGGTCGGTGACGGCCTCGCACTGCAGGTCAGTGCCGAGGGTCCACACCGGCACATCCGCCAGGGCCTGGCGGGCCTGGGCGGCCAGTTCGGTGTCGCGAAAGCGGCCCAGGGTCAGCATGGCTGCCGGCTGCAGGGTCGCGGCGAAACGGGCGATCTCGTGGCCACCGTACTGGATGGGGATGGGCGAGATCACCACCCCGAGCTTGCTGGCGGCGTAGTAGCAGAGCACCAGTTCACTGATATTCGGCAGCTGCACCAGCAGCCGGTCGCCGTGTTGCAGGCCCAGGGCCAGCAGCTGTGCCGCGAGGCTGTCGCTCAGCGTGTCCAGGTCATCGAAGCTGAGGCAGCGGACGGGCAGATCGGTGAGTTCGGCCTTGTTCGGCTGGTCCACCAAGGCGATGCTGTCGGCGCTGTCTGCCACCCTTGCCGCCAGGATGCTGTGCAGGGTCTCACTGCCCCAGTAGCCGGCTTCGGTCAGGGCCCGTATGCGGGTGCTTGAGCTGGTGTGCATGGTCTATCCCTCGCAGGCGGCTCGGTACTCCGCGTCCAGGCGGTCGATCAGCTCGGCAATGGGCAGGATGTCGTGAATGGCGCCCACGCCCTGGCCCGCTGACCACACGTCCCGCCAGCGCTTCGCGTCGCTGGTGGACGCCGCAATGTCTATGGTGGCGCCTGAAGGCATATTAGCGGGGTCGTAGCCCGCTGCAACCAGGCTGGCGCGAAGCCAGTTGGCCTTGACCCCGGTGAGGGCGTCGGAGCAGATGATATCGGCGCCGCTGGCCTCCACCACCATCTGCTTGTACTCCGGCACTGCCATGCTCTCCTCGGTGGCGATGAAGCGGGTACCCATGTAGGCGTAATTGGCTCCCAGCACCTGCGCTGCGCGCACCCCGCGGCCGCTGGAAATACCGCCGCCGAGCACGATGTCGCCTTGCCAGAACTGGCGCACTTCCTCGACAAAGGCAAAGCCTGCCTGCTGCCCGGTGTGGCCGCCGGCACCGGCAGCGACCAGTACCAGGCCATCCACCCCGGCCTCCACCGCCTTGGCGGCAAAGCGGGTATCGATGACGTCGGCAAATACCTTGCCGCCATAGCTGTGGACTTCGTCAATGGCCTCTTTCGGGCTGCCCAGGGCCGAGATCACCAGCGGCGCGCGATATTTCACCGCCAGCGCCAGGTCCTCGAAGCGGCGGGTATTGGAGCGGTGCATCATCAGGTTCATCGCCCAGGGGCCGTCCTGTTCGCCGCCGGTCGCCGCGGTAATCCGTTGCAGCCAGCTTTCCAGTTCCTCAGTGGTGCGCGCATTCACCGAAGGGAAGGTGCCGACTATCCCGGCCCTGCAGCTGGCGATGACCATTTCCGGGCCGGACTGGAGGAACATGGGGGCCTGGATGACGGGGATGCGGAGCTGGGAGAGGTCGCGGGGCATGGTGGGGGTCCAGAGTCACTTGTATTAAAAGACCATGATGGTAAAGGACCACGCCGGAACAGGCAAGCCTCGCGATATACGGAGGTCACAGCGGTGTCAGCGGAAAGAACAGTGGCACCAGGAGCACGCTGACAGCCATCACCAGCAGGGTGAAGGGGACGCCAATGCGCAGGAAGTCGCTGAACCGGTAGCGCCCCGGTTCCATGACCAGGGTGTTCACAGGCGAGGAAACCGGGGTCATGAAGGCTGACGACGCTGCCAGCGCCACAATCATGGCAAACGGATAGGGTGATACTTCCAGCGCCAGTGCCGTGGCAATGGCGACAGGGGCCATAAGGATGGCGGTAGCCGTGTTGGAGATAAACAGCCCGGTGATCGCCGTCAACAGAAACAGGGTTGCCAGCAGAATCCTCGGGTTGGCCTCTCCGAAGGTGTCCAGCAAGGCGTGGGCGGCCAGCTCAATGCCACCGGTTTGCTGCAGCGCCAGGGCAAAGGGCAGCATGCCCACAATCAGCAGCAGCGTGGGCCAGTGGATGGCGCGGTAGGCTGAATTCAGGGTGATACAGCCAAAAGCGCCCATCAGCAGGCAACTGATGAACGCGGCAATCACATGGGGAACTGCGTTGGTCACCATCAGGATCACCATGAGCGCGAGGATGCCAAGCGCGTAGGGGGCCTTGCGGGCAGCGGGTGCCATTTCATCGATTTCCAATGGGACACTGAGCAGCAAATAGTCTCTTCTCTGGCCGTGCAGACGGTTGATGTGCTGCCACTCCCCGGCGACCAGCAAGGTGTCGGCGGCTTGCAGTTTCTCGTCAACCAGAACGCCGGGCAAGGCTTCCCCGTGACGGCGCAGGCCGACCACATTCAATTTGTGACGGGATCGGAAACCGATTTCCTGAATGCTCCGGCCGGGCAAGCTGGACTCCGGTGGCAGCGACACTTCCGCCAAGCCGAGTTCGTGGGAGTGCCGATTGTAGTACGAGGCCTCCAGCGGCATCGGCCCCAGTCCCAGTTCAGTGTAGCTTTCCGGCGCTGTCTCGTCTGGCCTGAGCAGGTCCACAAGCAGAATGTCTTCGGGAAGGAGCATGGTGCCACCGGTCGCGGCGCGCAGCAGCGTGCGGAATTTTTGCCGACGCTCCACCGCGATAATGTTGACACCGTACTTCCGGCGCAGCTCCAGTTCGTCCAGCGGCCTGTGCAGTAGCGGTGAGTGTGCCAGCACTCGCAGGCGGCGCTCGCGCTCCCGCAGGCGATAGCGATCAGCCAGGCTGGCGAGGGTATGGCGAGCTTCCCCGGCATCCTCGCGGGCCGCGTTTTTACCCAGCCAGCGCCGGGTAGCAAGCATGTAGGCGACACCCAGCAGCAGGATGACCAGGCCGATTGGCGTAAAGCTGAAAAATGAGAAGCCGTCCAGGTCAGCGCGCACCAGCTCGCTGTGCACGATGAGGTTGGGTGGTGTGGCGACCAGGGTCAGCATCCCGCTCATCAGGCCCGCGAAGCTCAGGGGCATCATCAGGCGTGAGGGAGCCATCCGCGTGCGGACGCAGATACCCAGCACCACGGGGATGAAGATGGCGACAATACCGGTTGAGCTCATCACCGAGCCCATGCCCGCAACCATCAGCATCAGCAGGGCGATCAGCCGGGGTTCGCTGTGACCGGCATAGTGGACCAGCCGATCACCGAGCCGGTAGGCGATGCCCGTGCGAATCAGCCCGTCGCCAACCACAAACATGGCCGCGATCAGCAACACGCTCGGATTGCTGAAGCCGGCAAGCGTCTCCTCCACACTGAGAACGCCCAGTAGTGGCAGGGCAATGATCACGCCTAGAGCGACCACGTCCATCCGTGGCTTGTTGCTGATAAACAGCGCCATGCAGGTGAGCAGCAGGGCAAGGACAAGTAACAGTTGGCTATCCATGGCTGACACAACAGAGCATTCGACTGCTACTATACCGATTTTAATGAGGCTGTTCCCTGGACATGGACCAACTCGGTCAGGTTCTCGTCTTGCTTGGTTGTGCGGTGGCAGTTGTCGTGGCCTTCCAGCGCCTCCACGTGCCTACCAGCCTCGGCTATCTGCTGGTGGGCATCATCCTGGGGCCCCATACCCTGGGACCAACGGTCCACATTCCCGAGTTCAAGGCTCTTGCTGAGTTCGGTGTTGTTTTTCTCCTGTTTACCATCGGCCTCAACTACTCCCTGCCGCAACTGCAGACCCTGAAGCACCAGGTGCTCGGTCTGGGTACCGCACAGGTTGTGATTACGACGGCGGCAGTGGGCCTGCTGGGCTGGGTTATCGGCCTGGGCGTGGCCGCCGCGTTCGTCATAGGAGCAGTATTTGCGCAATCCTCTTCCACGCTGATTGCCAGTCAACTGGCGGAGCAATCCGAGGAAAACACCCCTCATGGGCGCCTGGGGTTGGCGATGTCGGTGTTCCAGGATGTCACGGCCGTGCCCTTTCTGGTGGTGATTCCAGTACTTGGTGCGGCGGTTGGCGCCGAGCTGTTGGCCATTGCGCTGGGTTGGGCTGTGGTCAAGGCGGCATTTGTCATGCTGCTGTTGTTCTTTGCCGGCCGCTGGCTGCTGCGACCGCTGTTTCATCTGGTGGCGAAGCGCCGCTCTGCCGAGGTGTTTACCCTCGCGGTCCTGTTAGTTGCGCTGGTGGCGGCGTGGGCTACCAACAGCATGGGGCTGTCCCTGGCATTCGGCGGTTTTCTGGCGGGCATGATGCTGGGGGAAACCGAGTTCAGGCACCAGGTCGAGTCCAGTATCCGGCCTTTCAGGGATGTTCTTCTGGGCCTGTTTTTTATTGGTATTGGCATGCTCTTCGATGTCGGCTACCTGGCCAACATCTGGGTGTGGGCGGTGACGGGTGCGCTGGTGATTCTTGTAAGCAAGACGCTGATCGTTGCCGTGTTGGTGCGTCGGAGTGGGTTGAGTACCGCGATTGCGTGGCGTACCGGGCTTTTGTTGGCAGTCGGGGGCGAATTCGGATTTGCACTGCTGGCCATAGCCCTGGATGCCAGGGTGATCGACCTGCAACTGGGGCAGATTGCCCTGGCCTCGGTACTCATTGCAATGGTCGGAGGGGCGCTGTTGATTCGCTTCAACGAATCGCTTGCCGCCCTGCTGACTGGCAGGCAGCAGGGCGAAGCTCCCCCGATGTCCGGTGATCTGCTGCAGGAGGAGGCTCCGCAGGTTGTTATCGGCGGCTATGGGCGAGTGGGTCACATACTTGCGGTGTTGCTGAAGGAGCAGGGGATCTTTTTCCTGGCCCTGGACAGGGATCCGGGACGAGTGCTGAAAGGGCGTAGCGAGGGTCACAACGTGGTGTTCGGTGATGTCAGCGACTCCGGGCTACTGATGGCGCTCAAGGTGGAGCGTGCGTCCCTTGTGGTAGTTACCGTTGACGAGCCCGAGGCAGCGCTGAAAACCGTGCGCCATTTGCGCGATCACTGCCCCCATGTGCCTGTGATTGCCCGCGCCCGTGACCTCGATTCGAGCTCGCACCTGGTTGCTGCGGGGGCTGTCCTTGCATTGCCTGAAGCCATTGAGGCAAGCTTGCTGCTTGGTGAAAGGACATTGCAGACACTCGGTGTCGCCCAGGCCGACATTGACGTCACTCTGCAGACAGTGCGCGACTGGGGTTACCGGCCAGTGCTTGAAGAAGAGAGGCAAGCTTAGCTTCTTGTCGCCGTAGATCAATTCGAGGGAAATACGCGTGCGGCGTTTTGAAAACATACTTTGTGTGGTGAATCCGGAGGAGGCTTTTCGGCAGGTGGTCGAGCAGGCGGTCGCCTTGGCAGAAGCCAATCAGGCGCAGCTCACGGTCGTCTGGGTGGCGCCCGCCCAGGAATGGGGGCGACTGGCTGCGGAAGCACCGAGGAGCATTGACGAACTGCGTGCGGCCTATGTTTCGCGGCGGCAAAAACAACTGGAGGAATTTCTGCAACCGTGGAGTGAGAGCAGCTGCATTCGCCACGCTGTGCTTGAGGGCAAATTGTTCCTGGAGGTCATCCGGGCAGTCCTGCGCGATCACTTTGACGTGGTGATCAAACTTGCCGGGTCTTCGGGCCCGGTGCAACGCCTTTTTGGCAGCGATGATATGCACCTTTTGCGGAAATGCCCCTGTCCCGTGTGGTTGCTGCGTCCTGCGGAGAACCACGGATACCCGAAACGGATCATGGCTGCTCTCGATCTTGAGGTGGACGGCGTCGATTCAGCGAGCGCCGCCCTGAACGCCGAAGTTCTGGGGCTGGCAGGGTCTCTCAGTGTAGAGACGATGGCGGAGCTGCATCTGGTGCATGCATGGGATGCCCCTGGAGAGCTGGCCGTGCTGACCTGGAGCAACAACCCGGTGGCCGATACTGCTTTACTGGTTGAGCGAGAGCGGACGCTGCATCAAGCTGGCCTGGATCGGCTGCGAGACCAGTTGAGACAATCGTTGGGTGCGGAGGCTTACGAACTGATCGCACCGACGTTCCACATGGTGAAAGGTAATGCCAGCGCGGTTATTCCGGAAACCGCTCGCAGTCTGGGTGCTGACCTGGTGGTAATGGGAACCGTGGCCCGTACCGGGGTGCCCGGACTGCTGATCGGCAACACGGCGGAGACCATTCTGGAGCAGCTGGATTGCTCGGTTCTGGCGATAAAGCCACCGGGATTTGAAACCCCAGTCACCCTGCAGGTTTAGCGGCGTTCATTGGCGCCGCGGCGGCAGCGGGATCAAGCCGCTGGTGCGGGCCATGTACTCGGCGTAGCCCGGTTTCTCCCGCGCCAGTTTCTTGTCCAGGGTGCGCTGGCCGGTGACGTTGACGATCAGGTAGCTGTAGGCCAGCGGGCCGATAATGGTGAGGAAACCGAAGGGCACCTCGCAGGCCACCAGCCAGATCCCCCACCAGACGCACAGTTCGCCGAAATAGTTGGGATGGCGGGAGTAGCGCCACAGTCCGGTGCACAGCACGGTGCCCCGGTTGGCGGGGTCCGCCCGGAAGTGCTGCAGTTGCCGGTCGGCGACGGTTTCCGTGACCAGGCCCAGCAGCCACAGGGCGGTGCCGGCGATGGCCAGCCAGCCCGGGGCACCCGTACCCAGCTGCATGCCCACCTGCACCGGCAGCGAGGCCAGCCACAGCACCACCGCCTGCAGCAGGAACACCCGGCGCAGGCTGAGCCAGATAAAGGCGCGTTCGTCGTTCACCCAGCTGCGCAGTTTGGTATAGCGCGGGTCTTCGCCGTGACCCCAGTTACGCGCTATCAGGTAGGCGGTAATGCGCAGCGCCCACAGCAATACCAGGGCCAGCAGCAGCCATTGCAGGGGCCCGACCGCCGGCGCCAGCAGCAGGCTGGCAGCGGTAATGGCGACAATGATCAGGGCGAAGAACATGTCGATGATGCTGACATCCTTCAGCGGGATGCTGGCCAGCCACAGTGAAATGGCCGCGGCCAGTGCCACGCCAAGGTTGATCGCGAGGAGCAGCGCAAGGTCGATCATGAGGGCAGGCTTCCGCTAAAGTGCATGAACATGGTGACCGCGGAAGGGAAATCCCGGTCCGGGGGCTCCAGGCCGGACCAGGCTGCGGTCATGTCCGCGGGTGTCCTGCCGGCGGCAACCGGGTCAGTCAGCAAGGTGCGTGCCCGGGCAATATTGCCCCCGCCGGCCACCAGGGTTTCGCCGTTCAGGGGGCAGCTGTCACCGACCAGCCAGGCCACCACCGATGCCACAGCCTCCGGGCTCAGGCGCGCGCCCAGGGCAGGTGGCAGGCTGTCCCGGGTCATCGCGGTATTGGCGAAGGGCGCGATGGTATTTACCCGCACGTTGTGGGCCGCGCCCTCCAGGGCCAGGGCGTGGCAGAGTCCGATCACGGCGGCCTTGGAGGCGGAGTAGGCTGGCAGGCCGTGCTCGCCATACAGCCCCGCCGCGGAACTGCTGACCACCATGGCGCCGCTGCGCTCACGGTAAAGGTGGGCAAACGTGGGGTGCAGCAGGTGGGCAGTCCCCATCAGGTTGATTTCGATAATGCGACGGAATTCCTCGAGCGATTGCCTGTGGAAAGAAGCCGCTTCCGAGACCCCGGCATTGGCGATCACGATATCCAGGCGGCCATACTGTGCCAGGGCCAGCGCCAGCAGTCGCTCGCCGCAGCGCGGGTCCTCCGCGGCGCTGAACTCGGCCACGGCGTCGCCGCCAGCGGCCCTGATTTCCGCCACCACCGCGTCGGCGCTGCGCACGGCATCTCCCGGATGACATCGATTGTTGACCACGACCCTGGCGCCCCGTGCGGCCAGTTCCAGGGCATAGGCCCGCCCCAGTCCCTTGCCGGCGCCGGTGACAATGGCAACCTTGCCCGCCAGATCGCCGTGGATTCCCGTCTCTGTCTGTTCCTTGCCCTTGCCTGCCACTCTGCCGCCTGTTACTTTTATAAATAGACTTGAAGTCTAGCCAAGGGGCGCGCGGCCCGCAAGCCGGAAGCACGCGGTCTTTTTGGGACGGCGCATTTAACTTGCATAAAAATACTTGGTGCCTATAATCGGAATCAAACCCATGCCCGCAGGTGGTTGAATCGGCGGGCCAGATGCCCCGGGAGAGCGTCATGCAGAGCCTCAGCAAAGTCAGTGAGTACCCCTCGGTCGATCAGTGCATCGGCGGTGTCACCGAGTTTTCCGATACCCAGCCGTGGATCTACACCCTGGACAACCCCTATCTGCACGGGGTCTACGCCCCCACCTCGGACGAGCTGGATGTTTCGGGCCTGGCGGTGGAGGGCGAGCTGCCGGCGGATCTTGAGGGCGCTTACTTTCGCAACGGTCCCAACCCGGTGTTCAAGCCCAAGAATCGCTATCACCCCTTCGACGGCGACGGCATGGTGCACGGGGTGTACTTCCGCAACGGCCAGGCCGCCTACCGCAATCGCTATGTGGACACGCTTGCGCTGCAGGGGGAGCGGGCCAACGGCCGTTCGATCTCGCCCGGGGTGATGGGGCCCTTCGACTACAGCCTGTCGCCCTTTGGGATCAAGGACACCTCCAATACGGATATCTTCATCTACAACGGCGACCTGATGAGCCTGTGGTACAACGCCGGCCACCCCTACCGGCTGGATGCCCACGATCTCTCCACCAAGGGCTATTACGATCTGCAGGGGCGCCAGCAGCGGCGCATGTCGGCCCACTCCAAGGTCGACCTGGCCACGGGTGAGCTGCTGTTCTTTGACTATGGCGACCAGCCGCCCTACATGACCTACGGGGTCGCTGACCCCAGCGGCAAGCTCCTGCACGAGGTGGCGATTGACCTGCCGGGACCGCGTCTGCCCCACGATATCGGCTTCACCACCCATTACGCGATTCTGCATGACCTGCCGTTCTTCCATGACATGAATGTGCTGCGCCAGCACGGCTACCGGGTGCTGACATTCCACACCGACATTCCCACCCGCTTCGGCCTGATTCCGCGCCGCGGCGCGGGCAGCGATGTGCGCTGGTTCGAGTGCGAGCCCTGCTACATCCTCCATACCAGCAACTGCTGGGAAGAGGGTGAGTGGGTGATCATGGACGGCTGCCGCTCCACCAACCCGATGCCAGACGCCCAGCCCGGCGAGGGCGAACTGGCCTCCATGCTGGCCTATATGCGGCTGGAGGCGAACAACTATCGCTGGCGCTTCAACCTGCGTACCGGCGAAGTGCGGGAGGGGCCGATCGATGACCTCAACACCGAGTTCAACAAGACCAACCCGCTCTATCACGGGCGCAAGAGTCGCTATGCCTACCACCAGCGCATCCCCCTGCACCACGAGGGCGGTTACACCCTGCGCTTTACCGGACTGGTGAAGTACGACAACGAGACCGGCAAGCGCTGGCAGTGGGACTACGGTACCGGTGTGTTCGGCAGCGAGGCGGTGTTCGCGCCGCGCCGGGGTGCGAGCGCCGACTCCGGTGAAGATGACGGCTATGTCATCACCCTGGCCACGGACAGCAACAACTGGCAGTCCCACTGTCTGGTGTTCGATGCCACGGATATCGAACGCGGCCCGGTGGCGCGGGTGCGCATGCCGCATCGGGTGCCTTACGGCTTTCACGCCACCTGGGCGCGGGGTGAGGACCTCTACCGGGCCTGAGACCCCCGGGCGCTGCGATCCCGGGCGCCCGCCCTTGTTTTTCGCCAAGGTTTCGATAAACTTAGTTCGTTAATGCAAGCCACTATAACCGATAACGTCCGCACGAGGCTTCTATGACTACCAATACACTCCGCGCCGCCATTCACGCCCTTGCCGTGCTGCCCCTGGCCCTGCCCATGCTGGCCTCCGCCCAGCAACAGCTGGAAGAGGTGGTGGTGACCGCCGAACGCCGCGCCCAGAGCATTCAGGATGTACCCCTGTCCGTCGCCGCCCTCGCCGGCGATGATATCGAGGTCGGCAAGATCAGCGGCCTCAACGATATCGCCTTCCGTACCCCGGGGCTGACCTACAACCAGTTCAGTATCGGCGAGCCGCGCATCTATATTCGCGGCATCGGCAACAGCTCCGACTCGGCGGGCAGCGACCCGGCGATCGGCGTGTTCCTGGATGAAGTCTATATCGGCCGCACCGGCGGCGTCGGCTTTGACCTGTTTGACCTCGAACGGGTGGAAATCCTGCGCGGCCCCCAGGGCACCCTGTACGGCAAGAACACCAACGGCGGCGCGATCAATATCGTCACCTCGCGCCCCTCCCAGGAAACCGAGCTGCGGGTGCGGGTCTCCGCCGGCAGCGACGACCTGCGCCACTTCCAGGGCCTGGCCAGCGGCGGGCTCACCGACAAGGTCGCCGGCAAGCTGGTCTACTCCTTCCGCGACCGGGATGGCTATGGCCGCAACGTGATCACTCCCGCCGATATCAATACCTCCGGCAACTTCGCCAACAGCCCGATCATTGGCGAGAGCTTTGGCGCCGGCAATGCCGGGGAAAAGATGGATGACGCCCGCGCGGTCAGCGCCCGGGCGCAGCTGATGTTCGACATCAGCGAGCGCGTCGACCTGCTGCTGACGGCTGATTACGCCCGCGATGAGACCAACGGTCCCTGCCGCCACATCCAGAACGTGGATTCGGCCATCGCCGGCCTGGCGCCGTTCTGGCGCATCGGCATGTCCGAGCGCTACATGGAAGATGATCGCAACTGTACCTCCCAGTTCGATACCTCGCAGAAGCGCGTGGTCGAGGGGGTGATGGCCCGCTTGGAAGTCGACCTGGACTGGGCCAGCCTGACCTCCATTACTGCCTGGCGCTCCAGCGACTACAACTGGGTGGACGACCTTACCGGCATCCCCCTCAACAACCTGAGCGCGCCATCGCCCCCGGGCGTGCCGCTGCCCCCCGGCTTTTTCACCGCCCCGGGCAACGTGGTCAACGGCGCCGAGGAAGAGGCCTCGCAGTTTTCCCAGGAGTTCCGTCTCGCCGGCAACAGCGAGCGCCTGAACTGGCTGGCCGGCGCCTTCTTCATGGAGGAGGATGTGGAGCGGGCCGAGGAGTTCTATACCCAGTACAGCACCCCCTTGCAGGGTCTGGGGCTGGCGGGCGTCGGCGATGTGCTCTTTACCCAGGACAACACCACCACCAGTTATGCGGTCTACGGCCAGGCGGACTATGACCTCACCGAGCAGCTGACCCTGACCTACGGGGTGCGCTGGGCCGAGGACGAGAAGGAGATCACCCAGAACTCCATCGACCTGCTGGATACCACGCCTTCCGGCGTGCCCCTGATCCTGCCGTCGTTTGCAGCACCCGTGTTTGCCGAGGACTCCTGGTCCGAGGTGACCCACAAGCTGTCCCTGGCCTGGCGGCCCACGGATGACCTGATGTTCTACGCCACCTACTCCGAGGGCTTCAAGAGCGGCGCCTTCCAGTCCCAGACCAACCTGGCCAGCGTCGCCGCGGAGCCGGTGGATCCGGAAATCGTCGAGAACATCGAACTGGGCATGAAGTCCTCCTGGTGGGACAAGCGCCTGCAGTTCAACCTGTCCTACTACGACATGGACTACGAGGACCTGCAGGTGTTCGAGCTCAACAGCCGCTTCCTGCTGGTACTGCTGAACGCCCAGGCCGAATCAAAGGGCTTCGAGGCGTCCTTCGACGTCGTGCCCTTCGAGAACTTCACCCTGAGCGCGAGCTACAACTACAGCGATGCCACCTTCAAGGAGTTCATCAACTCCAATGGCGTTGACCTGGCGGACCGCAGCCTGCCGTTTGCGCCGGACGGTTCCCTTACCAGCAGTGCCAACTACCGGGTCAATCTCGGCAATGGCAGCGCCCTGGATTTCGGCCTCAGCTACAGCTGGAAGGACGAGTACTACAGCGGGCCCCAGAACCGGCCGGTGGAGCGCCAGGGTAGCGTTGAGCTGATCGACGCCAGTGTCAGCTGGACCAGCGCCGACGGTTCCCTGGCGGTGGATGTCTGGGGCAAGAACCTCAACGACGAACTGCAGATCACCAACCGTATCGTCGACCCCACTGGCGTCACGTCGGAGTACTACATGCCGCCGCGTACTGCTGGTGTCACTCTAACCAAGAGTTTTTGAGGCACCGTGAGGCAGCCTGGATTGCCGGGCTGCCTCCTCGTCACGGCAGTGGAGGTGAGTCCTGCTTTCGCCTATCATCCGCGTCCATGACTCGCAAACCTCTCACCATTGTCTTCGCTGACATCAGCGGCAGCACGCGTCTGTTTGAACAGCGCGGCGACGAGGTGGCGCGGGAGACCATCCAGGGGCTGCTGCAGGTGTGTGCGGAGGTGGTGGCAGTGCATGGTGGTGAGGTGGTGAAAACCATTGGCGACGAGATCATGGCAACTTTTCCGTGCGCAGACCGCGGTGTGGCGGCAGCAATGGACATGCAGCGTCGTGTCAGCGGGCAAGAGCTCTGCACCCGGGAGCGCCTGGCCCTGCGTATCGGGCTGCATCACGGTGATGTACTGCAGGAGGAGAGCGATGTGTTCGGCGCCGCGGTCAATACTGCCGCCCGCATGACCAGCCTGGCCAAGCGCGAGCAGATCATCACCACGGCGGAGTCCGTGCGCGCTCTGGCTGCCGGCACTGTCCGGACTCGCAGCCTGGGCAAGGCGCGAATGCCCGGCAAGCGCCAGTTGCTTGATATCGTGGACATTGTCTGGAAGGACGACACCACCAACGTCACCAGCTTTCAGGGGCTGGATTCGCTTGCCGGTACTCACCACGACACCCGGCTGGCCCTTGATTATCGCAGCCGGACGGTGATGGTCGACGAGCTCAGCCAGCCGCTGGTGCTGGGGCGCGATCCCGCGGCGGACGTGGTGGTGGATGCCGAGTGGGTGTCCCGCCACCATGCCACGCTCGAGTACCGGCGCGGCTTCTTTGTGCTGGTGGACGCCTCCACCAACGGCACCTTTGTCTATCTGGCCGCTGATGATCCCGTCTTCGTGCACCGCGATGAGCTGTTGTTGCGCGGCCATGGCTGCATCAGCCTGGGCCAGGCACGCGACCTGGACACCGCTCTGGTGCTCCACTTCCACTGCACCTGAAAGCGTGTATCCAGAGTCGTTGAATTCCCCTCGGGAGGGGCCGTCATGCACCAGTTGAGGACCCGCGCCAGTTCCATCAATCGGGCCCTGGACCAGATTGGAGACAAATGGTGCATTTTGATCATCCAGGAGGTGTTCTGGGGCATCAACACCTTCAGCGGCATGCTCGAGGCGACCGGTGTCTCCCGGGGGGTGCTCTCCAACCGCCTCAAGTGGCTGCAGTCCGTGGATTGCCTGCGCAAGCGAGCGGCGAACGGGGATCCGCGGCATCCGGTCTATCATCTGACGCGCAAATCGATTGATCTTTACCAGCATGCGCTGATGGCGGTGGTGTGGGAAGAGAAGCATCACCCGCCGCCGCCAGAGGGCAAGGTGCATTTGTTTCACCGTAGCTGTGGTCGGCCGCTGCAGCCGCGCCTGCGCTGTGGCAGCTGTCGTCGCGATGTGCATGGCCGGGATGTCAGTTATCACCCCGGCCCCGGTGCGACCCGGGACATCCGCGATAAGAAGGTACGTCGGCGTTCATCCCTGTCCGCCAATGAGGTGCCGGGCGAGCACAGCGTCTACCGCAACCTCATCAATCTGGTCGGCGACCGCTGGACCGCGAATGTGATCGCCCTGGCCTTTCACGGCCTGCAGCGTTTCGACGAGTTCCACAAGGAATTGCCGGTGGCGACCAACATCCTCTCGGACCGGATGCGGTTCCTGGTGCGCCACGGTGTATTTGCCACCCAGCCCTACCAGCAGCGCCCGGTGCGCTATGCCTATGAGCTGACCGAGAAAGGCTGGGACCTGTTTCCCTACTTCCTGACCCTGCTGCAATGGGGTGACAAGTGGTGCGATCCCAGCGGCACCGGCCGCCCCATGTGCCTGACCCATACCCTCTGTGGCGAGAACCTGCACGGCGAAGTGGTCTGTGACCACTGCGGTGAAGAGCTTCGCGCCCACCATGTCGATTTCACGATTGGAGACCCCGCATGACTGCCCTGTTCGAGAAACACCAGGATCTGCTTGCCAAGGCCCTGGACGCCTGCGCCCACCGCTATGCCTGGAGCGGCTGGCCGGAAAATCCCAGCAGCAAAATTCACGGCGAGGAAAAGCCGGCTGCGGGCAAGGCCCGTTTCGAGAGCCTGCTGGGCCGGGATTTTCCGTTGCAGCAGCCCGGCGAGATCGGCCGGGTGGGGGAGGAAGTCTCGCCCTACACCGGCGAACCGCTGGCTGTGCGCTATCCGCGGGTCGACCCCGAAGGCCTGTTCGCCGCCATCAACAGCGCGCGCCCCGCCTGGGCGGCAGCCAGTCCGGAAGCGCGGGTGGGTGTGTGCCTGGAGATCCTGCAACGCTGCGGCGAGCAGCTGTTCGAGAATGCCCACGCCACCATGCACACCTCCGGCCAGTCCTATGTCATGGCCTTTGCCGGCAGCGGCGCCAATGCCCTGGACCGGGGCCTGGAGGCGCTGGCCTATGCGCACAAGGCCATGCAGGATGTGCCTGCCACTGCACGCTGGGAGCGGCAGTTCGGCCGCGACGGGGTGGCCAGCCTGGACAAGCGCTACCGGCTGGTGCCGCGCGGCATTGGCGTGGTGGTGTGCTGTGCGACCTTTCCGCTGTGGAATACCTATCCGGCGCTCTGCGCTTCCCTGGCCACCGGCAACCCGGTGGTGTTGAAGCCGCACCCGGCGGCCACCCTGCCGGTGGCCATGGTGGCGAGGGTCTGTCGCGAGGTGCTGGCGGAGGCGGGCTTTGACCCGAACCTGGTGACCCTGGCGGCGGATACTCGTGCCGAACCGGCGACCCTGCCCCTGGTCCAGCACCCGGACACCGCCATCATCGACTTTACCGGCAGCCCCCGCTTTGGCAGTTGGCTGGAGCAGAACTGCCCCGGCAAGCTGGTGTACACGGAGACTGCGGGCTGCAACTCGGTGGTGCTGGAGTCCACTGACGACCTCACCGCCACGGCCCGGGCCATCGCCCACTCGCTGTGCCAGGCGTCAGCGCAGATGTGCACCAGCGTGCAGAACATTCATATTCCCGCGGCGGGCATCCCGGTCCGGGGCGAGATGGTCAGCCACGCGGAGGTGGCGCAGGCCATCTGCGCCGCAGTGGAGCACTGGCTGGCGGATGCGCGGGGCGCAGCCACGCTCTGCGGCACCCTGTTCGACCCGACGGTGCAGGCCAACGTGGACCGCTATCGCGCGCTGGCGGGGGACCGACTCCTGCGCGACTCGGCCCCCTATGACAACCCGGATTTTCCCGCCGCACGCACCGCCACTCCGCTGGTTATCGCGGCGACCGCGGCCGATCGCGACTGGTACCGGCAGGAGGTCTTCGGCCCGGTATCATTCATTATTGCCAACGAGGATGCTGCAGCCTGTCTGCAGGATGCCACTGGCAACGCCCGCGACTGCGGCGCCATCACCTCCCATGTCTACTCCACTGATCCGGCTTTCCTGGGCCGGGCGGTGGACGCCTATCACGCCGCCGGCGCCTCGGTGGCCTGCAACCTGACCGGCATGCCGATCAATTTCGCGGCGGCCTATTCCGATTTCCATGTCACCGGGCTCAATCCGGCGGGCAATGCCTGCCTCGCCGACCTCGCTTTTGTCAGCAACCGGTTCCGCATTGTGCAGAGCAAGTTCATGGGGGTGGCGCCGGCGGCCTGAGTATCCCGCTTCAGGGCACGCTGCCCTGCTGCCGGAAGGCGAGAGCCTCGGCGATGTGACTGCTGTCGATGTGGGCGGCGCCGGCCATGTCTGCCAGGGTGCGGGCAACCCGCAGGCTGCGGTGGAGGCCGCGCCCCGAGAGGTGCATGGCGTCGGCGGCCCGCTCCAGCTGCCGCCTCGCTGCCGGCCCCAGCTGGCAAACCTCACGGAACTGTTCGTCTGGCAGCACGGCATTGGTGCAACCTTGCCGCTGCAGCTGGCAGGTGCGCGCCGCCATCACCCGCTTCCTTACCGACGCTGAACTCTCCGCCCCTGGGCGCTCCCGCAGCAGGCTTGCAGCGTCCAGGCGCGGCATGTGCGCATGCAGGTCGATCCGGTCCAGCAGCGGCCCCGACAGGCGCTGGCGGTAGCGCTGGATCTGGTCCGGGGTGCAGCGGCAGGGCTGCTGGTCATCGCCGTGGAATCCGCAGGGGCAGGGGTTCATGGCGGCGACAAGCTGGAAGCGGGCCGGGTAGGTGAACTTGTGGTTGGCCCGCGACAGGGTGATGGCGGCGGCCTCCATGGGTTCCCGCAGCATTTCCAGTACCTGGCGGCTGAACTCGGGCAACTCGTCGAGGAACAGGACGCCGCCGTGAGCGAGACTGGCTTCACCGGGCCGCGGGCGCGCGCCGCCGCCGACCAGCGCCGCGGCGCTGGCGCTGTGGTGCGGGCTGCGGAAGGGGCGTCGCCACAGGTGCTCCAGGCCGGTACTGTCATAGAAGCTGTGCAGGGCGGCACAGGTCAGGGCCTCCTCCGGATCCGGTGCTGGCAGGATGCCGGGCAGACGGCTCGCGAGCAGGGTCTTGCCGGTCCCTGGCGGGCCGCACAGCAGCAGGTTGTGGCCGCCGCTGGCGGCGATTTCCAGCGCCCGCCGGGCCAGACCCTGGCCGGCGACGTCCGCCAGGTCGGGGTAGCGTACCGCGCAATCCCCCACCAGCGTGGGCGGCATCTGCGGCAGCGGCTGGCGGCCGTTCAGGTGCGCACACAGGGTCAGGAGGTCATCGGCGCCGATGATCCTGCTGCCGGGTACCACGGCCGCCAGGGCGGCGTTGGCTGCCGGTGTCACCAGCGTGCGGTCCGCAGCGGTGCTGGCCTGGGCCGCCGGGATGATGCCGGGGATGGCACGGATAGCGCCGCCCAGCGCCAGCTCACCGATAAATTCGTGGCCCGGGATGCTTGCGGTCGGGAGCTGGCCACTGGCGGCGAGAATGCCGAGGGCGATAGGCAGGTCGAAGCGACCACCCTCCTTGGGCAGGTCCGCTGGCGCCAGGTTCACGGTTATGCGCCGATCCGGAAAGTCGAAATGCGAGGTCTGCAGGGCGCAGCGAACCCGGTCACGGCTCTCGCGTACTGCGGTTTCCGGCAGTCCGACGATGTTGAAGGCGGGCAGGCCGTTGCCGAGATGGGTTTCCACCTGCACCAGAGGCGCGGCAATGCCCGCCGCCGCGCGGCTGTAGATAACAGACAATTCCATGGCTCATCCTTGAGCGCGCCCCTCCGGGGCTGACCGTTAGTTGTCTTCCGCGCGGGCCTCGAACTCCCTGGTCAAGGCTTCCAGTTCCGCCTCCAGTTCAGCGACCCGCGCCCGGGTGCGGGCCAGGATGGCCGCCTGGGCATCGAACTCTTCCCGGCTGACCACCTCCAGCTTGCCCAGTGCCGATTGAGTCAGGGCGCGGACGCTCTTGTCCACGTCGGCGCGGAGCCCGGAGCCTGCGACCAGCGCGTTCATCTGTTGCAGGATGTCGCCCAGCGGTGGGGGTTTCAGGGCCATGGCGCGCTTTTCCTCAAGGCAGTGACAGTGGCTGCAGTGTAGTGCAAATGGCCGGGGGGGCACAGATCATCTCTGTGCACCAATGTTGTGCGGCGCATCGAATCGGTGCGTTGCGCCTGCGCCTACAGCAAGTGCGCAAGGGCTCACAGGGCCCGAAAAATCTCCTAACGTATTGTATTTAATAGCGTTTAGATCTCTTGGCACAGCCTCTGCTTAATGTCAGGGGCGAATGCGATAAACGTGTCTCGGAAGCCACCCCAAGCCACCAGCCGGGCCTTCCGTACGCCAACCCAAGGAGAATGAAACATGCTGCACAAGAAACTGCTTCCCGCTTCCATCGCCGCTGCCCTGTTGCTGGGTGCTGCGTCTGCCCAGGCAGAAATCAGCGCCAACGTCACCCTGGCCACGGACTACACATTCCGCGGCATCTCACAGACCGGCGAGCGCGGGGCCATCCAGGGTGGCTTCGACTGGGCCGGTGAGACCGGTTTGTATGCGGGCATCTGGGCCTCGAATATCAACTTCGGCGGCGACGCCTCCACCGAGATGGATTACTACGGTGGCTTTGCCGGGGAAACCGCGGGTGGCCTCGGCTACGACATCGGATTCATCTACTACGACTATGAAAACGAGTCGGAATTCGACTATCTCGAGTTTGCGCTTGGCTTCAGCTACGCGGACTTCAGCGTCGGCGTGAACTATTCCGATGAGTTCGGCGATGGCGGTCCCACCTACATCTACTACTCCGCCGGCTATTCCATGAGCCTCACCGAGCAGTTCAGCATCGACTTCAACATCGGTTATACCGACACCGATGAAGACGATTTCTGGGAAGACGGTGCGGATACCTACATGGACTACGGCGTCACCCTGGGTTACAGCGCCTACGACCTGGACTTCGCCCTCGCCCTTATCGGTACCGACCTCGACGATGTCGACGCCGCCGATGACCGCGTCGTGTTCTCCATCTCGAAGAGCTTCTGAGCGCGCCGGGACTGTCCCCATCGGCGCCCTTCGGGGCGCCCAGTTGAAACCAGGAGATTTGCATGAAACTGATCACGGCTATCGTCAAGCCATTCAAACTGGACGATGTACGCGAAGCGCTTTCTGAAATCGGTGTGCAGGGTATCACCGTCACCGAGGTCAAGGGCTTCGGTCGTCAGAAGGGCCACACCGAATTGTATCGGGGTGCCGAGTACGTCGTCGACTTCCTTCCCAAGGTCAAGATCGAGGTGGCCGTCGCCGAGGCCATGGCCGACAAAACCATTGAAGCGATCACCAAGGCGGCCAACACCGGCAAGATCGGTGACGGCAAGGTTTTCGTGTCGACACTGGAGCAGGTGATTCGGATTCGAACCGGCGAGACCGGCGAAGAAGCCATCTGAAACCAACGCGACTAACAGACGAGAGTGATTCCCATGGAAAACCAGATTTTTGAATTACAGTATGCGATGGACACCTTTTACTTCCTGGTGTGCGGCGCGCTGGTGATGTGGATGGCCGCCGGCTTCGCAATGCTGGAAGCGGGTCTCGTGCGCGCCAAGAACACCACCGAGATCCTGACCAAGAACGTGGCCCTGTACGCGGTGGCCTGCACCATGTACCTGATCTGCGGCTACCACTTCATGTACGACGGCGGTTTCTTCCTGTCCGGCGTGACCACGGTGGCGCAGATGGACGAGGCGGCGATAGCCGCAGTGTTGGCAGACTCCGCTGAAGCCGGCTTCGACGGCGACTCGGTGTACTCCGGTGCCTCGGACTTCTTCTTCCAGGTGGTGTTTGTCGCTACCGCCATGTCCATCGTCTCCGGTGCCGTGGCCGAGCGCATGAAGCTGTGGGCTTTCCTGGCCTTTGCGGTGGTGATGACCGGTTTCATCTACCCGATACAGGGCGGCTGGACCTGGGGTGGCAAGGCGGTACCGTTCATCGGTGAGCTGAGCTACAGCGACTACGCCGGTTCCGGTATCGTGCACCTGGCTGGTGCGGCCGCGGCCCTGGCAGGTGTGCTGCTGCTGGGCGCTCGCAAGGGCAAATACGCTGCCGACGGTTCGGTCCGCGCCATCCCCGGTGCCAATATGCCGCTGGCGACCCTGGGTACCTTCATCCTGTGGATGGGCTGGTTCGGCTTCAACGGTGGCTCCACCCTCAAGCTGGGCGGTATCGGAGTTGCCAACGAAGTGGCCAACGTGTTCCTGAACACCAACGCCGCCGCTGCCGGTGGTCTGATCGCGGCCCTGCTGCTGTCACGCCTCGTGTTCGGCAAGGCGGACCTGACCATGGCCCTGAACGGCGCTCTCGCCGGCCTGGTGGCCATTACCGCGGAACCGGCCGATCCCTCGCCCCTGCTGGCAATGATCATCGGTGCCATCGGCGGTGCGATTGTGGTGGGCAGCATCGTGGCCATGGACAAGATCAAGATCGACGACCCGGTCGGTGCCATCTCGGTGCACGGCGTGGTCGGCATCTGGGGCATCTTCGCGGTGCTGCTGTCCGACCCTGACGCCACCTTCATGGGCCAGCTGGTTGGCCTGCTGGTGATCTTTGTCTGGGTATTCGGCGCCAGCCTGATCGTCTGGAGCATCCTCAAGGCGGTCATGGGTATCCGGGTCAGCGAGGAAGAGGAGTACGAAGGGGTCGACATGTCCGAGTGCGGCATGGAAGCGTATCCCGAGTTCGTCTCCCAAAAGTAGCTTCAGTCTTGCGGGCGCATTGATGCAATGCGTGCTTTGGGGGCCTTCGGGCCCCCTTTTTTGTGCTCGCCCCTTGCGATTCTGCGCCCGGCTTTCATAATGACTCTCCTGTTGAACGTGTTGGAGCATCGCGATGAAGCTGGTCACTGCCATTATCAAGCCTTTCAAGATGGACGATGTCCGCGCCGCCCTGTCGGATATCGGGGTGCAGGGCATCACCGTGACCGAGGTCAAGGGCTTCGGACGTCAGCGCGGCCATACCGAGCTTTATCGGGGCGCGGAGTATGTGGTGGACTTCCTGCCCAAGCTGAAACTGGAAATTGCCGTGAGTGAGACTCAGCTCGACGCGACCATTGAGGCCATTATCAAGGCTGCCAATACCGGCAAGATCGGTGACGGCAAGATTTTCGTCACCGAGATGGAACAGGTGATCCGCATTCGCACCGGTGAAACCGGGGAAGAAGCTATCTGAACCCGGCGCCGGCTACCAGCCTGCCCAGTGCGGGTACGGCCGACCTGATTGCCGCAACTTCAATATCCAGCAGTGGATATTTTTCCGTGATGTGAAAGGCAAATTCGGGCCACGGTACCGGCAGGACGTGAGTCCCCAGCCCCATAAAGCCGCCATAGGACAGCATTACGCAGGCGATGTTGCCATTCTCCGGGTCCATCAGGACTTCCCTGATCCGTCCCAGCTTGTCATTCTGGTAATTGAATACAGTACAGCCGACGAGAGTGTCCGCTGTCTGGTGGTCGCGATGCTGCCGATCTCCTGACCTCACCCGGTTCCGGGTCAAGGTCTGTGTGATGGCGCCGTTGAATGTCTGTAGCATGGAAATCTCCCGGCTGGTACCAGGCTCTGTCGCCAGTTCCCGGGCAGTCGATGCCGGGGGCTGGCAACAGAGGGTGGCAGTTATTTGAGTTTCATGTCGTTGTTCACTGACTTGACACCCTTCACCTCGCGCGCAAGACGTACGGCCTGATTGATGTCAGCCTGTGAGTTGACGAAGCCGCTCAGCTGGACCACACCCTTGAAGGTTTCGACATTGATTTCCATGCTCTTCAACTCGGGATCGTTGAAGATTGCTGCTTTCACTTTGGTGGTGATAACAGTGTCATCAATATATTCGCCGGTGCCTGCCTGATCGTCGGTGGATGCGCAGCCAACCAGCAGCGCCAACATGGCGGCCAGAATAAAGGTCGGAAAACGTGTAATTGAAATGCTCATGTTCAGAACTCTTGGTAGGTTTTTGGCCTGCATTGGTGACAGTGCACCTTTGCGGGTCCTGTATGCAGTAATGATTACCTGCCCGGTTGCGGAGCCATGATCGGGGGTGATGCCGGTGCCAGTCGGTACGCTGTCGCACAGACTTCTGTCTGCGGATTGTTCAGGATACCCGCTACGTTCTTGATGGTCAGGGTCGTTTCCCCGTCAGGACTGTCCGGTGTGCGGACCTGCATGCTGGCAAGAGGAGGAGCTGCATGAACACAATGACTTCCATGACACTGGCTGCAGTGGTTGCATCGGTTACCTTGCTGGGCGCCGGAACTGCTGCTGCCCAGGAGCCTGAAGCCGATGCCGATCGTGGCTCCCTGGTTACCGATCCAGTTACCGGCGGTGACGAGAAACAGCATGCCGGCAAGCCCCTGGCCGGCTTTTACACTGTTGACCTCATCGGCCAGAAGGTGCAGAACCGTCGCACCGATAGCGAGGTTGGCACAGTGTCCAACCTGGTCATCGACCAGGACGGTAGCGTGGTCGCCATCCTGGTGACCGGCAATGCCAGGGAAGGTGGTGGCAAGCGTGATCTCGCCATAGCCTGGAAGCAGATGGATCGTGTCGTTGAAGGCGACGAGATTACGCTCTCTATCGACATGGATGAAACAGCGCTGGCGGCCCTGCCGGAGTACGCGCACAACTAGACAACAGCTTTAGCCGTCCCCCTTTACGGAGGCACTACGGTGCTTCCGTTTTTTTTTGTCGGTTCATCACTTCGATATCCATCCATGCCGTGGATGACCGCCGGCAACTCGGCGAGTTGCAAAACTTCCGCATCAGGCAGGATGTCAGTGCGGCTCCAGGCTGCTCCCTGCAGGTTGACCCAGACTGTGCGCAGGCCAACCTGGCTGGCGCCGAGTATGTCGTGCTCGGGGTTGTCGCCGACGTGCACGATCTGCCCGGGCTCCACCCCGGTTCTTGCCAGCGCCGCCCGAAACATGTCCGGAGCGGGCTTGCTCGCCCCGATCTCTTCAGCCAGGAACGCGAAATCGAAGTACTCGGCGGCATCGGTCTTGTAGATATCGGCGTTGCCGTTGGTGAGCGCTCCCAGCCGGTAGTTGCCGGCGAGTTGTCGCAGCACCGCCAGCGCTTCCTCGTACAGCTCAACCTTGTGGCGTTCCTGCAGAAATGCGGCAAAGGCTTCGCGGGCGCCACGTTCACTGTCTGCTTCGCTGTAGCCCGCCGCGAGCTGCAGCTCGCAAAGCATGCGGATACGCATCTGGCTGACGTGGTGGGCCAGCTCCGGATGCCGCTTCCACACGGCCTTCTTGAACTCCCACAGGCTATCGTGATCCAGGTGCTCGATACTGCCGGGACGATACCGGAGCAGCCAGTCGCGCTGGGCCTGCTCCGCGCGCAGCAGGGCGGGCTCAACGTCCCAGAGTGTGTTGTCCAGATCAAAGGTAATGACAGCGATCTTCACGGCTTCAGTCCGGCCTGGTCTTGCGGCGCCTGGCCCGGGGATGGGCGGCATCGTAGACCTTGGCGAGGTGCTGGAAGTCCAGATGGGTGTAGATCTGGGTAGTGGCGATATTGGCGTGGCCCAGCAGTTCCTGCACGGCGCGCAGGTCGCCACTGGATTCCAGCATGTGGCTGGCGAAGGAGTGACGCAGCATGTGTGGATGCACATCCTGGTACATGCCCGCGCGACGGCCCTGCAGCTTCAGCCTGGCCTGGACATTGCGCACGCTGATGCGCCGGCCGCGATTGCTGGTAAACAGGGCGGGGTCGGTACTGGGGGGGCGCACTGCCAGCCAGCGGTCGATTGCCGCCAGGGCCACGGAGCCCACCGGTATGGTGCGGGTCTTGCGGCCCTTGCCGGTCACGGTGACCAGTTGTGCCGGGTGGTCGATATCGTCCAGGTTGATCGCCACCAGTTCCGCCAGCCGCAGGCCGGAGGAATAGAACAGTTCGGCCATGGCACTGTCGCGCAGGGCCATCGGGTCGTCGGCAGCAAATTGCAGGTACTTGTTGACCTGGTCGGCATCCAGGGTCTTCGGCAGGCGCCGGGGTTGCCGCGGTGCCTGTACCGCGGCAGCAGGGTTGCGACTGTGGCCCTGTTCGCGACCCAGATAGTTGAAAAAGGAGCGCGCCGCCGACAGTGCCCGCTGGATGCTGCTGCCGGCGAGGCCGTGGCGATGCAGCTGGCTCACCCAGCCGCGGATATCGGCTTCGTGGATGGCGCCGGCATCATCGCGCTGGCGCGCGCGACAGTAGTCCACCAGGGAGTGGAGGTCACGCTGATAGTTGCTGATGGTGTGTGCGGACAGTTGCCGCACATCCCTCAGGTAATTGATGAAGGCTGCACTGGCTTCGGGCAGTGGCATTGCCATTGCGGGGTCAGTCGCCCGGGTCGAGGTCGAAGCGTGGCAGCAGGCGTACCAGCACCTCGGCGATATGCTGCAGGAACAGGGTGCCCATGCTGCTGCTGTAGCGATGGGCGTCGGAGCTGCCCACCGCAATCACGCCGAGCTCCTCGCCGCTGACCAGGGGCATGACCGCTGCGGAGCCGACTGCACCGCCATCGGGGAACAGGTAATTCAGTTCCTCCTTGCGCAGCGGCCCGCAGAGTGCCTTGCGCCCGCGCAACAGGGCGCCGATTTCGATCCGTGCGCGCTCGGCGCTCTCGATCCGGACGCCCTCCGGCGCCCGGTGCCGATCACCGAACAGGATGATGCTGGCGTGCTCCACTTCGAAGTCGTCGTGCATGGCCCTGGTGAATGCGGCACAGAGGGCGGCCAGGGACTGTGCGTCCAGCAGGCCCAGCACCAGACGCCGGGTCTGCTCATAGAGCCTGTCGTTGTGGCGGGCGTTGGCAGTGAGGGCATTGAGGCGCTGGCGCATCTCGATATTGCGCTCCCGCAATACGCTGACCTGTTTTTCGACCAGCGACACCGCACTGCCGGACGCATGGGACACATGCAGGAAACTGAGCATGTCCGGATGGCGCTGGAGGAAATCGCTGTGACTCTTCAGGTACTCCCGCACCGCTTCATCGTCAAGCTCGGGGCTCGCCACGGTGACTGCCGGTTCCTTTCTGGCTGGCATGGTCTCTCTTCTCTCCGGTTCCAGTCGCCGCACAGCGGCATCAAATTCTTATAGTGCCTTCAAACACCACGGCTGTGGGCCCGGTCATGGTGACGGAATGACCCATCCCGGCCCAGGCGATTTCAAGCTTACCGCCAGGCAGCTGCACTGTCACGGTATCCTGCAGCCAGCCGCGCAAGATCCCGTATACCGCCGCGGCGCAGGCGCCGGTGCCACAGGCAAGTGTCTCACCGGCGCCGCGCTCATACACCCGCAGGCGGACGTCCTGCGCCGAAACGACCTGCATGAAGCCGACGTTGACCCGTTGCAGAAAATCCGGATGGCGCTCGATGATGGGTCCCAGGGTGGCGACCGGTGCCGTGTCCACGTCATCCACCCGCAGCACTGCGTGCGGGTTGCCCATGGACAGGGCGCCTATCTCCAGCTGCTGGCCGTCGACTTCGAGCGCGTAGTGGTCCGCCTGCGCCGCAGTGGCGAAAGGGATTGCGGCGGGAGCAAACACCGGCATGCCCATGTCCACTTCTACCCGGTGCTTGTCCCGCACCCGCAATTCCAGAACGCCGCCGGCTGTCTGCACCCGGATGACGCGCTTGCCGGTAAGCTGCTTGTCGCGCACGAAGCGGGCAAAGCAGCGGGCGCCGTTGCCGCAGTTTTCCACCTCGCTGCCGTCGGCGTTGAAAATGCGGTAGCGGAAATCCACATTCGGGCTGTCCGGAGCTTCAACCAGCAATATCTGGTCGCAGCCGACACCGAAATGGCGGTCTGCAAGCAGGCGCATGTCCTGTTCCCGCGGCCGGTAGCGCTGGCTGATCAGGTCTATGACCACAAAGTCATTGCCCGCGCCGTGCATCTTGGTGAACTTCAGCAGCATCCTGGCACTACCGGTTCAGGCCGGCAACCGGCTTTCCAGCCGCAGCAGGTCGGCCACGGTTTCCCGTGCCCTGACCTCGTGTACAGCAGTGCCGTCCACCATGACCTCGGCGGCGCGGGGCCGGCTGTTGTAATTCGAGCTCATGCTGAAACCGTAGGCGCCGGCACCGAACATCGCCAGCAGGGAACCCTGCTGCAGGGTCAGCTGCCGCTGCTTGCCGAGGAAGTCGCCGGTTTCGCACACCGGGCCGACAACGTCCCACTGTGCGGCAATGCCCTCGGTGGCCGGGTGACTGGTCTGGATGTCCAGCCAGGCCTGGTACAGGGCGGGGCGGATCATGTCGTTCATGCCCGCATCCACCAGCGCAAAGTTGTGCTCCGGGGTCTGCTTCAGGTATTCCACCCGGGTCAGCAACAGGCCGGCATTGGCGCAGATGGAGCGCCCCGGTTCAAATACCAGCGGCAGTTGTCGTGCGCCCAGCTCGGCGCGAATGGCAGCGATATAGTCACCGATTGCCGGTGGTTCTTCGTCCCGGTAGCGCACGCCCAGGCCGCCACCGAGATCCAGGTGGCGGATCGCGATGCCCTCGGCGGCCAGTTCGTCCACCAGCACCAGCAGGCGTCGCAGGGCGTCGATAAACGGGCTCAGCTCGGTGAGCTGGGAGCCGATATGGCAGTCGAGCCCCTGTACGTCAATGTGGGGCAGGGCCGCGGCACGCCGATACAGGGGCAGGGCGTCGGCCACGCCCAGGCCGAACTTGTTTTCCCGCAGTCCGGTGGAGATGTAGGGGTGGGTGCGGGCGTCGACATCCGGATTCACGCGGATGGACACCGGGGCCAGCCGGTCCATGCTGCCGGCGACGCGGTTGAGCACATCCAGTTCCGCCGCGGATTCGACGTTGAAGCAGTGGATGCCCAGCTCCAGCGCCCGCGCCATTTCCGCCGGGGTCTTGGCGACGCCGGAAAATACGGTTCTGGCCGGGTCCCCCCCCGCGGCCATGACCCGCTCCAGTTCACCTGCGGAGACGATGTCGAAGCCGGCGCCGAGGCGCGCCAGCACGTCCAGTACCGCGATATTGGAGTTGGCCTTGACCGCGTAGCAGATCAGGTGGGGCCAGTCCGCCAGTGCCTCCCGGTAGGCGCGAAAAGCCGCCTCCAGGGCGGCCCGGGAATAGACATAGCAGGGGGTGCCGAACTGCGCCGCGATATCGTCGACGCTGACCTGCTCGGCGTAGAGAACGCCATCGCTGTAGTGGAAACTGCTCATGGTCGGGATTATCCGTTGCTGGCCGGTGCCGCCGCGGGCCCGGCTTCTGTGTCGTCTGCTGGCGGCTGCGGCTCGGCCGCTGGTGCCGGCGCCTCCCGGGGCGGCAGCTGCAGGGGCCCGGTCTGGCCACAGCCCGCCAGGGCCAGCAGCGCCAGGGTGAGAGCAGTGGTGGGCAACAGGGTACGCATGGGAGCTGAATCCGGCCTGGAAAAGGGCGCAGTATACCTGAATCACCGGCAGAATCTGTCATCTGCACGGTGTACTATCCGGGCTTTGAACGGTCGAGGGGGAGAACGGATGTACCAGTACCGAGGCCCGGTCGTCGGGATAGTGGGATGCCTGCTGGCCCTGCCGGTGGCTGCCGCTGCCACTGAGCCGTTGTACGCGAAAAACCTGAGCCCGGTCGCTGGCCTGTTCGGATTGCCGTCGTCGCGAGCGGCGGAACTCGCCGACCCGGGCCGCTGGCAGTTTGCCGCCCACGCCGGCATTGCCAGCCATTTCGCGGTGGACAGCAACAGCCGCGAGACGCTGAACCTGGATGGCGAGACCTGGCGGATGGCATTTGACCTGCGCTACGGACTGGCCGAGCACTGGGAACTGCAACTGGAAGTGCCCGTGCTGAGCCACGATGGCGGCTCCCTGGACAGCCTGATTGACGGCTGGCACGACTTCTGGGGGATGCCGGACGGCGGCCGCAAGGAGGTAGCCCGGGATCGGCTGGATTACCGCTACGCGTCGGCTTCGGGGGGCTTTGCCCTGCGGGATTCCTCCGGGGGCGTCGGCGATATCACCCTGGCACTGCACCGCGCCCTGTACCGCGACGACAGCTGGCAGCTCAGTGCCGGTGCCGGCTACAAGTTTGCCAGCGGCAGGGAGCGGGACTTCCTCGGCAGCGGCGCGGAAGACACCTTCGTGGTACTGCGCGCCGGCCGTGCCGCACCCGGCAGCCGCTTCAGCTGGCAGGGGCAGGCGGGCTACCTGCGCGCGGGGCGCTCCGACCTGCTGGGGCCCGCGCAGGAGCGCGATCTGTGGTTTGCCGGGGTCGGGGTGGGCTGGGCCTGGCTGGACTCCCTGTCCCTGCTGCTACAGGTCGACAGCCACAGCGCAGCGCTGGACAGCAGCCTGACCGCGCTGGGCGGCAGTGCCCTGCTGCTGACCGCAGGCGCGCGCTGGCGCTTCAGCGCCGACTGGGCCCTGGACCTGGGTTTTGCCGAGGACATCCGGGTGGAGACCGCGCCGGACGTCACCTTCCAGGCCAGCTTGCGCTACCGGCCGCGCTAGCCGCGGGCATCTACCCTGGCCAGCGCGCGCGCGGCCGCGGCCGTCACCTGTTGCGGTGCGGTGCCCCCCAGGTGATTGCGGGCGGCCACCGAACCTTCCAGCGTCAGTACCTCGAACACATCGGCGCCGATCTCGGCGCTGAACGACTGCAGGGTCTCCAGGCTCATGTCGGCGAGGTCGGTGCCGGTGGCAACGCCCTGGGCCACGGCCTTGCCGACGACCTCGTGGGCATCGCGGAAAGGCAGGCCTTTGCGCACCAGGTAGTCGGCCAGGTCAGTGGCGGTGGAGAAGCCCCGCCGCGCCGCCTCCCGCATCGGTTCCACCTTCGGGCGGATGGCAGGCACCATGTCGGCAAAGGCCCGCAGGCTGCCGAGCACGGTGTCTATGGTATCGAACAGGGGCTCCTTGTCCTCCTGGTTGTCCTTGTTGTAGGCCAGCGGCTGGCTCTTCATCAGGGTCAGCAGGGACACCAGGTGGCCGTTGACCCGGCCCACCTTGCCGCGCACCAGTTCCGGCACATCGGGATTCTTTTTCTGCGGCATGATCGACGAGCCGGTGCAGAAGCGGTCCGGCAGTTCGATGAAGTTGAACTGGGCAGACGTCCACAGCACCAGTTCCTCGGAGATCCGCGACAGGTGGGTCATCAGCAGCGCGGCAAAGGCGCAGAATTCAATCGCAAAGTCGCGATCGGATACGGAATCCAGGGAATTCTCGGTGGGACGGTCGAAGTCCAGCGCTTTCGCGGTCAGCTCCCGGTCGATGGGGTAGGTGGTGCCGGCCAGCGCCGCGGCTCCCAGCGGCGACTGGTTGAGCCGGGCACGGCAATCCAGCAGGCGGCCATGGTCGCGCTCGAACATCTCGTTCCAGGCCAGCAGGTGGTGGCCGAATACCACCGGCTGCGCAGTCTGCAAATGGGTAAAGCCGGGCATGATGGTGTCGCAGTTGTCGGCGGCGAGCGCAATGGTGCCGCGCTGCAGGCGGGTCAGTTCGGTGCCGATCAGGTCGATAGCGCTGCGCAGGTGCAGGCGGATATCGGTGGCGACCTGGTCGTTGCGCGAGCGCCCGGTGTGCAGCTTCTTGCCGGTGTTGCCGATGAGTTGGGTCAGCCGCGACTCGATGTTCATGTGCACATCTTCCAGCTCTACCGACCACTGGAACAGACCGCCCGCGATTTCCTCGCGAATCTGCGCCAGGCCCTGGTGGATCTGCTGCCGCTCCTTCTCGCTGAGTACGCCAACGGCACAGAGCATGTCGGCGTGGGCCAGGGAGCCGCGAATGTCTTCGTCCGCCATGCGCTGGTCGAATTGGACCGAGGCGGTGAAACGCTGTACGAACTGGTCAGTGGCTTCGGTGAAGCGTCCGCCCCACAGTTTGCTGGTATCCGTTTGCTTGCTCATGCTGTCCTGTCTGTTGTCCCTGGGGCCCGGAGGTGGGCGATTGCGGTGTGGCCGGCGCTTGTTCCCGCCGCGCAAGGGTGCAAGTATATCATTGGTGGAGCAGGGGGATCGTGCAGATGCAGGACGCGGTGGAGCAGCAGGCAGTGGCCGTGGGTGCGCGAGCTTCCGGCGAGTTTTTCATCCCCGATCTCTGTGCCCCGCGCTCGGTCCTCTTTCTGGTACTGCTGTCGGAACTGGTGGTGCTGATTCACACCCTGGCGATTAGCCCGTTGCCGGTCTTCAACTGGACGGTATTTGCCACCGGCTCGCTGCTGGTGCAGTGGCTGGTGTTGTCCAGCGCGGCCCTGCTGTGCGTCCTGCGCGCCTGGTTCGCCCGCCGCAGCCTGGCCGTCGCCGCTGCGGGCAGCATTGTGCTGGTGCTGTTGGTCACGGCTCTGTCCAGCCAGCTGGTCGTCAGCTTCTACCCCCAGTGGCTGGGGGCGGTGGAGCAGCGCTGGTGGTTGCTGCGCAATCTGCTGGTGGCGGCACTGGTGGCGGGTATTGCCCTGCGCTATTTCTATCTGCAGCAGCAGCTGACCCTGCGCGAGCGTTCCGAGCTGCAGGCGCGGCTGGATGCCATGCAGGCAAGTATTCGCCCGCACTTCCTGTTCAACACCCTGAACAGCATTGCCAGCCTTATTGCCTCCCATCCGGAGCGCGCCGAGGAGGCGGTGGAGGATCTGGCCGAGCTGTTTCGGGCCAGCCTGCGCCAGTCCGGGCGGGGCGCCACGGTGGCCGCCGAGTTGCGCCTGTGCGAACTCTATCTCGGCATCGAGCAGTTGCGCCTGGGTGAGCGCCTGCAACTGGAGTGGGGTATTGAGGAGGGTCTGTCGGCGCTGCCGATGCCCGGCCTGGTGTTGCAGCCGCTGGTGGAAAATGCGGTCTATCACGGCGTGTCGCTGTTGCCTGCGGGTGGCACCGTCAGCGTGCGTCTGGCGCGGCAGGGCCACGAACTGCTGGCGGTAGTGGAAAATCCCGTGCCGGAGCACCCGGGGGTCAGTCGCGGTGAACAGATGGCGCTCAGCAATATCGAGCAGCGCCTGCAGGTCCTCTTTGGGGATCGGGCCAGTCTGCAGCGGGTGCCGGTCAGCGGCCGCTTTCGGGTTGAGCTGCGCTATCCACTGGAACCGCCGGCGTGAAGATCATGCTGGTGGACGACGAGGTGCTGGCCCGGGAGCGTCTGCGGCGATTGCTGGGCAAGCTGCGCCCGGATGCAGTGGTGCTGGAAGCGGCCTCTGGCGACGAGGCGCTGGCGGTGCTGGCGCGGGAACAACCCTCATTGCTGCTACTGGACATCCGCATGCCGGGGATGGACGGGATCGCGGTTGCGGCGGAGCTGGACCGGCTGCCACAGCCACCGGCAGTGATTTTCTGCACTGCTTATGACGAGTACGCCCTGGAAGCCCTGCAGCACCAGGCCGTCGCCTATTTGCTGAAACCGGTGCGGGAGGTGGAGCTGGCCCGGGCACTCGCCCTTGCCGGGCGGGTGAACCGGGTGCAGCTGGCAGCCCTGGCGGGCCACGATGCGCCGGGGCGCAGCCAGGTCAGCAGCCACGGCCATCGGGGTGTAGAGACCCTGGCCATCGCCGAGGTGCGCTGTTTCCTCGCCGAACAGAAGTATGTGACCGCCATCGCCCCCGGCCGCCAGCTGTTGCTGCAGGATGCGCTCAAGGATCTGGAGCGGGAACTGGCGGCGAATTTCATGCGCGTCCACCGCAACGCCCTGGTGGCGGTCGCTCATGTTCAGCGCCTGCGCCGGGAAGCCGATGGCAGCTGGTGGGTGGAGCTGGACGGCGTCGACACCCGGCCCCAGGTCAGCCGCCGTCATCTGGCGGAGGTCAAGTCGCGGCTGTTATGATCCCGGTTCGACACAAGGAACCGCTGCCGATGCCGCGCACCATTACCATCGCTACCCGAGAGAGCCCGCTTGCCCTGTGGCAGGCGGAATTTGTTCGCGACGCCCTGCAGGGGGCGCACCCCGGCCTGCAGGTAGAGCTGCTGGGCATGACCTCCCGTGGCGACCAGCTGCTGGATGTGCCGCTGTCGAAGGTGGGCGGCAAGGGCCTGTTCGTCAAGGAGCTGGAAACGGCCCTGCTCGACGGCAGCGCGGATATCGCGGTGCACTCGATGAAGGATGTGCCCATGACCTTTCCCGGGGGTCTCTGCCTCGGGGTGATCTGCGCGCGCGAGGATCCCCGGGACGCTTTTGTCAGCAACCATTTCGACAGCGTTGCTGCACTGCCTGTTGGCAGCGTGGTTGGCACCTCCAGCCTGCGGCGCGAGTGCCAGCTGCGGGCGGCCCGCCCGGACCTGGAAATCCGTTTTCTCCGCGGCAACGTCAATACCCGGCTGCGCAAGCTCGATAACGGCGAGTACGATGCGATTGTGCTTGCGACCGCGGGTTTGCTGCGCCTGGAAATGGAGGATCGCATCCGCCAGCGCATGGCCGTTGCCGAGTCCCTTCCGGCCGGAGGCCAGGGTGCGGTGGGCATTGAACTGCGCAGTGACGACACTGAGCTGCTGGATCTGCTGCAGGCGCTGCATCATGAACCTACTTCCCTGCGGGTAACTGCCGAGCGAGCCCTCAACCGGCGCTTGCAGGGTGGCTGCGAGGTTCCGATCGCCTGCTATGCCGAGCTGGAGGCGGAAGGCAGCGAGCTGTGGTTGCGCGGTCTGGTGGGCAAGCCCGACGGCAGCCTGATGCTGCGCGCCGAGGGCCGGGCGCCAGTTGCAGAGGCCGAGGCGCTTGGTGTTGCGGTCGCCGAGGACCTGCTGGCCCAGGGCGCCGGCGCCGTTCTGGCGGAGGTGTATGGCCGCTAGGGGCGTACTCGTTACGCGCCCGGCAGGGCAGGGGGACGCCCTCTGCGAGGGGATCAATGCGCGTGGATTTCGCGCCCACCAACTGCCGCTGCTGGCACTGGAACCGCTCGCCGAGTTGCCCGCCGCAGAGCGCACCCGGGTGCTGGCCCTGGACGAATTCCACCACATCATCTTCATCAGTGCCAACGCGGTACGCTTTGGCATGGCGGTGATCGAGAATTACTGGCCGCAGCTGCCGCTGGGGCTGAACTGGTACGCCGTCGGCGACGGCACGGCGCGGGCGCTGGCAGCCTTTGGCGTGACGGCGCAGACCCCGGGCTCCGACATGACCAGTGAAGGCCTGCTGGCCCTGCCAGGCTTGCAGCACTGCAGCGGCGAGCGGGTGTTGCTGGTCAAGGGTGAGGGCGGACGCGAGGCACTGGCGCGTGCGCTGGTGGCCCGCGGTGCGCGGGTTGATACCCTGGCCTGCTACCGGCGGGTGGCACCTGCCCTGGCGTCCGGAGAATTTGCCGCCGCGGTGGCGCGCTGGGACATCGGGCTTGTGATGATCAGCAGCGGCGAAGGTCTGGCCAACATGTTGGCGTTGCTTAGCCCGGAAGAAAGCTCTAAGTTACAGGACATATGCCTGCTGTTGCCCTCCGGGCGGGTTGCGGCGGCCGCGGCGGCCGCGGGCTTCAGGCATTGCCTGGTGGCGGGCAATGCGTCTGACAAGGCCATGTTGCGTGCCCTGGATGCATGGGTCGCGGACACGGGAGACAAGTGAGTGAGTGACGATAAAGATCCGCTGTTGCCGGCACGGCAGGAGGAGTCCGTGGCCCTGGCCGATAGCGAGCCCGCGACCACTGTTGGCGCGGAGCGGCAGGACGCTTCCGGGGGGTCGGGTGGCGGCACCGGGATTGCCTGGCTGGCGCTGTTGCTGGTGCTGGGTCTGGGCGGCGGCGCAGGCTGGTTGCTGTGGCAGGCGCAGGAGCGCGAGGCGCAACTGTTGCAGCGGCTGGCGGCGCTGGAAGCGGACGATCGGTCGGCCCCTGCTCCAGCGGACGCGGCCAGCGGCGCTGAGGTCAGTGGGGTGCGCGCCGAGGTGGAGGCGCTGGAGCGGCAGTTTGGCGCTCTGCAGCCGCAGCTGCAGGAGCAGCGGCAAACCGTGCGGCAACAGCGGGAGGCTCTGCAGGAGCAGGTCGGGCGCCTGCAAACCCTGGAGGCTCAGTTGCGCGAGCAGCGCAGCGAGCTGGCGGATCTCAGCGGTGGCGACCAGGACGGCTGGTTGCTGGCGGAAGTCGAATACCTGCTGCGCCTGGCCAACCAGCGCCTGTTGATGGCGGGTGACGCGGTTTCCGCGCGCGGCCTGCTGCAGAGCGCAGACACTATCCTGCGTCAGCTGGAGGATGTTGCCCTGCACCCGGTGCGTCGCGCCGTGGCAGCCGATATTGCCGCCCTGCGCGCCCTGCCGGAGATTGATACCGAGGGGCTCTATCTGCGCCTGTCGGCGCTGGTGGATCAGGTCGCCGGGCTGGTGATTTTCGAGCTGCCCGAGCGTGAAGCCGCCCCCGTTGCCCAGGAGCCCGACGACTGGCAACAGCGTCTGCGGCAGGGCTACGAGCAGGCCCTGCAGACCCTGTCCCGGTATGTCACGGTGCGGCGTCGGGAAATGCCTTTCGAGGCGCTGGTGGACCCTCAGTGGGAGGCCCTGTTGCGGCAGAATCTGGTGATGTTGCTGCAGCAGGCCCAGGTTGCCCTGTTGTCCGGCAACCAGCCCTTGTACCAGGCAAGTCTGCAGCGGGCCCGGCGCTGGCTCACGGAGTACTACCTCGCCGATGACGCAGCTACGGCAGCGGCCGCCCGGGAGCTGGACGAGCTGGCGGCGCAGCCGATTGCAGTAGAGTTTCCGGATATTTCCCGCTCGCTGCTGCAGCTGGATGCGGTGATGGAGCAGCGCCTGCAACGGGGCGGGGGCGAGTAGGTATGCGCAAACTTCTGTTGCTGGCCCTGCTCGCGCTGCTGCTGGGCGTGGGCATTGTCGCCCTGATCGAGAACCATCCGGGCTATGTGTTGATCGCCTACGGCCACTACACGATAGAAACCAGCCTCTGGGTTGGCATCGTGCTGCTGGTACTGCTCACGCTGGTCCTGTACGTCAGCCTGGCCCTGGTGCGCAAATTGTTCAGCAGCCAGAAATCCCTGGCCGGCTGGCTGGGGCAGCGCAAGACGCAGCGGGCTGCGCGGCTCACGCATCGCGGCCTGATCAGCTTTATTGAGGGCAACTGGGAGCCGGCGCGGCGCCAGCTGCTGCGCGGGGCGGACCACAGCGAGGTGCCGCTGCTGAACTACCTGATTGCGGCCCGCGCCAGTTTCCAGCTGGGTGAGCACGATCGCATGCGGGAGTACCTCAGTGCCGCCGAACAGTCGGATTCCGAAGCCGGAATCGCCGTGGAACTGACCCAGGCGGAACTCAAGTTGCGCGGCAAGCAGTACGAACAGGCCGTCGCCACGCTGGAGCGCGCCCGGCGCAATGCCGGCAAGCACCCGCATGTATTGCAACTGCTGAGCTCGGCCTACCTTGGTCTCGAGGATTGGGAGGCACTGCTGAAACTGCTGCCGGAACTGCGCAAGCACAGCGTGTTGCCGGAGGATGAGCTGCTGCAACTGGAGCGCCAGGTCTACACCCAGCTGCTGCAGGCGAGTGTGGCAGCGGATGCCGCCGCCAGCGGTGGGCCATCGCACCTGCACCAGCGCTGGCAGGCCATGCCCAACAACCTGCACCAGGACAAGGCCATGCTGCGGCTGTATGTGGGTCTGTTGATCCGCGAAGGCGACCACGCCGGCGCCGACAAAACTATCCAGCGTGCCCTCAAGCAGGAGTGGGACAGTGACCTGGCCCGGCTCTACGGCTACGTCGAACTGGACAACCCGGGGCGCCAGCTGGCGCAGGCGGAGTCCTGGTTGGCCGCGCACCCGCGGGATCCCCAGCTGCTGCTGTGTCTCGGTCGCCTGGCATGCCGGCATCAGCTCTGGGGCAAGGCCCGGGATTTTTTCGAGGCCAGCTACAAGCAGCGCCGCAGCCCGGAGGTGTGTGCCGAGCTGGGTCGACTGCTGGCCGCGCTGGGTGAGGAGAAAGCCAGCGCCGCCCGCTTTCGCGAGGGGCTGCTGCTGCGGGAAAAAAGCCTGCCGCAACTGCCATTGCCCGAGCGCTCCGCCCAACAGGGCTGAACGCTGCTCAGAGAGTAATCCCCAGCTCGTCCCACAGCGCGTCGACACGGGCCTTTACACTGTCGCTCATGGCGATCGGCGTGCCCCACTCGCGGCTGGTTTCCCCCGGCCACTTGTTGGTGGCGTCGAAGCCCACCTTGGACCCCAGCCCGGCCACCGGTGAGGCGAAGTCCAGGTAATCAATGGGTGTATTGTCGATGAACACGCTGTCCCGCTGCGGGTCCATGCGGGTGGTCATGGCCCAGATCACATCCTGCCAGTCGCGGGCGTTGACGTCGGCGTCGGTCACAATGACGAACTTGGTGTACATGAACTGGCGCAGGAAGGACCAGACGCCGAGCATGACGCGCTTGGCATGGCCCGGGTACTCCTTGCGCATGGTGACGATGGCGAGGCGATAGGAGCAGCCCTCCGGCGGCAGGTAGAAGTCGACGATTTCCGGGAACTGCTTCTGCAGGATGGGCACGAACACTTCGTTCAGGGCCAGGCCGAGGATGGCCGGCTCATCCGGCGGCCGACCGGTATAGGTGCTGTGGTAGATCGGGTCTTCCCGGTGGGTGATGGCTTCCACCGTGAAGACCGGGAAGCGCTCGACCTCGTTGTAGTAGCCGGTGTGGTCGCCGAAGGGACCCTCGTCCGCCATTTCGCCGGGCTCCAGGTAGCCTTCGAGGATGAATTCGGCGGTGGCCGGCACCTGCAGGCCGTGCTCGCGGCAGCCCTCGGTATGGCACTCGGTCAACTCGGTCTTGCTGCCCCGCAGCAGGCCCGCGAAAGCGTATTCCGACAGGCTGTCCGGCACCGGGGTGACCGCGCCCAGGGTGGTGGCGGGATCCGCCCCCAGGGCGATGGCCACCGGATAGCGCTGGCCCGGGTTCTGCAACTGCCAGTCGCGGTAGTCTAGGGCGCCGCCCCGATGCGACAGCCAGCGCAGGATCAGCTTGTTGCGGCCGATCAGTTGCATGCGGTAAATGCCGAGGTTCTGCCGGCTCTTGTTGGGGCCGCGGGTGATCACCAGCGGCCAGGTCACCAGCGGTCCGGCGTCGCCGGGCCAGCAGGTCTGGATCGGCAGCTGGTACAGGTCGACCTCGTCGCCGGTCTGGGCGTGGTACTGGCAGGGCGCATTGCGCACCAGCTTCGGCCCCATGTTCAGCACCTGCTTCAGCAGCGGCGCCTTGTCCCAGGCATCGCGCAGGCCCTTCGGTGGATCGGGCTGGCGCAGATAGGCGAGAACCTCGCCGATCTCGCGCAGGGCGCTCACGTTTTCCGCCCCCATGCCCAGCGCCACCCGGGTCTGGGTGCCGAACAGGTTGGCCAGCACCGGAATCCGGCTGCCTTTCGGATTCTCGAACAGCAGGGCCGGGCCGCCGGCGCGCAGGGTGCGGTCGGCGATCTCGGTCATTTCCAGGTTGGGATCAATTTCCTGGCGGATACGCACCAGCTCGCCGCGCTGTTCCAGGGCGGCAATGAATTCGCGGAGATCTCTGTAGTTCACGGGCTGTCCTTGCTTCCGGGTGCGTGGACAGTATAACGCGCCGCGGGCACCGGCGATGCCGGCAGCCGCTGCGGCAGGGCAGTTTCTATTTGCGCTTCATGGACAGGAAGAATTCCTCGTTGGTCTTGGTGTCCCTGAGCTTGTCCAGCAGGAATTCGATGGCGGGGCCATCTTCCATGCTGTGTAGCAGCTTGCGCAGGATCCACATGCGCTGCAGTTCGTCCTCGGCCGTCAGCAGTTCCTCGCGCCGGGTGCCGGAGCGGCGGATATTGATGGCCGGGTAGACGCGCTTTTCCGCAATCTTGCGGTCCAGGTGCAGCTCCATGTTGCCGGTGCCCTTGAACTCCTCGTAGATCACCTCGTCCATCTTCGAACCGGTGTCCACCAGGGCAGTGGCGATGATGGACAGGCTGCCGCCTTCTTCGATGTTGCGCGCGGCGCCAAAGAAGCGCTTGGGGCGCTCCAGGGCGTGGGCGTCGACGCCGCCGGTCAGGACCTTGCCGGAGCTCGGCACCACCGTGTTGTAGGCGCGTGCGAGGCGGGTGATGGAGTCCAGCAGGATCACCACGTCGCGCTTGTGCTCGACCAGGCGCTTGGCTTTCTCGATCACCATGTCGGCGACCTGCACGTGGCGTGAAGGGGGTTCGTCGAAGGTGGAGGCGACCACTTCCGCGCCGCGGATGCCGACGGTGCGCTGCATGTCGGTCACTTCTTCCGGGCGCTCATCGATGAGCAGCACGATGATGTAGCATTCGGGGTTGTTGGTGAGAATCGCCTGGGCAATGCTCTGCATGATCACGGTCTTGCCGGCCTTGGGCGGCGCCACCAGCAGGCCGCGCTGGCCCTTGCCGATCGGCGCCACCAGGTCGATGACCCGGCCGATGAGATCCTCGGTGCTGCCATTGCCCTTTTCCAGCTTCAGGCGCTTGTCGGCGAACAGCGGGGTCAGGTTTTCGAACAGGATCTTGTGCTTGGCGTTCTCGGGCCGGTTGAAGTTGATGTCGCCGACCTTGAGCAGGGCGAAATAGCGCTCGCTGTCCTTCGGTGGGCGGATCTTGCCGGAGATGGTATCGCCCGTGCGCAGGTTGAAGCGGCGAATCTGGCTGGGTGACACGTAGATGTCGTCGGGGCCGGCCAGAAAAGAGCTGTCTGCCGAGCGCAGGAAACCGAAGCCATCCTGCAGGATCTCCAGGACACCGTCGCCGTAGATATCCTCGCCGCTCTTGGCGTGGCGCTTGAGAATGGCGAAGATGATGTCCTGCTTGCGGGACCGGGCCATGTTTTCGAGGCCGATCTCCTTGGCAATATCAATCAGTTCCTGCGTGGACTTGGTCTTGAGGTCAGTTAGATTCATAGAAGAGTGCTGAGTTGTTGTTCGCGGAAGAAATGCAATGCAGACGGACGTGGCGACCGGGAGTACTGGCCAGGGCGACGTGAATGCAGCGTTAAATCTTTGGGTGGCAGAGTTATTATTGCGGCACGGGGCCGTGCAACGTTGGGAAATGTAGCACGGTGCGCAGGGGGCGTCTACCGCTTTTTGGCGCCGCTGCCGATTCCCGGAACCTCTCTACGGGTGGCCTTCCCTGGCCACTACCGGACATTGTGCGCGCAGGATCTGAGGATTGCTCAGAGAACTTCCTTGATGAAGTCCACCAGCTGGCTCTTGGACAGTGCGCCTACCTTGGTGGCCTCGGCGCTGCCGCCCTTGAACAGGATCAGGGTGGGGATGCCGCGGATGCCGAATTTTGGCGGAATGTCCGGGTTGGCGTCTACATCCACCTTGCAGACCTTCAATTTACCGGCATACTCGCTGGCGATTTCATCCAGCACGGGAGCGATCATCTTGCAGGGACCGCACCATTCCGCCCAGAAATCGACCAATACCGGAATATCGGCGTTGAGGACATCGGCGTCAAAACTTGCATCGCTAACGTGTACGATGTTTTCGCTCATTGTATGCTCCAGTTGGCGGGATAGCCCCGGGCTCAAGGCCGCGGCTGTACCCTTGCAGTGAAGGCGCAATGATACCATTGGCTGATTGGGGTACAACCGGCGTCCAGGAGTTTTTCGTTATGACCTTATTCCCGCTGGGGGCCACGCAGTGGGTGGTCTACCTGTTGCAGTGCGCCGACGGCAGCCTGTACACGGGAGTGACCCTGGACCTGCAGCGTCGGCTGGCGCAGCACAATGGCGAGCGCGCCGGTGGACCGCGTTATACCCGGGGCCGGCGCCCGGTAGCGCTGCTGTGGTGGGAGCCGGCGGCAGATCGCGGCCTGGCCCAGCAGCGGGAGGCGGCCATCAAGCGTCTGCCGCGCGCCGCCAAGTTGCAGCTGCAGCGAGGGCCTACTCCGCCGCCAGTTCCGCGTTGAGCTCTTCCAGTGTCTGCTGCAACTCCAGCCAGCGCTCTTCCAGTTGTTCTGCCTGCGTTTTCAGCTCGCCCTCCTTTTTCAGCAGCCGTCCCAGCTCTTCCTTGCTGCCATCGGTGTACAGTTCCGGGTCTGCAAGCTGCTCCTGCAGCCTCGCCAGCGCCTGCTCGGCCGCGGTCATGGCCTGCTCGGTCTTGCTGATGTCCTGTTGCAGGGGCCGCAGCCGGGCGCGCTGGGCTGCGGCCTGCTGGCGCTTTTCCTTGCGGCTGACGTCTGCTGCAGGGGCCGCGCCGGCGGCGGGCTTGTCACTGCTGCGATAGCTGGCCAGGATCCACTTTTCATAGGCCTTGAGGTCGTCTTCATACTCCTCCACCAGGCCGTCGTGCACCAGCAGCAGCTCGTCGGCGGTATTGCGCAGCAGGTGGCGGTCGTGGCTGACCAGGATCAGGGCGCCTTCATAGCCCTGCAGGGCCATCTCCATAGCGTTGCGCATATCCAGGTCCAGGTGGTTGGTCGGTTCGTCCAGTACCAGCAGGTTGGGGCATTGCCAGACCACCAGTGCCAGCGCCAGGCGGGCCTTCTCGCCGCCGGAAAACGGCGCGATGGGCCTGGTGGCAAAGTCGCCGCGGAAGTTGAAACCCCCGAGAAAGTTGAGGATCTCCTGCTCCCGGGCCTCGGGGCTCAGGCGCTGGATATGCAGGACGGCGCTCGCGCGCAGGTCCAGGGCCTCCAGCTGCTGCTGGTCAAAATAGCCGACGCGGCAGTGCTCACCCGGTGTGCGGGTACCCGCGAGCAGGGGCAGCTTGCCGATCAGGCTTTTCAGCAGGGTGGACTTGCCGGCGCCGTTCTTGCCCAGCAGGCCGATACGGGACCCGGGGCGCAACATCAGGCTGACATTGCGCAGAATCGGCGTGTCCGCGTAGCCCAGGTTGGCCTCGTCCAGCCGCAACAGGGGGTCGCTGCTCTTGCCCGCCGGGGGAAAGACAAAATCAAACGGTGAATCGATGTGCGCCGGGGCCAGCTGTTGCATGCGCTCCAGTTCCTTGATCCGGCTCTGGGCCTGGCGCGCCTTGGTGGCCTTGTAGCGGAAGCGGCGCACGAAATCCTCGATATGCGCGATCCGCTGCTGCTGCTTCTCGAAACTGGCCTGCTGGTTGGCCAGCATTTCGGCGCGCAGGCGTTCGTAGTCGGAATAGTTGCCCTTCCAGGACTGCAGCTGGCCGCCTTCAATGCTGAGTATGCGCTCGCAGGTGGCGTCGATGAAGTCGCGGTCGTGAGAGATCATCAGCAGGGTGCCAGGGTAACTCAGCAGCCACTGCTCCAGCCACAGGGTGGCGTCCAGGTCCAGGTGGTTGGTCGGTTCGTCCAGCAGCAGCATGTCCGAGGGCGTCATCAGCGCCCGTGCCAGGTTCAGGCGGATGCGCCAGCCTCCGGAGAAGTCGCTCACCGGGCGCCCGGCGGCATCCTCGGCGAAGCCCAGGCCCTGCAGCAGGCGCTGCACCCGGCGCTCGGCGCTGTAGCCGTCGGCATCTTCCATGGCCGTGTGCAGGCTGGCGGCGCGCTGGAAGTCGCCGTCCCGCTCCGCCGCGGCGAGGTCCGCCGTCAGCTGGGCCAGCCGCGCGTCACCCTGCATGACGTAGCGCCCGGCGGTCTCATCGGTGGTTGCCACCTCCTGTGCCATGTGTGCCAGGCGCAGGTTGTTCATGCCCTCTATGTCACCGGCATCGGCCTGCAGCTGCCCCAGCAACATGGCAAACAGGCTCGACTTGCCGCTGCCATTGGCTCCGATCAGCGCCAGTTTCTGGCCCGGTTGCAGGGTCACATTGGCGCCCTCCAGCAGCAGCTTGCTGCCCCGGCGCAGTTCAATATCGCGTAATATGATCATCAGGCCGCGCATTCTACTCGCAGCCTTGATCGGTAACCAGCTGGAGAGATGATGAGCAATCCGCTGTGGGAGTTCTCGCTGGAGCTTTACGCCCGTCCCGGGGTGGCCGCGGCCTGCATTGCAGCCCAGGACCGCTTTGCGGCGGATGTGAACCTGCTGCTGTACGCGGCCTGGCTTGCGCAGCAGGGCCTCGAACTGAACCGGCAGCAATGGCAGGCGCTGGCGGCCAGTGTGGCGGAATGGCGGCGGCGGGTGATCCAGCCCTTGCGTGCCCTGCGCCGCGACTGGCAGGATTTGCCAGCTGCCGCAGCCCTGCGCGAGCAGGTCAAGATGCTGGAGCTGGCGGCAGAGCAGTCGCAGCAGGCGCAAATGCTCGCCTGGCACCGATTGCAGGAACCGCAGCCGGCACAGTTGAACAGTCTGGAACGGGCGTTGTCGGAGCTGCTGGAAACATCTGTCGAGGAGAGAGACAGCGGCGCCCGGGGAGACCTGTTGCGGCGCCTGCTCTCGCTGCTGGCCTAGAGCGCCGGGGGTGGCGCACTGGCGGCCGCCGGTAGTATGATCTGGCACCTGCAAGATGTCCTGCATGTTCACTTACATACCAATGGAACCCGTTATGAAGAAATTCGCCATCCCGCTTGCCCTGGTCGCTACCGTGACCCTGCAAGCCTGTAACCAGCAATCTGCCCCCGAAGCCGACAGCGCCGCCCCGGAAGTGGTGCTGGAGGATTCCACCCAGCGTCTGAGCTACGGCATTGCCTACGGCCTGGGCCAGCGCATGGCTGCCGACGGTGTGCCGATGGATGTGCCGGCCTTCAGCGCCGGTTTGCAGGATGCCCTGGAAGGCGCCGAGCCGCGCATGAGCGAGGAGGAAATCCAGGCCGAAATGATGGCGTACCAGGAGCGCGCCATGGAGGAGCAGCAGGCGCTGGCAGCTGCGGCGGCCGAGGCCAATCAGGCCGCTGCGGAGGCCTTCCTGGCCGAGAACGCGACCCGCGAGGGCGTGGTGGTCACCGAATCCGGCCTGCAGTATGAAGTCATTGAAGCCGGTGAGGGCGCCAGCCCCGGGCCTGAAGACACCGTGGAAGTGCACTACCGCGGCACCCTGGTGGATGGCACCGAGTTCGATTCATCCTACAAGCGTGGCGAGACGGTCACCTTCGGTGTTGGCCAGGTCATTGCCGGCTGGACCGAGGCCCTGCAGCTGATGTCCCCGGGCGCCAAGTGGAACCTGTATATTCCCGCCGACCTGGCCTACGGTCCCGGCGGTGCCGGCAACCTGATCGGCCCCAATGCGGCGCTGGTATTTGAGGTTGAGCTGATCAGTATCGCCGACGATGAGGAAGAGGCCGCGGCGGAAGACTCTGCCGACGAGGGCTGATCAGCCTGCCTGAGCCGGCGCCTGCAACTGGCGCCGGTGTTGATTGTGGAGGCCGGCGATCAGCCGGTCCTCCAGCACAAACCGCGATTCCAGCAGTTCCCCCAGCGCTGACAGATCCCGCCGCAAGGTCTCGGGATAGTGCTCCCCGCGACCATACTTTTCCTCATAGGCCAGGATCACGTCCGTGGTATCAGTGATGTCGGGCATGAGGCCGGCGACCAGGGCGTCGCTGTTGTCGCCAAAGACTTCGGCCTCGTTCAGCAGCTCCGCAAATACCTCGAAGTGCCCCGCGGAGATATAGTCCACCAGCAGCTCACACAGCTCGCGCTGACGCCGGGCTAGCTGCGCTGATGCGGGCGCATCGTCAATGGCGACGACCAGTGCGGTGTAGCGGGCCAGCACGGCCCTGCGCTCCCTGAGCCAGCTGGTCAACAGGCCTTCAACGGCGTTGAATTGTTCGGCGGGGTTGTTACTGCGATGCGGCATTGTGTGCGGACTCCCGGGTCCATTTCCGAGCGACCACTATAGGCGCAGGCCCATCGCGATCGCAAGCGCGGGCGCTGCTATCGCTCAGCTCTTGCGCAGTGTCTGCCAGAGGCTCACAACGGTAATGACCACAAACAGTATCAGGGTTTGTTCCGGGATGCTGAGGCCAAGCAGAGTCCAGTGGGTTTCGGCACAGTTGCCATCGCCCATCAGTACCATGCTCAGGGTCTCGCGGAATGGCAGGGTTTCCAGCATGTACTCCAGGCTGGGGCCGCAGGCGGGCACCTGGTCCGGCGGCAAGTGCTGCAGCCAGACATGGCGGGCGGCAACGGCGCCGCCGGCAATGGCGCTTGCGGCGCACAGCAGGCCGTAGACCCTGCGTCCCCAGCCGGCGGGGTTGTGCAGGAAGGCGGCCAGGGCGACCAGGCCGCCGGCGACCACGAAGACCCGCTGGGTCATGCACAGCGGGCAGGGATTGAGACCCACCTGGTACTCCAGGTACCAGGCAAACAACATGGCAAACAGGGCCAGCAGCGCGAGTCCCAAATACACCAGGCGAGGGGTCAGGGTTTGCAACATGGTCGAGTGGTTCCTCGTGACGGAAGCGGTAGTGATGCCGGGCAGGTTACGTTAGGCGGTTTCAGCCTGCCCCGCAAGCGCAATCCGGCCTGGCGCTGGTGGCCCGCCGATGGCGGTCGTCAGAACAGTGTCCGATACTGGCCGAAAAAGCGCGCCAGGTACTGCTCGAAGTCGATGTCATCCGCGGCCTCGATCTCCCGCTGTGCGAGTATTGACTGCCGGGTCTCCTGTTCCAGGCGCTGGACTGTATCCGCGGACAGGGCGCGCTGGTGGAAGTGACTGGCCCACTGTTCGCTGTAGCTCATGGCCAGGCGAAAGAAAGGCAAGTCCTGTTCGCGCATCTCCTTCAGGACCCGGGCCGAAGGGGTCAGCTCGGCGTCGTCCACCCGCGCCTGCTGCGCCGCCAGGGACTCCCGGTAAAGACCGCTGTCGTGAACGTCGTCCAGCAGCTTGGCGATACCGCTCATGGCGGCCAGCAGCATGCCTGCGAGTTCCGTCATGGACGTGCTGCCGGTGGGGGTCTGCAGCTGCAGGCCGGGCTCGCGGCCGCGGTTGACCACTGCTTCCAGGTTGGCGGCCTGCATGGCCTGTTCGCTATCGTCACAGGCGGGGCTGTCCTCCAGCAGGCAGTACAGCAGGAAGGTGTCGAGAAAGCGGATCTGGCCGGCGTCGATGCCCAGCGGCGTAAACGGGCTCACATCGATGCAGCGGATTTCTACATATTCGATCCCGGCGCGGCACAGGGCAGCCAGCGGCGCTTCACCCGGGCCGGTGACGCGCTTGGGGCGGATGGTGCTGTAGAACTCGTTCTCGATCTGCAGCAGGCTGTCATTCAGTTGCTGGTAGTCGCCGCCCTGGCCGGCGGGGAAGGCCTGATAGGGTGGGTGGGGGTGCATGATGGCATCGCGCAGGGCCTGCACGTAGTTACCCAGGGAGTTGTAGCAGACCTTGAGCCCCTTCTGGGCTTCGCTGTTATAGCCCAAGTCGCCCATCCGCAGGGCCGTGCCGTAGGGGCGATGCAGGGTGCGGCCCTTGTCGTCGAAGGGTTCCAGGCCATGGCTGTCGCGGCCCCGGAGAAAGCTGGCGCACACCGCTGGCGAGGCGCCGAACAGGTAGATCAGCAACCAGGAGTGGCGATGGAAGTTGCGGATCAGGCCCAGGTAACGGTTGGTCACGTAATCCTGCAGCGACTCTGGCCGGCCGGCATCGTCCCAGGCTCGCTGCCAGTATTCGTCAGGCAGCGAAAAATTGTAGTGGATACCGGCAATGGTCTGCATCAGGCGGCCGTAGCGGTGGCCGAGACCGTAGCGGTAGACTTTTTTCATCCGCGCCACATTGGCGCTGCCGTACTCGGCCACCGGAATGCTGTCGTCACCATTGACAATGCAGGGCATGCTGGTGGCCCACAGCAGCTCGTCGCCGAGTTTGCTGTAGGTGAAGCTGTGGACGTCGGCCAGGGTCTCCAGGCAGTGTTCAATGCTGGTGTCCACCGGGGTAATGAATTCCAGCAGCGCCTCGGAATAATCGGTGGTGATGGAGGGGTGGGTCAGCGCGGAGCCCAGCCCGGCCGGGTGCGGGGTCTGTACCAGCCGTCCCTCCGGGGTGATGCGCAAACTCTCCTTTTCCAGTCCGCGCTGTATCCGCTGCAGCAGTTCTCGGTAACCGGGCCCGTCCAGGGTCTGCAACTGGTTCTGCAAATGAGGGGTCAAGCGGAACTCCTTGTTGGGTTTGCGGTGACACCGGGAGCGCCTTCCGCCGCCAGAGCGGGCCCAAGTTTAGCCGCGTATTGTGAACGAGTACAGATTTCCGGCCATTGTGGTTTTGCCGGCTACGCGGCAATCTTGACGACATGAGCTCTATCCGGAATGCCAAGTTGTTTGCTCGCGGGCCCCTCTGGCTGTGCCTGCTGTCTTTATGGGTGCCCGCCCCGGACAGCGGGGCCGCAGAGGATCCCGGAACCTGTCGCGAGGTGGTTCCCCAGGACCCATCCGCGAGTTTCCGCTTCGAGGAGTCACACGCCCACGAGGAGTTTGCCCGCAGCATCCCCTCCGCTGCCCGCATCGGCAGCATCCGCCAGCAGCGCTTTGCCGTCTTTGACCGCGAGGATCCGCAGGAGGACAAGGCCCTCTACCGCTGGGCCAACGATTTTCACAGCGTGACCCGGGACTGGGTGATAGATGACCATTTGCTGGTTGCGGAGGGCGAGGAGTACAGCCAGGCGCGGGTGGATGAGTCGGAACGCATCCTGCGCAACCTGGATTTCATTTACGATGCCACGGTGCGGCCGTGGCGGATCTGCGGCGACGTGGTTGACCTGGAAGTCATCACCCGCGATATCTGGACCTTCACCCCGATGCTGTCGGTCAGCCGCAGTGGCGGTGAAACCAAGACGGCCTTCGGGTTCCGCGACGCCAATTTTCTCGGTACCGGCAAGCAGATCATTATCCAGCACGACAGCGACGAGGAGCGCTCCGGCAACACCATCCGCTATTTCGATCCGTCCCTGGCGGGTTCCCGCTGGCGCATGCGGCTGTCGTTTGCAGACAATGACGATGGCTACGAGCAGGGCGTGCGCTTCGTGCGCCCGTTCTTCTCCGTGTATGAACGCTGGTCCGCCGGTGTCGACCTGAACCGGACCAAGCTGGAGCAGGCGCTCTGGTTCCGCGGTGACGAGGTCGCCGAGTTCGACCAGGAGATCGAGTTTGCCAATGTCTTTGGCGGCATCGCCGCAGAGGCGCGCGAGGACCAGCGCGTGGGCCGCTGGCTGTTCGGCTATACGGTGGAGACCCACAGCTTCGAATTCAGCGACTCGCCCATCCCGCCCCCGGAACTGCCGGAGGAGCGCGAGTACAGTTATCCCTATATCGGCTACGAATCCACCCGCGACCAGTTTATCGAACTGCACAACTTCAACTATCTGGGCCGCACCGAGGACGTCTATGTCGGCGAGCGCTTTTCCTGGGCCCTGGGCTGGTCGTCGGACGCCCTGGGAGCCAGTCAGGACCAGTTGGTTCTGCGGGGCAACTACCGCAATACCCTGCTGGCGGATGAGCGCCGGTTGTGGCAGCTGGATACCAACATCAGCGGTTTCTGGGCTGTCGACCACAGCGAGTTCGAGAATCTCTGGTGGACAACGGAAACGCGCTACCATCACAAGCAGTCGCGGCAGTGGATGCTGTACGGCCGGTTCCGGGCCGATTACACCGACGGACTGACCGATGAGCGCCAGCTCACCCTGGGGGGCGCCAATGGCCTGCGCGGCTATGAACTGAATTACCAGGTGGGGGACCGCTCCCTGGTGTTCAATCTGGAACAGCGCTATTACTCCGACTGGCACCTCTTCAGGCTGGTGCAGGTCGGCTTCGCTGCCTTCGTGGATGTGGGCCGGGCCTGGTTCGAGGACAGGGATAACGGCAGCAACGGCGGCGCGCTGGCCAATGTCGGGTTCGGCATACGCCTCAACTCCAGCCGCGCCGAGAAGAGCAGCGTGGCCCACATCGACTTCGCCTTCCCCCTGGTCAGGGGCGATGACGTCAGTGGCGGCCAGATCCTCTTCACCGTCAAGGACCGATTCTAGTGGGCTGCGCGGCTAGCCCCCCAGCCGCTGCAGATGCTTGCGCAATAGCTGGCAGGCAAAATTGCCCTGCACTTCCGCATCCTGCCCCGTCGCCAGCATGATGCGCGACATGATCAGGCCGTAGCGCATGGCGGCAAACAGGACGTAGTAGTCATAGTCCGCCACATCGTAGCCAGTGGCCTGCTGCCACTGTGTCACGGTCTCCTCGTAGGAGGGCAGCCCCGGCAGGCGCGGCATGCCCAGGCCCTCGGCGAACGTGGAGTCGATGTAGTTGAACCAGGCCAGGTCCTGCAGCGGGTTGCCCAGCGTCGCCATCTCCCAGTCCAGTACCGCTGCCACCCGGTCCAGGGAATCGGCAAAGATCATGTTGCCGATACGCGCGTCACCCCAGCACAGTACCACCGGTTCCGCGGCCGGCTGGTTGGCGCTCAGCCAGTCCAGCGCGGCCTGGCCGAGCGGGTGGCCCTGACCTTCAAGGCCCCAGTCCAGGTAATCCTGCCAGTAGCGCAGCTGCTGTTGCAGCGGTGTTTGCCCCGGCACCGCCAGATCGGCAAAACCCAGGGCCTGGTAGTCGAGCTGGTGAAAGCGGGCCATGGTGTCCACCGCGGCCCGCCACAGGGCGGCGCGCTGCGGCTCGCTGGTTTCCTGCAGCAGCCAGCCGTCCATGTTGTAGGGGGGCATGTCGGTGGGGATGCGGCCCGGGATATGCTCCATGATGTAGAACTGCACGCCGAGCAGGTCGGTGTCGGTTTCCAGGCCGCGCAGCGGCGGCACCGGGATGTCACTGTGCGCCTGCAGGCGCTCCATCACCCGGTATTGCGGGGCGAGGTCGTAGCTGGGGAACACGGGTCGCGCAATCTCCGGCTGCAGCCGACCGACGCAGGCCTCCTCGCGGGCGCTCCCGTTCTCGTCCCAGTGCAGGGTAAACAGCAGCGTCACGTTGGACATGCCGGAGCTCTCCGGAATCTTGAGGCTGGAAACAGTCACCGGGTACCCGCGACGTTGCTGGAACCATTGTTCCAGCTTGCGGCGTGTACCTTCAATATCTTCCAGCAATGGAGTGGGGCGGGTATTGTCCACGGATCGGCTCCTGTTCTGATCGTTTTCAGCTAGTGTAGGGGAGCCGGCGGCGAGTGACTACTGTTCGTTAGTTCGAGTAAAAAAATGTAATTTCCCTGTTGTCACCGGGTGGGGTTTCTATAATGGCTCCGCCGCCGGTTTGTGGGTCTCCGAACCTGCCAGCTGGTTGCCAATGGCGTCGAGTGGAGTGCGGCATGAAAAAAGTGTGGGTATTGCTGGTGATTCTTGGCCTGGGTGGCCTGCTGGCCTGGCAGCTGTCGTCCCCGGTGGAGACGTCGGCGCCGCGCACTCGCCCGCCGGTGCCGGTAACCGCTTACACGGTGGTACCCCAGCCTTTCAACGATGAAGTCCAGGCCCTCGGCACCCTGCGGGCTTGGGAATCGGTGGACATTACCGCCAGCGTGTCGCAGATCGTTGAATCGCTGGAGTTCGACGATGGCCAGCAGGTAGAGCAGGGCGTGCTGCTGGCCCTGCTGCGCCAGTCCGCGGAACAGGCGAGCCGGCGCGAGCTGCAGGCGACCCTGGCAGACGCGGAACGCGAGCTGCGGCGGCTGGAAAATCTCGCCCGTCAGGACCAGGTGGCGCAGAATGAGCTGGATCGCGCCCGCACCCTGGCGGCCGTGACCCGCCACCGCATCGAGGAAGTGGAGTCGCGGATCGCCGACCGCACCATCGTGGCCCCCTTTGCCGGCACCCTCGGCCTGCGCCAGGTCAGCGAGGGCGCCCTGGTCACCGCGGGCCAGCGCCTGACCACCCTCGACGACCTGTCGCGCATGCGCCTGGAGTTCACCGTCCCGGAGCAGGACCTGGGCTTCCTGCGGGCAGGCCAGACCGTGGCTGCAACAACCCCGGCCTTCACCGGGTCCTACACCGGCACGGTCACGGCCCTGGACAGCCGGGTGGACCCCGTTGCCCGGTCCATCACCGCCCGCGCGGAGCTGGTCAATCCGGAGCAGCGCCTGCGTCCGGGGATGTTGATGGAAGTGGTGGTCAGCGGGCCGGAGCGGCAGGCATTGCTGGTGCCGGAGGAGAGCCTGCAGTCGCGTTCCACCCAGCACTTCGTCTGGCGCCTGGATGCGGCAGCGGAGCAGGCGGTGCGCAGCGAAGTGAGCATTGGCGGACGCCGCCCCGGCTGGGTGGAAATCGTTGCCGGCCTGGAAGCGGGCGACCAGGTGGTGCGCGACGGTGTCGGTCGGCTGTCCGGTGAGAGTGCCGGGGTGCGGCTGGTGGATAACTAGCGGTGCTGTTGTCCGACGTCTCCGTCCGGCGGCCGGTGCTGGCCATTGTCGCCGCGGCACTGCTGTTCGCCTTCGGCATTCTGTCCTTTGACCGCCTCCCCCTGCGGGAATACCCGGACATCGATCCGCCCATTCTCAATATCACTACCCTCTACCCCGGGGCCTCCGCCGCGGTGGTGGAAAACCGCGTTACCGAGGTCATCGAAGACCGGCTGGCGGGGCTGGAGGGCATCAAGACCATGGCCTCCAGCAGTCTGGATGGGCGCTCCAACATCACCCTCGAGTTCGAGCTCAGTCGCGATATCGACAACGCCGCCAACGACGTGCGTGACCGGGTCTCGCGCATTCTCAACGATCTGCCGCAGGAAGCAGAGCCCCCGGAGGTGCGCAAGAGCGCCAGCGACGAGGAAGTGATTTTCTGGGCGCACCTGGTGGCGCCGGGCATGGATGCACTGGAGCTGACCGACTACGCCCGCCGCTATCTGGAAGACCGGTTCTCGGTGCTGGAGGGGGTGGCCCGGGTGCGCATTACCGGCGAGCAGGTCTATGCCATGCGCATCTGGCTGGACCGCAACGCCCTGTCCGCGCGCAACCTCACGGTGGCGGATGTGGAAGCGGCGATTCGCGCCCAGAACGTGGAGTTGCCCGCGGGAACCCTGAAATCGTTGCAGCGGGATTTCATCGTGCGGGTGGACCGCGGCTATGAAACCGCCGCGGACTTTCGCCAGCTGGTGCTGCGCCAGGCCGACGACGGCTACCTGATTCGCCTCGGGGATGTGGCCAGGGTTGAACTGGCGAGTGCCGAGCACCGCAGCCTGTTCCGCGGCAACGGCGAGCCGATGGTGGGCCTGGGTGTGATCAAGCAGAGTACCGCCAACGCGTTGTCGGTGAGCGATCTTGTGTGGCAGGAAGTCGAGCAGATCAATCGCCAGCTGCCACCCGGCATGGAGCTGATCGCCAGTTTTGACAACTCCATTTTCGTCCGCGCCGCGATCCAGGAGGTGTATACCACCCTGTTCATCGCGGCGCTGCTGGTGGTGCTGGTGATATTCCTGTTTCTCGGGGATCCCCGCAGCCTGCTGGTGCCGGCCATCACGGTGCCGATCTCCCTGGTGTCTGCTTTTGCGGCGCTCTGGGTCATGGACTACAGCATCAACCTGCTGACCCTGCTGGCGCTGGTGCTGGCGATCGGGCTGGTGGTGGACGACAGTATCGTGGTGCTGGAGAACGTCCACCGGCGCCTGCTGGAGGGCGAGACGCCGCTGGTGGCGGCCTTCCTCGGCACCCGCCAGGTCGGTTTTGCGGTGGTTGCGACCACCCTGGTACTGGTGTCGGTGTTCGTGCCCATCACCTTCCTCGAGGGCGATATCGGCCGTCTGTTCGGTGAGTTCGCCATGACCATGGCGATGGCGGTGATTTTCTCCAGTTTCATTGCCCTGACCCTGGCGCCGGCGCTGTGCAGCAAGTTGCTGGACCGGGAGCATATCTCCAACCGCATGGCCGATACCGTGGAGGCGTTGAGCGCGCGCATGGAGCGCGCCTACCAACGCGCCCTGGGCACTGTGTTGCCGCACCGCTGGCTGACCCTGTTGATACTGCTGGTCAGCATGGGCGTAACCGCGTGGGCCTTCCAGGCAGTGCCGCGGGAATACGCCCCGGAACAGGATCGCGGCATTCTGTTCCTGGGGGTGAGCACCCCGGAGGGCTCGTCCTTCGAGTACACCGTTACCCAGATCGAGGAGGTGGAGCGACGGCTGTTGCCGCTGGTGGCGGCGGGGGATATCCGCAGGTTGCTGATTCGCGCACCGTCATTTGGCGGTGGCGAGGCCTTCAATGCCGGCTTTGCCCTGATGGTGCTGGCGGACTGGGACAGTGGGCGCCGGCCTACCGCGGAGATCCAGGCCGACGCCCGCCAGCGCCTCGAGGACATCGCCGGCGCGCGCACGTTCATTCGCGGTGGTGGTGGTCTCGGCCGCGGCAGTGGCGATCCGGTACAGTTCGTGGTGACCGGCGACAGCTTCGAGGAGCTGGCGCAGTGGCAGGACCTGCTGCTGGAGCGGATTGCCGACAATCCGGGCCTGGTGGGAGTGGATACCGACCTGCAGCCAACCAAGCCCCAGCTGCGCATCAACATTGACCGCAATCGTGCCGGCGACCTCGGCGTCAGTCTCACCGAGGTCAGCCGTAGCCTGGAGACGCTGCTGGGTTCACGCCGGGTGACGACCTTCGTTCTCGCCGGGCGCGAGTATGATGTGATTGTCGAGGGTGAGCGCGAGAACCAGCGCACCCTCGACGATCTCAACAGTATCTATGTGCGCTCCGCCGCCAGCGGTGACCTGGTGCCCCTGGGCAGCCTGGTGACGGTGCGCGAGCAGGCGGATGCCGGCAGCCTGAACCGCTACAACAGGGCGCGGGCCCTGACGATTACCGCGGGCCTGGCTCCGGGTTACGCGCTGGGTGACGCCCTGCTGTACCTGGAGGATCTGGTGCGCACCGAACTGCCCACCAATGCCAACTTCGACTACAAGGGCGAGTCGCTGGAGTACCAGAGCAGCAGCAACGCGGTGATCTTTACCTTCCTGCTGGCGCTGCTGGTGGTGTATCTGGTGATGGCGGCCCAGTTCGAGTCATTTGTACATCCGGCCATTATCCTGCTCACCGTACCCCTGGCGCTGGCGGGGGGGCTCGGCGGGCTGTGGTTGTTCGGCCTGACCCTGAATATCTACAGCCAGGTGGGCATGATCATGCTGGTGGGACTGGCGACCAAGAACGGTATTCTTATCGTCGAGTTCATCAACCAGATGCGCGATGGCGGCTGCGAGTTCATGGAGGCGGTGCAACGCGGCGCGGCGCGGCGGCTGCGGCCCATCATCATGACCGCGTTTACCACGGTGGTGGGCGCGGTGCCGCTGGTGGTATCCAGCGGGCCGGGACACGAGGTGCGCACCGTGATCGGAATCGTGGTCATGTGCGGCGTGACCGTGGCGACGCTGATTACCCTGTTCCTGATTCCGATGGCCTATGCGCTGCTGGCGCGCGGCACCGGCTCGCCCCGGGCAACCAGCCAGCAGCTGGACCGGGAGCTGGCGCAGTTGCCCGTAAACTAGCAGCCTGTCGGACTTAACCGGATGATATCGACGTGGGATAATGAACGCCAC
>CAXBCH010000020.1:0-83244 GCA_963974125.1 uncultured Haliea sp. | reverse complement strand
TGCCTGACATGAAAAATCTGGAGACCGGAATTACACCACTTGACGGGACACTACCGGCGGGTGACCCCCGAAACTGCACGTCTCCTGCAACACTGGCGCCATCATGATTTCGCGGGCATCCGCCCCTTCTTTTGTCAGGTGGAGGCAGTCGAAACAGCGATCTGGCTTACCGAGGTTGCCCCGCAAGCGGGCAAGAATGGTGAGCGCTTTCTGGAACATCTTGCCAATGCCAACGCCGAGGCCAACCCTGAGCTGATGCGCCTGGCGCTCAAGCTGGCTACCGGTGCCGGCAAGACCACCGTAATGGCTATGCTGATCGCCTGGCAGACCGTCAATGCTGTGCGCAAGCCCAGCAGCCGTAAGTTCACCCGCGGCTTCCTGCTGGTGGCCCCCGGTATCACCATCCGCGACCGCCTGCGGGTACTGATGCCCAATGACCCGAACAGCTACTACAAGAGTCGCGAACTGGTTCCTGCGGACATGATGGACGATCTCAACAAGGCCAAGATCGTTATCACCAACTACCATGCCTTCAAGCTGCGCGAGCGCATTGAGCTGTCCAAGGGTGGCCGTCTGCTGCTTCAGGGCCGCGATGGAGACCCACTCAATACCCTCGAAACCGAAGGCCAGATGCTGCAACGGGTGATGCCCGAGCTCATGGGGCTCAAGAATATCCTGGTAATCAATGACGAGGCCCATCACTGCTACCGAGAAAAGCCCGATGGCGATGAGGAGGAAACCCTCAAGGGCGACGAGAAGAAGGAAGCCGAAAAGAACAAGGAAGCTGCTCGCCTGTGGATAAGTGGCCTGGAAGCCGTGAACCGCAAGCTGGGCGTAAGCCGTGTCTTTGACCTTTCCGCCACCCCTTTCTTTCTCAGCGGGTCCGGCTATGTCGAGGGCACACTATTTCCCTGGACCATGAGCGATTTCTCGCTGATGGATGCCATTGAATGCGGTATTGTTAAATTGCCCAGGGTGCCAGTGGCAGAGAATATCCCCGGCAACGAAATGCCCATGTTCCGCGAGTTGTGGAAGCATATCGGCAAGAAGATGCCCAAGAAGGGCAGGGGTCAAAGCGCTGCTCTCGACCCTCTCAGCATCCCAGTGGAGTTGCAAACGGCGCTGCAGGCCCTTTACGGCCACTATGAGAAAACCTACCACCTGTGGAATCACGCGGGCATCAAGGTGCCGCCCTGCTTTATCGTGGTGTGCAACAACACTGCCACCTCCAAGCTGGTGTACGACTACATCTCCGGCTTTGTCCGCGACAACGAGGACGGCTCCACCAATGTCGAAAACGGTCGCCTGGAACTGTTCCGCAACTACGATGAGCATGGTAACCAGCTTGCACGTCCCAACACCCTGCTGATCGACAGCGAGCAACTAGAGTCCGGTGAAGCTCTGGACAAGAACTTTCGCGACATGGCCGCCGACGAGATTGAACGCTTCAAGCGGGAAGCCCTGGAGCGGGGCGGGGTGCTGGCCAACGAGCTGCGGGCCGGCAAGGAGATCGATGATGCCACCCTGCTGCGGGAAGTGATGAACACCGTCGGCAAGGTCGGCCAGCTGGGGGAATCCATCCGCTGCGTAGTGTCGGTGTCCATGCTTACCGAGGGTTGGGATGCCAATACCGTCACCCATGTACTTGGAGTCCGTGCCTTCGGCACCCAACTGTTATGCGAGCAGGTGATTGGCCGCGCCCTGCGCCGCCAGTCCTACGAATTGAATGAACAGGGCCTGTTTAACGTCGAGTACGCCGATGTACTTGGCATACCCTTCGATTTTACGGCCAAGCCGGTTATTGCACCGCCGCAGCCGCCCCGGGAAACTATCCAGGTCAGGGCCGTGCTGCCAGAGCGAGAGGGTCTGGAGATCCGCTTTCCCCGCGTTGCCGGCTACCGGGTGGAGCTGCCGGAAGAACGCCTTACCGCCCAGTTCAACGACGACTCCGTCTTTGAACTCACACCGGCCATTGTCGGTCCCTCCATCACCAAGAATTCCGGCATCATCGGCGAAGCGGTGGACCTGAGCCTGGAACATATCAAGGACATGCGCCGTTCCAGCCTGCTGTTCCACCTCACCCAGCGTCTGCTCTACACCAAGTGGCGCGACCCCGGTGAGGAGCCCAAGCTGCACTTGTTTGGCCAGCTCAAGCGCATCACCAAAGAGTGGCTGGATACCTGCCTGGTGTGCAAGGGTGACACTTATTCAGGCCTGCTGATGTACCAGGCCCTGGCCGATATTGCCTGCGAACGCATCACCGCCGCCATCACCCGTGCCGAGCAGGACAAGCGCCCCATCAAGGCCGTGCTCGACCCGTACAACCCCACCGGCTCCACCCGCCACGTCAACTTCAACACCTCCAAGACCGACCGCTACGAAACCGACAGCCGCCGCTGCCAGCTCAATTGGGTGATTCTCGACAGCGACTGGGAAGCGGAATTTTGCCGGGTAGCAGAAGCCCACCCCAAAGTGCTGGCCTATGTCAAAAACCACAACCTGGGGCTGGAAGTGCCCTATCGCTACGCATCGGAAACCCGCAAATACCGTCCGGACTTCATCGTACAGGTTGACGATGGACAGGGTGATGGCAACCCCCTCAACCTGATTGTCGAGATCAAGGGCTATCGCGGCGAAGACGCCAAGGAAAAGAAATCCACCATGGACACTTACTGGGTGCCGGGTGTGAACAATCTTCACGGCTATGGTCGTTGGGCCTTTGCCGAGTTTACCGACGTGTTCCAGATGCAGGATGACTTTGCCAGCAAGGTAGAGGCCGAGTTCCAGCGCATGATCGCTGAAGCGACTGCCAGCGGAGCGCAGCAGTGAGCGACCAGCATCTGTATAGAAAAGTGGTGATAAGCAAACGGGTGTCGGGCTACATGTATAGAAAAGTGCCATTTTCTATACATACAGTTGCCCAAGCAGAACACAAATGATGGATTTTATTTTATTTCCACTGGCAAGGCTGACCCATACTCATAATGTATGCACCGAAGTCGAAGCTGAATGCAGCAGGATGCCCGAGGCAGTTACAACGGAACCAATAGCCAGGGAGGCGAAATCATGAAAAATAATAAAAATCATAGTGTTATAGAATTTATTAAAAGTAAAATATTCGGTTGCTCTGTCGACACTAAAAAAGCGACAGCTTGGAATGCAGTCTGCGCTAGACCGCTCCAGAGGGTTGCGTTACACCAAATCTGTAACTATAGTTCGCAGCACATCCGCCCCTTGGCAGTACGCCGACTCACCTATTCCGAGTTCGCGCCGAACCCCTGGGGCTTTTCTTTTTTCAGCTATAGCCTGGCAGCTCCCATCGAAGGGAGGTGCGCATGAGTACCCGGCGCATCGCTATTCTTATCGACGGTGGTTACTTTCTACACCGCTTGCCCACATTGGTGCCGCCGGCCCGCTGCGCCACCCCGGAACGTATAGCAGGCTGCCTGCGCCACCTGTGCCATAACCATGTTCTGTCCCTGACCAACTGCCCCAGGGATCGCTGGCAGGAGCATGTCTACCGCATTTTCTATTACGATTCGGCGCCCTACGACGGCAAGGCTCACCACCCCATCGACAACCGGCCCCTGGACTTCGCCAAATCCGATGTGGCGACAGAGCGTCGTGCCCTGTTTGACTGTCTCAAGCGCCAGCGTAAATTTGCTTTGCGGCTGGGAAAGGTGAATCGCGAACATGACTGGGCCATAAAGCCTCAACTGACCAAAAAACTGTTGCGCAGCCGGGAGGCGTTTATGCCCCTGCCTGACGGACTGGTACCGGACGATAATGGCAACATCCACCTCACTCTGACTGCGCAGGACTACCAAAGACTGGTGGATTCCCGAACGGTCTGGCAATCCCTCAATTCCGGGTCCGTCGCTCTCGGGCTAAGGCAAAAAGGCGTGGATATGCGCATTGGACTGGATATCGCGTCCCTTTCCTTGAAACGCCAGGTGGACACCATTGTGCTGGTATCCGGCGACAGCGATTTTGTGCCTGCCGCAAAACTGGCCCGTCGGGAGGGGGTGGACTTTATCCTCGACCCCATGTGGCAACAGATCAACGCCGACCTATTTGAACATATCGACGGCCTGCAATCGGGCCTCGCCAAACCGGGTCAGCGCACTGGACGGCAAGCAGCCACAAGTCAGCCCTGACTCCACCGAACGAGTACAGCAATCCATGGCAAAGAAACCACAAACTCCCAAATCCGTCGAAGCCTTGACCCACGACGAGGCCAGCCGCAAGAACATCCCCACCGCCGAATACCAGTCGGTAATGAAGAAGGATGACCAGGCGACGGTAAAGGTCAGCTACCCCCGTGGCAGCGGCGAGCTGGCGGATGAAAAGGAAAGCCGCAACCACGACCTTGACCCGCAACTGGTGTGGCGCGGCAAGGACCAGCAGGACTGGTCCGATCTGGTGGTGCACGCTCCGCCCCTGTATATCCAGGAAAAGGTCCATCCCAAGGTACTGATCGACGACCTGCGCCGCCGCAGTGAGATCGATAGGGAGGCCAGCGACGCCGAGCAACCCGGCGCCATGGTCGACCTCTTTGCCGATTTCAATGGCCTGCCCGACGATGGCGCCAAAACCGAGTTCTACCAGCACGACGCCCACTGGACCAACCGCATGATCCTCGGCGACTCATTGCAGGTAATGGCCAGCCTGGCGGAGCGTGAGGGCCTGCGGGGCAAGGTGCAGTGTATTTACTTCGATCCGCCCTATGGCATCAAATTCAACTCCAACTTTCAGTGGTCTACAACCAGCCGCGATGTGAAAGATGGCAATACCGACCATATTACCCGCGAGCCGGAGCAAGTTAAGGCGTTTCGTGATACTTGGCGCGATGGGATTCATTCCTACCTGACGTATCTGCGTGATCGATTGACGGTCGCGCGGGATTTGTTGACACATTCTGGCTCCATCTTTGTGCAGATTGGAGATGAGAATATGCATCGGGTTAGGGCGTTGTTGGACGAGGTATTTGGCGCTGGAAACTTTGTCTCAGTAATCACGGTAAAGAAGACCTCAGTTCAAACGGACTTGGCTATTCCAAGTGTTTCAGATTACTTGATTTGGTTTTGTAAAAGTCACGATGCCATAAAATTCCGTTCTTACTATCTTTCAAAGCAGGTTGGTGATCCTGGTTCAGAACAATATAGGTGGGTGAAGCATGATGGGGGACATTTCCAACGAGTGGCTTCTCAAAGTGAATATGCGATCGACCAGCTTTGTAGGCCGGACAATCTGACATCGAGCCATGAGTACAGTCGGGGAAAAGAGAGAATATCCTACCGCGATAACCAGTATGGGCCAGGTGGAAGATACTGGTCAACAAGTCCAAATTCTATTGAAAGGCTTGGCAAATCTGACCGACTACACGCTGGTGGTAAGACACTGAGTTATGTTCGATATTTGTCAGATTTTTCCGTTATGCCATTACTTAATGTTTGGACAGACACCGGTACAGGCGGCTATGGCGATGATCGGTACTATGTGGTTCAGACAACAACCAAAATCATACAGCGTTGCTTACTGATGACCACCGATCCAGGTGATCTTGTTCTCGACCCGACATGCGGCTCCGGTACCACCGCCACCGTCGCCGAACAATGGGGCCGCCGCTGGATTACCATCGATACCTCCCGCGTTTCTCTGGCACTGGCGCGCGCCCGTATTATGGGCGCCCGCTATCCCTATTACTTGCTGGCCGACAGCCGCGATGGCCAGTTAAAAGAAGCGGAAATCACCCGAAGCGCGCCCTCCAGTCAACCTGCCCGTGGCTATATCGGCCAGGGCTTCGTCTACGAGCGGGTGCCCCATATCACCCTCAAGTCCATAGCCAACAACACCGAAATCGATGTGATCTGGGACAAGTTCCAGGAAAAACTGGAACCCCTACGGCAACAACTCAACAAGACGCTGGGCACAGACTGGCAGGAATGGGAGATTCCCCGTGAGACGGATGAGGGTTGGTCTGATGTCACAAAGAAACTTCACACCGATTGGTGGCAACTGCGCATCGCCCGTCAGCAGGAAATCGATTCCTCCATCGCCGCCAAGGCCGATCATGAATATCTCTACGACAAACCCTACGAGGACAAAAAGAAAGTCCGTGTAGCTGGCCCCTTTACTGTGGAGAGCCTGTCCCCCCACAGGGTTCTCGGAGTGGATGAAAACGATGAACTGATCGATCCCAACATTGCTGAAAATGACGGCGCCTACGCCGAAACCCGCGACTTCGTTCAGATGATTCTGGAAAACCTGAAAACCTCGGGCGTTCAGCAGGCCGATAAGGCTAACAAGATCAACTTCACCGCACTCATCCCATGGCCCGGCGACCTGGTCTGTGCTGAAGGTCGCTACTTTGAAGGTAACGATGAGAGTGGAAACGAGAGGAGGGCGGCCATATTTATTGGCCCTGAATTCGGCACTGTCTCCCGCCCCGACTTGGTGGCTGCCGCCCGCGAAGCCGGCGACGCCGACTTCGATGTGTTGATCACCTGCGCCTTCAACTACGACGCCCACTCCAGCGAGTTCAACAAACTCGGCCGTATACCCGTCCTCAAGGCTCGCATGAACGCTGATCTCCACATGGCAGATGACTTGAAGAATACCGGCAAGGGCAACCTGTTCATCATCTTCGGCGAACCGGATATCGATATCCTCGATGCCGAGAACGACATGGTGCAGGTCAAGGTCAACGGCGTCGACGTATTCAAACCCCAAACCGGTGAAGTCATCAGCGACAGCGCCGACGGCATCGCCTGCTGGTTTATCGACACCGACTACAACGAAGAATCCTTCTTCGTCCGCCAGGCCTACTTCCTCGGCGCCAATGACCCCTACAAATCGTTGAAGACCACACTCAAAACCGAAATCAACGAGGATGCCTGGTCTACCCTGAACAGTGACACCTCAAGGCCATTTGCCAAGCCGCAGTCTGGGCGAATTGCCGTGAAGGTGATCAACCATCTTGGGGATGAGGTGATGAAGGTGTTTAGGGTATGAATAGGTTTAAAAAAAAGGGGAGTATTCAATGACTGTTAGCGTCCACAATCCAGATCAATATATGGCTAGTCTGAGACAGATCATAGCCCAAGGTCGAAAGCGGATCGGTCTTTTGGTCGGAGCGGGTGCGCCTGCTGGAATCTTCCCCCCCGGAAGCGACAAGCCCTTAATCCCTGCTGTAGCAGGTCTTACGGAGATGGTGATGGAATCGCTGAAGGCTGATTACGGCAATACTCTGGATGCGGTACGGTCAGAATTGGAAACCCAGAATATCGAAACGATCTTGTCGCGGGTACGAAGTTTGGCTGGAGTAATTGGCAAGACAAAAGTCCATGACCTCGATGGTGAGGGGTACGCGAAGTTGAGCGATGCGATATGTGAGCATATTGGCACCATCGTAAATCAACCTCTTCATGACGGACCTTCACCATACGTTGAATTCGTGACATGGATCAGCGGTACCGGGCGAGAGCACCCAGTAGAAATTTTCACTACTAACTATGATCTGCTATTCGAGCAGGCGTTGGAACGCACACGAGTCCCGTATTTCGACGGTTTCACCGGCGCAAGCGAGCCATTCTTTGATCCATCGTCTGTCGCATGTAACGACTTACCTGCACGCTGGACCCGCTTGTGGAAGCTGCATGGTTCACTCGGCTGGACAGCCAACGCACAAGGAGAAGTGATCCGCACTGGACATGCGAAGGCTACACACTTGGTGTTTCCTGAGCACCTGAAATACGATCAAACGCAAAAGGCACCATATGCAGCCCTGTTTGATCGCTTGCGCGCATTTTTAATGACACCCGACACGTTACTGATTGCGACCGGTTTTTCCTTCGCCGACGCACACATTTCAGCAAGAATAGACGAGTGCTTGTCTGCTAACCCATCGGCGAGTGTGTTTGCGTTTCAGTTCAAACCACTTGATCAAGAGGTTCACGCCCGGGATATTGCCGGTCGCCGCTCTAATATGAGCTTGTATTCTCCAGACAAGGCCATGATCAATGGCGTTGTAGCGCCGTGGATGCCTGGTGATCTGCTGACTCGTGACTGGGGTGCGATTCGAGGGACGTACTGGGGGTGCAATGCCACAGATGGTGTTCCAGAATTTCAGTTGGGACGATTTGATCGGCTTGCGCGATTCTTTGCGTCATCTCACTCTACACAGCACTTTTCGGCTATTGTTCCGATGGTAGATACGGCAGTTGCTGCCGGGTCGACCTCATCGGAAGCTGATGTTGCGTTAACAGCTCATCCTTCCGTTGATGGTGCCGAATGAGTTCGAAACCGACATTGCTTGGCCATGTTGGTGCTGTGACTGGTGCCGCGATCAGTGTACGTCAGTCTCCAAACGTGGCGTCCGGCATCGCAATCATAGGTGGAAAAAGCTACCGAATCGGCCAAGTAGGTAGCTTTGTACGTATCCCGCAGGGTTACCACGACCTATACGGCATAGTCGCCGAAGTCGGTGCTAACGCCGCACCGGAATCAGTACGCGAACCGAGCGATCGAGGCGACCGTTGGATGACGATCCAGCTTGTGGGAGAGATCATTGGCGCTTCATTTGAACGTGGCATCAGCCAGTACCCAAATGTAAAAGACGAAGTCCATCTTGTGACCGAAGAGGATCTCGCGGTCATATACGGTACGCAAGATGGAGGTCAAGTGATGATAGGTCGCCTGGCCAATGCTGAGGGCATACCCGTTCGCATTGATCTGGACAAACTCGTCACGCGTCATAGCGCAGTGCTAGGTTCGACAGGGGCAGGCAAGTCAACGACTGTAGCCAGTTTGCTGAGGTCGATAGCCTTGGGAGGCGGTGGAGAGGGCGGTAGCGCGTTTCCAAACGCCCGGATTTTGCTGCTCGATATTCACGGAGAGTATGGTGAAGCGTTGCGGTCGGTGTCTACTGTTTTTCGTGTCAATCCAAGTGTCGATGAACAACCACTCTACATTCCATTCTGGGCGCAGGAGCCGGCCGATCTCCTTACTTTCTTGATGGGCGGGCTTGACGATAAGCCGTTGTCGCAAATCCTTGATCGCATCTTTGATTATAAAAGCAAATACGTGAACGAGGCGTCAGTCGCCGGATTGGACCTCAACTCGATGACTGTCGATAGCCCGATTCCGTTCAGTCTTAAAAAGCTCTGGTTCGAATTATTGGAGCCTGAAATCAAGACATGGGCTGACCAGCCACGCACCCTGCCGGCGTTAGATGAAGCTGGGGATGCGGCGACACTCAAAGCTCCTCGCTACAAACCGCATGGTGCGGGCGCCGCAGCTCCTTTTATCAATCAGGTCGGCGTTCTGGGTATCCGCCGCCCATTGGATCAGATGCGCTCACGGATGCTAAACCGACAGTACGACTTTTTACTCCATCCAGGTGAATGGGAACCTGATCTAAATGGCAATGCCGCGAAGGACTTGCCAGAACTGCTGCATGCTTGGCTGGGGCACGACAAGCCTGTCACGATCCTCGATCTATCCGGAATTCCCAGTACTGTAGTTGCTCGTCTTATCGGTGCAATTTTAAAAATCATCTATGAGGGACTGTTCTGGGGTAGAGATAAGAGCGAAGGTGGGATCGCAAGGCCGTTGCTCGTGGTGATGGAAGAAGCGCACCGCTATCTCTCTAAAGATGCTGAGGGCCCAGCGCGTGCTATGGTCCAACGGATCGTGAAGGAAGGGCGTAAGTTCGGTATCGGTGCGATGATTGTCAGTCAGCGCCCATCTGAAGTCGACGAAACCATCCTGTCTCAATGCGGAACATTCATCGCGCTGCGTCTCTCCAATTCGTCAGATCGCGCCAAGGTTCAGGCATCGTTGCCGGACAACTTGGCGGGTATTGTTGATAGTCTGCCAGTACTGCGCGTTGGCGAGGCCATCATCACCGGAGAGGCGGCGCGTCTTCCTATCCGTTGTCGCATTACTTTGCCGGACGAGAGACATCGACCGAATAGCGAAGATCCCGCCGTTGCAAAGCGTTGGCAGGGTGCTCGGGTAGCTGAAAACTACGAGCGTGTTGCTGCTGCTTGGCGCGCACAAAACCCTATCTGGAGTTCATTACGCGTTCTGCGCACATCACTTTCAACAGAGGAGATAAAAAGAATGGAAAGGGAAATGGTAGTTTCGTCGAGTGTGCTATCAATTGGCTACGAGCCTACCAGTAGCACGCTTGAAGTTGAGTTCAATGTCAGTGGGATCTATCAATATTACAACGTTCCGGAGCCGATATTCCAGCAGCTCATGGAATCTGATTCCAAGGGTAAGTTTATTAACGCCTACATTAAACCTGCCTATCCGTACTCCCGCGTTTGATCGGCGATGGAACCAGACTCGGTTAACTGCTGCCGGTCGTCAAGGTGTCGAAGCCTCGGAAGGCGGGCATTGTTTCGTTGCTATTAGGATTGGCTCAGTGATGAATGTACAGGGAAGTTACGATGGTACTTGAAGGTTTACACAACCAATACGCCGCCATTGATGCAATGGCGTGTCTGTATGGCGCACGCCGTATTCTCGGCTGTGGTTCTGTGGCTCGCAGCCATGAACAACCCGATAACGATGTGGATTGTCAGGTAGGTTTCTCGCAGGTCTACGATTTATTCGCTCAGCGCTTGCCACAAGCAGGCAAACTGTCCGAACTGATTGGCCGCAAGGTGTATATAGTACCCGAGCACGAGTTGGGCCCCCAAATTCGGCAGCAGGTACTCGATGAGGCGGTGGACCTATGGGCAAGCCCTTGGTTTGCATGAGGCATATGCTGGAAAGAGGCCACAACCTTTGAACTTCCGCATTGCCGATACGTTCACCAGCAGCCTTGCCAAACTCACCGGCGAGGAGCAGAAGGCTGTTAAGACCACGGCCTTTGACTTGCAGGTGAACCCCGCCAACCCTGGCATGCGCTTTCACAAGCTGGACAGGGCAAAGGACAAGAACTTCTGGTCTGTGCGCGTAAGCAGCGACATTCGGATGATTGTCCATAAGACTGATTCCAGCCTGCTGCTTTGCTATGTGGATCATCACGACAAGGCCTACCAGTGGGCAGAGCGCCGCAAGCTGGAAACCCATCCCAAAACCGGTGCCGCCCAGCTGGTGGAAATCCGCGAGACTGTGAAGGAAATTGTGGTGCCCTCTTATGTCGAGGGGCAAAGCTACCCAGAGGCAAAGCCACCCTTGTTTGCTGGCATCGCCGAACAGACACTGCTGGCATATGGCGTCCCGCAAGAATGGCTGGCCGATGTGCTTGCAGCAGATGAGGACAGCCTGCTGCAACTCGCTGATCACCTGCCCAGCGAGGCGGCCGAGGCCTTGCTGGAGCTCGCAACTGGCGGCCAGCCCCAACTCCCGGTTGTGGCTCCCGCGGGTATTGACCCCTTCGAGCACCCCGATGCCCAGCGTCGCTTCCGGGTTATGACGGATGCCAATGAGCTGGCTCGTGCCCTGGATTACCCCTGGGACAAGTGGACGGTCTTTCTGCATCCTGCTCAACGCCAGTTGGTAGAGAGAGACTACAATGGCCCTGTTCGAGTTTCGGGTTCGGCGGGCACCGGCAAGACGATTGTTGCACTTCATCGCGCAACGCATCTGGCTCGCCAGAATCCGGACGCGCGGGTCCTCTTGACCACATTTTCCAATATTCTGGCCAATGCACTCCGTGCAAAGCTGCGTAGCCTGATTAACCATGAACCCCGTTTGGCAGAACGCATTGACGTGGAGGCTATCGATGCTGTGGGTGAACGCCTTTACAAAATTCATCTAGATGCGCCAAGGTTGGCTTCCCGTAGTCAGATCAAAGAGTTGTTACATGACGTTAGCGAAGATATTGCTGGCTTTCGTTTCAGCCAACGCTTCCTGCTGGGCGAGTGGGAGGATGTGGTGGATGCCTGGCAGCTCCAAAGCTGGGAGGACTACCGCGACGTGAAACGGCTTGGGCGCAAGACGCGCTTGCCGGAGGCCCAGCGATCTGCCCTGTGGCAGGTGTTCTCATCGGTAAAAACTGAGCTCGTCAAGCAGGGATTGATCACGCGAGCTGAGATGTTCAATCAGTTGGCCGATGCGCTGGGCCAGCGAAGCCACCCACCCTACGAATTCTGTGTGGTGGATGAAGCCCAGGATATCAGCGTGGCCCAATTGCGCTTTCTCGCTGCCCTCGGCGGCGAACGGCCAAACAGCCTGTTCTTTGCCGGCGACCTGGGGCAGCGTATATTCCAGATGCCTTTCTCCTGGAAGTCCTTGGGCGTCGATATTCGCGGTCGCTCGCAGACCCTGCGCATAAACTACAGGACCTCACACCAGATTCGGATGCAGGCTGACCGCTTGCTGGGACCCGAAGTTTCGGATGTCGATGGCAATGTGGATGATCGTCGCGGCACAATCTCGGTCTTCAATGGACCGCGTCCTGATATTTGCGTATATGACGATGAGCAACAGGAAATCAATGCAGTCAGTGAGTGGTTGATCGAGCGCAACCATGAAGGCCTGGTGGCGAATGAGATCGGTATCTTTGTCCGTTCGCCTGGCCAGCTGAAGCGCGCTGAAGCTGCCGCCAATCAATCCGGCTTGCCGTTCAAGGTAATTGATGAGCAGATGGACACTACTACGGGCAAGATGACCATCAGCACAATGCATCTGGCAAAGGGTCTGGAGTTCCGGGGGGTAGTGGTCATGGCCTGCGATGATGAGGTGATTCCACTGCAAGAGCGGATTGAGTCGGTGTCTGATAATGCTGATCTTGAGGAGGTCTACGAGACCGAGCGACATCTACTCTATGTGGCCTGTACCCGAGCGCGAGACCGGCTGTTGGTAACCAGTGTTGATCCGGCTTCTGAGTTTTTGGATGACCTTGTACTGGACGGGTAATTGCTTAAGTTCTGATGGACTGTGATCAGTTCGTTATCGGCCCGCTCACTTCAAGAGCCCCCTCCCGCATGAGAAATTCCAGCAGTTCGGCACAGCCGTTGTCTGCCGGCAATGGCAGCACCCCGTCGGCGCAGAGCGTAACGAGCGGTTCCCGCACCTGCAGGCCAAACAAGAGGCTATTGCCATTGGCAAACACCCGAATGCCCTGGTCCAGTGCCTGCCAGGTAACCTGGGCCCCCGCAGCCACTCGCACATGGCCGTCGGCTTTTTGCAGGGCTGATCGCATCTGCCGCAGCTCGGCACCACCGGGTGGTTCAGCATCTGTCTCGGTCACCAACTCCCCGAACCAGCTGTTGTCCGTGCGGGCCGTGAGCAGTTCCCGCAGCTGCTGCAGCACATTGTCGATGTCCCCGCTGCTGATCTCCCCGGGAGCCGTCGCCGGCGCGCGGCCCGGGTCTTGCAGCAGCAGGCTTGGCGGCAGTTGTTCCAGACGGGCATCGACCCAGCGTGACAGCAGATCCGACAATCGCGGCGCCCTGAAGCCGATGGAAAAGCAGGTGGAGTCGCCACGGGAAATGCCCCAGTGGGCCACCCCGGGCGGGATATAGAGCACGTCGCCGCAGTGCAGAGTGTATTCGGCCTGGCAGTCGAAGGTCGCCACCAGTTTCAGGTCCTGGTGCGGCAGCAGCGCAGTGCTGTCGTCACAGCGCTGGCCGATGCGCCAGATGCGTTCGCCCTCGCCCTGCAGCAGGAATACGTCGTAGAGGTCATAGTGGGGGCCGATCCCGCCACCGTCGCTGGCGTAGCTGACCATGATGTCGTCCAGGCGCCAGCCGGGAATGAACGCCGCGAGTGAGCGCAGTGCCGCCACGTCGTCCAGCAGCTGGTCAACGCCCTGCACCAGCAGGGTCCAGGGGTGGCCGCGGTCGAAGTCGCTGGCCTGGAAGGGCCCGTGTTCGAGCTGCCAGGCCGCTGCGCTTGCCGGGTCGCCACGACACTCCGCAATGCGCGATTCCACCTCGGGTTCCAGGGCCAGTCCCGCCAGCTCCTCGCCGCTGACCGGCGGTGCAAAATCCGGTACCGCGGCGCGTATCAGCAGCGGTTCACGCTGCCAGTACCGCGCCAGGAATTCCGCCTGGTCCAGCGCCAGCATGGCGCCGTCAGTCCTCGCGGATGGCGCGGGCCTGGGCGGCCGCATTGCCGGTGTAGCTGGCCGGGGTCAGCGCCAGCAGTTGCTCGCGGGCTTTTTGCGGCAGCGCCAGATCGTTGATGAAGTGTTCCAGGGTTTCCCGGTTCATGGCCTGGCCGCGGGTCAGCTGCTTGAGTTTTTCGTAGGGCTTTTCGATCCCGTAGCGGCGCATGACGGTCTGGATGGGTTCGGCGAGCACCTCCCAGCTGTGATCCAGGTCCTCCGCCAGCCGGGCCTCGTTGAGCTGCAGTTTGCCAATGCCCTTGAGGCTGGCCTCGTAGGCGATCAGGCTGTAGCCGAAACCCACGCCCATGTTGCGCAGCACCGTGGAATCGGTCAGGTCCCGCTGCCAGCGGCTGACCGGCAGCTTCGCCGCCAGGTGCTGGAACACGGCGTTGGCCAGACCCAGGTTACCCTCGGAGTTCTCGAAGTCGATCGGATTGACCTTGTGCGGCATGGTGGATGAGCCCACTTCACCGGCGATGGTGCGCTGCTTGAAGTAGCCGAGTGAAATGTAGCCCCAGATATCACGGTCCAGGTCCACCAGGATGGTGTTGAAGCGGGCGATGGCGTCAAACAGCTCGGCCATGTAGTCATGGGGTTCGATCTGGGTGGTGTAGGGGTTCCAGGTCAGCCCCAGGCTGCTGACGAAAGCTTCGGCATTGGCCTGCCAGTCGACATCGGGGTAGGCGGAGAGATGGGCATTGTAGTTGCCCACCGCGCCATTGATCTTGCCCAGGTACTCCATGGACTGCAGTTGTCGCAGTTGCCGCTGCAGGCGGGCAACCACATTGGCCATTTCCTTGCCCATGGTGGTGGGGCTGGCAGTCTGGCCGTGAGTCCGCGACAGCATCGCCGCTTCGGCGTGGCTGCCTGCCAGCTCCGTGAGGGCCGCGATGATCTGGCCCATGGCGGGCAACAGCACCTGCTCCATGCCATCGCGCAGCATCAACGCATGGGACAGGTTGTTGATGTCCTCGGAGGTGCAGGCGAAGTGCACGAATTCGGAGATCGCCTCCAGCTCGGTGTTGCCGGCAAAGCGCTCCTTGATGAAATACTCCACCGCCTTGACATCGTGATTGGTCGTGGCCTCGATGTCCTTGATACGGCGCGCATCAATCAGGGTGAACCCTGTAGCGATCTGCTCCAGCAGGGTAGTGGCGGGCGGGGACAGTGCCGGCACCTCGGGAATGGCCGGCATGCGCGCCAGCTGCTGCAACCAGCGCACCTCCACCAGCACGCGGCGCTTGATCAGGCCATACTCGCTGAATACCTCGCGCAGACTGGCGGTCTTGGTACCGTAGCGGCCGTCTATGGGGGATACTGCGGTGAGGGAAGTGAGATCCATGCTGTGCTCCAGGAATGCGGTCAGAAAAGGTTAAATCACGTCCAGCTCGCGCGCCAATTGCTGCGCACAGTGCCCTATGGCCCGGCGCTGCAGCACCAGCTTCCAGCGACGGCCGCCAAGCTGGCGCCAGAGGAAGGTCGCGCGAATGCCGGCCAGCAGCAGGGCGCGGATGGTGTCTGCGCTCTGGCGATTCTGCAGATGCTGGGCGCTGCCGCTGACCTTGATCCGGAATTTGAGGGTGCTGAGGGTATCCTGGTAAATCCCGGACACACTGTGGCAGATGTCGTTGGCGTGGGCGCTAAAGTGTTCGGCGCGAAAGCTGGCATGCTCCAGCCGCGAGCGCACGACCGCCATCATGGCCGGATCCGCGGCGAACTTGCGCTCCAGGTAAAGCAGATTGAACAGGTAGCGGACCATGTCCCGCTGCTCCGGAGAGTGCTGGTTGTGCAGCACCATGGCCAGCGTATCCAGGCCCAGCCTGATGCCCGGCAGGCCGCCGTAGATCGCCTCGACCGTGTCGGTGTCGAAGGCAAACAGGCTGTTCAGGGAGGCCTGCAGAAACTCCGGTGGGCAGGAGCCGGTGCGCGATACCTGGTCCACCAGGCGTGCCGCCTGGGCCACGCCGGCCAGGGCGATGGTTTGCTCCTCCAGCGCGCTGCGCCGGGGGCGGTCGGCCTCAACGGGTGCGTTCAATGATACCTCCTCCGAGACAGCGTTCGCCGCTGTAGAACACCACGGACTGACCCGGTGTGACGGCGCGCTGGGGGACATCGAACTCGACCCGGCAGCCATCGTCGGCGGCTGTCACCGTACACTCCTGGTCCGCCTGCCGGTAGCGGACCTTGGCCGTGCACCGCAGTGGCAGGGCTGGTGATGCGCCCGCGATCCAGCACAGCTGGCCGGCTTGCAGCGTGCTGCTGAACAGGGCCGGGTGGTTGTTGCCCTGGGCCACCAGCAGGACATTGCGCTCCAGGTCCTTGCCGACGACATACCAGGGAGCATCGTCATGATTGGCGAGGCCGCCGATGCCCAGTCCCTGGCGCTGGCCGATGGTATGGTACATCAGGCCCTGGTGGCGCCCGAGCAATTCGCCTTCCAGGCTGTGAATCTCACCGGGCTGGGCCGGAAGGTACTGCTGCAGGAAATCCTTGAAACGGCGCTCGCCGATAAAGCAGATGCCGGTGGAATCCTTTTTGCTGTGCGTCACCAGGCCGTGAGCCTGTGCCAGCGCCCGGACTTCGGGTTTTTCGATAGCGCCGACCGGGAACAGGGTTTGTGCCAGCTCCCGGTGGCCCACGGCGTGCAGGAAGTAGCTCTGGTCCTTGTTGTTGTCGAGGCCGCGCAGCAGGGTGGCCTTGCCCTCGCACTCGCCGCGGCGGGCGTAGTGGCCGGTGGCAATGCAGTCGGCGCCGAGCATCAGGGCGTAGTCGAGGAAAGCGCGAAACTTGATTTCCCGGTTGCAGAGGATGTCCGGGTTGGGTGTGCGGCCGGCGCGGTATTCCGCGAGGAAGTGCTCGAATACGTGATCCCAGTACTCCGCGGCGAAATTGGCCCCGTGCAGGGTGATGTCCAGCTTGTCGGCAACGGCCTGGGCGTCCGCGTAGTCCTCCTTCGCGGTGCAGTATTCGGTGCCGTCATCCTCCTCCCAGTTCTTCATGAACAGGCCTTCGACGCGGTAGCCCTGCTCCTTGAGCAGCAGCGCGGCAACGGAGGAATCGACGCCGCCGGACATGCCGACGATCACTGTGGTGGCTGCGTTGAGGCTCATGGCGGTGCAATCAGGTCCAGCGGATAACGGAGCCCGCTGCGGTGCTGCTCGATAGCGGCGAGCACCAGCGGGCTGCGCATTCTAGCAGAGTTGGCCACAATTGCCTCGTAATCCAGCCAGTGCACGGCAAGGATGTCCGGGTCCAGCTTCGCCCCTGCCCGGGGCTCCAGCGCGCGGGCGCAGAAGGTGGTGCGATAGTAGGTCACGCCGTTGCCAGGCGCGTTGTACAGCGCAAGCCCCAGAACCCCCTCGAGAGACACCAGCCAGCCGGTTTCCTCCAGGGTCTCCCGCAGGGCCGCCTGCTGCAGCGACTCGCCGCGCTCGAGGTGCCCCGCAGGCTGGTTGAAGACGATGCGGCCGCTGCTCTTGTCGCGCTCTTCCACCAGCAGATAACAGCCTTCCCGCTCGACGACCGTGGCGACAGTGACATGTGGATACCAGCTCGACATTACGGTTTTCTCCGTGGTCCTGGCGCCGGCTTGCCGCGTGCTGAGCTGCCTCGCGACACCGGGCGGTGCACCGCGAGACGGCGGTACTCCCCTGGCGCCAGGCCCTGCAGCATCCAGTCTCCGACCCGGTAGCGGATCAGGCGCAGGGTGGGCAGGTTCACCGCCGCAGTCATGCGCCGGACCTGGCGATTGCGGCCTTCGCGGATGCTGAGCTCCAGCCAGCTGTCGGCAACGGTCAGACGGCTGCGCACCGGTGGATCGCGGGGCCAGAGGCCTTCCGGTTCCGGAATACGCTGCACCCTGGCAGGCAGGGTGGGGCCGTCCTTGAGCTGCACGCCATTCTGCAGGCTGAGGAGAGCGGCATCGTCGGCGACACCCTCGACCTGCACCCAGTAGGTTTTCCACAGCTTGTGGCGTGGATTGGCAATCTGCTGTTGCAATTGGCCGTCATCAGTCAGCAGCAACAGCCCCTCGGAGTCATAATCGAGGCGCCCGGCAACACGGAAGCCCGGTGCCTGCAGATAATCCGCGAGTGTCGCCCTCGCGGCACCTGCAGGTTCCCGGTCAGTGAACTGGCTCAGCACCTGAAACGGCTTGTTGAGGAGAATCAGTGTAGCCATCAAAGCTCCTGGGCGCGTCCAAAAATCTGCCCCCGGTTAAGCAGAAACAGCAGGAAACCTGATACACTAGGCGCCGTTTTAGAGGGGCATCCTGCAAGGATACCGCACCCCGAGATTCAATGGACCCACATCTACGGAGAACAATCTATGGGCTACAAGCATATCCAGGTGCCGGCGACCGGTGAAAAAATCACGGTCAATGACGACTTCAGCCTGAACGTCCCCAACAACCCGATCATCCCCTATATCGAGGGCGATGGCATCGGTGTGGATATCAGCCCGGTCATGATCAACGTGGTTGACGCCGCAGTCGAAAAGGCCTTTGGTGGCCAGAAGAAGATCTCCTGGATGGAAATCTACACCGGCGAGAAAGCGGCCGAGTTGTACGATGGCGACTGGTTCCCGGAAGAGACCCTGGCGGCGATCAAGGAGTACTCCGTGGCCATCAAGGGCCCGCTGACGACCCCGGTAGGCGGCGGCTTTCGCTCCCTGAACGTCGCCCTGCGCCAGGAACTGGACCTCTATACCTGCCTGCGGCCGGTGCGCTGGTTCGAAGGTGTGCCTTCGCCGGTGAAGGATCCCGGCTCCTGCAACATGGTGATCTTCCGCGAGAACTCCGAAGACATCTACGCCGGTATTGAATACCAGGCCGGCACCCCGGAAGCGCAGAAAGTCGTGGATTTCCTGATCAAGGAAATGGGCGCCACCAAGATCCGCTTCCCGCAGGAAGTGGGCATCGGCATCAAGCCGGTCTCCGAGGAGGGCACCAAGCGTCTGGTGCGCAAGGCCTTCCAGTACGCGATCGACCAGGACCTGCCCTCCGTGACCCTGGTGCACAAGGGCAACATCATGAAGTTCACCGAAGGCGCCTTCCGCGACTGGGGCTATGAACTGGCTCAGGAAGAGTTTGGCGGAGAACTGCTCGACGGTGGCCCCTGGGTGACGTTCAAGAACCCCAAGAGCGGCAAGGACATCATCGTCAAGGACGTCATCGCCGATGCCATGCTGCAGCAGATCCTGACCCGTCCCGGTGACTACAGTGTCATCGCCACCCTGAACCTGAACGGTGACTACCTGTCCGATGCCCTCGCGGCCCAGGTCGGCGGTATCGGCATCGCGCCCGGCGCCAACCTGTCCGACACCATCGCCCTGTTCGAAGCGACCCACGGCACCGCGCCCAAGTACGCCGGTCAGGACAAGGTCAACCCCGGCTCCCTGATTCTCTCGGCGGAAATGATGCTGCGCCACCTGGGCTGGAACGAGGCCGCCGACCTGATCATCAAAGGCATGAACGGTGCCATCCAGAACGGCACCGTCACCTATGACTTCGAGCGCCTGATGGAAGGGGCGACGCTGGTGAGCTGTTCCGAGTTTGGTCAAAAACTGATCGACAATATGTAATTCCGTTCGCGGCGTTACCAGCAAGGGCTCGTGGCAACACGGGCCCTTTTTCGTTTCCCGCTCTTCACGGTATTACCCCTGATAGCGACGGCACTTCGTAGCACGGGCCGTGTGCATTCCGGGGCTTTCCGGGTCGCTCGTTTCTGATGATGGTGGCGAGCGCGATCACCCGGTGGGCCATCCGGGAAACGCTACAAGCACATCCATGTGCGCTCGGAGACGGCCATCCATGGCCGTCTACGTTCCCGGATGGCCCACCGGCCGCTCCCGCTCTTCTTTTCAACCTTATGAGCGCTATCCAAGTCCTGAGCAGTGCGCGGGAGGTCGCGTAACTCGTGGCCTCCCACTCACGGAAGTGCTACCCAAGTTGAAAAGTGCGCGGGAGCCCCGCACCTTGTGCCTCCCCGGACCGTTGGCGGCACGGATGCCGCCACCGAGCCTACATGGATGTATGCACGGCGAGTCCGGGGAGGCGCAAGGTGTGGGGCGACCTCCTGCCGCAACGAATGCACTTGGGGTGACCGGCCCCCGGCGTGACCCTCCACCGCCACGCAACCTTGAATTGACTTATAATGAGCCCATATCCACTATCTGGTCATGGCAACGACATGAGAGGAAAGGCGTGAACGAAGTACCCGTAGTTGGTCATTGGCGGCTGTCTGCCGGCGATGAGCAGCGCGACAACGACGGCGGCTTGACGCTGCAGGAGTCCAAGCCGGAACTCAAGAAGCCGCCGCTGTTCAAAGTTGTATTGCTGAATGATGACTACACGCCCATGGAGTTCGTGGTCGAGGTGCTGGAGGTGTTCTTCCGCATGAACCGCGAACAGGCGACCCATGTCATGCTGACAGTCCATACCAAGGGCAAGGGCGTATGTGGTATCTATACCAGGGACATTGCCGAGACCAAGGCGACCCAGGTCAATCAGTACGCGCGGGAGAACCAGCACCCGCTGTTATGCGAAATCGAGGCATCTGAGGGCTAGCAGCCCGGGAGTGGTAAAGTATGCTGAGCAAGGACCTGGAACTGACGCTGAACGAGGCGTTTCGGGAGGCGCGGGGCAAACGTCACGAGTTCATGACGGTGGAGCACCTGTTGCTGGCACTGCTGGACAACAACGACGCGATTCGTGTGCTCAAGGCCTGCGGCGCTGACATCAAGGCTCTGCGGGGCGATCTGGTCGAGTTCGTGGATGCCACCACGCCGCTCATTCCCGAGGACAACGACGAGCGCGAGACCCAGCCGACGCTGGGTTTCCAGCGGGTGCTGCAGCGGGCGGTATTCCACGTCCAGTCCTCCGGCCGCAGCGAAGTCACCGGTGCCAATGTGCTGGTGGCGATCTTCAGCGAGCAGGAGAGCCAGGCCGTTTACTTCCTCAAGACCCAGAGCATTGCCCGCCTGGACGTGGTCAATTACATCACGCACGGGATTTCCAAGGTGTCCGAGGACAACGAGGGCGGTGAGCCCGGCGCGGCGGGTGCCGAGGGTGTGCCGACAGAGGAGGGTGAGGGCAACCCGCTGGACAATTTTGCTACCAACCTCAATGAGGAGGCCAAGGCCGGGCGCATTGACCCGCTGATCGGGCGCATACCGGAAGTGGAGCGGGTGGCCCAGATCCTGGCCCGCCGGCGCAAGAACAACCCCCTGCTGGTGGGCGAGTCCGGTGTTGGCAAGACGGCCATTGCCGAGGGGCTGGCGAAAATGATTGTGGACGGCGAAGTGCCGGAGATGCTCAAGGACAGCGTGGTCTACTCGCTGGACCTGGGCGCCCTGCTGGCCGGGACCAAGTATCGCGGTGACTTCGAAAAGCGCTTCAAGGGCCTGCTGGCCAATCTGAAGAAGCGCGAGGGCGCGATCCTGTTTATCGACGAGATCCACACCATTATCGGCGCGGGTGCGGCCTCCGGTGGCGTCATGGATGCCAGCAATCTGCTGAAGCCGCTGCTGACGTCGGGCAAGATGCGCTGTATTGGCTCGACCACGTTCCAGGAATACCGCGGCATTTTCGACAAGGACAAGGCCCTGAGTCGCCGCTTCCAGAAGATCGACGTGATGGAGCCGACGCCGGATGATGCCTACAAGATCCTCAAGGGGCTGAAATCGCGCTTTGAGGAACACCATGGCCTGCGGTATACCAACAAGGCACTGCGGGTCGCCACCGACCTCTCGGCCCGCTACATCAACGACCGGTTCCTCCCGGACAAGGCCATCGACGTCATTGACGAAGCCGGTGCCTATCAGCAGTTGCAGCCGCCGTCGAAGCGGAAAAAAGTGATCGGGGTGGCGGATATCGAGGCCGTGGTGGCGAAAATAGCCCGAATTCCGCCGAAATCGGTCAGTTCGGACGACCGCGAAACCCTGCAAAAACTCGAGCAGAACCTGCAGATGGTCGTATTTGGCCAGGATCGGGCCATCAGCAGCCTGGCGACGTCGATCAAGCTGGCGCGTGCCGGGCTGCGCTCCGGTGACAAGCCCATCGGCTCGTTCCTGCTGGCAGGCCCCACGGGCGTGGGTAAAACCGAGGTGACGCGCCAGCTGGCGCGGGTGCTGGGTCTGGAGCTGATCCGCTTCGACATGTCCGAATACATGGAGCGGCACACGGTGTCACGCCTGATCGGTGCGCCTCCGGGCTATGTCGGCTTCGACCAGGGTGGCCTGCTGACGGACGCCGTGACCAAGCACCCGCATGCGGTCATCCTGCTGGACGAGATCGAGAAGGCACACCCGGAAGTGTTCAACCTGTTGCTGCAGGTCATGGACCACGGTGCCCTGACCGACAACAACGGCCGCAAGGCCGACTTCCGCAACGTTATCCTGGTGATGACTACCAATGCCGGCGCCGAAAGCATCAGCCGCCGTACGATCGGCTTCACCACCCAGGATCACAGCACCGACGGGATGGAAGCGATCAATCGCCTGTTTACGCCGGAGTTCCGCAACCGTCTCGACAGCATTGTGCAGTTCGAGCCCCTGGGCGAGGACATTATCCTGACCGTGGTGGACAAGTTCCTGACCGAGCTACAGGGTCAGCTGGACGAGAAGCGGGTCACACTGGACGTGGATGAGGATGCGCGCCTGTGGCTGGTGGAGAAGGGCTACGACCGCAACATGGGCGCCCGGCCGATGGCCCGGGTCATCCAGGAGCACATCAAGAAGCCGCTGGCGGAGCTGGTATTGTTCGGTTCCCTGTCCCAGGCCGGTGGGGTGGCCCGGGTGCGCGTGAACACGGCACGCGATGACCTGGAGGTCCTGGTCGAGGAAACCGAGGCCGAACCGGCCTAGGCAAAGCCTACCGCTCGCGGTAGGTGATGCGGCCCTTGGTCAGGTCATAGGGTGTGAGTTCCACACGTACCTTGTCGCCGGTAAGGATGCGGATATAGTTTTTGCGCATCTTGCCGGAGATATGGGCGGTCACAACGTGACCGTTCTCCAGCTGGACGCGAAAGGTGGTATTGGGCAGGGTGTCGATAACCTCGCCCTCCATTTCGATCTGGTCTTCTTTTGCCATGCGGCGGCAATCCCTCGTAAAATCAGGGGCGCATTTTGCCCTAAAGCCGCCGCTGGTGCCAGTTCAATCTCCGGCATAAGTGCCGCTCAGTTGCCGAACAGCTTGCCAAAGGCCTTGCCGATCTCTTTGCCGGCGTTTTCTATCGGATTGGCCGCTTGATCTTCGGCTTCATCCTCTGGCTCGGCGGCTTTCTCCGCCGCGTTACCACCGAGGATCCCGGACATGAAGCCGCCTTCACCGCCACCGGTAGCGCCTGCCCCGAACAGGCCGCCCAGCCCGGAAAGGTCTGTGGGCTCTGCGGGCAGCACGAAGCGGGCGTCGGCGACCTGGGTTTCGGTGATGGCAGTCACGCGCATGTCGTCGCCATAGCGCAACACACCGAGGTTCATGCCATCCAGTTGCGCCTGCAGACGATCGTGGGTGCCCTGTTGTGCGAGCATGCTGGACATGGTTGATGCCATGCGATGGACGGCGTCGCGGAACCCCATGGCACGGCGATCCGAAGACAGCACCATGTCTGATTCCTGGCGCCTGCCTTCCTGATCGGTATACTTGAGGTTGTACACTTCGCCGGGAATCCCGGCGACCGTTTCGCTGCGGCCGGTGGCTTCCAGTGATTCCACATTGACTGCAGCCATATCGGGAATCGCGGACTGGGCCATGTTGCCGAACATGGACAGGGTCTGCTTGACGTCGATAACCATGATTTCGCCGTCGTTGTCGGTGACGGCATAGATTTGCTCGCCCCGCACCAGCATGTAGCTGTTTTCCTGGTTCATGTTGATGCGCAGCTGGTCGCCCTCGTATTCGAAGGACATCCTGTTGCCCTCGGCGTCGACCACCTCGGCGATATCCGCGCTGGCGGGGCCGGCACTGAGCCCAAGGGTCAGCAGAAGGGCTGGGTAGAGCGCGCGGCGTGCGGTTGTGATCATATCGGTACTCCAGGTCTGGGATATTGGTTTCGGGGTGGCAGCTCCCGGTTGCTCTCTAGTATCGACGCTGCGCCCACAGAATTCCAGTCGTCACCGACTGTATCCGGGGGCAGTGTCAGCCGCTGCGAATCTGCTGATAGGCTGACATTGCCGCCTCCCGTGCCTGGCGATGATCAACCAGGGGACGCGGATAGTTGTTGCCGAGGACCACACCGGCCGCGGACAACACCTCGTCTGTAGCCTCCCAGGGCCGGTGTAGCCAGCGATCCGGCAGGCGGGCGATTTCAGGTACCCAGTGCCGCACATAGGCGCCGTCGGCATCGAACTTCTCGCCCTGGATGACCGGGTTGAAAATCCGGAAGTAGGGGGCCGCATCGGCGCCGCTGCCGGCAACCCACTGCCAGCTACAGGTATTGCTGGCGGGATCCGCGTCCACCAGGGTGTCCCAGAACCAGCGTTCCCCTGCCCGCCAGTGGGTCAACAGGTGCTTGCTGAGGAAAGACGCCGTCACCATGCGGATACGATTGTGCATGTAGCCGGTGTGCCACAGTTCGCGCATCCCGGCATCCACTACCGGGTACCCCGTCTGGCCTCGCTGCCAGGCCCGCAACTGCGCCTGGTTGCCCAGCCAGGGGAAGTCGGAGAACTGCTCCTTGAAGGGCTTTTCCGGAATGCTCGGGAAATGGTAGAGCAGGTGATAGGAGAACTCGCGCCAGCCGAGTTCGCTGAGGAACTTGTCCACCTGGTCCTGCTGCTGTGGATTGCGCGCGGCGAGTTCCCGGGCCTTGTGCCAGATCTCGCGCGGCGAGATCTCGCCAAAACGGAGGTGTGGCGACAGCCGCGAGGTGGCATTCTCGGCCGGGTGGTCGCGACCACTGGCGTAGCGCTGCAACCGGTGGCGCAGGAATTGCTCCAGGGCGTGCCGCGCCCCCGCGGTGCCGGGTGTCCACAGTGTTGGCCAATGCGCAGCCCAGTCCGGATTGCGCGGCAGCAGCGCCCAGTCCTCAAGCGAGTCGGAGCTGCTTTGTGGCTTGCACCAGGTGATCCCGGATGGAGTGCGCAGCGGTAGCCCCAGACCGTTCTGGCGCCGGCAGTGGCGCCAGAACGGGGTGAATACCTTGAACGGCTCTCCCGCCTGGTTGGCGATATTTTCTGGCTCATGCAGCAGCACGCCAGGGAAGCGCTTGAGGTGTACTCTGCCATCGAACTGCTGCCTCAGCTTCGTTTCAAGCGCCCTCTCCCAGGGACTGTAACTGCGGCTGAAGTGAATGGCACCGGCGCCGCTGGCGGTGACCAGTTCCTGCAGGCAGCTCGCCGTATCGCCGCGGCGCAGCACCAGCTGCCCGCCACCGGCGGCGATGTCGGCGGCCAGTGCCCGCAGGCTGTGGTGCAGCCACCAGCGGCTGGCGCCACCGTGAGCGCGGTCACCAGCGGCGTCGTCATCGAGAATGTAGACGGGCAGCACCGGGCCGTTGGCGGCTGCAGCCGCAAGCCCCGGCAAGTCAGCCAGGCGCAGGTCATTGCGGAACAGGTAGATGGTTGTGGTCATGGTTGTCACTCAGGATACGGCAGTCGGGCAAAGGCGCATGATAACCCTTCGAATGGCCGGCAACGGCGTGTGTGTCCAGTTTTTGTCCCTGTTCTCCAGAGCAAGCGCCTGTCACGCTTCATCTGGCTGTCCCCAGGGCAACGTAATGATTGCTGAACCCACCGGAGAGGTAGCAATCATGAATGTGTCTCGATCGTTGTGCCTGGCTGCAGTTCTGGCCGCCATTGTCGGCTGTAGCGACAGCTCGGACCGTCCCGCCCAGCCGGAGGTGACCCCTCCGCCACCCCCGCCGCCAGCGGTAGAGCCCGCCCAGCTGCGCGTCACCCACGCCGGCGCGGACGCTCCCGATGTCAATGTGTATGTCGACGGCGAGCTTGCCCTGGAGGAGGTGGCATTCAGGCAGAGTTCCGGATTGCTCACAATCGACAACCCGGGCTCGATTGAAGTCGAAGTCAGGGGGCTGCTTGCGGATGGTTCCGAGGTCACCGTCATAGGGCCGGTGGAACTGGTGTTGGAGGAAGGTGTCAGGACCGATGTCGTCGCCTACGACACCCTGTTTGATGCTGACGGAGAGCTGAATCTAAAGGCCAAAGTGCTGGATCCGGTAGCCATCGAAGAAGATATTGCCGATGTTCGCGTGTCGGTCATGCACGCTGCGCCCGTGGCTGGCGATGTCGACATATACGTGACGGGTCCCGATGATCCGCTCGCTTCTGCCTCCCCGATTGATGCCGGATTTGGTGATGCGCTTGGCCCCCTTGCGCTGGAGCCCGACACCGACTACCGGGTCCGGATTACCGGCGATGGCAGTGACGCTGTGGTTTATGACAGTGGGGTCCTCAGTTTCCCCGCTGGCACCGAAGTACTGGTACTGGCAATCAATAACACCTTCAAGGTCGGCAGCAACCCTGTGAACCTGCTGGCGGTCGGTGCAGAGGGCGCAACAGAAGTTGTCGATCCAGGCATGGGTGCGGCCGTGCGCGTGGTCCACAATTCGGCAGATACGCCCGCAGTGGATGTGATTGTCGATGGGGCGACCGTACTTGCCAATGTGCCGTTTCCGGCGGCAAGTGCCTACGGTGATATCGAGGTGCCCGCGGGGACCTACAATGTGGTGGTCGCCGCCAACGCGGACAACAGTATCGCCCCGATAGATGTCGACCTTGCGCTGGAGCAGACTGCAAGCTACACAGTGCTGGCCCTGGGCTCATTTGCGGCCAATTCCATCGAGGCTCTGGTTACCAGCGATGACCGCAGAAGCATTGCCACTGCCGCCAGAGTCGAGGTCATCCACGGCTCCTCGATTGTCGCTGGCGAGATTCCGGTCGACGTCTACCTCACTGCCGACGGTGTGATCGCCGACGCCGATGCGGCAATCTCGGGTCTCGCCTATCCCGGCACCACTGGGCAAATCGCGCTGACCCCGGGGAGCTACTGGATCACTGTTACCGCTGCCGGCGACAAGTCGGTGGTGGCATTCGACAGCGGCGGCACGGTCACGCTCGAAGGGGGCGTCAACTATACCGTTATCGCCCGCGATCCGTCGCCGGCGGAGATTGCGGGAAGTCCGCTGATAGAGTTGACGATTCTTGTCGACTGAACTCGAAGCAGGAAAGGGAAAACCCGCGTCGGAGAGCGCGGGTTTTTTTTGCCCTGTTCATCCCACAGCTCAGGCAGGGAAGGGGTGTGTGGCGCGGTCGCCCAGGATGTTTGCCAGTTCGTCAAGTAGCGATTCGCAGGGCATCGCCAGTTTCAGGCTGGCGATGGCGTCGGCGCGGGTAATGCCCGGGTTGATCACAATCAGCGGCTTCCCCGCGGCATGGGCCGCGCGGCAGAAGCGGAAGCCCGAGTAGACCTGCAGGGAAGAGCCGACAACCAGCAGGGCATCGGCAGCCGCGATTGCAGAAGTGACACGCGCTACCCGCTCCCTGGGCACGGTGCCGCCGAAAAAGACGACGTCGGGTATCAGGGTTCCCGCACAGGCAAGGCAATGCGGGACAACCGTATGTCGCGCCTGGCTATCGGGCAGGGACATGTCGCCATCCGGTCTCGAACCGGCGCCAGCCGCCAGCGAGGAAAAGTGAGGGTTTGCCTGTAGAAGTCGGTGCTGCATGTTATCGCGTGGAGAATATGCCCCGCAGGTGAGGCAGCGCACCCGGTCCAGACGCCCGTGCAGATCGACTACCGCGCCGCTGCCGGCACGCTGGTGCAGGCGGTCCACGTTCTGTGTCACCAGCAGTTCAATGGTACCGGCGTGCTCCAGCCGGGCGAGGGCCCGGTGCGCCGTATTGGGGTTGGCATCGCGGACACCCGGCCATCCCAGCCAGGACCGGGTCCAGTAGCGTTGCCGGGTCGCGGGGTCCTGGAGGAAGTCCCGGTGCTGTATCGGCGTGCTGTAGAGCCACTGCCCGTCGGCGTCACGGTAGGTGGGGATACCCGAACTGGCGCTGATGCCCGCGCCGGTAACTACCACCAGACGCGGCCGCTCCTGGAGCACGGCCAGCAGCTGTTGCAGTTCAGGCATGACATTGTTCATGATGGTGGCCTTACGCTGCTGCGGGAGAGGAGAGGACATGCACATTCTGATCACGGGAGGTACCGGTTTCATCGGCCAGGCGCTGGTGCCGCATTTGCTCCAGGCGGGACATCGCATCAGTATTCTCAGCCGCAGCCAGCACCGGGACACTGCCCAGTGTACCTTCGTGCGCTCCCTGGAAGAGTTGTCGCCTGATTCCGCGCCCGACGCGGTCATCAATCTTGCTGGCGCGTCCCTTGCGGGAAAGCGTTGGACCAGAGCCTACAAGGAGGAGCTGGTCGCCAGCCGGGTACAGGGAACCCGGGCGCTGGTGGCGTACTTTGCTGAATCCGCCGAGCCCCCGCGGGTACTGCTGAGCGCGAGCGCAATTGGTTACTACGGGCCGCGCGGGGATGACGCGCTGACGGAAGAGGCAGCGCCCGGCAGCGGCTTTTCCAGCGAGCTGTGCCAAGCCTGGGAACAGGAGGCCGCCCGCGCTGCGGAAGCGGGGATTCGCACCTGTCTGCTGCGCCTCGGCGTGGTTCTGGACCGGCAGGGCGGTGCCCTGAAGGAGATGGCGTTGCCGTTCCGTTTCGGTGTGGCGAGCTGGCCGGGCAGTGGCCACCAGTATCTCAGCTGGATTCACCGCCAGGATGTGGTGGCCGCGATGGCGTTTCTGCTTGCCGAGGACACGCTGGCGGGCCCCTTCAACCTCACCGCGCCAGGCCCGGTAACCCAGCGCGAATTCTGCCGTGCCATGCGCAAGCACTTCCGGACCCTCCCGGGAATGCCCGTGCCCGGCCCGGTCATGCGGCTGCTGCTCGGGGAAATGGCCGGCGAACTGTTGCTCAGTGGCCAGCGGGTGGTGCCCGCCGGCCTGCAGCGCGCCGGTTTCGAGTTCCGTTATCCCGGCATTGACGACGCACTGGCAGCGATTTTCGGTGCTCAAGCCGGCGACAGATTGCCGTGATCGCGGGCGGCATCCTGTACCGTACTGTTGTGGCTCAGTTTTTCCAGTGCTGAACGCTCAAGTTGACGCACCCATTCGCGGCTGACCCGCATTTTGTCGGCGACTTCTGCCCGACTCAGGGGTGGCCCCCGATGCAGGCCCCAGCGTGCGATGACGACCTCCTGTTCCGCAGGTTCCAGCTGCTCAATCTCCTGCAGCAGGCAACGTTGCAGGGAGGCGCTTTCCGCGCGGGCGGCAATGTCCTGAAACGGGCCGCCGGGAACGCTGTCGAGCAGTGATTCGTCATCATCCGCGTACTGTGGCTGGTCCAGGGATACGGCCATATTGCGCAGCTGCCGCAGCTGCCGGGCTTTTTCCGGTTCGATGCCGGCCGCGCTGGCAAGCGCCTCCTCGGAGGGTTCCTCCCCGGTGCTCGACCAGATGGCGTTGCGCTCACGGTGGAGTTTGCCCACCTGCTCGCGTACATGGGTGGGGTAGCGGATCAGTGCTGCGCCGTCGTTGACGTAGCGGCGCACCGCCTGTGAGATCCAGTTGTAGCAGTAGGTGCTGAACCGGTAACCCTTGTGCGCCTCGAACTTCTCCGCGGCGCGAATCAGGCCCAGCGTCCCCTCCTGGATCAGGTCGCGGTAGGGGGCGCCCTTGCCCAGGTATTTCCCGGCTATGGAGTAGACCAGGCGCAGATTGTGCAGGGTCAGGGTGTCACGGGCCTGGTTGAAGCGCGATAACGACAGTTTCAGACTCGCCAACTGCGCCGGCTCCAGGCGGTAGCGGCGAACGTTCCGCTCGATGCCTTCCGCCGTCGCTTGCCACGCCAGCAGGGCGTCCGCCACCCGACATTTGGCGTCGTGCTTGTTGTGGCGACCGACCACACTGGCCATGCCTACCAGCAGGCTAGCCGGCAGAGCCATCTCGGTAGCGATTTCCCCGGCCGCAACCAGATCATCAGCCGCCAGTGCTGATGCCAGCTGGGCTACGCCGCTGGCATGCGCTCCGCCGGGCAGGTACGCTACCAGTTCGCGGCGCAGCAGGAAGTGATGGTCGCGGTTGTCGAAGTTTGCAACATCCGGGGGCTGGGCAACGATCCGGTCCAGCAGGTCGCGGAAGAATGCGCGCCCTCCCGCGCTGGCGAGCAGCAGTGCCTGGATGTCGGCTACGGCCTGCCATTTGCTGCCGTCAATGTCGCGCTCCTGGTCGGCACTCAGCAATGGGTAGCGGCGGGCTTCCGCAAACAGCCGCTCCAGTTCCCGGTCATCGGTTTCAGTTTTCCAGTTTTCCACAATACAGCTCCTTCCCGGTTTGCTGTGTATACGCCCTCTGGCACTTCCTTGGACAAGCAAACCGGACAGTTGTCCAGATAACATGCGAACACAAGTTGGGCAACTCATCCAGTCAGGCCACCGCAGCGTAACAAGTCCGACAAACTATCGAGGCTCTGCACATGGATCAGGCTGTTATGGAACCCCGCCCCCTCTACGGTATTGGCACCGTTGCCCGACTTACCGGTCTCAAGCCGGATACGCTGCGGGTGTGGGAGCGCCGCTACGGGCTGGGAGCCAGTCACAAGTCGGCGACCGGACGGCGCCAGTATACCCAGGCTGACCTGGAGCATTTGCAGCTGGTTGCTGCGCTGGTGACGAGCGGCTCCCGGATCGGTGAAATTGCCTCTACCGAACGCAAGACCCTGGAAATGCTGCTCCGCAGCCGCGGCAAGAGCGGCCGCGCTGCGGTACCGGCACCGAAACCGAGAGTCATTTTTATCGGGCTCCAGCTCTGCGAGTGGCTGGAGGAACACCAGGGTTGCCTGGCGGGTGTGGATGCTCTGCTGGTGCGGCTGCCGCTGGCAGAGATCAGCCCGCAGTTCTGCGGGGAAATCGGCCCGGCCGATTCCCTGGTCGTCGAATGCGCCAATCTCAGTGGCCCGCAGACCCGGCAAGTGGGGGATCTGATGGGGGACCTGGACGTAGAGAAGGCCCTGGTTACCTACCAGTTTGCCAACGAGCGCTGGTTGCAGGCACTGGAACAGCAGAACATTGCCGCCACTACCTTCCCCCCGGATCCCGCTTATCTGGCGTTTGAGCTCGCCCGCAGCGTGGCGGACAAAAGCACCAGTCAGGGGGATGCCAATCTCGGGGAATTGATGAGCGCCAAGCCGCGCCAGTTCAGTGAGCTGCAGCTGCGCGCAGCCCGGCAATTGAAAAGTACCCTCGACTGCGAGTGCCCGCGCCATATCGCCGACCTGATCCGCTCGCTCAGCCATTTCGAGGAGTACTCCTCGAGCTGCTCAATCGAAAACTGGCACGATGCGGCTGTACACGCCTGCATCTACGCCTACACCTGCCAGGCGCGCTGGCTGATGGAGCGCGCCCTGCAGGCGGTGCTGGAGGAGCGCGGGGACGAGTACCAGGGGCTGCTCAGGGACGTCGCCGACAGCCCGGTGGGGGATGCTGCCTGAGCACGGGGGTATCAGTCCTGGTGCTCACCGTCTGCGGCAGTATCTGTTGCCCGCCCCAGTAACAGCGATTGCCAATGGGGGCTGTCACGCACGGCCCACGCCCAGAGCAGTATCGGCGCCACCGTCGGCACGATCAGTGTACTGAACTGGTACAGCAGCGCGATGGCCGACGGCGGCGGCAGGGGCAGAGAGGAGGCCTCGTGCATCATCGGCCCGACAGCGACCATCACGTCCTTGAGCGCGACCGCCACGAAGCCCACAAGCATCAGGAACCACAGCACAATCAAGCTTCTGGCGTAGCGCCCAAGGGAGTCCTCGATGCGGCTGGCACAGTGCAGCGCTGTGTAGAAAGGAATGGAATAGGACAGGAGTCGGACACTCTGCGGGAACGCCAGTTGATACTCTGCCTGGGCCAGGGGAACGATGGCGCCATCACGCTCGCCAAAGCGACTGAAAACCATCAACTGGTGTTGATCCAGCGTTACCGAGTGAATGATATCCGGAGCCGCCCAGGGCAGGGCAAGCTGTGTCAACCAAATGGCAGGCGCCGCCGGCAGTGCCCCGAGGCCATACCAGAGCGCAAAGCAGGGGATCATCAGCAGGATCACCAGCCCGATGAAGCGGTACAGGGTCATGCGTTGGTGACCGCTACCGGCTGGCGCCGCTCCAGGAAGCGCAGGTACAGGACAAACACAATCAGCACGTCAAGCATGATAAACACTGGCCACAGGTACAGGTGAGTCCATTCGAATATTTCGTAGTTCCACTGCCCGAGGTAGAAAAGGCTGATGATGCGGGCAATGTTAAGCATCTGGATGGTCAGGAAGCCCGCGAGTATGGCCCCGATCCGAAAGTGCCAGGGCGCGGGATAGGCGAGAACGCCGGCAATCAGCACGATCGCGGCTTCGACGCCGTTGCACCCTGATTCTATGGAGACCGCAAAGTTGTTGACGCTGTGGGCAATAACCCGTCCGTACGCGAGCACGTTGCTGTCGAAGGGCGTGATCAAGGCGGCGCTCAGGGTCGCCAGCGAGGCGGTAAAAGGCTGAATGACCGCTGCCTGCACCGGCTGCAGCATTTCCACGGTGAACAAACCCACCAGGACCGACATGAAGATAACAATGAACTTTGCCATGCTGATGCTATTATGCGCTCCCGTGCCGGTTTGCAGGACGGGATCGAGAATACCACAACGGGGCGGAAAGGTGACACAGACTGCGCGGGCCATAGGAATTGTCGTGACCCTGGCGATGCTGGTGTTCAGCGGCTGGATGTATCTGCAAACGGGCGACTGGGTGGCAATGGTGTTTGCCGTGGCGAGCCTTGGTTACGGTATCTTTTTCCTGTCAGTTACCCCCCGCGACAGGGACGGATCATGACTGCGCCCGGCGTGCGTCTGTTGCTGGCGGCGATGCTGGCGCTGGCTCTGGGCGGCTGCAGTAGCCTGATGCCGGGGATCGAAGCCCCCAAGGTCAGTGTGGACAGCGTGCGCAGTCTTCCTGCCGGGGGGAGTGGCCCACGCTTTCAGATAGTTCTGCGCATCGCCAACCCCAATGCCCGGGCCCTGGATATCGCCGGTATCAGCTATGGCATGCAGCTGCTGGGACGGGAGCTGATCAGTGGGGTCAGCAACCAGGTGCCGCGCATCGCAGGTTATACGGAAGAACAGGTTGTCATCGACGCCGGGGTCAACCTGCTGGAAGTGCTGCGCCTGCTCGGCAATCTGGGTCACAGCCGCGGCGATGCGCTGGATTACCGGTTCACCGCCAAGATTGACTTTCGCGGCCTGCTGCCGACGCAGTACATCGAAGACAGCGGCAGCATCGCCCTCGCGGCGTTAACCCAGCAATGACTGGGCAAAAATCAGCAGGATGATGACCGGGCACACCACGCGCACATAGCCGGGCCATATCTTCCAGAACAGGCTGTGCTCGACCAGGTCATTGCCCTTGCGCAGCTCCTGCAGCAACTGATCCCGGCGCCATACCCAGCCAGCGTAGAGGCAGAACATGAAGCCCAGCAACGGCTGGCTATAGCGGGTGGTGGCCGCTATGACGAGTCCGAACAGCAGCTCGAAATTGAGCAGGATCACCGTGCTGACGATGGCAATCAGGATGCCGATCACCACCACCGCGACCTTGCGGTCGACACCGTGTTCCTCAATGGTATAGGCCACCGGCACCTCCAGCATGGAGATGGAGGAGGTGAGGGCGGCGATGCTCATGAGGAAGAAAAATACAAAGCCCACCAGCACTCCGGCCAGTCCCATGGTGTCGAACAGGCGCGGCAGGACGTTGAAAATCAGCGTGTCCTCGGAGATCAGCTCGCCGGTCGCGGTAAAGATTTCCACGCCGTTGTGCAGTGCCACGTACATGGCCGGCAGCACCAGGAAGCCGGCCATGACCGCGATGCAGATGTCGACGAGGGTGACCAGGCCACCAACGACTGGCAGGTTCTCGCGGTCGCTGATATAGGAGCCATAGATCAGCATGGTGCCGACGCCCAGTGACAGCGAGAAAAAGGCGGCCCCCAGTGCTTTCAGAATCAGATCCGGCGCCAGCGCGCGCTCGAAGTCCGGCAGCAGGTAGACGCGCAGCCCGTCCATGGCGCCGTCCAGGGTGAATACGTACACCACCAGGAGGACCAATGATACCAGTAACATGGGCATCAGCCGGCTGGACCAGCGTTCAATGCCCTGCTGCACACCCTCGGAGATTATGCCAACCGTCAGCGCCATGAAGACCAGCATGAACCCCAGGTTGCGGGCGAAGCCGAACTCCGTCAGCCAGGCGGCGGCAGTGTCGAACCGGAACAACTCGACCAGAGCGGCCAGGCAGTGCGCCAGCATCCAGCCGGCAACAATGGCGTAGAAGCTGAGGATAAAACTGGCGACGATAAAGCCGGTGACACCGGTCGCGGTGCCAAGCCGTCGCAGCCCGGTATTGGGTGAGATCAGCCGCAGCGCATTGGCGGCGTTGGCATGAGCGTGCCGGCCTATGATCAGCTCTGCCATGAGTGCCGGATAGGCGAGGGTAAAGGCCAGCACCAGGTAGACCAGCAGGAAAGCCGCACCGCCATTGCTCGCGGCCTGGGTCGGGAACCCCCAGATATTGCCGAGGCCGACGGCACTGCCGGCCGCTGCCATGATAAAGCCGAATCTCGAGCTGAATTCACCCCGGGGAGATGCCATAGTCTGGTCCATCAGTGCCTGTCTTATTGTCTCTCGCAGTATACCACGAAGGCTGCCGGTTCGGCCCGGACTAGGGGTTGACTGTAATCACGCAGCTGCGCTGGGCGGTCTTGTCGTGCTTGCCGATACCGAAAATCCTCAATACCAGGCGGGGCAGGAACAGCAGGGCCTCGCTGGTCATGTCCAGGGTGGTGGTGACGGGCGACACCGAGGTGCGCGGGCTGGCCATGTCCCCCCGCAGGCTGATGCTGGAAGGAATCTGGATGCTGCGGGATTTCGACCGCGGAGTTAGGGTCAGCGCCAGGGTCCTGGCGGGGAGGTTGAACTCGCCGACACCGGTGGCGGTCATGTTCGGTGACTCCACGAAGATGTCATTGCTGCGGGCGACACCATCCTCCAGGCTGAACTGGGCCATCACGCAGTCCAGATAGGTCGATTCCTCCCTGGCAGCGCCGGAGAACAGCCAGGTGAGAATGCCGCTTGCCAGCACATCATAGGCGGCGCCCTCAATGGTCGCGGCTTCCAGCGCGACCCCCACAGTGCCGTCCAGCTGGGCCAGGAGTTCGGCGCCGGTGGCGCCCTGGCCGCTGAGGCCCCCGCGCACGTTCAGGGCACCGCTGATATCCGTCTCGATGCCGAGGTCGCGGGACAGGGTGTTGAGCGGAATCGACTCCGCCTGGCCCGCGATACTGAGTCCCGGCGGGGTCAGGCTGATATCGATCACGCCGCGGATCTGGGCGGGAGCACTGGCGTAAACAAAGTCGAATTCCCGCAGCAGGTAGGTCGTGTCAGCGCCGGTGATGTGCACGTTGATGTCGTCGAAGCGGCTCTCGTCGCCCTGCAGACTGCCCAGCGCCAGCCGCAGGTCCAGCGGGTACCTCGGTGCGAGTTCCAGCAGCCGTTGCAGCGTCGTGTTCTCGGCGACAGGTTCCAGCTTTTCTGCTGGCCGGTAGCTATCCTCATCGGTGCCGGTGGCCTGCAGGCCCAGATCGCGCAGTCTTGCCAGCGGCGACTCCAGGCTGGCGCTCAGGCTGCTGAGCTTGCCCTCACTGTGGCTGGCCTCGACATGCAGCGCCAGTTCCGTAGTGCCCACCCGGGTTTTACTGGCCAGCGTGGCAGTGGCCGGGTCCATGGCCAGGGTCATGAAGCCACCCACCGGTGCCAGTGGCAGGCCGCTCAATGCCTCCAGCAGGGCGCGATCATCACTGCCGAATCCCAGGGTAAATTCGCCCTGCCAGGTCTCCTCCGCATTGTAGTTTCCGCCCCCATCCAGGCGCAGCTGCAGGGGAGATGATGCCGGGCTGGCCAGCGCCAGCTGTGACAGCGAGTAGCCGCCACCGCTGGCGTTCATCTTGAAGCCCCCGGTCAGTGTGCCCAGGTTCGCCGGGGGCGTTGTTGCCGGCGTCAGCAGGGCGATGAGCCCGCCGATGTCCAGGTGATCCACGGTGCTGTCCAGGCTGATCTCGCGTCCGCCGGCAATATCCCGGGCACTGCCGCGAGCCGTGATATCCAGCTGGCGGCCAGTCAGTCTGGCAGCGAGGTCCCGCAGATCAATACGCTGGTCGCGCTGGCTCGCCCTGGCGGTAAGCTCCAGCCTGCCCAGGTCCGGCAACGGAGATCCGGCGAGATCGGACAGGGAAGCCAGATCCTCTGCGCGCAAGTGCAGGCGGGCCTGTCCACCCCGGGGTTGGTAATCCTCTGACCGGTGTAGCCGCACACCGGCGCCGTCGAAAGCCATCTCGAGATGCTGATGACGCAGTGTCCCGGCGCCACCGGTGAGCGTCAGTTCGCCGCCGTTACCTGCCAGCGTGGCGCTCGCCTCCAGGGCGAAGCCTGCTGGCAGCGATTGATTCAGCCACCCGGCCGGCATCGCCAGATCAGAGCTGACAGCAGCCAGTGTCAGGTCGATGTTCTGGATCCCGCCCGGATCGTCCAGTCTGTCCAGGTCAATGCGCGCACTGCCGTCAGTGGCGCGCAGTAGCGTGGTAGCGGCGCTGCCCAGCTGTGCCTGGATATTTTCCATGCCGAGATCACCTCCTGCCTCCACAAGCCTGGCCGACAATTGCCAGGGGCCGGCATCAAAGCCGATCGGCTGACTCAGCCAGGGGTCGAGAACCTCAAGACCTGGTGCATGGGCGTGGAGGGTAAAGTCGGCGTCTGCGGGCAACTCTGCGCTGCCGAGGCTGCCGGGGCCAGAAGATCCGTTCAGGGTAATCCACAGCCCCTCACTGCTTTGGGTCACAATGGATAACTGGTCGACGACAGTCGCTGCCATGGTTCCCGACAGGGCAATGCTGGCCCGGATGCCGCCCAGCGGCGTCAGGTCCAGCTCGAGCCAGCGCAGAAAATACTCCAGGGAGTCCATTTCCCCGGATGCGATCAGTGACAGGGTCGGGTCCGCGCCATCGACCCGCTGCAGATCGCCGCTGGCCTCAAAAAAGTAGGCGGGGCGGTTGTCCAGTTCAAAGCCGGCAGCGGTGAGTTCGTAGTCTTGCAGGTCGCCCGACAGTCGCCCCCGTAGCGACAGTTCGCCAGCCAGTGGCGGCGCAGCGGGAAATGCGGCGAGCAGGGTGGATACCTGCGGAAACCGTGCGTTGACTGTCACATCATAGTGAATGGACTCCGCATGCGCTTCAAACAGGCCCTCCAGCCGGGCTTCGGTGGCGCTATCCGGTGCTTCAACACTGGCCGTGAAGTTGACCCCGCCGCGATCCAGCTCCCGCCTGATGGAGGTTAGCGTGAGCGCAACGTCCAGAGGCGCGCCGTCTATGTCGGCGCGCAATTCGGCCGCGAAGCCGTCGCTGCCCGTGCGCCGCCCCGAGAGGTTCTCGACAGGAAATATGGACACGTCGCCATGCTGGTTGATGACATGGACCGTCGCGATATCCAGTTGCTGCGGCAGGAAGCGCAGGTACTGCAACCACTGCTCCGGGGTAGGGTCTTCAGCGTCGTCATCGGCGGCCACATAGACGATGACGCTGTCTGCACTCAGGGTGGTGTTGGCCAGGTCCCGTTGCCGGAGGTCCCTAAGGCGACTGTCGCCATTGAAACCGAGGACCGAGATCAGCGCGGGACCGTCTACACCCTGCTGGTAGAGATGCAGCGCCTCCAGGCTCAGGCCGACTGAGCGCGGCCGGATTTCCAGGCCCGTGATTTCCAGTCGGTAGCTGCTGAACCGCTCCACGCCCCATTGCAGTGTGGACACCAGCAGCGCCGGCGAGGACAGCAGGGCAGCACTGGCTGCCAGCAGTGCCAGCAGCAGCGCGACAGGCAAAATCCAGAGCTTGCGCATGTCCACCAAACAGGGAAATCCAGTTGCCGCCAGTGTAGCACGCGGCGAGACCGCAACTTGTTCAGCAAAAGCGGTGTGCTATCATGCCGCCGCGCCGGTTCCGGCGCCTCCACGCAGCGCCCGGGTGGTGAAATTGGTAGACACAGGAGACTTAAAATCTCCCGATCATTGCGATCGTACCGGTTCGATTCCGGTCCCGGGCACCAGAAAACGCCTGCTTTTAATCAAGCGCCTCTCCATGGCGTTCACTGCCGGTAAAATCCTCTGGCGCGAGAACCTCCGCGGAACGCCAGTGGAATGGATACCAAGGGATCCGCGCCGCAGAATTTCCGCGCCACCGCCTGCATGCGCGCCTTCGCTGGCAGGTCGGTGACGGCCCTCGACCGCACTTACTCTGCTTTGCTTGTTACTACCGGCTCACGCCACCAGTACCCGCCACTGCCCATGGCCTGCCAGGGCCAGCGCAGCCAGCCGAGCAGGGCCGAAGCCAGCCACACCGACCACAGCAGGATCGCAAGCCGGTACACCCATAGCGGCGCGCTCACAATGCTGGTTTCGGGCAGCGCGGGTGCGCTGCGGTCGACAAACCAGCGCAGCTCGCTACTGCTGGAACCGTTGCCCACGACCTGCATCTCCGGTTGCCCGAGCAGCCCGGCGGGAATCACGCTGAACAGCACTATCAGCGCGAGCACGGTCAGCAGGCCCAGACCCAGCTGGGCGCCATTGCGCTGCCTGCCAGTGAGGTCGGCACCGTTGCGTTCGCGCCAGTCGACCGCCAGCAACCAACCCACCACCAGCACCAGCGCCGGCCAGGAAACGGTGGAGAATCCCAGGCCCAGCAACAGCCAGTGATGCAAGCGCAACGGTGTGCGGCCGCTGCGTGAGAGTGCGAAGGCGACCAGCAGCATCACCGCCAGGGCGGCCCAGTACAGCACTGCGGGCCCCAGCAGGGGGCCACCGGTCCAGAGCACCCAGCGGCGGTCGGAGAGAGTGGCAGTGGTGCTGACATTGGCCGCTGCAACGCCAAGGTCCGGAACCGCGCTGCGCCAGAGGATTCCCGTGTCTTCCGGCTGGTGCCAGCGCACCACCAGCTGTTGCTCGCCCGGGGCCAGCGCCAGGCGCAGGGCGCCGTCTTCCGCCTGCAGGTTCTGCGCACGGTTCTCGATGTTTGCCTCCAGCAACTCCGCGGCGGGCGGCAGCTGCACGGTATGGGTACCCGCACGGGTGGCGCGCAGGCGCGCCTGCAGAGTGTATTCAGCACTGCGTGCACCGAGGCGGATATCCAGTCCCACCCGGTCCGCCGCCAGCCAGGGGCCCTCCAGGGGCGCGATTGGCTCAATCTCCAACACCAGGGTTTCCCCCGGCAATGGCCGGAAGTGCTGGCGGCCGCCGGGATCGCTGATGGCGACCAGGGGAGTGCCGCTGGCGTCCACACGCCAGAGGCCGGAGCTGCTTATTTGCCACTGCTCGCTGCGTTCATCCAGGGCACCAGCGGTCACTTCCATGTGGGTCACCGGCGCGATGCTCGACAGCCACTGTCGCTGTCCTGTGCCCGCCGGCAGTGTCAGCTCAACCGCACCACCGCGCACGGTCAGGTTATCGTCCAGCGGGTTTTCGCCCGGCCACAGCGGAACCGTCAGGACGAGGTTGCCGCCAGCCGGAGCGAGGCGCTGCACCCTGGTCTGCAGGCGCCATTCGTTGCCCAGGTGCAGCTGCCGTTGCACCCGGTAAAACGGGCTGGCGTCGAAGCCGCGGCGGCTCAATGCCGGCGCCTCCGGGCCAGTGCCCGGCCTGGCGGTTTCCCGGTGCAGTTCCAGGGTGTCGCCGGCAAGACGTCCGGCGCTGACCCCGGCCGCGCTCCAGCCCGGGCCAGTATCCACAAGGACCGTCCGCGGCGGAATGGCAAACTGCAGCGAGGCCCTGTCTGCCTCGGCTGTCAGTGCGGCCCGCAGTTCGACCCGGTGCACGCCCCGTCGTAGCCACAGCCAGCGCTGGTTTCCGCTCTGGCGCAGGCTGTTGACCTCCGCGCCGTCAACCCTGAGTTCCAGTATTTGCCACCCCGGTTGCACCCGGGGCAGCGCCAGACCGGCGTCAGCCGCGGCATGCACATCCATCCGCAGATGCAGATGGCTGCCTTCGATTCCGAGTGCGAGCGCGGGCAGTTCCAGGCAGGCGGGCGCGCACGCGGGTGGCCGCAGGAGCCATTGGCGCAGTTCCTGCAGCTGTTCCGGGGGCGGTACTGCAGCAGCCGCTGCGCTGGCCTGTGGCGGCGCCAGCAGCAGGGTCGCAAGCAACACAAGCGCCAGGGGCGCCGCAGCGCTGCTGCCCATGCCGGATCGTGGAGAGGGCAATTGAGCCCGGAACCAGCGCCAGCACAGTGCCCCGAGCGCCACCACGGTAAGCACGCGCAGCAGGGTAGTGAGCCAGCGCGGCAGGATGACCAGGCGCATGGTCTGCTCGCTGACAACCGGGCCACTCCAGCTGAGCTCGGCGCGGCGCCAGCTCCAATCCGGCTGCCCCGGCCCGGCCAGGGCCTGGGGGCTGATCTCCGCAGCGGGGGACGGCTCGCTGGCCACAACAGAGTCGGGGGCCACTCTATCGAGGCCTACTCCTCCAACCGCGAATTTTCTGCTCTCCGCGCTGGCCGGGGCGGCCGCCTCCGCCATGTCCTGTCCCGTCTGGACGATGCTGCGATGCAGTGGCTGGGCCTGATCTATCTGGTACAGCTCCAGCTGCGGATAGAGCGCCAGCCGCAATTGTCCGGCGATAAAGGGCAGGGCGACCAGGACCAGCCCGATCACCAGGCCCCGGTACACTACCCCGATAGCATTTGCGAACAACCCGTTGCCTCCAACCGCCTGGCGCAGCAATTGCACGGCGGCGGTGCTGCCCAGCAGGTACAGCAGGACCGGGTAATCCGGATAAGCCAGAGCCAGCAGGAGCAGCCCCAGCAGCCCCCAGACAGGGCCCAGCAGGCGTCCCAGCAGCATGCCGGTCACCAGCACCAGGAACAGGTCCAGCAGGTCCCAGCCGGCGAGCCAGGTATGCGGCGCCCGGTCCGCGCCTGGCGCCGCGACCAGGATCTGCCCCGGCGGCAGGTGCAGGGTCGTGTCGATGCGGTCAAAGGTCTGATCCCAGCCGCTGACCCGGATGTCGCCGCCGCTTGGCACTCTGGCACTGGCCCGCAGCGCGAGCTGCAGGGTTCGCAGTTCTACGCCGCTGGTGCCGTCCGTGCCCGCGCTGAGGGGCTGGGGTACACCGTCGAGCTCTGCGCGCAGCAGACTCCAGGGCGCGCTCTGCTGCAGGCGCTGGAGGCCGCCGGTGCTGCCGGTGATAGTGTCGGTGACATGCAGGACAGGCTGGTGGAAATCCAGCCAGGCCTGACGCAGCAGTGTGAGTCGGGGTCGTCCGACGCTGCCGAGTCCGCGGCTGCGGAGCTCGGTGGTCAGCGTTTCACCGGCATCGAGGCGCCAGGCCGGAAACTGCCTCCAGGCTGGCGGAATGTTTTCCTGCAGCGGGTCTACCGCACGGCCACCGTCCAGTTCCAGGGTCCGCAGGGCGGGGTCCGCCGTATAGCTCCACAGCTCACTGCCGGGCCAGGGCGCCGCGCCGGCGATTGCGCTCAGGGTGGGCAGCGGGGAACGGGCGCGGGCAACGATGGTCACACGATGCTCTCCGGGTCGCAGCAGCAGGAACAGGCCCTGCTCCGGATGCAGGCCCGTTTCCAGCGATGAGGTCAGACTCATGGCCTCGAAATCCGCTGGCAATACCGGCCCCAGTGCCAGCTCCCGCAATGCCCCGGACACCGTCAGACGGAGCTGGGTTTCAAGCAGGACCGGGACGCCGTCTTCAACCCGCCGGAACACCTCGATCTCAAGTGCGTCGGCAGCCACAGCGCTGGCGGTGTCGGTCCTTGGCAAGCCGAGCCACAGGCCCTGCTGATCGTGTTCGGGGGCAACACGGGCCTCACCGTCCACGGACAGCGTAACCCAGCCATACAGTGCGGGCAGGGGCAGATAATTGGGTCGCTCGGACCAGTCCAGACGGCCCTCTATACGGTGGCTTCCCGCAGGCAGGCGCAGAGCCGGCAGGCCGCCGTGCCGGACCACCGGCCAGGCCTCGCCGTCGACCAGCACCGCGCGCGGCCACAGTGCAAAACTCCCGGGCAGCGGCAACCAGTCCTCGGCGTAGAGCGTTGCGCCGCCGCGAAAAACGGCTCCACTGTTGTCCACAGTGAGGTCCAGGCGCTGTGGCCAGACGCAGGCCCAGGCCCCCGGTTCCGGGATCTGGCCAGAGTGCAGCAGGGGGCAGCGGTGTTCGGGAATCTCCCGCAACACCCACTCCTGCCAGTCAACCAGCGGCTCGGGCATGGCGATGGTTTGGGCCTGTACCCAGAGTGGCAACAAAAACAGGGCAAGAATCCTGAACATTCTATTCTCCCGAATCCGGGGCCAGCCGCGCCGTCAGCTGGTCGAGTCCCTCGCCTTTGCGCAGGTTGAGGTCCACCTGCGGAAAGGCAATTTCGATGTTGTGCTCGCGGAACAGGCGATCGACCTCCCGGTTCAGCTCATCAATGGCTGGCAGACGGTCGCCGACATCCTTGACGTGCACTCGTAGTTCATGTTCCAGGGTACTGTCGCCGAAATTGAGGAACAGTACCTGGAGGGGTGGTTCCTTGAGCACGCGCGGGTTGTCATTGGCAACCTGCTCGAGCACCTTCCGCGTCAGCGCCAGATCGGATCCATAGGCAACTCCGACACGAATTGACACCCGGGTTATGGTGTCGTGCAAGGACCAGTTGATCAGCTGCCCGGTGACGAAATTCTTGTTGGGGACGATGATTTCCTTGCGGTCGAAGTCGGTGATTGTGGTGGCGCGAATCCGTATTCGGCTGACAGTGCCCGACAGGTCTCCGATGGTGACAACATCGCCGATGCGAACCGGACGCTCGAACAGGATGATGATGCCGGAGACCGCATTGGCGAATATTTCCTGCAGACCGAAGCCCAGGCCCACGCTGAGGGCGGCTACCAGCCATTGCAGCTTGTTCCAGCTCACGCCGAGGGCGGCGAGCCCGGTAATGAAGCCGACGCTGACGATCACATAACTGAGCAGGGTGGTGACCGCGTAGCTGCTGCCCTGTTGCAGATTTATCCGCGACAGCACGAGGATTTCCAGTAGCCCGGGGAGGTTGCGCGCGAGCGCGACGGTGAACACGATGATGAGCAGGGCGCCGAGAACATCCGCGGCACTCATCGGCACGCGCTCGGGTACCTCGCTGCTGCCAGCGTTGTACTCCCAGAGCGTGATGGAGTCCAGGTAGGCGGTAGCGCTTACCAGATCCGACCAGACCAGATAGATGAGGACCGAAAACAGCGCCAGCATCGCGAGCTTCGCCAGGCGCAGGGATTGCTCGTTGACCTGGGCAATGCCGAGCTCGGGTACTTCCACTGCCACCTCGTTCTCTGCGCCTTCGCGGCTCAGGTCTGCTTCGCGACGCGCAACAGCACGCTGGTAGGAGAGGCGGCGTCCGGCCACGCTCAGGTTGCGCACGATGGTGCCCTCGACAAGCATCCACACGACTATCAGGTACAGGGTATACCAGTACCTGTGGGCGAGATTCACCGCCGTGTACTGGAATCCCCAGAAGGTCATGCCTGCGAGGAGCAGGGGCGTTGCCGCCAGCGCCAGAGTGATGCCAAAGTGGGCCGTTCTCGAGCTGTAGAGCGGTTGCGTATTCCACATGCTGCGTCCCAGCAGTATGCCCAGCAGGGTCATGCCGACAATGATAAACAGCCGCCCCAGCGCATCCTGCTCCTGGTAGTCGGGGATCTCCACGTTGATGGTAGTGATCAACACCAGCGGCAGCAAAATCCAGGCGGTATTGCGGACCAGGTTGTGCAGCTGTTGCACCAGTCTGTTTTGCCAGCGGAAGTGCCGCCCCGCAAGCCCTGCCGGATCCAGGACCCGATACAACAAATGCAGTATGAACCAGGCGAGTGCCAGCTGTATCAGCGCCGTACCGGTTACCGGCAGGACCGGTTCCAGGCGCAGGCACATCAGACCCGTGGTCACCAGGACCAGTGGTACCGGGGCGACCTGAAACACTGTCAGCAACAGTGCCAGCGGCGTATGGGCGGTGGTATCCTGGCGGAAGTGCCTGACGTCTTCATGCAGGGCCGCCAGTCGCACCCGGAGCTTTCCCCGGACACGGAAATAGACGCCAAGCAGCGCCAGGGAGGGCAGCAGCCAGGGCCAGTTCTCGCGCAGATTGGTGAACAGGTCGCCTGTCAGCCCGGTTAGATCCAGGTCCTGCCATTGCGATTTCAGGTTCACTGGCAGGGCTGTCAACCATTTAGTGTCGACCGGGCGGGTACTGGCGACCCAGATCAGCTGGTCATCAATCCTGCGCCGGAGGTTGTCGCTCAGGGTTCGCAGACGCTGCTGGTTGAGCTGCAGGGCAATGGCCTGGCTCAGTCGGGCATTGGTAATGGGCTCCAGCTGCGCGATCAGGCTCGCCCGGTTGCTGATGACCTTTTGCATATCCGCCCGCAGTGCCTGCTGCTGTTCTGTTGGCAGCACTGCAAGAAGCCGGTCCACCAATTGCGCCTGATCCTCCAGCTCACTTTTCATTGCGTTCAGCTCGAACTGCCGCAGCCTGAGGTCGGCGATCCGGTCAGTTGTGGTGAGGGAGCCACGGACCCCGGGCAGCTCCCGTTTCTGTTGGTGAAGGATGCGCGACAGCAGGACGCTGCCCTGCAGGACCTCGATCTGTTGCTCCAGAGCCTGCTCGATCTGCAGCAGGCTTTCGATCTGCCGGGCGGTGGCGATGCCCCTCCGGGTCATCTCTCCGACATTGACTGACGCGGCCAGCAGCTCCTCGCTGAGTTGCTGGTTGAGCTGGACCTGTTTCCGCAGGAGCTGGTGGTGGCTGGTCAGGTGCAGACTGTCGGTGGCTTCGGAGACGGTCTGCAGTGACTGGCTGCGACGGGTTTCTTCGAGAAGATCCTGAAGTGTGTCTGTTTCTGTTTCCAGCGCACTGATTTGGGCACGCAGCAGTGCCCGCTGGGCCTCGGCAAGCTCCTGCAGGACAGTGTTGCTCAGCAGCTTGCGCCGCAGCAGATTAGTGGTTTCAGTCAGACTTGCCTGCTCCGCCCGCAGGCGGGCGATGCGGGCACGCTTGAGCCGACTCTCCGGCTGCCGTTCGAGCTGCCGCAGTTGTTCATTGAGCTCCTGCTCACGTGCCTGGTTGCTCGCGATTTGGCCCTGTGCTGTCTCCGGCAGGGTTTGAGCGGCAACCAGCTCGCCGTTGACTGCCGCCAGCTCGCCCTGCAGGGCAAACATGGCGCTGACCTGTTCCCGCAGCCGCGCCTCAAGCGTGTTGAGGTCTGCCTCCTGAAAACGGCGTCGAATGGACTCGGTCGAGGGTGGCTGCAGGCTCTCCAATTGTTGCCGGTAACGGCTTAGTTGTTCGGGAGCTCGCTCAATCAGGGCGTCCAGGGCAGCCTGACTCTCCAGCTGCGCGTCGCGCCTGCGCAGAAATTCGATCCCTGACTGGTACAGCTCCTGGAGTTCCTGCTTCTCGGCGTCGGACTGGCTGGCCTCGACCGCTTGCTGCATTTCGTCCTGCAACGACTCAATACTGTCGGGGGTGGCGGCACCTGCCAGCCGTGGCAGGACGCACGCGAGCAACAACACGGTTACGATCCGGCCAAACCTGAACATCGGCAGCACTTCCAGCGTTAATGTCGAGCAAGGGTAGTCTGCCTGTCGCTGTTTGGGAAGAAGCTGGTATCCTTTGCCCAGACCAGACAGCAGCCCACAGGAGCTCTCACTTGGAACAGGCACTCAGAACCATGCTGGCCATGCAGGACCGAATGAACACGCGGGTCCATCCCCACTGGATCAGCCAGGAATTCGCCTGGTACCGCGCGCTGTGGATCGAGTGCGCGGAGCTGGTCGAACACTATGGCTACAAGTGGTGGAAAAAGCAGTCTCCGGATCTGGAGCAGGTCCAGCTGGAGGTCATTGATATCTGGCATTTCGGGCTCTCGGCCCTGTTCGCCAGCGGCGACAGCATTGACACCATGGCCGCGAACATTGCAGCGGAAGTCGGCGATTTCCAGCCGCAGGGGCTGGGAGTGCGCGACGCCACCGAGGCGCTGGCCCTGCATTCGCTGCAGACCAGGAGCTTTTCGCCGTCCCGCTTCTGGGAGCTTCTGCTGGCCTCGGGGCTGGACTTTGAGCGTCTCTACAGTGCCTATGTTGGCAAGAACGTGCTCAACTTTTTCCGCCAGGACCACGGTTACCAGGACGGCAGCTACCAGAAATTGTGGCAGGGGCGTGAGGACAACGAGCATCTGGTCGAGGTTCTGGCGGCGCTGGACAGCAACGCCTCCGATTACGCCGACCGTGTCTATGCCGCGCTGCAGGCGCGCTATCCCGGCACTGCGGTGACCGCCAGCGCATGAGCGGCGAGGAGGAGCGCCTGTCCACCACCGCGCTGGCACGGGCCCTGGAGATTCCGGTGCAACAGCTTTTTGTCACTCTCAAGGATTACGGCTGGATCCAGCGCCATGACGACACCTGGCTGCTGACGCCGAAGGGCGAATATGAGGGTGGCCGCTATCGCGACAGCAAGCGCTTTGGCCGCTATATTGTCTGGCCGCCGGCACTGGCGCAGCACCCGCTGCTCAGTGCCATCGAATCCAACCAGCGCATTACTGCCAGCCAGATGCGGCGTTATTACCCGCGCTTGCAGCCGCGACAGCTGAACCGGGCACTGGCCGAGCTGGGGCTGCAGCAGCACAGTATCCTGGGCTGGGAACTGACGGAGTTCGGCCGCCAATTGGGCGGGCAGCAAACCGAGAGCGAGAGTACCGGTGCGTTCTATGTCAACTGGCCCCACGAAATTGTCGATCACCCGGTCATTCACCGCGAGCTGGAGCGTCTCTCGGGCCAGCCCGACTGCGCCAGCGGCGAGGGTGTGTTGCCCGCGCAGGATCCCCAGGCGCCGGACCTGTTTGCTCCAGAGCAAGCCGGCGCGCCGGCCCTGGCGCGTGGCTGCAGCGGTATCGACGGCCACCGCACGGACTCCCGGTTGCAGGCGCTGGTCTGCAACTGGCTGTATCTGGCGCAGCTGGCGCATGCCACGCAGCGCGCGCTACCGGTGGAGGAGTCCCTGCATGCGGACTTCTACCTGCCCGCCGGCAGTGTCTACATCGACTGCTGGCAGGACGGTGCGGCGCCGTCACACTTGTCCGCCAAGCTGCGTAACAAGGAAGTCTGCAAGGATCACGGACTGCGCTATCTCGAGGTCAAGGACAGTGATGCCGAACGCCTGGACGAAGTCCTCGGGCGCGGTCTGCTGGCCTTCGGCATTCGCTGCTAGCGTAGTGCATCACCCTGCAGCAGTACGCCACATTCCATATGGTCGGTGTAGGGGAACTGGTCGAACAGGGACAGTGCCTCCACCCGGTGCGTCTGGCTTAGCACCGACAGGTTGGCGGCCAGGGTCTCGGGGTTGCAGGAAACGTAGAGGATGGTGGGGAAGCGCTGCACCATCGACGTCGTGGCCGGGTCCAGCCCGGCCCGCGGCGGGTCCACGAACACCGTGTTCAGCCGGTACTCTGCCAGCGGCTTCGGCAGGCCGGCCAGGCGCCGGAACACGCGTTCGCCATTGATCGCCTGGGTTACCTCCTCGGCGGCCAGCCTGATCATCTGCACATTGTCGACGTTGTTGGCCTCCAGGTTCCACTGGGCCGCGCGGATGGAGGTCTTGGCCAGCTCGGTGGCGATCACCTGGTCAAAGTGCCGCGCCAGAGGCAAAGTGAAATTGCCGTTGCCACAGTACAGCTCCAGCAGATCGCCGCCGAGGGGTGCTGCGGCGCGACAGGCCCACTCGATCATCCGCATGTTGACCTCGGCGTTGGGCTGGGTGAAGGCCTGTTCGTACTGGCGATAGTGGTAGTCGCGGCCGTCGATGTGCAGTCGCTCGGTGACAAAGTCGCAGCCGATCACTTCCTTCTGCTTGCGGCTGCGCCCGACCAGGGCAATGCCCAGGTCGGTGGCGAGGGCTGTCGCCCGCGCTCGCCAGGCCTCCTCCAGCCGCCGGTGATAGACCAGCGTAACCAGGGTGTCCCCCGCCAGGGTGCTCAGGAACTCCACCTGGAACAGTTTGCGGCGCAGCTCACTGTCATCCCGCAGAGATGCCAGCAGCCTCGGCATCAGCTGCTGGATGTGTTCGCAGGCAATGGGAAAGTGTGTTACCGGCACCGGCGTGGCGGGTTCACCGCGGCGGAACATCACATAGTCGAGGTCGTCGCCATCGTGCCAGACGCGGAACTCGGCGCGCATGCGAAACCCTGAATCGGGCGAGGCAACTATTTCTGCTTCGGGCCCGCCAAAGGGCGCCAGTAAATCCTGCACCCGTGCGGCCTTGGCGGCGAGCAGTTGCGGGTAGTGGTCGGGATCAAAGGTACTCAGGGGCATGGGTGGCTACAGGCAGTTGTCGGGTTTCGGGAGGCCGGCGATCTTGCTGCCGAGTTTGGCCGGCGAGCCGGGGAAAAGCGACAGCAGATAAAGGCTCTTGCCCTTGTCGGGTCCCAGTTGCTGCGCCACCCATTTCACCAGCGGACGCATGGCGGGGGAGCTGTCAAAGCGCTGGTAGTAGGCCCGCAGCAATTCGAGGATTTCCCAGTGCGCGGGGGTCAGGCGGATATTTTCGTTCTCTGCGATTTGTTGCGCGACTTCGGGAGTCCAGTCTCCCAGGTCCCGCAGAAAACCTTCCGGGTCGAAGGCGCTATCCGGCAGCACGGGCGCTAGTACCAGGCCAGTTGACGGCTATAGCGCTCGGTCAGGGCGACGAAGCCGTCGTCATCGACTACTGTAGCGTCGGGCAGCAATCGACCTTGTACGCCAGCCAGGGCGGCATCGGCTTCGAGTATGAATACGGTGGCGCCGCTGGCGGCCAGCAGCGCGGCCGCTTCACTGCCGGCCAGTGCCGCGTAGACACCATCGCCCAGCAGCAGCAGGGCATCATCCGGCCCCAGCAGCGCCAGGCAATCGCGCAGCGCAGTGTGGGCGGGAGAGCGACTGACGGTGTGCAGCAGCATGGCTCAGAACCCCAGGACGTGGTCGTGGCGGGCCAGCAGCGCCTGTACGCCGGCGGCATCCAGCCACTGGGCGCCGGCGGGCAGGACGTCCCGCGGCAGGCCCAAGGCGGATGCGGCGGCGGCATCCACATACAGTGTCTCGATGTCGTACAGTGGCAGCGAATCGATCACCTTGCGCAGGTTGCGTACCCCCGTCGCACGGCTGTCCTGGCCCGGCAGCAGCTGCAGGACGCCCTCGCCCTGGAACAGCAGCGCCACCGGCTGGTCGAAGGCTGCCGCCGCCAGTGCAGTATCCAGCGCCGAGCGCGGCAGGCTGCTGCCCGGGTGGGCGTGACGGCTGACCACCAGGATGGATTTGCGCGCAGCCGCGGGCACGGGGCTCATCCGAACGTCACCAGGCGGTCTGCGGTCTGGGCCGCCTCCACCAGCAGGCCCAGGCCGCCCAGCTCGAAGGACGGGTGCGCAGTGGCGGCGGGGCGCTCGTGGCGGGTGGCTTCGGTGCTGTCCAGGAGGCCGCGCTTGAGGGCGGAGCTGATGCAGAGGATGAGTTCGGTCTGGTGCTCCGCGGCCAGCTGTACCCACTGTTCCAGGGCGCCCTGCTCATCCTGGGGCGTGACCGCGCTGGCAAGGCCGGTCAGGGTACCGTTGTCGAGAAAGAAAACCCGCTGCAGGTGATGGCCCCGGGCCAGCAGTGCGCGCGCAAACCGGGCCGCGGTGAGACTGCTGTGGCCGGAGGCAGGGCCGGCAAGGACCAGCAGGGCGTAGCTCAGGGGCATGTCAGCAGCTCAACAAAAAACCCCGGCACTGGCCGGGGTTCGGGGCATTCACCAATACTGTCTCAGTCATCGCCGCCCAGGGCGGTGAGCAGGTGCAGCATGTGGATGAACAGGTTGTAAATGTTCAGGTACAGGCCCACGGTGGCGCGGATGTAGTTGGTTTCGCCCCCGTGAATGATACGGCTGGTATCGAACAGGATCAGGCCGGACATGATCATCACCACTGCCGCGGAGATAGTCAGGGACAGTGCCGGGATGGCCAGGAAAATATTGGCAATCATGGCAACCACCGCCACTATCAGGCCCACCATCAGGAAGCCGCCCATGAAGGAGAAGTCCTTGCGGGTGGTCAGTGCATAGGCGGACAGGCTGAAGAAAACCAGCGCGGTGCCGCCCATGGCCTGCATCACCAGGGACGGGCCGCCGGGCATCGACAGGTAGTGGTTCAGCATGGGACCAATGGAGGCACCCATGACGCCGGTGAAGGCGAAAATGGCCAGCAGCCCTTTGCTGGTATCGGCCATCTTGTGCACCACGAACAGAAGCCCGAAGCCCACCAGCATCAGCACCAGGGCAGCGCCGTGGGGCAGGCCCACGGCCATGGAAATGCCGGCGGTGACCGCGCTGAACAACAGGGTCATGCCCAGCAGCATGTAGGTGTTTCTGAGCACCTTGTTGGTGCTGACCACAGACTCCATGCCCGCTGTGTTCAGATTGTAGAAACCTTTCTCTTGCATCGCTTGCTGCTCCATTGCCGTGCACACGTGGTGCGTTCAACCATTGGACTCAATGTTAGAGCCAAAGTTTCCAAAAACCAACTGTTTCCGCTCGCCACTATGGCGATTATAGCCATAATAATCAAATGGTTATTATGAGTCCGCGGTCCTCGACCGGGTGTTGCGGCCGGGTCCCGACGGCCCGCTTCACGGCGCCAATCCGTATGGATTGGTAGTCCGATTGCGCTTTTTTGCCCCACTGCTGCTCCAGATCTCCGGCTGCCGCTTCGCAGGCGGCGGGGAAGCGCTTTAGACTGTGTTCCAGCGCCGTGGTTGCGGTCGCGGCCGGGCAAATTTGGCAAGACCTCATGAGGACAAAGCATTATGAAAGTATTGGTTGTTGGCGGTACCGGCCTGATAGGCGGGCATGCGGCGTTGTATCTCGCCGGCAAGGGTCACGACGTTACCCTGATGGCGCGGTCAGCGCCCTCGGTGCCGGCCCTGTCAGAGTTGCCCTTTATCCCGACTCATTATGTCGAAGATGATGTCACCGATGGCCGCCTCGCCGGTTTTGACTGGCTGGTTTTTGCCGCCGGCGTTGACATCCGTCAGTTGCCCCAGGATGGATCCGTGACCGAAGACGCCTTCTACACCCGCTACAATACCGATGGTATACCGCGCTTCTTTGCCGCCGCGAAGGCAGCGGGCATCAAGCGTGCAGCCTATATCGGTACCTTTTACCCACAGGTGGCGCCGGAAAAAATCGAGACCAGCCCCTACGTGCGTTCGCGCGCGTTCGCCGACGACGCCATCCGCGCCATGAGTGATGACACCTTTGCCGTCTGCAGCCTCAATGCCCCATTTGTTCTGGGCCATCTGCCGGGGCTGGAGGTCGAGCATCTGTACTACAATTATCTGTACGCCAAGGGCTTCATGGAGGGCGTACCAATGTTTGCCCCCGAAGGCGGCACCAACCACATCACCACGCCTTCCCTGTCGGAGGCGGTACTCGGCGCCCTGGAACACGGCGAGTCCGGTCGCGCCTACCTGGTGGGCGATGAAAACCTGACCTGGAAGGCCTACTTTGAATTGTGGTGCGATGCGGTGGGCAACCCGCAGAACCTGGAGGTGCGCAGCGAAGAGCACCCGTTGCTGCCGGACGTCATCATGTTTGCCGGCCGCGGCGCCACCGTCAGCTACCAGCCGGAGGGCGTGGAGGAGCTGGGCTACGGCACTGGACGGGTGGCGGCCACCATCGCCGAGCTGGTGGCCCACTTTGAGGCCCGCCAATGAACCAGGACTCGATTCCAGGGTCACTGGCTGCGCGCTATGCGCAGCTGGTGGATGGTCGGGATTTTGCCGCCATGGAAGCCATCATGTGGCCTGAGTTCACTCAGGAGGGCCCCGGTTTCCGGGCTGAATCCCGCGCTGTCTTCATCGGCAACCTGGAGTTCCTGCGCCAGTTTGACCGGACGTTCCACCTGCTCGGGCAAGTCAGCGGGGAGTGGCAGGGCGGTACCTACAGGGGCGAGACCTACTGTGTGGCCTCCCATTTCTACCAGCGCGATGGCCGCGAGTTGTGCCTCGACATGTACATCCGCTATCAGGACCTGATTGAGCTCCGGGATGGCGATGCCCGCTACCTGCAGCGCGATCTCATCGTGGTTGCCCAGGATGAGCGCGAGGTGCGGGCACCGTCCTTCGGCGGCTGACAGTTCCCAACAGGGGGCAGTTTTGGCGTATCCTCGAGCTGGTGATCAAGGCTTGAGCTGATGCGCTAATAGGACGTACCTGTGTTGGATCGCTTTTCAGAAATCCGCCTGCCGGCCCTGGGCGCAGGAATGCGTGCAGGGCTGGGTGAAGGATATGGTTGGGCCGGCCTGCGCGCCGATATCATGGCCGGACTCACCATTGGCACGGTCGCCATCCCCCTGTCCATGGCCCTCGCGATCGCCATCGGCGTGGCACCCCAGCACGGTCTGTACACGGCCATCATTGCCGGCGCGCTGATTGCGCTGGCGGGTGGTTCGCGTTTCAACATTTCCGGGCCTACCGCTGCGTTCGTGGTCATTCTTATCCCCATCGTGCAACAGTTCGGCCTCGGTGGACTGCTGCTGGCGACGATGATGGCGGGGATTATCCTCATCGCCTTCGGAGTCAGCGGTCTCGGACGTATGGTGATGTACATACCCTATCCGGTGGTGCTGGGGTTTACCGCGGGTATCGCGGTGGTCATTGCGGTGTTGCAGCTGCCGGACTTCTTTGGCCTGGTGATCCAACAGCCCGGTGCGCACTTCCCCGACAAGGTCGCGGGCATCGTCCGGGCATTGCCGGCTGTCAACCCCGCCGAGCTGGGTGTGGGTGTCTTCACCCTGGTCATATTGCTCTCCTGGCCGCGGCTGCGGTGGCCGATACCCGCGCCCCTGGTGGCCCTGACTTTGGCGGCATTGGTGGGCTGGGGACTGGAGCGCATACTCGGTGCATCCTCTTTTTCCGTGGCAACCATTGCCTCCCGCTTCAGCTGGTCAGTGGGCGATTTGAGCGGCAGCGGCATCCCGCCGGTATTGCCGGAGCTGGCCTTGCCCTGGCGCTTGCCGGGAGCGGATGGGCAACCGCTGGTGGTGGACTTCAGCCTCTTCAGGGCCCTGCTGGGGCCCGCTGTCGCCATTGCCATTCTGGGCGCGATCGAATCGCTGCTCTGTGCGGTGGTCGCCGACGGCCTGACCAAAACCCGTCACGACTCCAACGCGGAGCTGGTGGGGCAGGGTATCGGCAATCTGGTGGCGCCCCTGTTCGGTGGTATCACCGCCACTGCGGCACTGGCGCGAACGGCCACCAGCATTCGCAGTGGCGCCCGCTCGCCGGTGGCGGCACTGGTCCACGCCCTGGTCGTACTGGCGGCGCTGACCTTCCTCTCGGGGCTGCTCGGGCTGGTGCCGATGAGCGCGCTGGCGGCACTGCTATTGGTGGTTGCCTGGAACATGAGTGAATCCCGTCATTTCCGCCACACCCTGCGTTCGGCTCCGCCGGGGGATGTTGCGGTGCTGGTGGTCTGCTTCCTGCTCACGGTGCTGTTCGACATGGTTATTGCCGTGGCAGTGGGCATCGGCCTGGCTGCGGCGCTGCTGATCGGACGCATGGCGGGCCTGAGCCACACCCGGCAACTGCACAAGGCGGCGGAGCCGCTGCTGCAGGGCTTGCCTGACAGCGTCGCGGTCTATGACATGAGCGGCCCCCTGTTTTTTGCCGCTGCCGAGCGCGCGCTGGCGGCCCTGCGGGTGGTGGATCCGGGGGTGAAGGTGGTGGTCATTGATATGGGCGATGTGTCGACCATGGATTTTACCGCCATCGTGGCGCTGCAGTCCCTCATTGCCGACATGCACAGCGAGGGCATTGCCGTGATCATGGCGGGGCTGCCGGCGCGGATTATTCTCAAGCTCAAGCGGGCGGGGATTCGCCCGCAAAAGGGCCAGCTGGCGTGGGCTTCCAGCCTGACCCAGGCGGGTGCCCGGGCGCGCCGCTGGAGCGCCCGCTGAGCCGTGTCAGGCCAGCACTTCCAGCCCGCGCTCAATGCACCACAGGGCGGACAGGGCACCGAGCAGGTAGACCGGTAGCGGCCGCAGCTGTGCCTGCCACTCGCCGACAACCCGCCGCAGGCTTCGCCACAACAGCAGGGCCAACAGGATAAAGGCGATCTGGCCCAGTTCAATACCGATGTTGAAGAACAGCAGGGCCAGGGGCACATTGCCCGCGGGCAGCCCGGTCTCCGCCAGGGCGCCGGCAAAACCCATGCCGTGGAGCAGGCCGAACCCGCCAGCCAGCCACCAGGGGTGGCGCCGAAACAGGCTGCGTTCGCCGCTCTGGCTCAATGCCACCGCGAGCCAGAAGATACTGACGGCGATGGTGAACTCCACCAGGGCCACGGGATAGTCGAAAAATCCCAGAGTGACCAGGGACAGGGTGACGCTGTGGCCGACGGTGAAGGCGGTGATGGTCCACAGCAGGCGAACGTTGCTGCCCACCAGCAACAGCAGGCCAAACACAAACAGCAGATGATCAATACCGGTCCAGATGTGGTCGATGCCCAGCACCGTGTAGTCCGTCATGACCTGGCCTGCGCCCGGCTCCTCCGGTACCGTAAACCGCGGCTGCTCCGCGTTCAGCACCTGCTGGTACTGGCGCCCGTCCAGCAGGGTCAGCATCAGCATCACGCTGGCCTGGTTGGCGGCGAGGCCGTTTACCCCCAGTGTCTGCCCCACCAGGCCGGCGCCACCCAGGCCGTCACAGCGCAACTGCAGGCTGGTGACCAGCCCGGTGCCCTCGGGCTGGGCCGGGCTGGCACTGGCCACACTGCAGTCCTGCGGCCAAACCGGCGTCAGTGGTACCGGGCTGGTGGCCTGGGCCGGTGTCTTCCAGACCACGTTGTAGGAACCGGGGGCCAGCTCCACCAGTTGCAGCAGGGTGGGTGCGAAGCGGTGGGCCTGTGCCGTCGTGCCCAGGCAGGCTGCCAGCAGCAGGATAGCGAAGTTGGCCAGGCGCAGGCGGCGGTTCACAGCAGCAACTCGTAGCGGTCCGCGAGTACCGCGATGGCATCTGCCAGCGCCTGTTTGCGCGCCTCCAGCTCAAGGTCACGCCGCAGGATGGGGCGAACCTCCTCCAGTTCGGCGGGCCGAGCCGGGGTGACACTGTCCACCCACACGTAGTGCCAGCCGTAGGCAGAGCGCAGCGGTCCGTGCCAGCGGTTTGGGGTCGGATCCGCGGCCAATAGATTGCTGACGAATACCGCCCCGAAAATCCGGGCGAGCTGGTCCGGTGTCTGGGCGCGGAAAGTGTAACCGTGCATGAAGGGTGAGCTCAGTTGCAGGGCAGCTTCCGGGTCCATGCCTGCGCCTTCGATTCGCGCCACCAGGGTTTCCAGCTCCGGCTCCCGCTCGCGATCGAAGAAAAGCTGCAGGATCGAATAGCGGGGTGGGTGTCGCAATTCCCCGGCGCGCTCTGCAAATGCGGCGGCTATCGCCTCGGCGGAAGGCGGCTGCGGAGGATTGGTCGCCAGCAGCAGCTGTTCCATGACCTGCAGCAGCCGTCGCCGCACGACTTCATCGCCGAGATGCAGCCGCAGGTCCAGGGCGCGCTCGAACAGCTCGGCGTCAGTGGCACCTTCCGCACCGAGGCCCAGGAACTGCATGTTCAGCACCAGGCGCTGAAACACAACCGGGTCCTGGCGGTGCAGATTCATGCTGACTGCGTGCTGGAACAGCATGTCCTGTTCCAGCTCCGCCCGCAGTATCCGCTCCAGTTCGGCGCCCTGCGGACGCCGACCGGTGGCCGCATGCCACTGACTGATGAGGCCCTCAACACGCGCGTCACCGAGCGGCCCGACCACAGGTTTGGGAGTCGGGAACAGCTGATTCTGCAGCCAGAACAGCAGTATGCCCAGGAGCAGGAAGTGGAGCCAGGGACGGCGGAGGAGTACTCGCAACAACGTGTAGGTCTCTTGCACAGGTTCGGGGGACAACGTTACTCATATGGTCGCACCCCGCTACCGCAATGGATAGTCGCAACTGTCTGGATGCAGTCCGGGTATGCAGTTTTACACCCTCTCTGCCTGCCGCTAGTTGCAGGCCACACTGCAGACAGCGGCATAGGCGGCGGATTCCTGTTGCAGCACGGCATGCTGGATGTCGAAGCGTTGCTCCAGCAGTGTCGTTGCCTGCCGCAACAGCGCGTCGTCAGCGGAGGCGGTCTCCGCGAGCACAAGGTGGGCCGTGACTGCGTTTTCCGAGGTGCTCAGGGCCCAGATGTGCAGGTCATGCACAGACACTACTCCGGGCACGGAGAGCAGACAGTCGCGCACGGCATCCAGATCCACACCCTCGGGCACACCGTCGAACAGCAGGTGCAAGGAGCGCCGGAACAGGGACCAGGTGCCGATGATCACGACCAGGGCGATAATCAGGCTCATGACCGGATCTACCCAGCTCCAGCCCTGCCACAGGTATAGAAGGCCGGCAATCACTACGCCCAGCGAAACCAGAGCGTCTGCAGCCATGTGCAGGAAGGCGCCGCGCAGGTTCAGATCCCGCTTGCTGCCGGCAACGAATAGCCAGGCGGTGACAGCGTTGATGACCACGCCAATGCCGGCCACGATGATGACCGTCGTTGCCGCCATGCCAGCGTCGGCCTGCAGGCGCTGCAGGGCCTCCCAGGACAGTGAGCCCATGGCCAGCAACAGGATAACCGCATTGGTGAAGCTGGCCAGAATGGAGCCACGGCGCCAGCCGTAGCTGTGGCGTCGATTCGTCGCCAGCCTTGCGGCGGCAAAGGCCGCCCAGGCCAGAACCAGCGCGCCGACATCACTCAGGTTGTGGATGGCATCCGCAAGCAGCGCCAGGGACTGCACCTGCCAGCCATACCAAGCCTCGATCGCCACAAAGACCGAGTTGAGGCCAATGCCGATGGCAAACGCCTTGCCATAATGTGTCGGGCCATGGTTGTGTGCCTGCATGTTATCCTGTTCCACTCCCTACAGCTGTGCCCTGCCATGAACCATCTCGCCCATGCCTTCCTTTCCGGCGCCAATCCCCAGCATCTTGTCGGCAATGTGGCGGGAGACTTCCTCAAGGGCCCGCTGCAGACGCTGGACCTGGTGCCGGGGATCAGACAGGGAGTGCAACAGCATCGGCGGATTGATGCCTTCGCCGACGGGCATCCACTGCTGGCTGAACTCAGGAGCACGTTTCCGGCCACTCAGCGCCGGTATGCGGGTATTGTGCTGGATGTTGCCTTTGATCACTACCTGGTTCGTCACTGGGAGCGTTTCACCAGCAGGGGGCGTCGCGAATTCATCGACAGCGTTTACAGCACACTCTCCGAACATCGGCGGCGACTGCCCGCTCCATTGGCGGGATACCTGCCGCGCCTGATCGCCCATGACTGGCTGGATCGCTGCGCCACCATGGAGGGCGTGGAAGCAACCCTGCACGGCATCTCCCGGCGCCTGCGGCGGGATAATCCGCTGCCGCTGGCGGCTGCTGTCATCGCCCGCAAGGACGCCGAGCTGGAGAGTGTTTTTCTGGCATTTTTCCCCGACGTCCTGGCGTTTGCGGCGTTGACGCCGGACTGAGGTCCTGGCTCCTGCTGAAGCTGCGGTTCACGGACCAGCCGATTCAGCTGGCCATCCAGGACGGGAATGGCAGTTTGTGTCGCATGAGGAAATCCGGGTTGAACAGCTTGCTGTGGTAGCGGCTGCCGGCATCGCACAGGATCGTCACGATCGTGTGCCCCGGGCCCAGTTCTTGCGCCATGGCCACGGCCCCGGCGATATTGATGCCCGAGGAGCCGCCCACCGAGATCCCCTCGTGCTTGAGCAGGTTGAAGATGTAGGGCAGGGCAGCATCGTCATCCACCTGGCACGTGAAATCCGGCGTCACGCCATCGAGATTGCCCGGCACGAAGGATACACCAATGCCCTCGACGATGGAGTTGCCTGCACCCCGTAGCGGGCCGCCGCCAAAATGGCTGTAGAGCGCCGAGCCCATCGGGTCCACCAGGCCGATCTTCACCGCGGGCTTGCGTTCGCGCAGGGCCGCAGCAACCCCGGCCAGGGTACCCCCGGTGCCCACCGCGCAAATGAAGCCGTCCAGCTTGCCCCCGGTCTGGGTCCAGATCTCGCGGCCCGTGGTTTCATAGTGCACCATCCGGTTGGCGGGATTGTCGAACTGGCGCGCCCAGGTGGCGCCATTGGGTTCGCTGCTGGCCCGGCCCCGGGCCACATTCTCGGCGGTGTGGATGTAATGCCCGGGACTGTCGTAGGGCGCTGACGGTACCAGGATCAGATCCGCCCCCAGCATTTCCAGCTGGTCGATTTTCTCCTGGCTGGCAGTCTGTGGCATCACGATCACCGCCTGGTAGCCCAGGGCGTTGGCCACCAGCGTCAGGCCGATGCCGGTGTTGCCCACCGTGCCCTCGACGATAACGCCACCAGGGTGGAGTTCTCCCGCTGTCTCGGCGGCGCGAATTATGCCCAGTGCGGTGCGATCCTTGACCGAGCCACCGGGATTCATGAATTCCGCCTTGCCGTAGATATGGCAACCGGTGAGCTCCGAGACCTCCCGCAAGTACAGCAGGGGTGTATTGCCGATCAGGTCAAGAATCCGGGATTGTTCGGGCATCGGTTGCTCCTCGGCTGGTGGTTTGCAGTGACACAGGCTCCAGACTTCCCGCATAGTCTAGCAGCCTCCCGGGGATCGCGGTTGCGCTGAACATGGCTGCATTTTACTGCCAGTCGTCCTATGATGGGATACGTGTGAACCGAGGTCACTCCAGTGTCAGGACAGATCAGGGTAAATAATGGCGGAGGCGGTATGGTAGCTTTTCTGGGCAAATTCCCCTGGGTGATACTGGTCATTGCCTTCCCGGCCATCATGTACCAGCTGCAGGTGGACATGGCGGCCCAGATCCACTTCGGCTTCGCCTATATCGCGATCGGAGTATTTGTGCTGTTCGTCGAGTTCTTCAAGTCCGGCGATATCAATGCCGCGTCCTTCCTGCTGGATCTGTTCTGGTCCATTGTCGCAGTCATGCTGGGGACGGCCCTGATGACCTGGTTCCTGCTGGAGGGGCGGCCCGCGGGCAGCGCCGGCGAGAGCTGGCAGCAGCTGAACTATTTCCACTGGTTCGGTTGTGCGATTGTGCTGGGTGACGCCATCATCAGCCCCTTCAACGCGTTCCGCACCGCGTTGCGCAATCTCGGGCTGGGAACCTCTTTGTAAGGCTGGGGCGAGCAAGTCCCTGAGATTGCGGCTGAAAGCGGGATTGTCGGTTTTTTTTACAACTGGATTTCAAAGCCTGGTTGATGCATCGAGTAATTCATTGTTTATCAAGAGGTTGGAGTTTTGGCATTGTTTTTGCTTTAGAGTCAGGTGACGGTCCGGGCCGCCGCTGAATAGTACGGCTGTCGAGACCTCCGGGTTACTCAATTAGAGCTAAAGGATTAGAGTCATGCAGACAAAGCGTAAATGGCTACTTGCTGGTGCCATCCTGGTAGCCGCGACAACCGGGCCGGCCCATGCAGCGTTGATTAGCGCAACAAACTCCACTGGCGGTTTGGCCAATGCCTCGTTTATTGATCGTTCGGTTGGTGTAGTATCGACAGGAACCGTTCTCGATGTTGATATCTTGGTGGAGTGGAGTAAGTGCGGCGCAGAAGGTGCTACCAGTGACTTTTTCTGCAGCAGCGGTGGTTTTTCTCCTTTCGCGGGCGAGGCCTATATGAACCTGACCGGGCCGACCGGGACCAATGTGGTGCTTTTCCCCAGCAGCTACTTCACTGGGCCGGGCAGCAGCATTAACGTGACCAACACCTTCGATGACGAGGCTCCATCGATTCTGCCGACGATCATTCAGTCGGGAACTTTCCAGCCCACCGGCTCACTATCCGACTTTGATGGTACAGATGCTTTCGGTACTTGGACTCTGCGGATTGGTGATACGGTTGGTTTGGATCCCATTCTGTTCCGCTCCTTCACACTTAACATCAGGACAACAGACAATGGTGTCAGTGTTCCCGAGCCCGGCTCCCTGGCATTGTTCGGCCTTGGCCTGATCGGACTGGGCTTCTTGCGCCGTCGTCGCAGCTGATCGCCGGCAGTCTTTTCCCGGCTTCTACGCCGGGTAGGCAACAAGCAAAAAGGGCACCTTGCGGGTGCCCTTTTTTGTTTTGGCGGTGGGCCAGAGATGAATCACAACAACCTTGAGGCTGTTGTGACCCCTCCGGGGCTTCGGCGCTGCGCGCCTCGTTGCAAAACGCTCCCGGGGTCGCGTTTTGTCGAACCGGGGGGGTCGAACCAGGTCCGGGCTCATCCACCATCAAAGAAAAAGGGGCACCCTTGCGGGAGCCCCTTTTTTCTTTGATTGGCGGTGGGCCAGTCGGTTTTCTCGATAGCGATTGAGACGACATGAAGCAATAACTAGCTGAAAAGATTGGAGTTTATCAAAATTGTTTGTCTTGACCTGTCTCAAAAAATCGCATGTAATTGCATTATTTATGGCGGGAATATTGGCGGGTATGGGTGTCGTAGGGGGTTTAGGATCCCTCATCTGACAAACGTTGGCGGGATATATGGCGGTGATATTTCTAGGTCTTTGAAAGCTAGCAAGTTTGTAATCCGTGGTTCGAATCCCTAAAGGTGCAAAATGCCGAAACAAGCCCGAGAAAGGAGCGCAACTGAGTTGCGCCGGATGACAAAGCCCGGCATGTACGCGGTGGGCGGAGTACCTGGCCTGCATGTGGTTGTGACCCACGCCGGCGCAAAGTGCTGGATTCTACGCACAACGGTAGGTGAACGCCGCCGCGAAATTGGACTAGGAGGCTTTCCCGAGGTGTCACTGGCGGAAGCCCGCAACAAGGCCCGGGAGTTGAGGGAACAGATACGGCAGGGCATTGATCCGGTGGAGCAACGCAAGGAATATCGCACCCAGCTCGCACAGGCTACCGCCCGTAGCCTCAGTTTTGCGGAGGCGGCCAAGCGTTGCCATGCCGTGAAAGCGCAGGAGTTCAAGAGTTCCAAGCATGCCACCCAGTGGCTAACCACGCTGGAAAAGTACGTCATTCCGCAGCTGGGCACATTGCCCGTGGCGGAGATCGACACTCCCCAGGTGCTGTCCGTATTGCAGCCGATATGGGCGGAGGTGCCCGAGACAGCCAGCCGTGTGCGTCAACGCATGGCTGCCGTGTTTGACTGGTCCAGGGCCGCGAAGATACGCACAACACCCAATCCGGCGGCGTGGAAAGACTGCCTGGAACCGCTGCTCCCCGCTACTGCTAAGTTGCGCAAAACTGCCGGGAAGGCCCGCAAGCACCACGCCGCACTCCCCGTGCCTGATGTGCCTCGCTTAATGGCCGACCTGTGCACCCGGGACGCCCCCAGCGCCCACGCATTACGGTTTGCCATTCTGACTGCCGCGCGTTCTCGCGAGGTCAGGCTGGCAACCTGGAATGAGATTGACCTGGACGCCGCTGTGTGGCGCCTCAGTGCGGACCGCATGAAGGCCGACAAGCCCCATTTGGTGCCGCTGCCTCGCGCCGCGGTGGACTTGCTGAAGTCGCTCCCGAGGGACAATCCTGCCGGGCTGGTATTTCCAAACAGCAAAGGCCTGGAGCTGTCGGATATGGCACTATCCAAGTTGCTGAAGGATGTCCATGCAGCAGATCTGAAGAACGACGGGCCCGGGTACATTGACCCACAGCTCGACCGGATTGCAACGCCCCACGGTACCGCACGTTCCAGCTTCAAAGACTGGTGCCGCCAGCACAACCGATTTCCCGATGAGTGGTCGGAGCTGGCGCTGGCTCACGTCAACAGCGACCAGACTAGGGCCGCGTACGCCCGTGGAGAGCTTCTAGAGGAACGTCGGGGCATGATGGAGGCGTGGGGACAGTACTGCGAGCCTCTGCGCTCGCCTTCCGCGTGAGGTGTGGCAGTGCATAGAGAGCGTCGACGTCAGAGTTATTCCTCACTAGCTGCCGGACTCTACACCCGACCCGAGCCTCCACTACACTAATAAAAACAATGACTTAGGATGTGTTTTCATATTTATCCTACAAACCATCCTATTACTTAGTAACGGTACCCCTGGTCCTGCAGCGGCCTGATCCCAGCCTCGAAACTTATGTAGCGACACGCTCGCCAGCGCCTGCATGGAAGCTCCAAGTACTGCTGAGGGAATAGCAGGGTAGGGTTCTCACGGTTACGCTGAGGAGCGACTCACAGAGGGTTCGTACCGTTATTGATGGTATTCGTTCGGTGGTGAATGAGCGGCTCCCTCACCGCCACTCTGGCTACCCAGCTACTGATTTATATAGATTAATAAGCAGGACCTAAATAGTTACCAACGAAATCCAACAGAGGCCCCCGCCTGCCCACGCTGCTGATTTTAAGCGGAACGTGATTGACAAGGCAGAAGCGGAGATCAATGACAAGACTGATATGGATTTATCTTGGCAGTCGGTGGTCCCGGGCACCAGCGGCCAGAATCAACGCGCGAACCCGTACGGTCGTACCGTCCGGGATGTCGGACCATCGAGGCCCCGGGTACCAATAGACTATATAAATCAATCACTTATAGAACTTTAATAAAAATACCCTACAAATAACCATATCTCCTGAAAATGGTGCTTTCCTGTGCTTCGGGGTGCGATGAGCGTCATGAGACACCCTCGGGCCCCGCCGTGAAAAAGCTCTGTGAGCGTGCCTATCGGGTGTTTGGTCGGTAAGCGCCCAGCAAACCACAGAGTGGTTACCGGTCAATGCGGAGCCGTCAGAGACGGTCGTCATACCCATTGTTGACTTCGTCTCCTCGACCATCAGCGTCGTCGACCAGAGCGTGGCCTTCGTAGTTTTTTCTGTAACCTTTTTTCAATCACCTCCGCCACCCTATCATCAGTGATGGTGCGCGGGCGTCCCATTCTGGGCGCGTCCGTCAAACCGGCTATCCGGTATCGCTCGAAGCGCTGGCGCCGCTTCGAGACGTTTGCACGTACACTTCGTGACGTGCCGCAATCTCCCGGCCTAGCAATCCCTCCGTGCACGCCAAAACCAGCTGCGCTCTCTCCTTCTCTGCAGCGGGCAGGGTTCGCCAGCGCAATCAAGCGGAAAACTCAAAGCGCTCTTCCACATACAACTCAAGTAAGATTGGCTTACATCCAGCCACCGCGACCACACCACCCAATGGGTGACTTGATGGCTGAAAATTATACATCTGAGCTGGCGCGTTCCCATGTATCTGATCATGGCGCTGATGGTGTCACCAGTGCACAGTAAATAAGGTGGGATGTCACTCTTTTAACGAATGCATTCGCCACAAGTAATACACCACTGGTAGAACCAGCAGAGTCAACACCACTGCGCTGATCATGCCGCCCACCATTGGCGCCGCAATCCTGCTGACCACCTCCGCGCCCGTGCCAGTGCTGAGCATAATGGGAAGCAAGCCAGCGATTGTGGAGACTGTAGTCATCATCACGGGGCGTACGCGAAGTCCCGCCCCCTGCGTGACCGACTCGAGGAGCTCTTCCCTTAGAGGAGTAACACCTCGTTTGTGGCATGCATCTAGTAGCCCCCTGTAGGACTGATTGAGATAGGTCAACATGATGATCCCTATCTCCACCGTGACGCCTGCGAGAGCAATGAAGCCAACGGCCACTGCAACTGAAAAATTGTAATTCAGCAGATACATCAGCCAGATGGAACCGATCACCGCGAGCGGTAACGTGCCGAGAATGATGGCTATCTCGACAAAGTTACGAAAGTTCATATATAACAGCACGATAATGATCACCAAAGTCAGTGGCACTACATACGTCAACTTTTCCTTGGCTCGTAGCATATACTCATACTGTCCTGACCAGGACACGGAATAGCCGGCTGGTAAATCCAGCTGCTGCTGGACGATGCCCATGGCGTGTTCAACATAGCTGCCAACATCTACACCTTCGATGTCCACGAACGTCCAGCCATTGAGCCTCGCGTTCTCACTCTTGATCGCAGGCGGACCATCCTCCACATAGACGTCTGCCACATCAGCGAGTGCAATACGCTGGCCTCCGGGTGTGACGATGGGCAGCAGCGAGAGTTGCTCCGGCGAGTCCCGGTAGTCCTGGGGATAGCGTAGATTGACGGGGTAGCGCTCAAGCCCCTCAATAGTCTGGGTCACGTTCATACCGCCAATGGCGGTGGCCACCACCTGTTGCACATCGGCAATATTCAGACCATAGCGAGCGGCCTTTGCCCGCTGAATATCCACCTTGATATAGCGGCCTCCGGCCACCCGTTCGGAGTAGACCGAGGCGGTTCCGGGCACATCCTTGAGGATCTGCTCCAGTCGCTGACCAATTTTCTGGATTTCTTTAAGGTCCTCGCCCGCTACTTTGATACCCACCGGAGTCTTGATCCCGGTGGCCAGCATGTCGATGCGGGTCTTGATAGGCATCACCCAGGCGTTGGTCAGGCCGGGGAATTTTACCAGGGCATCCAGTTCCTTCTTGAGCTTCTCCGTAGTCATGCCCTCCCGCCATTCTTCCTTGGGCTTGAGCTGGATGAAGGTCTCGATCATGGTGAGCGGGGCCGGATCCGTGGCTGTCTCGGCGCGACCGACTTTTCCAAAAACGGTTTTCACTTCTGGCACGGTCGCAATCAGTTTGTCGGTCTGCTGTAATAGCTCCCTGGCTTTTCCGATAGATAAACCTGGGTAGGTTGTGGGCATGTACATGAGATCACCTTCATCAAGATCAGGAATGAACTCACTACCGATTTTGTTTACCGGCCAGATCCCGACGAAGAAGATCAAGACTGCCACAAGTAGCGTGATTTTGGGGAAACGCAACGCAGTTTTGAGCAGCGGCAAATAGCCAGCAACCAAAAACCTGTTGATCGGGTTTTTGCCTTCAGCGACCACTTTCCCTCGAATGAAATACCCCATCAATACCGGTATGACCGTGACAGCAAGAGCCGCGCTCGCGGCCATGGCATACGTTTTGGTGTAGGCGAGCGGACTGAACATGCGTCCTTCCTGTGCCTCCAGGGTAAAAACCGGCAGGAAGCTCGCCGTAATAATCAACAGGCTGAAGAACAGTGCCGGTCCCACCTCGGAAGCAGCGTCAGCCACTATCTTCCATCGGTTTTCCGGCGTCAACGGTGTACGTTCCATGTGCTTATGCATGTTTTCGATCATGACGATTGCGCCATCGATCATGGCGCCGATCGCGATCGCAATGCCACCGAGAGACATGATGTTGGCGTTGATGCCCTGCCAGTACATCACGATAAAGGCTGTCAGGATTCCCAGTGGCAGACTGATGACCGCCACCAGGGATGACCTGAAATGCAGCAGGAAAATGACGCAGATCAGCGCCACGATGGCCAGCTCTTCGATCAGGCTCTTCCACAAGCTTGCAATAGCGCGGGAAATCAGCCCGGAACGGTCGTAGACAGTGACAATCTCGACCCCTTGCGGCAAACCCGCCTTGAGCTCCTCCAGTTTGGCCTTGACGCCATCAATGGTCTTTTGCGCATTCTCGCCGAAGCGCATCACCACAATGCCGCCAACGGTCTCACCCTCGCCATTGAGTTCGGCGATACCCCGGCGCATCTGTGGCCCCATTTCGATATCCGCCACATCCCTGAGGAGCAGCGGCGTCCCTTGGTTATCCACACCCAGGGGGATCAAGGCGAGATCCTCGACGCTCTGGATGTAGCCAGTGGCGCGCACCATGTATTCGGCTTCGGCCATTTCCACCACCGAAGCTCCCACCTCCTGATTGCCGCGCTGAATGGCCATCTGGATATGAGACAAGGGTATGCCAAATGCGCGTAGCTTCTCCGGGCTCACTTTCACCTGGTACTGCTTGACCATGCCACCGAGTGCGGCGATCTCGGAAACTCCGGGCACGGTCTGCAATTCGTATTTTAGAAACCAGTCCTGCAGGCTGCGCAGCTGACTGATGTCATGCTTGCCGGTGCGGTCGACCAACGCATAGAGGTAGACCCAGCCGACACCGGTGGCATCCGGCCCCAACTGTGGCCGGGCACTGGGCGGCAGGGTGGGGGCCACCTGGGACAGGTACTCCAGCACCCTCGAGCGTGCCCAATAGGCGTCCGTGTCCTCATCGAAAATCACATAGACGAAGGAGTCACCGAAAAAGGAATAGCCCCGGACGGTGACGGCTCCTGGCACGGACAACATGGCGGTGGTCAGCGGGTAGGTCACCTGATCCTCCACCACCTGCGGCGCCTGCCCCGGATAGCTGGTTTTGATGATCACCTGGACGTCGGACAGGTCCGGAATGGCATCCACCGGCGTGTTTTTCAGCGCGAAGAGGCCACCTGCAACCAGTATCAGGGTGGCCAGCACTATAAAGAAGCGATTGCCGATCGACCAGCGGATAATGGACTCAATCATGGTCGCTCTCCCCATGGACGTGGCTGGGGTGCTCAATAGGCTCCTCGTCACTTTGTGACATCCGTTTGAAATCCGACGTCTTGCTGGATTCCGAATCAATCAGGAACTGCGCCGAGGTGACGATGCGCTCGCCTTCGTTGAGACCAGAAAGGATTTCCACCTCACGCTCACCTACGCGTCCGACATCGACGGCAATGGACTTGAATCTACCTTCGCCCAAGGCCAGCACCACACGCGCCTGACTACCCGTGCGAATCAGCGCCTCCCTTGGGATCAACAGATTTGCACTTCCTGGTTGGGTTTTAATCACCATTTGCGCGAACATGCCCGGCTTCAAAAAACCATCCGGGTTGTCAAAACGCGCACGAATCTGCGCGGTGCGCGTCTGTTCGTTGAGCGATGGATAAACATAGTCTACCTGCCCCAACAGTTCCTTTCCAGGAAGGTAGTCCAGCTGCATGTGGACCTTATCGCCAGGCTTGACGAGGCTCGCCTGGCGCTCGAAGACTTCGCCGATAACCCAAAGGTGCTCCAGCTGGCCAATGGACATCAAATTCGACCCTGGTTTCACGAACATCCCTTCGCGAACCTCCAGGCTATCAATGACACCGGACTGCGGTGCGGTGATGGTGATCGTCTGGCTAACTTGCCGGGTCTGACGCAACTGCTCGATATCTGCCCGCGGCACCTGCAAGGCCGACAACCGTTCCACTGCAGCCCCAATCAGAACCGGATTGTCCCGCTTCAAGGCCAGCAGCAACTCTTCCTGGGCGTTGACCAGGGTAGGAGAATAGAGCGCATAGAGCGGCTCGCCTCGCGTGACAGGATCTCCGACCGCCTTGACGTGCAGTGTCTCCACCCAGCCTTCTACGCGGGGGCTGATAGTCACCAATCGGTCCTCGTCGTACTGCACATAACCCACCGTTTTGACATCCAGACGCAGGCGGCCCGATTCGACATTGCCAGTGCGTACCCCAAGATTGTTGACAACATCCGGTGATATACGAATGGTGCCAACTTCACTGTCTCGACCTTGTTCCTTGTAAACTGGAATCAAATCCATGCCCATCGGCGATTTTCCAGGCTGGTCGCGCCGGTAATTCGGATCCATAGGCGCCACCCAGTAGAGCGGTTCGCGCTCGCCGTCAGTCGCCTTGGCGCCGTCTTCCTGGGAGCCACTCAACAACCATGTGCCGCCTGCCCCCATCAGCACACCGAAAGCGGCCCCCATCAGACCCATTGAAAGCGTCTTCATCCCGATACCTCAGTAGTTGTCCACCGGCTGCGCGGAATCAGGCGATGCCCGGGCAAGCAGGTAATTGATTTGAACGATGGTCTTCTGGCGCTCCACTGCTATGACGAGCGCTTCGATCCTGGCATTCAGCTCGGCGATACGTGCGCGCACAGCCTCGGCGAAGTCGCCGTCGTCGTTGTTGTAGGCGGCCAGCGCGGCTTCGGCCTGCTCAGACATTTGCGGCAACAGCTGATCGGTGTAAAGGGCGTGCCGCTCGTCAAGGCGCGCCAGGTTTACGGTTGCCGTTTCCAACTCCGCCATCAACCGGCGGATCAACAACTGCTTGTCGGTCCTGATCGCCTCGGCATGGCCAACGGCGGCGCTGACTTCCCTGTCTTGCCGGTTCGCCGTGAAAAGAGGCAGATCGAAAGTGACGCCAACGGAAAACAGATCGGCCCTGTCCCGACCCATCAGGTCCCGGTCACGATACCCATACTGGGCAGTCAGCCCCCACTCTGGCTTGTATTTCTGTCGCGCAAGATCGACATCGGTGTCCATGGCTTCGATACGCTTGTCCAATGCCAACAAGGTAGGATGATGGCTTACCCGCTCATACCACTCCTGTTCAGAATCTTGAGTCTTCACTTGTGCGGCGGGCGAGTCTGTTGGCAGCGCCGAGGTGAGCCGATCGTCGGCGCGCGAGCCAATCCACTCAGACAGGCGCATCTGCGCGGTTTCCTGTCGCTGCCTGAGCGCTGTCAAGCGGTCCTCCAGGCGCGTCAGCTCCAATTGGGCTCGGATCACGTCCTGCTGCCTGGCGCGACCCACGGCGGTCGCATAGCTCGCCTCTGCCGCGTCGACCAGGTGTTCAAATAAACCGCGATCTTGCTCTATCACGCGGATGCTTTCCTGGGCGTTGTACGCATCCAGCCAGAGCTGCGCCACTGTCGCCGTTACCCGGGCCCGACGATCTTCCCGCAACAGGGGATGTTGTAGCGCCAGCTCCAGCTTCTTCCGTTGCGCAAGCACGAGCGTGTCGCCCCGGGGAAACATTTGGCTGATGCCCACGGACAGCTGGGTCATCGGCTCCTGATTGATATCGAAACTATCGACAGGAAAATTACCGGCCATCAGAGTCATTCTGGGATCGGGTAAAGTGGCGGCGGCGGTCGCCTCATCGGTCAAGGCGGCCTGGGTATGGCGGCTGCCAGTCAGCCAGGGATCTGCCGCGATGGCCATGTCCACGGCCTCGTTCAGCGCCAATCCCTCGTGTACTGTCTGTGCATTGACAATGGCGGCACCGGCACCAAGTATCAGCAGTAGCAAGTGTCTGGTTACTTTCATGGCTGTTCTTCCCGCTAATATTGCTGCGCCGCGCTCTCGACGCTGGCGAACACTTCACTGCCACCGTCTTTTTTCAGCAGCAGCACCTGATAGGGTGTGAATCTGTCGCTTACTTCCATACCGGGGCTGCCGAGCGGCATGCCGGGCACCGCAAGCCCGATGGCGTCACCTGGCGGATTTGCCAGGAAGGCCTGAATGTAGCGGGGGGGAATATGCCCTTCGAAAACATAACCCCGAGACGACACGGCGGTGTGGCAAGACTGGTAGCGGGGTGCGATCTGGTATCGAACCTTGATGGCATATAGATCTGTGGTCTGGTTCGCGGTAGTATTCAAACCCGCTTCTTCAAGATGAGACATCCACTTCTTGCAGCAATCACAGGTGGGCTGCTTGTAGACGGTGAATTCTTCCACCCTCTTTGTACCGGCAACGCCTGTTGTCAGCCGGTCATTCGAATCCTCGCTACAGGCAGCCAGCAGGGGGAAGATGATTAGGCCCAACGTGAGACCTTTCAATCGCAACAACTTCATATTTGCCTCCGGCGACAAATCGCCAATGAAACTCGGGTTACAGCCATAAGTTTTTGTAATGCTCCTATCCTTCCGGACGGGGGTACCTTAAGCATACTCTGAAAAAGTCCGGAATCTTGCGATAATAGGCCGTCTCCCAGCAGCAGGATGTCACCATGACCCAGATGACCTTCGCCGAAGCCGAGTTTGCCAACAAGAAGCGCAAAACCCGGCGCGAAATCTTCCTGGAGCGCATGGAGGCGCTCATTCCGTGGGCCAAGCTGGAGAAGAAGCTCCGCAAGCACTATCCCCGGGGTGGAAATGGCCGCCCGCCTTACCCCTTGCCTGTCATGTTGCGGGTGCACTGCCTGCAGTTGTTCTACAACGTCAGTGACCCGGCCATGGAAGACGCACTGTATGAGTTGGAATCGATGCGTCGCTTTGCTGGCCTTAGGCTGTCGGAGCGTATCCCCGACGAAACCACCATCTTGAACTTCCGGCATTTCCTCGAGAAGCGCGGCCTGGGCCAGGTCATCTTCGATACCGTCAACCAACACTTGGCTGCGGAGGGGCTCGCGCTCAAGGAAGGGACCATCGTGGATGCCACTATTATCGCTGCGCCGAGTTCGACCAAAAACAAAGACAATGCACGTGATCCCGAGATGCATCAAACCAGGATGGGAAACCAATGGCACTTTGGGATGAAGATGCACATCGGTGTCGATGAGACCTTTGGCCTGATCCACAGCGTCGCTACCACGCCCGCCAATGTCAGTGACATTGCCGTAGCGGACCAACTGCTGCACGGTAATGAAAAAATAGTCTGGGGAGATGCTGGTTACACAGGCATTGAGAAGCGCGAGGAACATCAGGGCCGATCGGACGACTGGGAAGTCACCATGCGTACCGGACGCCGTGCCCAACTCCCCGAAAACAGTCTGCTGCATAAGGTTGAGAGGATGAAAGCCAGTATCAGAGCCAAAGTCGAGCACCTGTTCCTGACCATCAAGCGAACCTTCGGCTATAGCAAAGTTCGCTATCGGGGGCTGCATAAAAATCAGGACCGGCTGATAGTACTTGCGGCCTTCACCAACCTGCTGCGTGCCAGGCCGTACCTCGCAACATAGGGTTAGTACGCCCGCTGCACGGGAATTACCCGGCAGCGAGGCGAGAAGAAGCCCGAAACTGGGGGATGTATGACCAGAAATCACCAATTTAATCTCTGCGCGACGGAAATCATTGGTTGTTCAGCGCTTCCTTAACGGGATTTAGAACGGATTGCGCCCGTGAAATCAGGCGATGGGAGGCCTTAGAAGTGGGAAAACCGGCGCCCGGGGATAGACGACGGGATAAAAAGCGATGCCGGTAGAACGAATGCTCGAAGCACCTCGTGCGATCATGGTCGGGGTTACCAACTGTATGGGTAAGGCACAACCCGGCATGAGGCAACCACTTCCTGATATCTCGGTACCACAGCAATTCCCCCTGCTTTGGTGCTCGTCGTCGGCATGACCTTTTACCTCGTGAGCGAGGTGTTTTGCAGCGTCCTGGTAAATCGAGACCAGACTGCCCGCGTCCTCGCGCATAGAGCAACACGTGGGCGCCGCAGCGGCAGAGACCTGCCACAACAGCGACATTGTCAGTAGAACTACACCACGCATATTCCAGATCACCTAACCGCACCCTTAGCTGTGCCGAATCGTCGTTGGGCTTGACGATAGATCAATCTCCACCTGTTTTACGCTTATCCCCTCGGCATCAGTCACGAATAGAGCCTTTTCGTTGCCAATTATAAGAAAGTAGAGACAACAGGAAGATTACCAAAAGATTACATCTTTGTAATCGATGCGTCATGCTGCAGAAAGGGGTCCCTTCTATGATGAGCGGGAATAGCTTGAGGTTTTGTGATGCTAGAGAAAGTTGAAATCACAACCCCAGTTGACGGTTGTTTACGGCGCCAGCCCTGGTGGAACGAGGCGAGGACGGATGATAGCCACAAAGCAGGATATTGCAGTACCTCGATAGCTCAAGCACGGACTTGACCTGTGTCCTGGACACAGGTCTATCTTGTGGGGCAAAAGCATTGAAAGGCGGGTCTATTGCCTGGCGACTTAACACAGATCATGGTCTGACTGGAGATCTGCAGCTAGCATCATGAGAGACGTTCGCCGGAGGGGATGTGTTGCATGCGCGTCAATGAATTGGCCAAGACGCTTGGCGTGACCGGGGATACCGTGCGTTACTACACGCGTATTGGATTCCTGCAGCCGGCGAAGAGCCCTTCCAACGGTTACAAGGAATATAGCCCGAAGGACAGGCGCCTACTGGGTTTCATCCTGAGCGCCAGACAATTGGGGTTCTCGGTAGATGATATTGGCGAGATCCTCCGTACCGCCGAACACGGCGACTCCCCTTGTCCGCTGGCTAGACGGCTGATCCAGCAGCGACTGGAGGAGAACGAAAAAAGCTTTCAGGACACCGCACGATTGCGGCAGCGCATGCTCAACGCGGTCGAAACCTGGAGTCAGAAACCGGACCGAGCACCAACCGGAGACATGATCTGTCATCTGATTGAAGAATTTTGCGATGCCACCTCATCGTGAACAGACAGCAAAAGGGAATCGGAGAAGCTGCCATGGATAAACAGTCACTTTCACCGCAGTCACATGCCCGCGATCCGTCAGGGGATAGTGGATCGATCCAGCTTTTGGTACCGGGCATGGGCAGCGATCACTGTGCCGGGCTTGTCTCCAGTTCCGTCAAGCGCCTCGCCGGTATTACCGATATTTCCACCAATATCGCCAATCACAAGGTGACGGTTCTTTTTGATCCGGAAAAGGCGGGCGCGGAGACGATCAAAGAAGCTATTGAGCGAGCGGGTTACGAGGTGGCAGGCGTCAGCGAAAACCGAGAGCAACGGGATTCGGAAGCGGACGCGGCGGTCGATGAACGCTATCTTGAACAGGCATGGAAGCGCCTGTGGTTCGCCGCCATACCCGCGACCCTGATCATGGTACTGATGATGGTCCACATGCTATGGGTGCCGGTGCCTGGTTATCTGATCCTGGTTGCTCTGCTCGCCTTTCCGGTGGTGTTCCTTAAAGGTGGTTGGGCTACCCACCGCTCGTCCTGGCGTTCCCTCACCAACCGCACCGCCAATATGGATGTCCTCATCTCCATGGGGAGTTTGCCTCCCTATCTGATCGGGCTGGTGGGTTTTGTCTACCCCATGACCTCCTTTATCGAGATGGCTGCCACCATCATGACCTTCCATATGCTGGGCCGGTACCTGGAAACCCGGGCCAAGGGGCGGGCGTCGCAGGCGATCAAAAAGCTCCTCAAACTGGGCGCAAAAACAGCAGCTGTGTTGCGGGATGGGCAGGAAGTGGAAGTACCGGTGGCAGAGCTCCAGGTGGGGGACATCATGGTGGTCCGGCCCGGCGCCAAGGTACCCACTGACGGCGAGATCGTCGAGGGTAACAGCCATCTGGATGAATCCATTGCCACTGGCGAGTCCGTTCCGGTGGAGAAAGGGCCCGGCGACGCGGTGATCGGCGCCACCATCAACAATGAAGGCATGCTCCAGGTGCGCGCCACCCGGGTGGGCGCCGACACCTTCCTGTCCCAGGTCATTCGACTGGTGGAGCAGGCTCAGGGCTCCAAGGTGCCCATCCAGGAATTCGCCGACAAGGTGACTGCAAAGTTCGTCCCGGCTGTAATCCTGATCAGCCTGGCGAGCCTGGTGGCGTGGTTGCTGTTTGCTGATGCACTGCGCCCCATCCTCTACTGGGGGGCCGGCTTTCTACCCTGGGTCGACCCGACAATATCACCGCTGATGGCGGGCATCCTGTCGGCGGTGGCGGTACTGGTGATTGCCTGCCCTTGCGCCTTGGGGCTTGCCACCCCCACCGCCATCATGGTGGGTTCGGGGCTGGGCGCCGAGATCGGTGTGCTGATCCGATCGGGCGAAGCCATTCAGTCTCTCAAGGACATCAAGGCGGTGGTCCTCGACAAGACCGGCACCATCACCAAAGGCGAACCCGCCCTCACCGATGTCATTGCCGCCGCTGACTTTAACGAGAGTGATGTACTCAGATTTGCGGCGTCGGTGGAAGCCGGCTCAGAGCATCCCCTGGGCCAGGCCATCGTGACCGGCGCTCGGGAAAAGGACCAGGAAATTCCTACTGTGACCGACTTCCGGGCCATTACCGCGCGCGGCGTGGAAGGCCGGGTCGACGGCCAGCTCATTCGCGTCGGCAGCCGCCGGCTCCTCAACGAAGCGAACATCGAGCTGGGCGACCTCGAGGAGGCGATGGTTCGATTGGAAAACGAAGGCAAGACCGCCATGCTGGTGGCCGCCGGCGATCGTGCCGCCGGCATTGTCGCTGTGGCCGACACCATCAAGGAAGATTCGAAAGCCGCCATTGCCGCGCTTCATGAGCTGGGTATTCACACCGTCATGATCACCGGTGACAACGAGCGCACCGCGCGCCACGTGGCGAGTCAGGTCGGTATCGATGAGGTGCTGGCGGGTGTCCTGCCGGAAGGCAAGGTAGACGCCATCAAGAAGCTGCAGGAAAAGTATGGCCAGCTGGTAGCGATGGTTGGTGACGGCATCAACGACGCCCCAGCGCTGAAACAGGCCAATGTGGGTATCGCCATCGGCGCCGGCGCTGATGTCGCCATTGAAGCGGCGGATGTCACCTTGGTGAAAGGCGAGCTCTCAAAGGTGGTGGAGGCCATTCGCCTGTCCCGCGCCACCTTCCGCAAGATCGTCGAAAACCTGTTCTGGGCCTGGTTCTACAATCTGGCGGCCATCCCCATTGCCGCGGTGGGCCTGCTGCACCCCATGATCGGAGTCATCGCCATGACCACCAGCTCCCTGTCAGTGATCGGCAACTCACTGCGCCTCAAGCGGGTGAAACTGAATGTGGATAAATAACCTGGCACTAATTTAACAGCGCCGCTTAACGGGCGGCACAGGAGATGCCCAATGGCAAGCAAACCCGGATACTGGACCAGCCTTCACGGTCTGGCAACGCTCACACTGATTGGCGCCGCACTCTATTTTCTCTTTATGGAACACGGCGCTCATGTCCTCCCGTATCTCCCCTTTCTGATTATCTTGCTGTGCCCACTGATGCACCTCTTTATGCACAAGGGCCACGGCGGGCACGGTCACGGAGAGAAAGGTCACGGCGAACATCAACACCAGGATGCGGACGAGGCCTATCGCCGTGGGCTGGAAGAGGGCCGAAAAAAACCGAATGACCGGCCGTAGTTTCCGGCCAGGTCACCAACGGTAAACCAGACGGGAATAGTCCCCTCGTAATTAAACTCAGGAGATAACCATGAAATACTTAACCCGAGCACTCACCCTCGCCGCCATCCTTGCCGCGCCAGCTTTCGCCCAGAATGACCAGCACAGCGATACATTGCAAGACAACCCCATGGAAATGCAAGATCAGGGAATGACGGATATGCAAGACCATATGCGGGAAATGCAGGCTCTGATGGACCGAATTCAACAAGAACAGGACCCTGAGAAACGCCTACAATTGATGCAGGAGCACATGACTGCCATGCAGAGAGGAATGCAAGCGATGCACGGAGACATGGGAGATATGACAGGTTTGGAGAAAAAGGAGGGCATAGAAAGTATGGAAGGCATGAAGATGGAGCCGAATAACATGGAAACCTGCATGGGTATGATGAACAAGCGTATGAACATGATGCAGATGATGATGGACCAGATGAAAGATCATCAGATGGAATCGAAGAAATCCATGAAAATGGGCCACATGTAAGGTTATGTGTCATAGGCATCTGCAGCGAGCGCGTGGTGCAGGCTAATTATTGAGAGTAGTGGGAGTCGAGGCGATGAAACACAAAGCACATCGGTTAGGTGTATCTGAAGTCAACCTCGTGCACCGTCACCTCGTACTTTTGAGGCCGATTGATACCGCGAAACTGAACGCAGTCCTTGCGGAGATTGACCAACTATACGGTCTGGATGCCGTTACTTTTGATCAGCAGTCCGCCAGGCTCGATTTTTCCTACGACGCATCCCGATTGTGTATTGACGGCGTGGAAGAAATTATGACCAAGCACGGTATCCAGGCCAGGCATGACTGGTGGACGCACTTCAAAGAAGACTATTATCGGTTCGTCGATCAGAACGTCAAGGAGAATGCCAGGCATGAGCCCTGGAGTTGTCACGGCACACCCAACCATACCCGGAAATAGGGGCTGAAGCGTCATGCCCTTGCTCCCGCATGCCGAACACAGGTGCCAAAGTGAACCAGAAATCACAACAGAGAAATAGCTCCCAAAAGAAAAAGCCGAACAAGCCCGTTGCTTGGCGATATTGGTTTGTTTTCTGTGGTTTCACCGCTTTTGCCGCACTGCTTCTCCTGCAGGAGCACAGAGCCCATTTATGGGGCATGGCGCTTTATCTGCTACTGATTTTGTGTCCGTTGATGCTTCTCGTTATCTATCGCGAGGGTAAATCGCTGGATCGATTATTCGGCAAAATGACCGAGGACGATGGGGAAAACAAGCCATGAATCATGAAAGCATGCAGGCCTACGGCTTGTGGGGCCTGGTGATTGTCAATTCGGCGATTTTCATTTTCTTTGCATTGAGTTTTTTCAAGCCGAAAACCCGCGCGGACTGGCGCAGCTTCAGCGCATTCAGCGCATTCCTTGTCGCATTATTTGCGGAGATGTACGGTTTTCCGCTTACCATCTACCTGCTGTCGGGCTGGTTGCAGAGTCGTTTTCCGGGAATTGACTGGCTGTCCCACGATGCCGGCCACTTGCTGGAGATGATATTCGGCTGGGAAGCCAACCCGCATTTTGGCCCCTTCCACCTGCTTAGCTTCGTGCTGATCGGTGGAGGCTTCTGGTTGATTGCCAAAGGCTGGCAGGAACTCTACTCTGCCCAAAAGGCAAAAATACTGGCCACACAAGGTCTCTATGCCCGGATGCAGCACCCGCAATATCTTGGCTTTATCCTGATCATGACCGGCTTTTTGTTCCAATGGCCAACGCTGCTGACCCTCGCCATGTACCCCGTGCTTGTTTACATGTACGTGCGCCTCGCCAAAAACGAGGAGAAAGCTGCCGAGGCTGAGTTCGGGGAGCAGTGGCGACACTACGTGCGGAAGACCCCTCGATTCATTCCCGACTGGCGAAAAATGATAACGCCAACCCACTAAGAGTCGGACCATAGCGACTCGGAAGCGTGGTGGTTTTTTACGGGGAGCACTGCGCGCAGCTAGCGAGAAAGGTAGCGTGAGACGATGAAGATCACTTTTTTGGGGGCGGCCGACACCATCACGGGTTCACGCTTGCTGCTGGAGCGGGGGGACCACAGGTTTCTGGTAGATTGTGGGCTGTTTCAGGGCGGGCCTAAAGCCTCAACCTCCAATCGGGAAGCCCTACCGTTCTCCCCGAGTGCATTGGATGCGGTCCTAGTTACCCATGCACATATCGATCATAGCGGCTTTCTGCCAGCGTTGGTGGCCAAAGGCTACCAAGGCCCGATTTATACGACCTCGGCCACCGCTGAATTTTGCGGCATCCTCCTGCCGGAGTCCGCTAGACTGCAAAATGAGCATTTCACCTATCTCCAACGACACGGGCTAAGCACACCGGATCACGAACCTCTATATAGCGTAGAGGATACGGAGAAAACGCTGAAGCTCTTTCAGCCACAGCCGTTGCACAAATCCTTCCCTGTCTCTCACGGTGTGAGCGCACAATTTCTCCCTGCCGGCCATATTCTTGGTGCCGCCAGCCTCTATCTGCAGGTCGACAATCGACGCATTTGTTTCTCAGGCGATTTGGGGCGTCCCGGGGATCCCATCATGCAGCCCCCCCAACCCTTTGCCGGCGCCGACTACCTGCTGGTGGAATCCACCTACGGCACGCGACAGCACCCCCCGACCAACCCCCCCCTGGTTCTAGAGCACCTAGTCAATGAGACCGCTAACAGAGGAGGCACCGTGCTGATACCGGCTTTCGCGGTGGGCCGGGCGCAAAGTCTCCTGCACTTGCTGACCAAAGCTACCAATGCAGGCCGGATACCTAATCTCCCGGTGTTTCTCGACAGCCCTATGGCTATCAATGCCACTAAAGTGTTCTGCCGCTACCCAGAGGCCCACCGTCTAAACAGCGACGAATGCGAACAGATGTGCGGTCGCGCCCGCTATACCAGCAAAATACAAGACTCCAAACAGATCTTCTCCCATACCGGCGCCAAGATCATTATCGCCGCCAGTGGCATGGCTACGGGTGGTCGCATCTTGCATCACTTGACGCATTATCTCCCGGACGCACGCAATACTATACTGACCATCGGTTATCAGGCGCCCAGTACCTTGGGGGCCGAACTACGAGCGGGTGCCAGGAAAGTCGAGATACTCGGTCAAGAAGTGACGGTGGAGGCACAGGTGGCAGCCATCGATGGCCTCTCCGCCCATGCGGACCAAGCTGAACTCACCGATTGGCTGTGGGGAGCCGAAGCACCACGCCACACTTTTATCATACACGGCGAGGCTGAGGCCAGGCGTGCATTCGCCGACCATATTACCCGTACACTGAATTGGACCGCTACCTGCCCTGACAAGGGACGGATCATCGAACTGGAGTAAGCGTTGGATACCTCTGTTGCACTAGTCAAAGCCTATCCGCAAATCAACGGCAATTTTTGCGTGAAGGAATATTCGCTCATGGAAACCGCCAAAGGCGGTAAAGTTCGCACCCTCAGCGATCTGGACATGCACGCGTTTCGGTTTCCCCATGCCGGCGGGGAAATCAGTGTCCGCAAGTGGCACAAATTGGTCGGGGAAGCCCGTTTCCAGCTCGATACTGGTTTAGGCGCTCCACGCGTCAGGGCTGACATGATCATTGGTGAGGTTAAGCGTGGACAGGCCCGGTTCAGCCCGACCGCGCGAAAACCTAAAGTCCTGGTCGGCGCCCTAATGAGATTCGGGTGCTGCAATCCCTTGCAATCCAAAGACCTGGCCTATGATCTTCACCAACACACGCACTCTGAGAGCGAATATGGTCACAGAATAAGAATGGTTGCCTTCGGTGGTGCTGACGACAACGAAGATTCCGGAGTGTCCTTGTCCAAGTGGCGCATTATTTATATAAAGAAGATAGCCCGATGCCTGCGGCGACACCTGCATGACAACCGGAATGTACTGCGCCGCGTACCTTTCGCAACTTGCTCGCCATTCTGGAGCGTGTCGAGAACGCGGCGGAAATCCGCCTCTTGAGCGGAGGGTTCAATTAATGCGCGGACAGGGGTATCTGCTCGAACTGCGCCGGCTGGGTAAAGACGATCCCACACTCCAGCCATGCAATCGATATCACCTCATGGCTGGTCAGCAGTGTGCGCGACAAGGACTGAAACCAATGCAATCGAATCACGCAGTGAATATAGTATTTTATACTAGGCCCCCCGCTGCCTGTCCGGCGGAGGACGCTCGGCACGACGAATGGATGCTACATGGCGCGGCTGGCATTGATGCTCTTGTTGGAACAAAGTCCATTGCAACTTTCTGTCATCGCGCGCAGCTATTGCGTCTGCGGCATCTGGTGGCCGCGTGCCTGATCATGATCTGGTGCTTCCTTGCCAGTCTGAGCCAAGCGCAGCCTGCAGCAGAAGATCACTTGAAACACCACCCGGACCCTGATGCGACGCTTCAACCGGACACCCCGGTCCAGCCCAGCGCTGGGGACATGATGCAGAGCATGGGCGGCATGATGGAAGGAATGTTTCAACTGCCCCCAAAGGCACTCTACCCGTCGCTCATGGAGCTTCCAGAGCTCACACCTGAAAAACAGGATGAGCTTCAGGCCGCTGCCCAGGATCGAATTCAAAGCGGAATGGGAATGACATCGGAGGGTCATGATCAATTGGTTATTGCGCGACGTTCCGGGGATCTGTCAGCGATGCAGCAAGCTTTGCGGATGCTCGAGGAGGGGACGGCCATATTGAGAAGCGGCGTCGCCACTCAACGTGCGATTGCCGAGAGGGACACACCGCAGGATATAGCATTGAACTGGTTTAGAGCAGAAATGAACCTGAATGCGAGCGCACGGGAGGAGGTCCCCGGCCTTTTCGGCGTGTCCTGGTTCCACTTTTCGGTCATGGTTGGTCTATTTGTGTCAGTCTCAGCGATGCTGTGGCTATATTTCGGCAAAATGCAACGCGCTTCCCAGTTACTACAAAGCCTTACCGGGGTGGGGGACGCGGATAGCGTCCACGCCGTGCAACCGCAAGTTCACGAGGACATGCTAACGGGAGCGCCTGCTACCACTGGCGCCGCCTCTCAGGCAAGCAAGAAAAAGTGGGCTGGACAACTGCGCGTGGGACGGATATTTAGCGAAACACCGGACGTCAAAACTTTTCGTTTTATCAACCCACTCGGTGGCCGGCTGCCGTTTGATTACTTACCCGGGCAATTTATAACGGTCACCGCGTCTATCAATAATAAGACCGCGCGGCGCGGTTACACCATTGCGTCATCACCGACACAGCAGGATTACGTTGAAATCACTGTGAAGAATGTTGCTGGTGGACTGATTTCAGGACATCTGCATTCGGACGTACAAGAAGGAGACCTGGTGGAACTGTCCGGACCAGCGGGTTCTTTCGTTTTTACGGGGCGTGAATGTAAATGCATCCTTCTGATCGCAGCTGGCGTGGGAATTACGCCACTGATGAGTGTTTTACGCTATCTCCTGGATCGTAGCTGGTCTGGAGAGATTTTCCTGATTTACGGCTGTAAATCACCCGACCATATCATTTTTAAAGAGGAACTAGATTACCTACACCGTCGACACGCGAATCTAAGAGTTGTTATCACGGTATCCATTACCGAAAACACTCTCTGGGATGGGCCTAGAGGCCGCATCACAAAGGATCTCATTGTAGAGTCTGTACCGGACATCTCCTCCCGCTATGTCCATATCTGCGGTCCGGTGCCCATGATGGAATCGACGCGCAAGATTTTGGTGGATATTGGGGTCCCTATAGAGCGCATCAAAACCGAAGCGTTTGGACCAGCCCTTGGTAAGTCTGAAAAAATTGCCACAAGCCACCCACCACTGGCCACTCACGATCTCACGTCGGGCCTGCCTACGGTAGCGTTCGTCGATTCAGACAAGGCGGGATCCATTGCACCAGAGAGAACAGTACTTGATGTAGCCGAAGATGTCGGTGTAGATATCGATTATTCCTGTCGTGAGGGCATTTGCGGAGTCTGCCGAGTTCATTTGCTCAAAGGAAAGGTAACGATGGCGATCGAAGATGGTCTCGAGCCTGGTGATAAGGAAAATAACATGATCCTGGCCTGCCAGGCCAAGACGACGGAAAATATTTCGGTGAAAGCATGAAGGAGAGAGAACGCGTTATCATCACAGGCCTGGTGGCCCTGATGCTAATCCTTTGGCTCGGGTTTCTCTTCCATCGCTCACCAAGATTCGCTGGCAGTTTAAGTGGCGGAGTGCTAGGGGTGTCGGGTGCGACACTGATGCTCGTCCCCCTGGTTTACCTGATTATAAAGCGCATCAAACCACTCAAGGAGTGGGTTACACAGTTTGTATCGATGCGAACCTTGCTCTCCTGGCACATATATGCCGGAGTAGCGGGGCCGATTCTCGTAATACTCCATAGCGGCCACAAATTTAACAGCCCATTGGGTATCTCGCTAACCGCAATGACGTTGGTGGTAGTCCTCAGCGGTTTTGTCGGACGGTATATGCTCACCAAATTTTCCGACACCATTCATGAGAAAAAGGAGATGCTGACCCAGCTCGAAATAGCCTATCGCCATGTGGCTAGTGAGCTTTCAGGTGTCCCGGATCAGGTATCCATAGTGCGTCCAATGGCAGGCTTTTTTCGCCGCTGGATAGCAAGCAGCATTATGTTGCGTGACGGCAGCCAAGAAGCCAGCGCCGCACTTCGGGCGCTAGCGCTTGCGGATGCCATTGCGAACGTGGAGTACGCGATCAAGACACATTCGATGTTTAGGACTGCTTTCAAGTGGTGGCTAAAGTTCCATATAACCATCGCATTCGTTCTTTATACTTTGCTGACATTGCACATCTGGTCTGGCATCCACTTCGGCTTGCGGTGGTTCTCGTGAAAGTGGGGCGACTAATTCCCATTGCCGCTGTTTTGATCCTTGTATTGAGCGCAGTTGCATATGTGTCCCGATACCATCCCGCCGAGGAGCCCTTCGCCTCTATAGATGTGGTGGCCCTGCAACGCATGGCTATACCTGGCGCACTTTCCCGTGCGCACAGATTTCTGGAGCATGACTGTTCGGCCTGCCATACACGGATAAAAGGGCCGGATGCAACCAGCTGTATTACTTGCCACGCCGATAACGAGCCCCTGCTCAACACTCAATCAACCGCTTTTCATGCCAGCATAAAAAGCTGCGGTGGGTGTCATGTAGAACACCAGGGTCTCGATGCAAGACCGATGCTAATGGACCATACTGTGTTGGTGAAGATTGCAAAAGCGGCCGACACATCGAGTCAGGAACCAACGATGGGGCTGGGTTCGGTTTTCTTTCATTCCAATCCTCCAGAGTCGACGCTGGTTTGCTTCAGCTGTCACGCCAATCAGGATTCGCATCGGACCCTCTTTGGCAAGGAGTGCGTTAATTGCCACACGACGCTCACATGGCGCTTAACGAATTTCCGTCATCCCTCCCCGACATCCACGGAGTGCGCGCAGTGTCATCAGGCGCCACCGAGCCACTACATGGGGCATTTCGAAATGGTATCCAAGAAGGTGGCTGGCGTTGAACATGCCGCTGTATCCCAGTGTTTTCTCTGTCATCGCACGAATTCCTGGAATGACATAAAGGGTGTTGGCTGGTACAAGCACCATTAATATCATTACGACAACTCCTACAGACTGGTGAATCGTGTTGATCTCGGTACTGCATATCGCAACGAATATCCTTGAGTCGATCGGTGCCATTATTATTATTGGTGCCGCGGCAGCGGCAGTAGTCAATCTTGCCCGTTCCCTTTATAGGCGTCAGCTCAGGGAAATAATAGAACGGGCACGCCTGCAGTTCGCACAACATCTAGTGTTGGCACTGGAGTTCCTGATCGCAGCGGACATACTCGCATCTATACATATCCCAACACGCGATGGACTATTCCTATTGGGTGCTATCATCGCCATGCGTACGGTGCTGAGCCTTAGCATTGCGTACGAACTGCGTCATGCGAACTCCGCCCTCATGTCTGTTGGATACAATTTGTCAGCAGAGGAAAAAAGAGACGGTGGCGCTCCATAGAGGTGCAAGACCTGCGTATGCACCAAGCAACTACATCAGTGCGCCAGTTTGGTGCGGGATTTCAACCCTTTCGAAAGAATACTGGTTTACTCGAAAATTGAGCTAGCTGATATTGACTTGCATCATGTTCTTTGGCTCCGTCGTGAGTATTTTCCAATCCATAAATGAGTCTGAACAGGCAGGTGGCGTTAGCCGGCTC